>NZ_JADHDV010000014.1 GCF_016820515.1 Pseudoxanthomonas beigongshangi | reverse complement strand
GGGAGCCGGCTCCGGCGCGGGCGCCGGGCGGGCGGGCGCGGGTGGCGCCGCGTCGACCCGTTCGTACTGGGCGCGGAACTTGGCCAGCAGCGGCAGGCCGAGCTGTTCGGCCAGTTGCTCGATTTCGCGGGTGCCGTAGGCCAGCGCCACCGGAATGACGCCGGCGCCGCGCAGGCCGTCGATCAGCGCGCGCGCGGTGTCCACGTCCGGGGTGCGGATCAGGCCACCGAAATCGACGATGACGGCGGCGCGGCCGAACAGCTTGGGCGCGCGTTCGACCCGTTCGCGCATCTCGCGCACGAGCTGCTCGACATCCAGGGTCCGGACCCGCAGGTTGGCGATGCCGACCTGGCCGATCTTCAGTTCGCCGGCCTGTTCGTAGTCAAGGTTCGCTGAGGTCACGCTCATGTCCCGGTGGGCCGTTCGGTGCGCGAGGCGGCCAGCGCGCGGGTACGGGCCCAGGGCAGATCGGGCAGGGCGTCGCCGTAGGTTTCTTGCACCCACGGGTAGCTGCACAGTTCCTTCATCAACATGCTGGCGCGCACGTCGACGTCGGCCATCGTGTTCTGGCCGACCTCGCGGAAGCCGAAGCTGCCATGGAACAGCAGCGCCGGATCGGCGCCGTGATCGAGGAACACCTCGCAGGCCAGCTGCGGGTAGCGCAGTTCGGCATAGCTCTGCACGTCCGCGTAGAACGCGCGGCCGACGCCACCACCGCGACGGCGGCTGGCGACCACGATGCGATCGATGTAGAAGAACTGCGGATAGCGTTCGCGGAACCAGGCGAAGTTGCTGCTGTCATGGTCGGCATCGGAGCCGAAGCCCACCAGGAAGCCGGCCAGGTTGCCATCACGTTCGGCGACGCGGAAGTATTCGGCCTGCGCGTAGAAGCGGTGGAGCTTGGCCGAATCCAGCGGCAGGATCGCCAGTCCGGCATTGTTGTTGAGGGCTAGAACGGAATCCAGCTCGTGCTCGCGCACGTCGCGGATGACAATCGACATTACTCGGCTCCGGGGCGGGAGGTCTTGCAAAAGGCTTTCGTTCGGGCGGCCGCAGCGCGGTGGCCGACGGCGGATTATCGCATTTGTGGCGGGAGGGTGGCAGCTTCCGGGTAAGCGGTCCGTGAACCGGCCGGGACGGACCGGCGGCCTGTCGCATGACTTTCGATGGACGGCCGGGGCCGGGGATTGCGCCTAAACTGCGCCCATGTTGGGACGACTCAGCCACACCCGCCTGCTACGCGCCACCGGCCTGTATACCTGGGCCCTGGTCGGTATTCCGATCGTCCTGAACGTGTGGTTCCTGCCGCCGTCGAGCGGCGCGGACGGCAAGGGCGTGGACATTCCGCTGACCGCGCTGGCCTATTTCACCTTCGGCATCTGCTACTGGTTCGCCACCCGTTCGCTGGGTGCGCGCGGGGCGCGGGTGTCCCAGGCCTGGAACATCCCGCTGGCGCTGGTGCTGACCCTGGCCGCCGTGGCGGTGGGCGTCTACAGCCGGACCGGCCTGAGCGCCATGCTGATGGTGATCGTGGCCGGGGTGCTGCCCTGGCTGCTCAACCTGCGGGTGGCCATCGCCTGGCTGCTGCTGGGGCACGCGCCGCTGGTGTGGTCGTTCATGGCCCTGGAGGACTTCAACTTCTGGGAGGCCCTGTTCCAGTCGGCCTTCTACGTGGGCTTCGCGGCGTTCGTGCTGATCACCGCCTACGTGGCCCGCCAGCAGGCCGAGGCGCGCGAGGAGCAGCGCCGGCTGAACGCGGAACTGCGCGCCACCCGGGTACTGCTGGCCGAGAGCGCGCGGGTCAACGAGCGCACCCGCATCTCCCGCGAACTGCACGACCTGCTGGGCCATCACCTGACCGCGCTCAGCCTGAACCTGGAAGTGGCCGGGCACATCACCGAGGGCCGGGCCCAGGAACACGTGCGCCAGGCCCATACCCTGGCCCGGCTGCTGCTGACCGACGTGCGCGAGGCGGTCAGCCAGCTCCGCGACAGCGGCGCCATCGATCTGGGTGCGGCCCTGCTGCCGCTGGCCGAGAAGGTGCCGGCGCTGGCCATCCACATGGACATCGAGGAACCGCTGACCCTGGACGACCCCCAGCGCGCGCACGTTTTGCTGCGCTGCACCCAGGAAATCATCACCAACGCGGTCCGCCACGCCGGCGCCCGCAATCTGTGGGTGCATTGCCGGCGCGAGGCCGGGAGCATTCTCATCGACGCCCGCGACGACGGTGCCGGCGCCGACGCCGTGATCTCCGGCAACGGCCTGCGCGGCATGGCCGAGCGCCTGGCCCAGTACGGCGGCGCCCTGGACATCGAAACCCAGCCCGGCAAGGGCTTTTGCCTGCACATCCGGCTCCCCGCGGCCGAGAGCACCGGCGTGCTCCCGCTGCGCGCCGAACCCGAAACCGAACCGCTGTCCGAGACAGCCCCTGGAGGTAGCCTGTGATCCGTGTTTGCCTGGTCGATGACCAAACCCTGGTGCGTCAGGGCATCCGCTCGCTGCTGGCGCTGGACGACGGCATCGAGGTCGTCGCCGAAGCCGCGGACGGCAAGCAGGCGGTGGAGCTGATTCCCCAAATCAAGCCGGACGTGGTCCTGATGGACATGCGCATGCCGGTGATGTCCGGCCTGGAGGCCCTGCAGGCGCTGGCCCGCGCCGGCCAGCTGCCGCCGGCGATCATCCTGACCACCTTCGACGACGACCAGTTGGTGCTGGCCGGGCTGAAGGCCGGCGCCAAGGGCTACCTGCTCAAGGACGTGTCGCTGGAACAACTGGTGGGTGCCATCCGGACCGTGGCCGATGGCGGATCCCTGGTGCAGCCGGCGGTGACCCAGCGACTGCTGTCCGGGCTGGAGCATATGCGCAACGATTTCGTCAGCCTGGATCGCCCGGACCCGCTGACCGATCGCGAGACCGAAATCCTGCGGCTGATGGCCAGCGGCTTCTCCAACAAGGAGATCGCCAATTCGCTGGGCGTGGCCGAGGGCACCATCAAGAACCATGTCTCCAACATCCTCTCCAAGCTCGGCGTGCGCGACCGCACCCGCGCGGTCCTGAAGGCGTTCGAGCTGCAACTGGTCTGAGCGGGGCGGCGACCGGCGGCGGTCCGGTCGCGATTGGTCTGCCTATATGAGGCGCCGGCATCCCGGCGCCGCCGACGGGGCCGTTGCTGTCCCGAAAAGGGCGTGAAGGGCGCGTGTTTCCGGGCGTTCGGAACAAGGGCGCGATCCATCGCCGGAATGGGCTGCGCGGAACCCGCCAAGCCTGATAGGATGCGCGGTGCACATTTTCAATGGCCGAGGCACCGGCCCCCGGAGACTCCCTGAATGACCCGTTTGATCGAGTTCCTGATTGCATTGGCGCTGGTCCTGGCGCTGTTTTTGGTGATCGGCCTGGTGTTGCCTTCCAAGCGTCAGCTTGAGGAAAGCGCCGAGACCAACCGCCGCATGACCATCGTGTTCGACACGCTGAACAACGTGCGCCGTCTGAAGGATTGGAACCCGCTGCTGCCGCACGCTGCCAACGAACTTTCCTATTCCGGTGGCGACGAAGGCCACGCCGGCGTCGGCGCCCGCGTCGACTACGATTCCAAGGGCCAGTGGGGCAAGGGCAGCTGGGAAATCACCGCCAGCGAGCGCCCGGCGCCGAACGGCGGCACCGGCAAGATCGTCTACGCGATCACCGATCAGAAGCTGGGTACGGACAAGGTCACCGCGTTCAACCTGGAGCCGACCGGCAAGAACAACCGCAACGTCAAGATCACCCAGACCTATGAAGTCAGTTACGGCTGGAACCTGATCGGCCGCTACGCCGGCATGTACGTCAGCCGCCACGTCGGCGACGCGGTCAAGGCCGGTCTGTCAAAGCTGACCAACATGCTGGCCACCGTGCCGAACTTCGACTACCGCACCGAAGGCAGCAAGCTGACGGGCCTGAAGATCGTCGAGCTGCCCGCCGAGGACCTGCTGGTCGTCAACGCCGGCAACATCGACCGCAACAATGACGCCATCAAGGCTTCGATCAAGTCCAACCAGGAGTGGATCAAGCGGGTGATGGACGCCAATGGCCTGGAAGCCGCCGGCCCGGTCCGCATCATCACCACCGATTTCGGCGCGGAGAAGTACGCGTTCGACGTCGCCCTGCCGGTCCGCAAGGCGGGCACCGGTCCGAAGGCCCCGAGCGCCGACGCCAAGGACAAGGATGGCAACCCGATCCCGGTTCCGGTGCCGGCCACCTCCACTCCGGTCGCCTCGACCGGTGACCTGAAGGTCACCATCCCGTCCGGCGCCCCGGTCGAGCACGTGGTCACCAAGGCCCACCGCTCCGCGTTCGCCAACTACACCGGCTTCATGGCCGAGTTGGACGCCAACCGCAGCGCGCTGCGCGCCTGGGCTGTCACCAACGGTTATGAAGTGGTCGACCGTCCGTACGAGTCCTGGAAGAGCGGCGTGGACAAGTCGTTCGAGGCCGACGGCCAGTTCGACATCTACTGGGCCATCAAGTAATCCGCTTCGGGATTCCTGTCTTGTTCGTGCAAGGTCCCATGCGTGAACCCGACAACGCGCCGCTCATTGCGGCGCGTTGTTTTTTTGTACGGCCGTTTTTCCCGCGCGGAAGGACGGCTGCCGGCACCCGCAGGACGCCACGCTGATGCATTACGACCGACGCCAACGCAAACCCTCCGTGTTCGCCCTGTGCGGCGGTCTGCTGGCCGGCGCCTCGGTCGGCCTGTCGGCCTACGCCGCCCATGCGATCAGCGAAGCGGTGGCCCAGTCGCGGCTGGAAACCGCGGCGCTGTTCGCGTTCGGCCATGGCATCGCCCTGGCCGCGCTGGCGCCGGGAACGACCCGCTGGCTGGGCAAGACCGGCCTGTTCCTGTTGCTGGCCGGCACCCTGCTGTTTTCCGGCAGCCTGATCGCGGCGGTGTTCGCCGGCCTGTCCACCCAGCTGGCGCCGGCCGGCGGCATGGCGCTGATGGCGGGCTGGCTGCTGTGGGCCATCGACGCGGTGCGCAGGTAAGTCCATGCCCCGCTATTCGCGCGGATTCGATACCGAGGCGGCCTTCGATCACCTGAGCCGGCGCGACCGCAAGCTGGGCACCTGGATGAAGCGGATCGGCTACATCGAACCGCAACCGACCTGGCGCAAGCCGTTCGATCCGGTCGATGCGCTGGCCCGCGCCATCCTGTACCAGCAACTCAGCGGCAAGGCGGCGGCAACGATCGTCGGACGGGTGGAAACCGCGATCGGCAGCAACCGGCTGCATTTCGACACGCTTGGCCGGATCGACGACATCGCGCTGCGCGCCTGCGGCGTGTCCGGCAACAAGACCCTGGCCCTGCGCGACCTGGCCGCGCGCGAGGCACGCGGAGAGATTCCCGACCTGCGACGGATGTCGACCATGAGCGAAGACGCCATCGTCGAGGCGCTGGTGCCGATCCGCGGCATCGGCCGCTGGACGGTGGAAATGATGCTGATGTTCCGGCTCGGTCGCCCCGACGTGTTGCCGGTGGACGATCTGGGCGTGCGCAAGGGCGCCCAGTTCGTCGACAAGCTTGAAACCGCGCCGACCCCGAAGGAACTGGTGGCCCGCGGCGAACGCTGGGGCCCGTACCGCACCTATGCCGCCCAGTACCTGTGGCGCATCGCCGACTTCGGCACCGAGGCCAAAACGCCCACCAAGCGCTCCCAGGATTGNGCACCTATGCCGCCCAGTACCTGTGGCGCATCGCCGACTTCGGCACCGAGGCCAAAACGCCCACCAAGCGCTCCCAGGATTGACCCCGTAGAGCGGAGCTCGCTCCGCTGCTTTTGGAGGGTCCGGCGTACCGTGGAAGCGGAGCAAGCTCCGCTCTACGCAATGGGCCATGTAGAGCGGAGCTCGCTCCGCTGCTTTTGGAAGGTCCGGCATGCCTTGGAAGCGGAGCAAGCTCCGCTCTACGCGGCGGTGCGCAAGGCGGAGCCTGCTCCGCCGAACCCCCGGCGTCCAGTCCCTGGGCGCCGCGGCGGAACAGGCTCCGCGTTGCGCGTCAGCGCCGGAACGTCATGCGCAGCAGGGTGTCGTCGTGCCGGACATGATGGTGATAGAGCGCCGCCAGCGCGTGCAGCCCGATCAGCCAGTAGCCGGCGACGGCGATGGTTTCGTGCCATTCCTTCAGCCCGTTACCCAGGGTTTCCTGTGCGGCCATCAGCGACGGCAATGCCCAGCCGCCCAACGTGGGCGAGGTACCTTCCGCATTGAGCAGCAGGTAGCCGAGCACCGGCGTGACCAGCATCAGCCCATACAGCGCCAGCGCCATCGTGCCGGCCCCCA
This sequence comes from Pseudoxanthomonas beigongshangi, assembly GCF_016820515.1. GTDB lineage: Bacteria > Pseudomonadota > Gammaproteobacteria > Xanthomonadales > Xanthomonadaceae > Pseudoxanthomonas_A > Pseudoxanthomonas_A beigongshangi. The sequence continues at coordinate 120,695 of NZ_JADHDV010000014.1, read as the reverse complement.
GTCTCTGCCAGGTCGGCGGCACCGGCGCGATCGGCGGTGTCGGTGACGACACCCGCACAAGCAGGCGCAGCAGGGTCAGGCCAAACACGCTGATGCCCAGGAAGAAATGCGCGGTCTTGATCAGCTCGCGCGCATCGCTGCCGCGCGGGAACAGGCCGCGCAACTCGATGGTGGCGTAGACGCCGCTCAGCAACAGCAGGGTCAGCCAGTGCAGCGCGACCAGCGATGGACGATAGCGGGCGTGCGTGGAGAACATCGGGGCGGCCACGTCGGGAGAACGCCGTGAGTATCCCCACCCGGGTCCGACGCCTCATTGATCTCGCTCAAGTCCCCGGCGAAGGGCCAGGCATGCTGCCTCGTTCAGGCGACGGCCTGTACCTGGCGCAGCGATTGTTGATGCCATTGCATCCGCGACAGCCGGTTGACGATGAGGAGGAACACCAGGCACAGCGGGATGTTGACTGCCTCGGCCAGCAGCGACGCCTGGTTGGCCAACATGCCCTCGGAAATGTCGTCGGCACGGAATGTGAGGCGCGTAGAGACATTGGAGAGGATATTGGTGACCAGCCAGAGGCACCACCAAAGCGGCAGCCAGAACGGAACCGGGATCTGGTTCATGCGGGCCGGCTCGTCGCTCGCGCGCCAGATTTCCTTCATGGCCTGATAGGGCTTCCAGAGATTGGCGAAAGGAATGAAATACCAGCCCACCGCCCAGCCCGGGGTGTAGTCCATATTGCGCGCGCCGGCGAAGTAGCGTGCATTCCAGGCCATGCGGTAGACCCACATCGCGATGACCACGATGGTGCCGATACCGGTGGCGAACTGGGTCAATCCCAGCAGCAGGGTGGGAATGATCAGATCGTCGTAGACATCGTCCAGGCCGTCCGTCGGCGAGTATTCCTCCATGAGCGAAAGCTCGGTGAGCGCGAGCGCACCCGCACCGAGGGACACCAGTACGCCCAGGCACAGAAAAATCCGGGTAGTAACGGTCAGCAGCCTGGGATTCTTGAAGTATGAGGACGAACGCAGCGGTGCCACCGCGCCGGCGCTGGTGGCCGACGACTGATACGGATTTTCCATGCCATTCCCCCGAATGATGCCCGCTACGTTACGCCGGAAGGAGAGTGCCGTTCAAGCGGGCAGGTACTTGTCCCACAGGCGGTTGCGGAAACGGCGTTGCGGATCGACCTGGCGCTTGAGCGCGGCGAAGGCGGCGGCTTCCGGATAGGCGCGGTGGAACTGCTCCGGCGTGGCATGCAGCCGATAGGGCAGGTAGTAGCGTCCGTCCAGCGCCAGCGCGGTGTCGACCAGTTGCCGGGTCCAGGTGCCGGCCTGCCGGTCGGCGCCGGACCAGGCGCGCTGCTTGTGGTACAGCACGAAGGAAAACACCTCCTGCGGCGCCCATTTCAGCAGCGATACCGTATCGGCCGGCGAATGCCGGATCGAGACGTTGAGCGCGTTGACCTCGTGCCGGCGCAGGATCGCCGCCATCCTGCGGGCGAAGATCGCGAATGACCGCACCGGGATGAAGTACTCCTGCAGCAGGTAGGTGGACACCATGCGCGTGCGTGGTTCCAGCGAAGCGGCGTCTAGGCTGGCCTCGTGGTTGCGCATGACCACCACGGGCTCGCGCAGGATCCGATCGGTCTGGAATTTCTCCCGCAACGCTCCGCCGCCCGGCAGTTCGGACGCGGTCCAGATCAGGTTCTGCTCACGCCCGTAGTCGAGATGGCGCGGCACCAGCCGTTCGGCGAGGGTGAGCGGCTGATCGGTGCGGGTCCAGCTGATCGCGAGGGGGCGGTCGAAATCCGGCGGCATCAGATCGGCGTTGTGCAGCAGGATGCCGGGTCGCGCATGGACGTGTTCGCGGAAGAACTCCGGATACTCGTCCAGTGCCACCCGCTGCGCGTCGCGCCGGATCGGGAAGTTCTCGTCCAGATCCAGTTCCACCTCGGTGACCACGCCCAGGCCGCCATAGCCGCCCAGCACGGCGGAAAACAGTTCCGGAGAGCGCTGCCGATCCAGTTCGTGGACCCCGCCATCGGCGGTCACCAGTTGCAGGGCGCGCACCGAGTGCGCGAGTGGACCGGCGCCAACGTAGCGGCCATGGCAGTTCACCGACAGCGAGCCGCCAATCGAGAAATTGCTGTAGCTCTGCATGATCCGCACCGCCAGATCGTGCGGATCCAGATGATCCTGCAGATCCCGCCAGCACATGCCGGCCTGCACGCGCGCGGTGCGTGCCTGGACATCCAGGTGGAGCAGACGCTTCATGCCGCGCATGTCGACGTGGGTGGAACCGTCGGCGGCGATCTGCCCGCCCATGCTGTAGCGTGCGCCGCCAATCGAGATCGGCCCGCGGGTCCGGCGCAGCGCCTGCTGCAGGACGGCGGTGGTGGTGGGGCGGAGCTGGCCAGCGACCGGAATGTGGTCGATGTCGGTGACATCGCTGACCGCACCGGCCTCCGCGTCGCCGCGACGGCAGCCGGCGGCGGCGGCCGCGCCGCCGAATGCCATGGCCTGCAACAGCCTTCGGCGCTGGCGTTCGGCTTCAGTCCGCATCGGCCGCGACATCAGCGGCGAAGCACCAATGCCACGGCTCGTAGACGATGCCGTGCGGGTTGTCGCGCGGGTAACTGAGCGAGAAGCCGAATGCGCCGGCGTTCGCCACCAGCCATGCGAATGCGGCGGTGTGCTCGAAGCTCTCCTCGGCGGGCGGCTCGTCCGGCGCGCCGATGTCCAGCGCACGGCCGCTGTGATGCTCGCTGTAGCCGGGTGCGGCGTTGACCGAGAGGATCTCCTCCACCGTCTGCCCGCGCGCGAGCTTGCGTTCGAAAATGCCGAGCTGGTAGTCGTGGCTGCGGTAGCCGGAAATGGCCTCCAGCACCACGCCCTCTCGCGCGGCGGCGTCGCGCAGGCCCAGCCAGGCGCGCGCGGCGGCGTGGGTCAGCCACAGCGCACGGCGGTAGCGATCGAAACCGGCGAAGGCCAGCGTGTCCGGCTCGGCCACCAGCGGCAGGCTGGTACGTTCGCCGTAGCTGTCGTCCAGGCCCAGCGCATGGAGATGGTCGCGCAGTGCGTCCAGCGGCAGTTCGCCGGCTTCGCCCCGCCAGGGGCCGCGTCCGCCGCCGTCGTGGTCCAGCCGATCCAGCGCCGCCTCGATGCCGGGCTCGCGAGGCAGGCCCGGTATCAACGGCATCAGTCCCTCGGGCAGTTCCGCGGCCAGGTAGCGGCCGTCGCGCTTGCGTCGCAGCACCCGCCGGGCGCGGGCGAGGATGCGCGCATCGGCGTTGCCGCGCGCGCGCAGCAGGCCGCCGGGCCACAGTTCCACGTCGGGCGTGTTGAGCAGGCGGGTCTTGAGCGGAACCGGAGGCGTGTGCATGCCCGGCAGCTTAGCGGCGCGGCGCGGAGGCCGCCACTTCGCGCAGGCCGTCCAGCAATTCCCGCGGTTTCTCGGGACTCAGCAGCACCAGCGGACCGTCCCGCAGCGGCAGCACCAGCACCCGCGCGCGGTCGCTGATCAGGCAGAACGCCTTGGCCTTGTTGCGCAGGCGGTAGTTCCCGGCGGTGAACGCGGGCAGGCTGAAACCATTCGTCTTCAAGGCGGGCTTGAGTTCGGTGTGCTCGTCGAGATTGACGATGCGGGCCTTGTCCAGATCGATGGCGCTGACCGGGACTTGCTTGCGGAACATGGTCGCGGTGATCCGCAACTGATCATGTTCCAGCTGGATGCGGCGGCGGCGCAGCAGTACGTGCAGGACCGCGCCGACCAGCAGCATGAAGGGCAGGGTGAACAGCAGGCCGCGCGGCACGGTTTCGCTGGTGTTCCACAGCACGGCGCCCGCCGCAATCGCCATGGCGCTGGTCATCGGCAGCCACAGGCCGAGCAGGGTCCAGCGGTCGAGCGGGGCAACGGTGAAATCGCGGGTCATGCTCAGTGTTCCTTGATCCAGCGGGCGGTGTCGGCGATGAGTTGCGGATCGACCTGGCCGGGTCGCTGGTACTCGGACAGCGTGCCGGCGCCTTCGCCGGCGATGCCCAGGTGATTCAGGGCCGGGTAGTGCTTGAAGGCGGCCTGGCGGTCGCCGGCCAGTCCGCTGCGCCAGCGCTGCCAGTCCGCATCGACGACCTGGAAATCGCGGCCACCCTGCAACAGCAGCAGCGGCAGGTCGAGCGCCTTGGCCTCGGCCACCGGGTCGATGGCTTCCAGCGAGCGCCAGTAGCGGGCTGGCAGGCCCAGCGGCGTGTCGGTGGAATCGTCGGGCGCGTTGCCGCGCACGTTGGCGATCTGCGCATCCAGCTTGTCCAGGAACGCCTGCGCTTCCGGTGTCGTCGGCCCCCGCTTGGCCAGCAGGTAGCGGTTCTGTTCCGGCAGGATCGTCAGCAGCGAACGCGCGGGCGCGGCGAACAGGATCAGACCGGCCACCTGGCCGGAGCGTTGCGCGATGCGGGGCGCAAGCATGCCGCCCTGGCTGTGGCCGAGCACGAATACGCGCTTGCCGTCGATGCCGGGCTGGGCGCGCAGGGTGGCGATCGCGGCGACCGCATCGTCGGTGACTTCGTCATCGACGGTGAACGACTTGCCGCCGGTGAAATCCTGCGGACGCGCCTTGCTTCGCTTCTCGTAACGCAGCACAGCGATGCCCTGCGCGGCCAGGCCGCGGGCGATATCCAGGAACGGGCGGTTGGGGCCGATGGTTTCGTTGCGATCCTGCGGACCGGAACCGTGCACCAGCACCACGGCGGGGAAGGGACCCGCACCCTTGGGTATCGCCAGGGTGGCGGCCAGCGCCTGTCCACCGGTGCCCACGGTGAGTTCGCGCTCCTGGTATGCCGCGTCGGCGGGGACCGGCGTGGCGGCTTCCGGCGGTGCTGGTTGCAGCAGGAAGCCGGCGACCTTGCCTTGTGCATTCACCGCGACTTGCGCGTTGATCGCGCCATTGGCGAACTCCAGCCGGGTAAGTGCGACCTGCATGCCCTCATGCGTCGCGACCCTGGGCTCGCCGCGCGTGCGCAACGCGCCCATCTGCGCCGGCAGCGATTCCCACACGGCCTTCAGCTTGTCCTGCGGCACGGCGGCGGCCATCTCCGGCGAGAACATCGCCTCGGCGGCGGCGTAGTCGCCGGCCTGCAGGCGATCCAGCAGGCGTTCGGCAATCGCATCGGCAGTGTCGGCGGCGAAGGCGGGCGGGGTGAACAGCGCGCCCAGCGCCAGCACAATCCATAACGCAACGCGCATCTCAAGCCTCCTTCTTGAACACCATCTGCACCGCGGCCATCGGGGCGGGCACGATGGTGTTGACCAGTTCCCAGCCCTGCGCGCCCAGGCGATTGAGTTCGTTCTGCAGATCCTCGCGCTTGAGGCCGCCCATCAGGCCGGGCTTCACTTCGATGACCTGGTAGGTCCAACGCTTGCTCATGTCCTTCTCCTTGTCCGGGTCGCGGTGGACCGCGACCTTGCGCCTGTCGTGGCGCGATTACTCGTCGTCGCCGTCGGCGTCCGGCGAGGGCGACGGTTTGGGCAGGCGCCCGGCCTTGCGCAGCGCATCGCGCAGCACGTATTCGATCTGCGCGTTGAGCGAACGCAACTCGTCATCCGCCCAGCGCTGCGCCGCGTTCAGCACGTCGGCGCTGATGCGCAGGGGATAGGCTTTCTTCTCGGCCACGACGCCTGCCTTCCGCCCGGCTCAGTACAGCGAGCCGGTGTTGACGATCGGCTGGGTGCTGCGATCGCCGCACAGCACCACCAGCAGATTGCTGACCATCTGCGCCTTGCGCTCCTCGTCCAGTTGCACCACGCCGTTCTTCTGCAGTTCGGCCAGCGCCATCTCGACCATGCCGACCGCGCCGGCGACGATGCGGGTACGCGCAGCGATCACCGCATTGGCCTGCTGGCGTTGCAGCATCGCCTGGGCGATTTCCGGCGCGTAGGCCAGATGGCTGATGCGCGCGTCGATGACCTGCACACCGGCGTCGGCCAGGCGCTCGGCCAGTTCGTTCTTCAGGTGCTGGGAAATCTCGGTGGCGTGGCTGCGCAGAGCCAGCTGGCCTTCCTCGTGCTGATCGTAGGGATAGCTGGTGGCCATCGCCCGCAGCGCGGATTCGGACTGGATGTGCACGAAGCTCTCGTAGTCGTCCACGTTGTAGACGGCCTCGGAGGCATCGACCACCTGCCACACGATGACGGCGGCGATCTCGATCGGGCTGCCGTCCAGCTCGTTGACCTTGAGCTTGCCGCTTTCGAAGTTGCGCACGCGCAGGCTGACTTTCTTCTTGGAGTAGAAGGGGTTGTTCCAGCGCAGGCCGTTGTCCTTGACGGTGCCGACGTACTTGCCGAACAGGCTGACCACCGCGGCCTGATTGGGCTGCACGGTGTACAGGCCGATCACGCTGAAGAAAGCCAGCACGCCCAGGATGACGCCGACGGCGATCCGCATGCCGGACACGACGCCGGAATACTTCGGGTCGGGGCCGATGCCGGTGACGAACAGCCAGACCGCCAGGGCGGTCACGGCCAGCAGGGCGAGCAGGAAGGGGATGCCGGGCAGCGAGCGGATGGGGTTCTCTTTCATGGTGGTCTCTCCTTGTTGGCTGGAAAGATATCAAAATGATATCACTTGGCAAGTGCCGTCTGTCGGCCGGGAAGGGCGGGGAGCCTGGCCGGTAGAATGCCGCTCCCTCCCCGCATCGGAATTCCGTCCCATGGTCGACCTCGGCACCCCGCTCAGCCCCCACGCCACCCGGGTCCTGCTGCTGGGGTCGGGCGAACTGGGCAAGGAGGTGGCGCTGGAACTGCAGCGGCTGGGCGTGGAAGTCATCGCCGCCGACCGCTACGCCGACGCGCCGGCCATGCAGGTCGCGCACCGCTCCCACGTGCTGGACATGCTGGATCCGGCCGCGGTCCGCGCGCTGGTCGCGCGGGAACGCCCGCACGTGATCGTCCCGGAGATCGAGGCCATCCACACCGACACCCTGGTGGCGCTGGAAGCCGAGGGCGCGGCCCGGGTCATCCCGACCGCACGCGCCGCCCGCCTGACCATGGATCGCGAAGGCATCCGTCGGCTGGCCGCCGAAACCCTCGGCCTGCCGACCTCGCCGTACCGCTTCGTCGACATCGAGGCGGAGTATCGCGAGGCCATCGCCGCCATCGGCCTGCCGTGCGTGGTCAAGCCGGTGATGTCCTCCTCCGGCAAGGGCCAGAGCACGGTGCGCGAAGACGCCGACATCGCGCCGGCCTGGGAATACGCGCAGACCGGCGGCCGTGCCGGCGCCGGCCGCTGCATCGTCGAGGGATTCATCGACTTCGATTACGAAATCACCCTGCTGACCGTGCGCCACGCCGGCGGCACCTCGTTCTGCGAACCCATCGGTCATTTGCAACGCGACGGCGACTACCGCGAGAGCTGGCAGCCGCAGCCGATGTCGGCGCGCGCGCTGGAAAACGCGCAGGCGGTGGCGCGCGCGGTCACCGACAACCTGGGCGGCTGGGGCGTGTTCGGGGTGGAGCTGTTCGTGAAGGGCGACGAGGTGTGGTTCAGCGAAGTCTCGCCGCGTCCGCACGACACCGGCCTGGTCACCCTGGTCTCGCAGGAACTGAGCGAATTCGCGCTGCACGCGCGCGCCATCCTCGGCCTGCCGATTCCGGTCATCCGCCAGCAGGGCCCGTCGGCCTCGTGCGCGGTGCTGGCGCACGGCCATGGCGTGCCGGTGTTCTCGAATGTGGACAAGGCATTGGCCGCGCCGGACACCGCGCTGCGCCTGTTCGGCAAGCCGCGCGTGGAGGGCCATCGCCGGGTCGGCGTGACCCTGGCGCGCGCCGCCGACATCGACACCGCCCGCGCCATCGCGCGCGACGCCGCCGAAGCCCTCGGCATCGAACTCAAGTAAGGATCGGACCATGAACGGAAATGAAGGCTACGCGGTGTTCTTCTTCCCGCAGGCGCTGGAAGCGCTGGGCGAGGCGATCAAGCCCTATCTGGTACAGGTGGAAGGTGGCGAACCGCACATCCTGTGCCGGGAGATCGACACCGCCGGCGCACTGATCGAAATGACCCTGGAAGGCCTCGCGCCGGACGGCAAGACCGTGCAGATCGAAGTGATGATCCCCGGCAGCATGGTCAAGATGATCGTCTCCGCACGCAGCGACGGCGCCATCGGCTTCAGCCCGCGCACGACGGTGGTGGGGTCGTAGGCGCCCCACATCCCGTATTCGCGACTCACGTCGCTCCCACAGGAAAACCCCCTTGTAGGAGCGACGTGAGTCGCGACGCGAAAACCAACGGGCCGGGGATGTCGGGGGCGCGCGATCATCCGCCCCTACGTCGCGCTTGCCACAATCGATGTTGACCACGGTCGCGACTCACGTCGCTCCCACAAGGATAGGTCTCTGTAGGAGCGACGTGAGTCGCGACGGGAAAACAGATGGGCCGGGAACGTTGGGGGCGCGCGAACATCCGCCCCCCTGCGTCGCACTTGCCGCAATCGATGTTGACCACGGTCGCGACTGACGTCGCTCCTACAAGGATAGCTCTCTGTAGGAGCGACGTGAGTCGCGACGGGAAAACCAACGGGCCGGGAACGTCGGGGGCGCGCGATCATCCGCCCCCTGCGTCGCGCTTGCCGCAATCGATGTTGACCACGGTCGCGACTGACGTCGCTCCCACAGGAAAGCACCCTTGTAGGAGCGACGTGAGTCGCGACGGGAAAACAGACGGGCCGGGAATGTCGGGGACGCGCGATCATCCGCCCCCCTGCGTCGCGCTTGCCTCAATCGGTGTTGCGCACGGTCGCGACTGACGTCGCTCCCACAAGGGAAGAAACAGCCCTCAGGGCAGAAGAACCGCCCACACCAGATGATGGTCGCTGCCGTCGGCGATGGCGGCGTCGGCTTCCGCCTTCGCGGGCCAGAACACGCCGCCGCCCTCGTAGGCGAAGCCGGTCGAGGGCAGGACGTAGTCCAGCCGCATCGCGCCGGCCTTCGGACCGAAATCGCCGGTGACGTGGCCGGGCGCGCCGCGACGGGCGATGCCCTTGGCGGCGTAGGCTTCGGCGGTCTCGGCGCCACCGCGGCTCTGCGGGGTGGCATGGCGCATCACCCGCGGATGTTCCAGCAATTCCAGGATCGCCTCGTGGCGGCCGTCGCCATCGACCGGATCGTTGTTGAGATCACCGGCGATGATGAAGCGCGCCTCCTGGGCCAGCCCGCCGCAGACGCCCGCGTCGTCGCACAGCCAGGGCTTGTCGCCCGCGCTGATGTATTCGTGCCACAGGCGCAGCTCGTCGTGGTTGCGCGCACCATTGCGATCCTCCGGACCGTCGAATACCGGCGGGGTCGGATGCGAGACCAGGAAATGCACCACGCCGGAGGGCATACGCACCGGCACGTCCCAGTGCGACTTCGACGACAGCCGCAACTTGGACCACACCTCGTCGCGATACCAGGATTCGCCGGTGGCCGGATCGATCGGACGCGCCGCGCCGGGCAGGGCGCTCCAGCGCAGCAACTGGAAGGTACGCACCTGCGCGGCATCGATGGGATGCTTCGACAGCACCAGCATGCCGTACTGGCCCGGGTGCAGGCCGTAGCCCCAGGCATCGTTGCCGCGTGCGCGGCCTTCGCCGCCGGCTTCGCCGTTGTTGTCCAGATCCAGCCCGCTGGGCACGCCGGTGTTGACCGGCGCCAGATAGCGGTAGGGATAGCGCAGCGCTTCGCCGCCGCCGGGCTGGGCCACTTCCAGATAACGCTGCTGGAACAGATCCGCCGCCCGATGTGCCTCGTCGTAATCGAACTCGTTGAGCAGCACCAGATCCGGCCGCACCTTCTGCAGCACCACGGCGATCTTGCGCGCATGCGCGCTGTCGCCTTCCAGCTCGCGGATCACGCCGCCGGCTTCATCCGAATACAGCGAGGTGTTGTAGGTGGCCACGCGCAGGCGCGCGGGGCTGTCGGCGAGGGCGGCGGCGGGATCACCGTGCACGTTGACGTTCACGCAGGCAGTGAGCAGGGAAAGCAGGCAGGCGGGCAGGAGTAAGGTTCGCATGCCGCCATTCTGACATGGGCGCCAGCGCCGCCGATGACAGCGCGGTTACGGATCCGGCGGCGGCTGGAAGTCCCGCCATCCGCGGCCGTCGTAGGCTTCCAGCGGCTGGAAGCGGCGCTTGTAGTCCATCTTGCGATGCCCGTGGATCCAGTAGCCCAGGTACAGGTGCGGCAGGCCCTCGCGGCGCGCCCAGGCGATCTGGCGCAGGATCGCCAGCGTGCCCAGCCCGCGCGCGGCCAGATCCGGATCGTAGAAGGTGTAGACCGCCGACAGCGCTTCCGGCAGCACGTCGGTGACCGCCACCGCCAGCAGCCGTCCGTGTTCGCGCAGTTCCAGGAAGCGGCTGTTGGCCCAGCTGCCGATCAGGAACTGCTCGAACTCGACCGCGCCGTGATCGTCCATGCCGCCCAGCGGGTGCCGTGCGGTCAGGTAGCGCTGGTACAGCGCGACGTGCTCCTCGCTGCGCTCGGCCACCATCACCCGCACGTCCACGTCCGGATTCTGCCGCGCGCAGCGGCGCTGGCTGCGATCCGGCTGGAACCGTTCCACCGGAATCCGCACTGCCACGCATGCCTGGCAGCCCAGGCAATGCGGTCGGTAGACGATGTCGCCGGAGCGGCGGAAACCCCATGCCAGCGCGTTCGGATAGAACATCGGCAAGCGCGGATCGCGCGGATCCAGCACCAGATCGCGCGCGTTGCGATCCGGCCAGTAGCCGCAGGGATGTTCGCCGGTATGGAACAGGCGCAGGTCTTCGGCCGGCTGCGGAGGATTGTTGCCCATCACGCCCCCGCCAGTTTCGGCGCGAGCCAGACGAACAGGCCGCCCGCCGTCGCGCCGGCCAACGCGCCGGCGACCAGATCGCGCGGCACGTGCCGGCGCAGTTTCAGCCGCGACCACGCCACCAATGCGGCGAACGCCAACCCGGCGATGCCCCAGCCCGGATGGAGCTGCGACAGCAGGATCGCCGCATAGATGACGAAGGCCATGTGCAGCGACAGCTTGCACCATCGCGCGCCCAGCATCGCCACCGCGATCAGCGCCGCCGCCAGGATCAGTCCCAGCGCCAGCTGCACCGGCTGGCCGGCGACCCAGCCCAGCACCGCCGCCAGCGCCAGCGCGACCAGCAGGAAGCGGTTCAAGGTCCGGCGTTCCTCGTGCCGGCTCGCGTCCACGTGCTGCCAGCGGCCACGCCGCACCTGCCATCCCGACCAGCCCATCACCAGTGCGGCGAACCCGGCGAAGCCCAACGCCATCCATGCCGCCTCGCGCACGCCCAGGGTGCGCGTGGCCAGCAACAGCGCCGCCACCGGCAGCACCAGCATCGGGTGTCCGAGAATGGAAACGGCGCGGGCGAAGGCGTGGACCATGCGGCCAGCATACTGCGCGGCCGTCGTCGCGGCGCATGCGACCGGCTGGAAGCTGAATCCGTTCGTCGCCGCGTCAACCGTGGCGGCCGCCGGGCGTTTTCCCGGTCAGTGGCGCAACCGCGCCGCGTGATCAGGAGAACCCGAACATGACCCGCAACAAGACCCTGCTCCTGGTGGCCGTGCTGACCGCGCTCGCCGCCGGCACCGCCTTCGCCGCCACCCAGTCCGCGCCGGCCGCAGGCGCCTCGCGCCCGGCCCTGGACAAGAACGGCGACGGCGTCGTGGATCGCGCTGAAGCCGCCGCGCATCCGCGCCTGGCCGAGCGTTTCGACACGCTCGACAAGAACAAGGACGGCAAGCTCAGTGCGGAGGAACGCCCGCATCGCCGACACGGCATGGACGGCGGCGGCCACCGTCGTGGTCAAGGCGGCATGATGAAGCAACTGGACACCGACGGCGACGGCCGCATCAGCAAGGCCGAGGCCGGCAAGCAGCCGCGCTTCGCCGAGCATTTCGCCAGGATGGATGCGAATGGCGACGGCTATGTCGACGCCAAGGATCGCGAACTGCGCGGCAAGCAGCGCCGTGACGAATGGTTCGCCGGCGCCGACACCGACAAGGACGGCAAGCTGACCCGCGCCGAGATCGACGCCGCCGACGCCAACCGGCGCGCGCAGTTCCAGCAGCGCATGCAGGCGCGTGGCGCCGAGCGCTTCGCCGCCGCCGACGCCAACAAGGACGGCCGCATCAGCCGTGACGAAGCCAAGGGCAAGTCGCGCCTGGCCGAGCGCTTCGAACAGCTCGACGCGAACAAGGACGGCTTCCTCAGCCAGGACGAACTGAAGCCGCGTTCGCCGCGCTGAGCCGCGCAGTCCACCGTTCCACCGCACACCGGCCGCCACGCGCGGCCGGTGTCGCATTCGCGACCGCTCCCCGGCAGTTGCTGGATTATTTGTAGGAGCGACGTCAGTCGCGACAGGGAAATAGAAAGGCCGGAAATCTTCGGGCGCCCGGCCATCCATCCCCGGCAGGGCATCCTTCAATCGGCATCGACCACGGTCGCGACTGACGTCGCTCCTACCCGCAAATCCCCTGTAGGAGCGACGTCAGCCGCGACAGGGAAATAGAAAGGCCGGAAATCTTCGGGTGATCGGCCATCCATCCCCGGCAGGGCATCCTTCAATCGGCATCGACCACGGTCGCGACTTACGTCGCTCCTACCCGCAAATCCGTTGTAGGAGCGACGTCAGTCGCGACAGGGAAATAGAAAGGCCGGAAATCTTCGGGTGATCGTCCATCCATCCCCGGCAGAGCGTCCTTCAATCGGCATCGACCACGGTCGCGACTTACGTCGCTCCTACGCGCAAATCCCTTGTAGGAGCGACGTCAGTCGCGACGGGGTATCAAACGGCCGGAAACATCGCGTACGGGCAGAATCCATCCCCAAACGTCCCGAGCCGCATGGGATCAGGCTTGCCTGCTTGCGGACGAATGAGACACCAAAGGCAACCCGCTCAGAACACCAACCGCCCGCTCGCAACCAACCCATACAACAGACCGCCGAACCCCAGCACGAGTCCCACGGTCACCCCGATGATCTGCCACTTGCGCCGGCGTGCCGCGTCGGCGGTTTCGGTCACCGGGTCCAGTTGCATGTCGCGCGCGCGTCGGCGCGCCAGGATGCGCGGCAGCCAGCGGCTGCACGACCACATGATGCCGCCGCAATAGGCGGCGGTGAGCAGCAGGTGCGGAATCCAGCCCGGTACCTTATGCAATGCGAGGGCGCCGGCCAGGAACGCCAGGATCATCGCCGTGTTGACCGTGCCGTAGGCAATCAGCGCCCGCCGTTCCCGCGCATCCAGCGGATCCCGCAACTGCTTGCGGATGCCGAACCAGACCGAGCCGATGCCGCCAACCAGGCCGACGGCTACCGCGCCGAACGACGCGCCCAGCACCTTCAGCAGGCCCTTGCCGGCCAGCGCCGAACCGGTGCCCAGTACCGCCGCGGCGGCGGTCGGCGGCGCGCCCACCGCCAACGCGCCCAGCACGATGCTGGCGAACGCCGCGCCCGGCGCGCTGCTGCGGGCGAACTCGCCGAAATGCTTCATCAATTCCTCGCGCACGTAGCCACGCGCCCGCGACAGGCGCTTGCGCACCGCCGCGTCGGTCAGTCCCAGCAACTGCGCGACCTGCTGCGAACTCTGGCTCTCGCGGTAGTACAGCAACAACACTTCGCGGCTGTCTTCCGGCAGCGCGGCGATGACGTCGGCGGCCACCCGTTCCTGCTCGGTCTGCAGCACCATTTCCGCCGGGGTTGGCGCGGTGTCGGTGGCCAGTTCGATGGCGATGTCGGCCACTTCGCCGGTCATCGGCCGGTACTGCCCGGCGCGCAGGTGGTCGCGGGCCAGGTTGCGGGTGATCTGGCGCAGCCACGGCAGCAGGCTGTCCGGGTTCTTCAGGCTGCCCAGGTGCTTCCAGGCCTTCAGGAAGGCTTCCTGGGCGATGTCCTCGCTGGCGTGCACGTCGCGGGTGATTGCGTAGGCAATCGCGGTGACGGTGTTCTGGCACGCACCGATGATCCGCCCGTAGGCATCGCGGTCGCCCCGCTGGGCGGCGGGAAACTCATGGCGCAGGGTCAGTTCCAGCGTGGCGGCGGTCATCGGTGTTCGGCTCCAGGCGGCTATGGAAGCACAGACGCCCGGGGAGACGCGATGTGACCCGGCGCCTTTTCCGCCCCTTCCCCCGCGTGCGGGGGAGGGAGCTGCATCCGTACGCTGCCGGGCTGATGCGTGCTCCGCTCCTTCCCCCGCGTGCGGGGGAAGGTTGGGATGGGGGGCAAGGTTCCAGCGTTCGCCGGAATGACGGGGCAGGGCAATCCGGAAACCCCGTCATCGTCATTCCGGCGCGATGCATCCACGTTCGCGGGAGCGGGCTGCGGCGTTGGCCCCCACCCCAGCCCTCCCCCGCAAGCGGGGGAGGGAGCGGTATCCGTAACGCTGCCATTTTCCTGAAGGAGCTGATGCCTGCTCCGCCCCTTCCCCCGTATGCGGGGGAAGGTTGGGATGGGGGCAAGGTTCCAGCGTTCGCCGGAATGACGGGGCAGGACAATCCGGAAACCCCTTCATCGTCAATCCAGCGCGATGCATCGACGTTTGCGGGGAGTGGGCCGCGTGCGTTGGCCCCCACCCCAGCCCTCCCCCGCAAGCGGGGGAGGGAGCCGTGTCCGTAAGCTGCCACCATCCTCAATAGATGGAGGAAGGTACTTGATGCGTACTTCGCCCCTTCCCCCGCGTGCGGGGGAAGGTTGGGATGGGGGCAAGGTCAGCGCCCGCAGGTACGGCGGTGCGAGGGTAGTGACGGCCGAAAGCCTGTACAGCCTCCCCTGAAACTCAAAACCGCCCCGACGCCTTCATCGACACGATCATCCCGCCCAATGCCAGCACCGAGGCGAGCACCACGCCGGTCGTGCCGTACATGCTCTCGTACAGCCACGCGCCGCGTTTGTGTCCACGCCGGGCGATATCGCGCGCCACCATGGGCTTCATCATCCGGCGCAGCGGCACCAGGCACTGGTAGTTGATAACGGCCATGCCGATCGCTGCCGCCAGCGTCATCGGCAACCAGCTGCGGCTGAGGGCGGCGGCGGCCATGATGCTGACACCGACCGCCGCCGCAGTAGCGGTGTTCATGCGGATGAAGCGACGCAACTGCGCGCGTTCGGTCTCGGTATCGGCAAAACTCAGCAGCAGGCGGCCACCGAAGTACGTGCCCAGCGCACCACCGACCACGCCGCCGATCACCGCGCCCAGCGAGAAACCGGCGGTGACGCCGCCGTGGGCCAGCGTGTCGTAGGCGCCCATCAGCGTGCCCATCGCGGTGCCGCCGGACAGCGATGAAATGCCCAGCCCGCTGGCGCCCAGCTTGCCGGCGCTGGCCGAACCCACGCCGACCGCGCCGGCGCCGATGGCGATGGCGGCGCTGGCGATGGCGGCGCTGGCGACCGGCGCCGCACTCATCAGCCCGCTGACCACCAGCACGGTGAAGGCCGCGCCGGGCGCGGTGGAGCGGGCGAACTCGCCGAAACGCTTCAGCATTTCCTCGCGCACGATGCCACGCGCACGCGACAGGCGCTTGCGCACCGCCGCGTCGCTCAGGCCCAGCAATTCGGCCACCTGCAGCGAGCTCTGCCCTTCGCGATAGAACAGCAGCAGGGTTTCGCGGGCGTCCTCCGGCAGCGACGAGATGATGTCGGCGGCGGCGATTTCCTCCTCGGTGCGCAGCAGGCGTTCGGCCGGCGAGGGCAAGGGATCGGCGGTCAGGGTGATCGCCAGTTCCGCCGCTTCGCCCGACATCGGCTTGTGGTGCTGGGTGCGCAGGTAGTCGCGCGCCAGGTTGCGGGTGATCTGGCGCAGCCAGGGCAGGAAGCTGGCGCTGTTCTTCAGGCGGTCCAGCCGCTGCCAGGCGCGCAGGAAGGCTTCCTGCGCGATGTCCTCGCTGGCCTGCACGTCGCGGGTGATGGCGTAGGCGATCGCGGTGACCGTGTTCTGGCAGGCGCTGACGATGCGGCCATGGGCATCCTGATTGCCACGCGCGGCGGCGGGCAGCTCGTGCTGCAGCATCAGGTCGAGGGTCTGGGCATTCATCGGGGCGGGGCTTCGTTGGGTTCCTGGTCCCCGGGACGAGACCGCCCGAAAAATGTGACCGAGCCGGATCAGCCTTCGGAGGCCGGCTTCACCTGTACCCGCACCGCGTCGTCTTCCTCGGTCTCGTTGGCGGGCGCGGGTGCCGGCTGCGTGGGCGTGGCCGGCGCCGGAGCGGGTGCGGCCGGGCGCGGCGCGCGGTGGCGCAACACCGTGAACACCGCCGCCACCGCGATCAGGCCCAGCAGGATAAGGCGGATGCGCCAGGCCCACGAACTCCGCTTCGGCGGCTCGTCCTGGGTGCTGGTGAAGGTCAGCGGCGCCGGACCCGCGCCGGGCCGGGTGGTTTCCAGTAGCCCGGCGTCGCGCAGGATCTGGCGCGCGCGCGGCTGGTCTTCCGGATGCCGCACCCACACCGCCGGCTGCAGGCCCTTCGGCACCGGTTCGGTATAGCGGAACTGGCTGCCGCGCTTGCCGCGATACGAGCGCTCGTTGCTGATGTGGACCTCGATGCCGGCGTCACGCAGCAGCTTGGCCACGCCCTCGACGGTTTCCAGGCGCTGGCTGGTGAAAATCTGGCGCATCGGTGATCAGTCCCTGGCCGGCACGGCGGCCGCGGCGTGGGCGTCGGGTACCACCCGGATCAAGCCTTCCTGCGCGGTGCTGGCGACCAGCCGGCCATGGCGATCGAAGATCTGCCCGCGCGCCAGCCCGCGCGAACCCTGCGCGCTGGGGCTGTCGATCGAATACAGCAGCCAGTCGTCGGCGCGGAACGGACGGTGGAACCACAGCGCGTGATCCAGCGAGGCCATCTGTACGTTCGGCTGGTAATAGCTGATGCCGTGCGGATAGGTCGCCGTGCCCAGCAACTGGAAATCGGAGGCGTAGGCCAGCAGGGCGCGATGCAGCTCGGGCGAATCGCCGACCTTCTCGCTCAGCCGGAACCACACCTGCTGGAACGGCGGCCGCTTGGGCGGATTCAGTTCGTCGCGCGGATACACGTGGCGGAACTCGAACGGCCCGCGCCGCGACAGCCAGCGCTGCACCTTGATCGGCAGCGTCGCCATCACCTCGGCCGGCACCGGCGGTGCCGGCGTCACGTCCTCGGGCTGCGGCACCTCGGGCATCGACAACTGGTGTTCCGCGCCGGCTTCCTCGCCCTGGAACGAGGCCGCGCAGAAGAAGATCACCCGCCCATGCTGGATCGCCGTGACCCGGCGCACCGAGAAACTGCCGCCATCGCGCGTGCGATCCACCTCGTAGACAATCGGCGCCTCGATGTTGCCGGCGCGCAGGAAGTAGGCATGCAGCGAATGCGCGCGGCGCTCGCCTTCGCCTTCCACCGTCGCCTGCGCGGCCGACAGCGCCTGTCCCAGCACCTGCCCGCCGAACACGTACTTGGTGCCGATATCGCGGCTCTGGCCCCGGAACAGGTTGTCCTCCAGCCGCTCCAGCGAGAGCAGGTCGATGAGTTCGCTGACGACGGGTTCGGGATTGGAAGACACGGCGGCTCGCAGGGCGGGTGCGGGAGGCTGGGGATTATACGGGGCGGGGGCTTGGGGCCTCAGGGCCGGGATTCGGGATTGGGCATTCGGGATTCGGGATTCGGGATTCGGGATTGGAGCATCAGATCGAGGACAGCCCCGCTCTTGCCTCCCCCTTCGCAGAAGGGGGACCGAGGGGGATTTGCTTTTGGCGGAAAACCACCCTGTAGGAGCGACGTCAGTCGCGATCGGAAGCCATCGGGTCGCGACTGACGTCGCTCCCACAAGAAAACCCCATCAGGGCTCAAACCGCGCCAGCCCCACGGCCGCCATTATCCGTTCCCACGGAAACATCGGCCCCGGATCCAGCTTCCGCTGCACCTGCACCGCCGGGTCATCGCTCGCCGGCTCCAGCGTCCGATCCAGGTCCTCATGCCCGGCAATCCACTGCAACGCCGGCAACTGCGAAGGCAGCCAGCGCAGCAGCGCAATCAACGCCTCGATCTGCGCTTCGGTATACGGCTCCTCCATCCGCTGGTGATCGCTCGCCAGCCAGTGCGGATAGCGCCCCATGTTCACCAGCTCGATGCCGATGGCGCGCGGGTTGTAACCGCGCACATGGTGCGCCACCCGATCCAGCGCCACGTACTGGTGCACGCCGCCGTCGCGATCGATGTAGAAATGCCCGCTGTTGCCCGTGCCCGACCCCGGATACAGGATCTCCTCGCCAAACCGCCGTGCCGTCGCCAGATCCGGCAGCTCGGTGCAATGGATCACCGCCAGATCCACCTGTGCCAGCGGGCGCCGCTCCAGCCGGGTTTCATAGGGCAGGGGAGCGGAGTGGATGGCGGGCGCGTCGGACATGCCGGGCATGCTAGCAGGCCGATACCGGCGCGCGGCTCAAGTAAACTGGCGGCCTGCGCCGCGGCCGTCGCGGCGGGATGATCCCCATGCCCCTGTCTCCCGATTCCCCGCTTGCCCAGTTGATGGCCCGCCTGCCGCGCGCCGGCCAGGTCGAATGGATCGGCCTGCGTCCCGCCCGCGACGTGGCGATGGTGCCGGTGCAGCAGGTCGAAGCCGTCACCGGCGTCGGCCTGGTCGGCGATCGCTACGCCGGTGGCAGCGGCAAGCGCGGCATCACCCTCATCCAGGCCGAACACCTGCCGGCCATCGCCGCGCTGGCCGCGCGTGCGAATCTGCAACCGGCGCTGCTGCGGCGGAACGTGGTGGTCTCCGGCATTCCGCTGATCGCGCTGAAGGAGCGCCGCTTCCGCATCGGCGACGTGGTGCTGGAAGGCACCGACGAATGCGATCCCTGCTCGCGTATGGAAGACGCGCTCGGCCCCGGCGGCTACAACGCCATGCGCGGCCACGGCGGCCTGTGCGCGCGCATCCTGGAAGGCGGTGTGTTCCGCATCGGCGATCGCGTGGAGGCGCTGTGAGCCAGCGCTCCCGGCTTCGTGGCCACTGCATCCTCTCGCACGGTTTCGAAAGCGGCCCCGACGCCACCAAGGTCACCGCGCTGGCGGACGTCGCCGAGCGCCTGGGCTGGACCCACGAACGCCCCGACTACACCGATCTGGACGCGCGCCGCGAGATCAGCTCGCTCGGCGACGTGCCCGCGCGGCTGGAGCGCCTGCGCGGCCTCGCGCTCGCCGCCGCCAGCCGCGGCCCGCTGGTGCTGGCAGGCTCCAGCCTCGGCGCCTACATCGCCGGCCGCATCTCGCTGGACGTGCCGGTGCGCGGCCTGTTCCTGATGGCGCCGCCCACCACCATGGGGCCGCTGCCGGGACTGGACGCCGCGCCCGTGCCGATTTCGGTCATCCACGGCTGGGACGACGAACTGATTCCCGCGCAGCTTGTCGTCGACTGGGCGCACGCCCGCCGAGCGCGCCTGCTGATGGTCGACGACGCGCATCGCCTGTCTTCGCACGTCGAAGCCTCCGCCGACGCCTTCGGCCAACTGCTGGCCTCGCTGTAACGCCTCCGCACCGCGTTCAGCCCGCGTCTGGCCGCGGGCGCGCGACTGCCGCTAGAATCGCGGCCTCGATTCGTCCCAGGTGCCTACGCCCATGCGCCATTGATGCCGCCGTCGCTTCAGACGGCCCAGGTTCCCGCCGGCCCCGCGCCGAGGGAGTTCCCGTGGCATCACATGGAATCCGCATGACGAATCTTTTCCTGACGCTCGACCGCGCGTCGCTGTCCCTGCCCGACGGCAGGATCCTTTTCTCCGGTCTCGACCTGCACCTGGACGACCGTCCGACCGGGCTGGTGGGGCGCAATGGCGTGGGCAAGAGCGTGCTTGCGCGCTTGCTGGCCGGAGAGGTCGAACCCACCGCCGGCAAGCGCGCCGCCAGCGGCCGCGTGCACTACCTGCCGCAACAGATCCGCGTGCCGCCCGGCGCCACCGTCGCCTCGCTCGCCGGCGTCGATGGCCCGCTGGACGCGCTTGCGCGCATCGAGGCCGGCAGCGCCGACGTGCGTGATTTCGATGCATTGGGCGATCGCTGGGACATCCGCCAGCAACTCGCGCAGGCATTGGACGCGCAGGGCCTGCCGGATCTCGCGCCGGATCGCGCCGCCGACACCCTCAGCGGCGGCGAGGCGATGCGCGTGGCGCTGGCCGGTGCCTTCCTGTCCGAGGCCGACTTCCTGATTCTCGACGAGCCCAGCAACCACCTCGACGCACCGCAACGCCAGCGCCTGCACGCGCAACTCGCGCAATGGCAGAACGGCCTGCTGGTGATCAGCCATGATCGCCGCCTGCTCGACACCTTCGCCCGCATCGAGGAACTGTCGCCGCACGGCCTGCGGACCTACGGCGGCGGCTACGGTTTCTACGCCGCGCGCAAGGCCGAGGAACAGGCGCAGGCGCAGCGCGAACTGGAGCAGACCAAGGCCGCCGTGCAGCGCCAGGAACGCGCGCTGCGCGAACAGCGCGAACGCCAGCAGCGCCGGCAGGCGCGCGGCAACCGCGACGCGCGCGACGCCAACCAGGCGCCGATCCTGATGGGCTTGCGCAAGGATCGCAGCGAGGACAGCGCCGGCCGCTTCGCCGCCCGCCAGCAGGCCGCCCGCGAACAACTGGGCGCGCAGTTGCGCGAGGCCGCGCGCAGGCAGGAGCCGACGGTGGAACTGGCCCTGTTCGCGCCCGATGCGACCTCCGCGCAGGACCGTATCGCCCTGCGCCTGGAAGACGCGGTGCTGCCGTTCGTACCTGCCACCGCCCAAGGCATGAACCTCACTCTCACCGGCCGCCAGCGCATCGGCATCACCGGCGCCAACGGCAGCGGCAAATCCACGCTGCTGAAGGTGCTGGCCGGGCGGGTGCCGCCCTTGTCGGGGCGCCGCCGCGCGCACGTGCCAGTGGCGTGGCTGGATCAGCGCCTGGCGGGGCTGGATCCCGCCTCCAGCGTGCTGGCGCAGTTGCGCGAAGCCAACCCGGACGCGGGCGAGGCGGCGCTGCGCACCCGGCTGGCGCTGCTCGGACTGGACGCCGGCCACATCGACGGCCCCAGCGCGAAACTCAGCGGCGGCGAGCGCCTCAAGGCCGCGCTGGCCTGCGTGCTGTACGCCGCGCAGCCGGCCGGTCTGCTGTTGCTGGATGAACCCGGCAACCATCTGGATCTGGCCGGGCTGGACGCGCTGGAAAGCATGCTGCGCCAGTACCGCGGCGCGCTGGCCGTGGTCTCCCACGACGAGGCCCTGCTGGAGCGGCTGGACCTGACCCACCGCCTGGAGCTGTCGCGGGAAAGCTGGGCCCTGTCGCTCGCCTGACGCGCACGGGGCCGGTTTTCCGTGTGTTTCCACCCCCGATCCGGCAAAATTGCCCGGCAAAACCGCGTCCGTCCGCGCCCCGTCGTCCCGAGTTCCGGAGTCCACTTGAAGTTCTTTGTTTCCTGCGCCAAGGGCCTGGAGTACCTGCTCGCCGACGAGCTGACGGCGCTGGGCGCCCACCGCGCCACCGCCACCATCGCCGGTGTCAACGTCGAAGGCGAACTGGGCGACGCCCAGCGCGCCGTGCTCTGGTCGCGTCTGGCCAGCCGCGTGCTGTGGCCCATCGCCGATTACGACTGCCCGGACGAACAGGCGCTCTACGACGGCGCCGCCGCCATCGCCTGGGAAAACCACCTGCGTCCGGAACTCACCCTCGCGGTGGACGCGCACGTCTCCGGCCAGACCATCACCCACGCGCGCTACGCCGCCCAGCGGATCAAGGACGCGGTGGTGGATCGCCTGCGCCAGCAGGGACTGGAACGCCCCTCGGTGGATGTCGACCAGCCGGACGTGCGCATCAACCTGTCGCTGCGCAAGGGCCGCGCCACGCTGTCGATTGATCTCGGCGGTGGTCCGATGCACCGCCGCGGATGGCGCCGCGAACAGAACGAGGCGCCGCTGAAGGAAAACCTCGCCGCCGGTGTGCTGATGCGCGGCGGCTGGCCGGCGCTGTACCACGCCGGTGGCGCGCTGCTGGATCCCATGTGCGGCAGCGGCACCCTGTTGATTGAAGGCGCGCTGATGGCCGCCGACGTCGCCCCGGGCCTGCAACGCCACGGCAACGCGCTGCCGACGCGCTGGCTGGGCTTCGACACGCAGGCCTGGCGCGATCTGTTCGCCGACGCCGTCGCCCGCGAGACCGAGGGCCGCCGCGCGCTGCAACCGCGTTTCTTCGGCAGCGATCTGGATTCACGCGCCATCCGTGCCGCCAGCGAGAACGCGACCCTGGCGGGATTGGCCGGACAGATCCAATTCCAGACCCGCGACGTCGCCCAACTGGAAGCCCCCGGCGAAGGCGGCGGCCTGGTGGTCTGCAATCCGCCCTACGACGAGCGTCTGGCCGCCGACGCGGCGCTGTACCGCATGCTCGGTGACGCGCTGCAACGCGCCGTGCCCGGCTGGCGCGCCAGCCTGCTGTGCGGCAACGCCGATCTGGCCCACGCCACCGGCCTGCGCGCGCAGAAGAAGTACCAGGTGTTCAACGGCGCCATCGAGTGCGCGCTGATTGTCTGCGATCCCGTCGCCGCGCCCGCCCGCGAGCGCAGCGAACCGCGCCCGCTCAGCGAAGGCGCGCAGATGGTCGCCAACCGCATCCGCAAGAACCTCAAGAAGCTCAAGAGCTGGCGCGCCCGCGAGGCCGTCACCTGCTACCGCGCCTACGACGCCGACCTGCCCGAATACGCCGCCGCCATCGACGTGTACGAGGCCGAGAACGACGGCGGCATCTACCTGCACATCCAGGAATACGCCGCCCCGGCCAGCATCCCGGAAACCGACGTGCGCCGCCGTTTCAGCGAACTGCTGGCCGCCGCGCGCGAAGTCTTCGCCGCGCCGCCGGATCGGGTGGCGATCAAGTCGCGCGCGCGTGGCAAGGGCGGCAGCAAGTACGGCCGCTTCGATCAAAAGGACCAGACCCTGTGGGTGCGGGAAAACAACGCCCGACTGCAGGTCAACCTGTTCGACTATCTCGACACCGGCCTGTTCCTGGACCACCGCCCGCTGCGCCGGCGCATGGCCCAGGAAGCGCGCGGCAAACGCTTCCTCAACCTCTTCAGCTACACCGGCGTCGCCAGCGTGCAGGCCGCCGTCGGCGGCGCGGCCACCACCACCAGCGTGGACCTGTCCGGCACCTACCTGGAATGGTGCGGGCGCAATCTAGCGGGCAATAACTTCGGCGGCGCCCAGCATCGCCTCGTGCAGGCTGACGCTGTGCGCTGGCTGGAAGCCGAGCAGGGCGAATACGACCTGATCTTCTGCGACCCGCCCACCTTCTCCAACTCCGCCCGCGCCGACGACTTCGACATCCAGAAGGAACACGTGCGCCTGCTGCGCGCGGCGGTTGCCCGGCTGGCCCCCAACGGCGTGCTGTACTTCAGCAACAACTTCCGCCGCTTCCGCCTGGACGAAAACGAAATCGCCGCCTTCGCCCGCTGCGAGGACATCACCCCGCAGACCATTCCCCCGGATTTCGAGCGCAACGCCCGCATCCACCGCTGCTGGAAGCTCACCCGCTTCTGAGCCCGGATACCGCCGCCCCGCAGATCGGGGTGGCGGCCATACCCACTAATCCGACTTCACCGGCTCCAGCACTAGACGGCCGGCGCGTATGCGCACCTGGATGGTCTGCCCAATCGAGAATCCGGCCTGCTCCAGCCAGCGCCCTTGCAGGCGCAGCGAGGGGAAGGGCGGGGTGGGGCGGCCCTTGCCGGTGTGGGGGTAATAGGCGTAGCCGATTTTGAGTTGGCGCTGCCGGGGAAACTTCCGTGATTGACCAGCCATCTTGGCTCCTAGCGGTTCGTTGATACCGCGCCCCCTGTTGAAAGAGGCGACCGAGTACTTCAACACCGCCGCTAGACGGCCCCCAGCTTTCCCCGGCAAGCCGGGTCTTGTATGACTGGGCGCTACTCGGCCAGAAGCTGGCCTTGGAGTTGGTCCATCTCTAGATTGGGGATGAGCCGCTAGCGGAGGGTGTGTTGAGCACCGGTGGTTAAGCTAGGTTCCTCAAAGACCAAAGGCCATAACGCTGTTTGTCGGTTGACTGCTTATGATCTAGAGCGGACATCACCCTTCTCTATGCTGGACCAGTAGATCAGGGTGGTTCTACGGCTTTTTAGCTGGAGCCAGCAGCCCTAGTATCGACATGTATGAAAGGGGGGCGGGGCATACGGTACGCTATGGATGGGTCGGATAGCCGAATCCCGAAGATCCGATTATTAGTCGTTAGGTGCTTTAGCAGGTGAATCGCGTGCCAAGCCCACAATATTTGATTGCCCACGCCTGTTTTGACTGCCGCAAGAGCTTCAAGATAACTCCCCGAAAAGATTTGTCGGCTGTTTGTCCTAATTGCGGCGGGAACATCCAAGAAATGGGGCGCTCATTCAAGGCGCCGCCTGCCAAAGACCTTGAGCAATGGGAAAAGATAAAAGTGCTGTTTGCAGCCGGTTTCCGCTTCTCCAGCTATCGCAGCACTCTCGGGCCACCGCTTCCGGACAGGTTGGCCGACGCCGCGGCCTTTATCCGCGATAATCCGGCACATCCCCTTCGAGTGGCGGCGCCTAACAATTCGTTCGGAAAACAGTGTTCAGAATAGATTTTCTGGCTACACGGTTTAGTTCGATCCGCGGCCGCCTGTTGCACCTCTCTTCCATTGCCCCAATCACTGAACTTCAATCGGGCGGAGACCAATGAACCATCCTTTCCTTGCTGTTGCCGTCCTTTGCCTGATGTCAGCAACTGGGCCATCGCTTGCCCAGGACGCCCCGAAGCCAGCCACGCCCGCAGAAGTTCCCAGCGTTACGCTGCCACCCGAACTGGATCGAGTACTCCGCGACTACGAGCGTGCATGGCGAGTGGGTGACGCGGCGGCCCTCGCGGCGCTGTTCGCGGAGGACGGCTTCATCCTGCAAAGCAATCGTCCGCCCGTCCGCGGACGCAAGGCCATCCAGGCCGCCTATGAAGGCGGAAGCGGCGGCCCGCTGCGGCTACGCGCGCTCGCCTTTCACGCCGAAGCCACGACCGGCTACATCGTCGGCGCCTACGGCTACGGCGATGGACCCGGCGACACCGGCAAGTTCACCCTCACGCTCCGCCGCACTCCCGGCCAGCCGTGGCTGATCTTCTCGGACATGGACAATCAGAACGCACCGCCGAAGCCTCGGCGTGCTTCGGATACGCCTTGAAGAGCGGGGCGGCTATCAAACATCCCGGGATTCAGATATGAGGTAGTGGGTATCGCATGGAAGAACAACGTACATTCTGGTCCTGGTTCGAGCGGAACGAGGCAAGATTTCGTGACATTGAGGTGCCGGAGAAAGAGCAACTGCTCGACGAATTGCTGGACGCCCTGCACGAGTATTGCCCCCATCTCTGGTTCGAGACCGGGAGGGCAGAGGACGGACACAACGAGCTGATCATCTCGGCGGAAGGCGACACGCGCCACTTCTCAGCGGTCCGCACCCTCGTTGCCGCTGCCCCGTCGATTCCGGGGTGGAGGTTCATCGCGTTCAAGCCCGGCAGCGGATTCGGCTTCGTCACCGACTACGAAGGCATCACATTCAGCCCGGAAGCGGCATGGTTCATGCCACTCCGATCAGCCAGCGACCCGACCGGGCTTGGCGTTCGCGTGGGCTACGCACACTACGATGCGGCCCGAGAGCAGGCATTCCTGACAGGAACCTTCATCATGCTGGAGTGCGCCATCGGTGAGCTCGCGCTCGCCGAGCAGGTGCAGTACATCGAGGTGATGGCATTGCCATCCAGCCCCGAATCCAGTGGGTACTTGCCCCTCCCGGAACTCGCGGGCCTACTGGTTGCGGAAGTGCCTTCAAAAGGGAGCGCTTCGTGAAGTTGCTCGGGTTCTCAATCGTGGATGATTTCATTTCGCTTCAGTGCGATGCGAGGCGTTTCGATCTTCATAACGATTTCGAATTCGTTGAGTTCCTGTACAACCTCACGAAGCGGACCTTGGTACTGCGCTGGCATCGTCGCTCCCGTAAATGGGTGAAGCCAACGGATCCCGTTGAACTTCGTCTTGCCTTCTCCGGCGTTTACCTGTTCAAGGTCCGCGAGCGGGATCCGGACGTGCCATACACCGAGGACGACTGCCTGAGCGCAATCGGATTCATGTGGGACGACATGGTTGAGGAAATGAATGGTTTTGCCAGGAACGAACCCATAGAGGGATGCACACAGGTGGCTGCGATGTTCATGAGCGGCTTGAGCATCAAGGTGGGCGCGGAGTCCGTAGCATTGGTTGTTACGGAAGCGCCCGTTTAGAGTGCGATATCGGGACAGGGAGACATATCGCCATGCGACCGTGGGAAAGAATCCTGGTCATTGCCATGCTCGCCCCCCTCCTGGCAGTCGCCGGATACACGGGTTATCTCTGGGCCACCTATCTTGATGAGACGGTTGTCTCCGGCACGGCCTACGGATTTACCATCGGCGCTTCCAGGCAGGAAGTGCTGGCGGCGGCCAGAAGCCTCAATGACCGCCCGCGTGCAGTCGTGTATATCAGCTACGGTCCGAGAACCGGGGACCACTTCAGCATCGCGCCTTTGCAGGTACGAATAGAACAACTGCAAGCGCACGACCAATGGGACGTACTTCTTGATGGGTCGGACAAGTTCTTCAATTCGGTCCGCTTGACTTTTAACGACGACAGACTGGTCGAGATCCATCGTCACAGGCAGCGCTTCGAAATACCCTAGGCAACACGCTTTGCCAATACCATTTTCGGAAAGGTCGGTTCACGGTATTTTGTTGTTAAGAGAGCCGGATTCTCGGTCACTATCAATGCTCATTCGATTCGCCACGCTTGCAATGGACCGAGACTCTGGCTATGCCAGCGGAATCTTGGTGGCTGCACATACCTTGCGCGTTGAAGGTGATCTGACCTCGGACGAGCATCTGGAATTGCGCGAAGCGTTGTCCTGGTTCAACGAGGAACTGTTCGTGCCCAAGGTGCTGGAGCGGCCAGAGCATCGCCGAGCGATCTCCTGGTTCAAACCAGCGGCGGAGGACGCCATTCGACGCATGTGGCACCTCAAGTACCTGCTTGACCGCCATGGCCACCATGTCGAAGTACTCAGGACTTCGGAACCGGGTTCAGTGGTTTATGAGGACGATTGGCAGCTGATCGCAAAACCGCGAAAGGGACAGCAGTTCTGGTAAAAGACCGGGTTCAAAGCACTGTCATTGCGGAACAGGACGTGCTTTTTCTGTTCCAGAGTGGCTGGAAAGAGGGGCATCTGGGTGACGCATGAGGCTATTCGGATCCATGCAGGACGACGTTCTGAATGAACTCATCCGCGTCGGTTTTCAGGTGCGCGTGGCGCGTCAGGCCACGGTGCGAATACAGGATGGATACGCCTACGGATTCATCCGCTGGATGGCGGCAATACAGGCCATCCAGCTCCAACAGTAGCGGTCCATTTGCGCCTTTGGCTCCCCGGTCCTTTGAAGTGGCCCGGTAGCGTACGCATGGGTACGCTCGCTCGCTTGAATACTTGATGGATTGTTCCAGCAGTTCATACCGGTCAGGCATCTGAGGGTCGGTGTCGCTCGCGGATGACCTTCTAATCAGCTCCTCATACTCCTCGGGCGAGTTGGCGGGTCCCATTCGGAACAGCGCGACGGCCGCAACAAAGGAATTGATCGCCTCGCCACGGGAAAACCGCACCTCGAAATCGGATTCGCTTTGCATCCGCCAATTTCCTCCCGCAGGGCTGCTCACCGTCATGTAAGGGGTGGAAAACACTCCGGTGGGCGGTGCCTCGGGGGCGGTGCTGCTGACATCCGCAACCAGAGTGCTCGACAACAACAAGGTGGCTAGCGCGGTAAGCTTCATATGTATGAAATCTGTCGGGCGAGTAAAGAATGGGGTCGGCAAAAAAATAGGAAGAGTACTCTACTTGCCTGACGAGACCGCGCTCTGAACGCGGTTCCTGAGGCTGGCTGGCATTGGCGCCATCTTGAGCCAAGATCAGGGCCGACCTGTCGCGCGGCTACTTCATGAATTCGACCGGCACCAGCACATCCTCGTGTGTCTGTCTTAGCGGTGTGATGGGCTTGGACACCTTGAAGGGCGGAGTCAGTCGCCCCAACCATGCCAGATTCTGTTCGTTCTCGCGAAAGACGCCCTCCATGACGACATACTGGTAAGGAAACTGCTGGACCAATTGCTCCAGCGTCGGGTGGTCGCCCTCGATGGCCAGGGCGTTGACCGCGATGTCATTCTCATAGTCCTGTTGATTGGCATAGAGCGTCGGGATGCCGTAGCGCATGGCGAGATACCCGGTGATGATGATTCTGCGTCCGGCGACCTCGCCCGGCGCGGTCGCCAGTCGGGTGAAGCTGGTGAGACAGGGTTTGTCCGAGCCAGGCACGCGGTTGAAGCAGATGGGGGCAGGGTCCGAATCAGCGGCGGGTACCGCTGCTGGCATCGAACTCCAGAGTGTCGCCAGGACTGCAATCAGCAGCACCTGGGTGATCCCCATCATCCATAGCCATTTCCTCATCCGGGCTTCGGCGCTCATTGCGCGTCCGCGGTACGGGCACCCGCACCCGTACGCGCCTGCGTGTGTTTCGCGAGGAAGGCGAGCAGCCGCGTATAGAAATCGACCTTGTCGGCATCGAGCATCAACCCGTGTCCCGCATTCGTATACTCGTGGGACTCCACCTCGACACCTGCCTGGCGCAACGCCTTGGTCATGCGCCTGGCGTGGGCGATGTCGACGCGGGCATCCAGCTTGCCGTGCACGATCAGCACCGGCACCTTGACCGCGGCCGCGTTACCCACCGGGGAGCGCTCCGCGAGCACCTTCTGGTCCTTCCCCACCACTTTCGCCAGGTATTCCAGGCCGTAATCGCTGCGGCGGATATTGCCCCACTTGTACAGCTTGGCGAGATCGTAGGGGCCCGCGCCACCGACGACGCAGCGGTACAGCGACGGCTCGCGAACCGCGCCCATCAGCGCCGCGTAGCCGCCGTAACTCCAGCCGGAGATGCAGATGCGGTCCGGTGCGGCGATGCCTTCGGCGATGGCCCATTTCGTGGCGTCGGTGATGTCGTCCTGCATGGCGCGGCCCCATTGCATCCAGCCGCTCTGCTGGAATTGCCGGCCGTAACCGCCGGAGCCCCGGAAATTCACCCGCAGAACCGCATAGCCCTGGCTGGCGAGCAGCGCGGCTTCGCTGTCATACATGGCCGAGTCGTACACGCCATGCGGCCCCCCATGGGGCACGACGACCATCGGCAAGCCGGTCTCCGGCGCCTGAGGGGCAGGGTGAGGATGCCATGGAGCGTGATGCCGTCGCGCGCGGTGAGAACGACTTCCCGGTTCTTCGGGAGGCTTGTTTCCGTCAGCCATGATTTCGCGCGTGCAAGCAGCGATGCCTTCTGGGTCGCGCGGTCATACAGGTACCAGGTGCCGGGGTCGCGATCGCCAACGGTGCTGACGATGGCCTTGCCGGCATCGGCGGAGGTACTGGTGATACTGACGATACGTCCGGGGAAGGCCGCGATGATCGAGGCGATGGCCTGCGCGTCGGGATGCGCGGCATTCCAGATCACCGCCTGCGGCCGGGTCGCGCCGTAGTACGCCCCGATGGGGGTCAACTTGTCGAACGCGAGGATGTAGCGGATGGGGTCGGAAGTCGCATGGCGATATACCTCGGTACGTTTGCCGGTCGCGAAGTC
The DNA here is from genome assembly GCF_016820515.1 of Pseudoxanthomonas beigongshangi. Classification (GTDB taxonomy): domain Bacteria; phylum Pseudomonadota; class Gammaproteobacteria; order Xanthomonadales; family Xanthomonadaceae; genus Pseudoxanthomonas_A; species Pseudoxanthomonas_A beigongshangi. Next base: position 90,966 of record NZ_JADHDV010000014.1, on the reverse strand, counting down.
GTAACGCTCGATGACGTCCGGACCGCTGGACCTTTCCGCCTGCAGGAAACCAGAGGCGCCGTCACGGTCCACGCCGATGGCCCAGACGTCGACACCACTCTCCTTGCTGTCATTGACTAGCGTCCAGCCCTTGTCCTCGCCGATGTGTGCATGGAGCTTGGTATCCGCCTTGTCGTCGACGGAGGTGGCGAATCGCACGTTGCCCCGCCGGTCGGGGAAGAGCACCGAGTCGCGATCGGGTGCGGTGATGATGGCATCGCCGATGCGGTTGGTGTGTCCGATCTCCACCTTGTGCACGGCGTCGAAGCAGCCACCTTCACCCCAGTTGGTGCATTGCGTGACCAGCAGATGATCCGGATCGCCGTCGATGGTGGCCAGGAAGTTGGCGGGCACCATGTAGCGACCCTTGCCGTCACTCTGGACGATTGCCATGACCGGCTTGTTGATCGCGAGATTGTATCGCGCCATCACCGCGTTGGCCGATACCAGAAAGCGCGTATCATCCAGCCAGCGCAGCGTATGGATCTCGCCACCATCGCCTGGATTGAAGCGCGTCAGCAACGTCAGCGTCTTGGTTTCGCGGATGGTGACGAAGGTGCGGTCATCCGCGCGCTCCGCGACCGCCAGACGCGTTCCGTCCGGCGATATCTGGACATTCTCGATGGTCGGGCGCTTGAGGAAGGCCAGCCAGGCCGGCGACATACCGGTAGGCTCATCTGCCCGTATGGACCCGGAATGAGCTGCGCAAGCGAAACAAATCACGGCAGCAGCAACGCGTACCGTGGATGGAACCTTCCCCATGTTCTGAATTCCCTTTGCCCCGGATGCCTGGATGTTCCCCATGGCAAGTCTAGCCGGGGTGGGATCGGGCTTCCAACCCCTCAGGACGTTTCGCTTGGGACAGATGCCCGCCGCATCGGTCCATTCGTGCTTTATTTTGTTGCTCGCGTTTGTTGTGCTTTCAACCAGGGACCGCTGCACCACATCCCATGCTGTCTGATCGTGGTTCAGCCGCTGCTCGCCGCAAATGGCCTTCCCCCCACACCCGCACCCCTTCCACAATCGGCAACAGGGTCTTGCCGTACTCCGTCAGCTGGTAAATCACCGGCGCAGGCACGCTGCCGGTGGGAGTGCGATCGACCAGGCCATGAGCTTCGAGCTCCCGCAGTTGTTCGGCGAGTACCTTGTTCGAGATCGGGGTGACGCGGTGTTGCAGGCCGGCGAAGTGCAGTTCGCCGTGCGCCAGCCAGTAGAGGATCGTCAGTTTCCATTTGCCGCCGATGGCCGCGAAGGCGGCCGCCAGCGGGCAGCCTTCTAGCGGATTGGGCCGGGCATGGTTACCCGCAGGTACCTTCTTGTTCATGCTGGCCTCGCGTTCCTATCCTGCGCGCATCATGGGAGACGGGACGACACGATGCAAAACCCCGCGCGAAGCTGGCTCGGCGGCACCTGCCTGGCCATGGCATTGCTGGCGATGAACGCGCCGGCACAGCCACCGCAGGCCGCTCCCGCCGCCGCGCCGGGCGACGGCCAGCACGACTTCGATTGGGAAATCGGCACCTGGAAGACCGAACTGCGGCGGCTGGCCAAGCCGTTGTCCGGCTCGCACGAGTGGGTGGAGTACGCCGGCACCAGCGTCGTCAGCAAAGTACTGGACGGACGCGCCAACCTGGTTGAACTGCGCGTGGCGGGCCCGACCGGAAACATCGAAGGCGTGAGTCTGCGCCTGTACAACCCGCAGGCCGGGCAGTGGAGCCTGCACTACGCCGGCGCCCGCAGCGGCACCCTGACCCGTCCGGTCCACGGCAGCTTCCGCAACGGGCGCGGCGAGTTCTACGGCCAGGAAGACCTCGACGGCAAGGCCATCCTCGTGCGCTTCGTCATCTCCGACATCACGCCCCATTCGGCGCGATTCGAGCAGGCTTATTCGGACGATGGCGGGCGCAACTGGGAAACCAACTGGATTGCGGTGGATACGCGCATCGGGGATGCGGAGTAGGGCGGGGGAATCACACCCTCAAGGCCCGCTTCGGCAATGCATTCCAGAACCTGCGCGGTGACGGGAACGCGGTAGCGATCGGGTCAAGGGGAACGCTTGCGATGGATGCGTGGCTGCTCCGGCGGCGATGCCGTCACGGGCGTGCGCTCCGGATCCGTTTCGCTTCCCGTACCGGGCGCCGCCGCATCGGGTGGAGGTGTGTCGGGCGCGGACGCAGCCGCATCGCGTTTGCGGCTCTTCTTCTCTTCCAGCTTCTTTTTCTTGGCCAGTTCGCGCTGGCGCTTCTCGAAGGCGTAGTTGGGGGTAACGGGCAAGGAGATACTCCTGTTCGCTCAGCGTCGGTGTTTGGCGGCGGGGCTGCCGTCAGCGGGCGGGATGGACTTGCCGTCCTGGCCTGGCTTGCTCCGCGTGTACGTCGTGCCCAGTACTTCGATGGTCCCGCCGTCGCGGTGGAAGGCGACCAGGTCGGCCGCCAGGGTTTCGTGCGTGAGGGGGATGCGGTCGCTGCTGCCCGGGTGGCGCGCGAACATCCGGCTGACTTCGCGATGGCCTTTCGGCGAGGTCGCGGCGTTCGGTATCTGCTTGCGGGGGCGGGACATGCGGCTCTCCTATGAGTACAGCGTCAGGGGGATGCCACGCGAGGTGCTGTCCAGATATTCGGTGCGCACCGCGCGGCAGTAGGGTCCCAACATGACGAAGCGGCGACACACATCGGGTCGTGTGTCATAGATGGAACAACACATGCGTGCCGCGTCGATGGCCACGCACCAACCTTCCGCATCGCGCGCCATCACCGTCAGGCCGGCCGGCGTGTGCTCGGTCAGATGCGCGGGAATACGGTCTTCCGGCTGCAACACGACCGTCAGGCGGCAGCACACGGCATCGCAACTCGCGCACAGCGGCAATTCGGAAGCAGGGATGGCGCTCATGCGGCCAGTCCCCGCCGGTAGTGCAGCAGCCGGCCGCGATGCGGAGGGGCGTCGCGGTCGTCCATCGGACAGGGCGTGGCGTCCACCCCGAACCCCTGCGCCGCCAGCATGTGGCTGAAGCGCGCACTGTTGCCGCGCCCGGGATCGGTGATCAGCACCTCCGCACGGGGTTCCGCATGGCGTTCGATCACGGCGCTCAGTACGTCCGCACTGTCGCGCTCGTACAGGACATCGCTGGCGACGATCGCATCGAAGCGACCCAGTGACGGCAGCGGGGTATCCCAGCGGAGCTGCCGGTAGTTGAGCGCCGGCAGGCAATTCAGCGCGGCGTTGTAGGCCAGGAATACCTCCGCCAGCGGATGCATGTCCGATGCGACCACGTTGGCGCCGCGCTTCTGCAGCACCAGACTGGCCAGGCCGATACCGCAGCCGATCTCCAGGATGCGCTTGCCGGCGATGTCAAAACGCTGCATTGCCTGGGCCAGCAGGCGGCCCGCAGGCCAAAGCTGCCCGAACAGACTCCACTGCGCCGATGAAATGCCGATGCGCGCGCCATGACCGTCGGGGTCGGCGAATTGCTGCTTGTCGCTCAATACGCGCAGGCGATAGACATGACCACCCACGGCGTGGCGGGTCTCGCGGACTTGGTAGCCCGTCATGGGCACTCCAGGAGGTGCGTCTGCCGGAAGGACGGTGACGCGTGAAGAAAAGCGCAGCGAGCGACGGTGGGACGGTCGGACGGGACGCACGATGTTGCCGCGCCATCGTACGCCATAAGACGTGCGCGAACCTGAAGCGGACCAGGGAGCAAGACGGACGGTAGCCCCGAGGTCTACACGGCCATCCATGCGGTCATCGGTCCGCCCTGCCGGTCTTTCCGGCGATGGCGGCCCGCAGGGACCGATTCCTGCCGCTCCGCAGCCGGGACAGGCTGCACCACCGGTCCAAGGCGGCTTTCGCAACGCCCGCTGCGATTTCTGTGGTCAGGAAGACCACGACGGTAAAGCCATCCTCGTCCGCTTCGTCATCTCGGATATCACGCCGAATTCGGTGCGATTCGAGCAGGCTTATTCGGACGACGGCGGACGCAACTGGGAAACCAACTGGATTGCGGTCGATACGCGCATCGGGGACGCGGAGTAGGGCGGGGTGGCCGCTTCCGATGTTGGGTGATCAAAGCAGTTCGATCACCCGCGTCGCCGTCACCTTGGCCGACGCCGGGTTCTGCCCCGTCACCAGACGGCCGTCGACGACCGCTTTCGGGACAAACGGGAGCAACGCCTTCTCGTATCTCGCGCCGCGTAGCTTCATCTCTAGCTCGGCGTTGTAGGGCATGTCCCTGGCAACGCCGGCCAGCATTTCCTCGCGCCAGGAAAAACCCGTGATCCTGCGTCCGGAAACCAGCAGCGAACCATCGGACAGCTTCGTATTCAATAGGCCACAGTAACCGTGGCACACGGCGGAGACGACGCCTCCGCGCTCGAAGATTGCGCGGGTGATGCGCTGGAGTCCGGCGCTGTCCGGGAAGTCCCACATCACGGCGTGTCCGCCGGTGAAATAGATGGCGTCGAAGTCCGCCGGGTCGATGTCCTCGGGACGGGCCGTGTCCGCCAGCAGCGCCATCCTGTTCCGGTTCTCCAGCCATGCCTTGGCGGAGGCGTCCAGCAGCGGCCACTTCAGCGCCCGCGGTTCCAGCGGCGACACGCCGCCCCGGGGACTCATGATCCGCTGTTCGAAACCCTTCGCTTCGAACAGGTCGTAGGCATGCGTCAGTTCGGACAGCCACAGGCCCGTCGGATGGGACGGGTCGTCGAAGTGCCCAACGTTGCTGACAACATGGAGGATGCGGCGGGTCATGAGCGATAGGGCCGGTACAGGAGCATCAGGGGCAATCGAGTGCGTTCAGCGGTCGGGACAGGAACGATGCCGGCGACGCATCATTCCGGGAGTCCGGTCCTCACACTAGGATTCAACCCCGGTTGAAGGTCAAGCCGGGGAAGCATCGTCTCAGGTTTCGCGCGCCTTGCGAGGCGATGACACCACGCCCTGGCCGCGCAGCCGGTCGAGTACCCGCATCCGGTTGTCCGCGCAGTCGATGCCGTCCGGTCGATCCTCGATGCTTTCGATGGCGACCAACAGCTGCGCCTTGCTCTGCTTCAGACGTTTCATCAAGACGTCGATTTCGATGATCCTGGCCTCTAGCGCCCTCCGCAGTTCGTCGTGGTCCCAACGGCCATTGCCGAGCGGCAGCAGGTGGCGGATCTGTTCCAGCGAGAAACCGGCGCGCTGGGCGCTGTCGATGATTTCCAGCACCGCAGCCGTCTCGACCGGGTAATCGCGATAGCCGTTGGCCTTGCGGGCCACCGCCTGGAGCAGGCCGGCGCTCTCGTAGAAGCGGATGCGCGAGGCGGAAAGGCCCGTCAGTTTCGCCAGTTCGCCAATCTTCATGCCGTCCATCCGGAACCATTGACCTTGAAGCTTACTTTAAACATACAGTGGCGCAACGCTCCGGACCGCATGCTTCGGAGCGGCTCGCGGTTGGATGCCGGGCCGGCTCCGTCCCGGCGTGTCATGCGCATGCAAACCGCGTCCGGGACATTCGTTTCGCAACTGGCGACTTCCCTCCCACCCACTGCTCAGGAGAAGACCCATGGGATACGTAACGACGAAAGACGGCGTCGAGATCTTCTACAAGGACTGGGGCCCGCGCGATGCGCAGGTCATCCATTTCCATCACGGCTGGCCGCTCAGTTCCGACGACTGGGACGCGCAGATGATGTTCTTCATGAACAAGGGTTTCCGGGTGGTCGCGCATGACCGACGCGGGCATGGCCGATCCAGCCAGGTCTGGGAAGGCCACGACATGGATCACTACGCCGACGACGTGGCGGCGGTGGTCGAGAAGCTCGGCACCCACGGCGCGATGCATGTCGGGCATTCGACCGGCGGCGGGCAGGTGGTGCGCTATATCGCGCGGCACGGCCAGGACAAGGTGTCCAAGGCCGTGCTCATCAGCGCCGTGCCGCCGCTGATGGTCAAGACCGAGAGCAATCCGGGCGGGACGCCAAAGGAGGTGTTCGACAACTTCCAGGCGCAGGTCGCGGCGAATCGTGCGCAGTTCTACTACGACGTTCCCGCCGGTCCCTTCTATGGCTACAACCGCCCCGGCGCCAAGCCGTCGGAAGCGGTGATCTGGAACTGGTGGCGGCAGGGCATGATGGGCGGCGCCAAGGCCCACTATGACGGCATCGTCGCGTTCTCGCAGACCGACTTCACCGAGGATTTGAAAGGCATTTCCATCCCGGTGCTGGTGATCCACGGCGACGACGATCAGGTCGTGCCCTACGATGACTCGGGCGTGCTGTCGGCGAAGCTGGTGAAGAACGGCCGGCTCAACACCTACAAGGGCGGGCCGCATGGCCTTCCCACCACGCATGCCGACCAGGTCAACGCGGATCTGCTGGCCTTCCTGCAGGAAGGTTGAGCGACGCTGGTACGGATCCGCACGCCCCGCGCTGGACGCGGGGCGTGTGTCGAAACGCAAGAGGCAATGATGCAGACGATACTGGGCGCGAACGGCCAGATTGCCGTGGAACTTGCGCGCGAATTGCGGCGCAAACACACCCATGATCTGCGACTGGTCAGTCGCAATCCACGCAAGGTCAATGACACCGATGCCGTGGCATCCGCGGACCTACTCAATGCCGGACAGACCGCCAGGGCAGTCGAGGGCAGCCGCATCGTGTACTTCACCGCCGGCCTGCCACCGGACACCGCGCTATGGGAGCGGCAGTTCCCCACGATGCTGGAGAACGCCCTGGACGCATGTCGGGCGACGGGCGCGAAGTTCGCCTATTTCGACAACACCTACATGTACCCGCAGGATGACCGGCTGCTGACCGAGGATGCACCTTTCGCACCTGTCGGCCGCAAAGGCCGGGTGCGCGCGCAGATGGCCACGAGGGTGCTGGAGGAAATGGCGCGCGGTGACATTCCGGTACTCATTGCCCGTGCGCCGGAGTTCTATGGCCCCGGCAAGACCCAGAGCTTCACCAATGCGCTTGTGACCGATCGCCTGAAGGAAGGAAAGTCACCACGCGTTCCGGTACGCGACGATACCCGGCGCACGCTCATCTGGACGCCCGACGCGAGTCGGGGTCTGGCCTTGCTTGGCAATACGCCCGATGCCTATGGCCAGACCTGGCACCTGCCATGCTGTGACGAACGGCCGACGTATCGACAGTTCGCCACCCTGGCCTGCGAGGCGTTCGGCAGGCCGGTGTCGTATGAGGTCATCGGCAAATGGCGCCTGGCCGTCGCGGGGTTGTTCTCCCGCCAAGTGCGGGAAATCCGCGAACTGCTTCCGCGCTACGAACAGGACAACTTGTTCGACTCAGGCAAGTTCAAGCGCCGATTCCCGGCATTCGAAGTGATGAGATATCGCGAGGGGATCGACTTGATCCGGAACGGCGGCAGCTGAGACAGGCCGCGCTCACCCATCATCCCGCTGCACCCGCGCCCGATAGTCACGCACATTGTCGCCACGGATACGGGTCTCCTGCGTACCGGTCACGGTATCGACCTTCGAGTCCGAGCCGGTCACCGGCTTGGCCTCGATCGTGGTCTCGCGCTCGAAGGCGTGTGACTTGTCGGTGTTGCGGTAGTACCGGTACAGGGCCCAATAGAGCGCCGTCGCGCCGACCGGGCCGGCTGCCAGCAACCAGAGTCCGCCGTCGTCGCTCATGACGCCACCACCAGGAACCAAAGGACCAGGGATTCGATGAAAGTGCCGGTGGCCAGCGCGGCCAGCAGCAGTTTCCATTGCTGCACGGGCACGCTGCCCATGGTTTCGCCGGTACGGCCGTTCACCGCGATGTAGTGCAGCATGCCGCCGTTGCGGCCGGGCTGGTGATAGGAGTACAGCCACACCGGCAGGTACATCGACACCCAGCGGGTGCCGTGGACTTCGAGCTGCTCGCGCTCCCAGCGCACGCCGCGGTCGTAGCGGCGCACGGAGCTTTCGACCTGCGCGCGCGCGATCGACAGCAACTGGTCTTCCAGCCTCGGCCGCATCCGCTCGACGTCCAGGTTGCGTTTCTCCGAGGTGAAACCCAGCAGGTACGAGGCGTTCCACTTCAGCGCGTTCTTGGTGTCGAACGGCAGGATGGTATTGATGATGTTGTTGGTGTTGACGCGGGTGTCCAGGTTGCCGCGATCGGACGAGGATTCCAGCGGCAGGTCGTCCACGGTGAAATCCACCGCGCGGTTCACCTGGTACACGTCGGCGTCGTAGTAGGTCTTCTTCTTGTCGCCGCTGCCGCGCGTGTATTCGCGGGTCTTGATTTCACCCTTGCCGGTGACGGCGGCGCTCGCGTTGCCATCGACGATCATGTAGGGCAGGTAGACGCCGACGACATTCTCGGGCGTGAACTGTTCCTTGAACGCCTTCAGCGCGAACAGGCGGCGTTTGTCCACGAACTGGCGGATGCGCGCGACCGCATCCTCCTTGCCGATGTGGAACGGCAGCACGGCATCGGGCACCGCGCCGTTGGCGACCTGTTCGTTGACGCCGAACACGTGACGGCACCAGTGGCAGCGTGCCGTCATCGTGGTTTCGGTATTGACGGTGACCTCGGCGCCGCAGCCGGTGCATTTGAAGCTCATCAGGCTGGCGGCGTCGGCCTCGATGTCCCGCGCGCCCGAGGCGATGACGGTGCCGCGCAGTTGGTCGAGGCCTTCGCCCAGCCCGAATTCCTCTTCCACGCGCGCGCCGTGCCATTCATGGCGGCAGTACTGGCAAACCAGCACGTCGGTGCCGAGCCTGAGGCGGACATCGGTGGCGCCGCATTTCGGACAGCGGTTCAGGCCGTCCTTGAGTTCGGCGGCGGACGTGTCCAGCGTCATCGGATCAGGCGCCTCCAGCTCATCGCGGATGGCGCCGGGCAGGGTGGCCGGATCGACCGGAAACTGGCCGGGCAGGGGCGGCACGTCCCGCGGCGAGCCGGGGCCGGCCACGGGCGCCGCCGGCAACGGCGGCGGGGTCTTGGGGTCGGACATGGGTGCGGAACGCCTGCTCGCTTACAGACCCAATGCCTTGGCCTTGAGCGCGTCGTAGTCGGCCTGGGTGATGAGGCCGAGGTCCAGCATCTCCTTGGCCTTCTTCAACCGGGCCACCGGGTCTTCGGCCGCGGGCGCGGCCGGGGCCACCGGCTGCTGCAGGCTGCCGACACCGCCGACCATGCCGGTCGCCATGCCCAGTCCGACCAGCCCGGCGGCGCCGCCGTTCTCGCCGGCCGACTGGATGCCCTGCGCCACGCTGGCCTGCAGGTTGGAGTTGCCGCGTCCGCCGGACAGCGCGTCGGCGCGCTGCACGGTCTTGAGCAGTTCGCGGGTGTTGGCGTCGTACTCGATCGAAACGATGGCGGTCTTGACGATCGCCAGCCCGCGTTGCGAGCTCCACTGGTAGCCCTGCTCGACCGCGTCCGACAGGCTTTTGGCGAAGCCCAGCGAGTCCTGCTGCAGCTTGGTGATGCGATTGCCCTTGGCCGGATCGTTCGTGTACAGGCTGAAGGCCGGCGCCAGCGAACCCACCACTTCATTGAACAACTGGCTGGCGGCGGCGTTGTCCATGTCGGTGAAATCGAATACCTCGCCCGGCTGCAGGTAGCGCGCCGGCACGAAATTCTTCACGAACAGGATGGGGTCGGTGATCTTCAGCGTGTAGGAACCGCGCGTCACCGCGCCGACCTGGGTATTGAGGAAGCCGTCGTCCCAGTAGATTTCCGACTGGGTGCCGAAGCGGTTGTCGGGCAGTTCCTTCAGCGAAACGAAGAACGCGGCCTGCTGGGAACCCGGCTGGCCGCCGAACTTGAAGCGCTCCCAGCTTTGCTTGATCAGCGGGCTCACCAGGCCGTCGCCGGCGAAGATCGACTGCGAGTTCACGTCGTCCGAGCGCCATTCATAGCCACCCGGTTCGGCGACGAAGCCGGTCACCGCGCCGTCCTGGAACAGCAGCAGTCCGTAGCCCTCGGGCACGACGATCTTCGACCCGTTGGTGATGATGTTGGAGGAGCCGCGGGTATTCGAACCCCGCCCGGCATTGGTCCCGCGCGGAACCGCCGCGAACAGCGCCGCCGTCGCCGGCAATCCTTCCGGCACGGTGTAGAAATCCTTCCACTGGTCGGCCAGAACACCGCCAACCGCGCCTGCCACCGCCTGTACAAGACCCATGACCAACTCCCTTCTGTTCGTGGACGGGCACCGTGCCCCTATGCTCGCCGCACTATACCAGTGCGGTGGGTCGGGAAAGGTTGCTGCGCGGGTCCAAGGGTGGATGCGTGGGGCGCGGGTTAGGCAGTGGCGAGGCCGGTGAGCCGCCGCTTGTTGTGCCGCTGGTTGTCATGCAGGGGTCGCAAGCCCTGTGCACACTCCTCCGGTTCTCCCGGGATTGCGCGAAGACCTTCGTGCGCCATGAGGGGGACGCAGATCGGGCACGTGGAAACGGATTCAAGTATCTTCCCGCTTCACCAGAAAACGCACTCCGACCCCGGCCTTGCACATGACCCGAACCTTGTTGCTTACCGCGCTCCTCATCGCGTCATCGACGGCCGGCGCCATCGTCATTCGACATGACGTCGATGATGCGAAGTACCGGATTCCGGCCTCCGAGTTTCCTGCCCTCGTCGACATGCCCGGTGAAGGGCACGGAATATTGATTGCTCCCCAGTGGGCCATCACCGCGGCGCACACGATTCCCGCGCATTCAAAACTGGAGCAGGTCGTCATCAACGGCGTACCCAGAAGCGTCGAACGCGTCGTCACCCATCCCGGCTACAAGACGGTGCCGCATGACCTGATCGAGCAGGCCACGGCCACCGGAGAGGCGATGTTGATCGTGGTGTTCCTTGCCAATTCCGACGACGTCGCCCTGATCAAGCTGAAACAGCCTGTCGAGGACGTCGCTCCCGTCGCGCTCTACAAGGACGGCAAGGAGTTCGGCCAGATTGTAGAGATCGTGGGGAAGGGCGCGACGGGCACGGGCGCGAGCGGTTACGCTCCGGAAAGTCCCCATCGGACGGAGCTTCGCCGCGCGTTCAACAAAGTCAGCAGCGCGCATGACCGCTGGTTCTGCTACGAATTCGACGAACCGCCGGCGGCCCTGCCCCTGGAGGGCATACTGGGCAACGGGGACAGCGGCGGCCCGGTGCTGATCCAGAACGAGGGCCAACGGGCGTTGGCCGGACTGGCGTCCTGGAAATTCGTCCACGGCCACGTCATGACGGCACGGCCGGGACGCTACGGGCAGATCAGCTGCAATGTCCGCGTGAGCCATTACCGCGAGTGGATTGAAGGCGTGATGTCGGGGCAACCGTAGGCGGTGATGTAACGGACGGTTTGGCTGCGCCAGCTTTACGGTTCAAACAATGACCCGCAACTCCTGATCGCAGCGACAAGCCTTCGCGATACGTGCGGCCCATGCGATGGCCTCCTCGCGCGAAGGCAGTTCCAGCACGGTGAAGCCGCCAGTGAGTGGGGGCGCCCAGGAATAGCCACCTTCGGCGAAGGTGCCGTTGGCCGAAACGAGTACGGGGGACACGCTTTCCTCGATGCCGCCGGCGAAGAGGTAGACGCCGGCCGCCTTGGCCTCGTCGATCACGGCATTGGCGTCACGGCCCACCGCCTGCATTTCGTCATCGGGCACGACCATCGCCGCGCTGGGAAAGGAAATCAGGTACATCGCCATGGTGCCCTCGTCTTGTCTGGGGAAACAACGCCGCGTAGAGCGGAGCTTGCTCCGCTGCCTTCCGCCTCCCGGAGAGAGCCGGTCGCTCCCATTCCGGACCGTTATGCCTGGCGAGAGGGAGATTGCATGATGCCCGAATCGATGTCGCATCAAAGCGTCGAGGTCCCGGCAGGACCCTGACGGACGAAGCTTCCTTTATCTGAACAGGGCGCCTCCTGCCGGATACGGATTTTCTCGCACCGCACAAAATGAAAGGCCACTTTCCGGCGGCGCGTTGCGAAGGGAAACCCGATGCCAATCCGATACCTTCTCCAGCACTGGATTCGTGGAAATGTCCGGCCTGGCACGTAGCGTTGTCCAGCGCTGTCATTTAAAGTCGGTCGCCTCTGCCAGCAAACGGGAACGCCATGTCCGCTCGCCGAACCCCGCCAGCACTGCTCGCGCTTGGTCTGCTCGCGAGCCTGTCCGCCGTTTCCGCGACGGCTGCGGAAAATCCCGCCGACGCGCTGACTGGACGCTGGGACATCACCGTGCATACGCCCACCGGCGACGTGCCTTCCTGGCTGGAAATCCGCCGCTCCGGCGCGAGTGCGCTGGTCGGACAGTTCGTCGGCGCGGCCGGCAGCGCGCGACCGATCGCGCGGGTGGAAACGGACAACGGCGAAATGCGCTTCGCCATTCCGCCGCAATGGGAGGGAGGCAACGACCACCTTTCGTTCCAGGGACATCTGCGGGATGGCAAGCTCTCCGGGACGATGCAATTGCCGGACGGCAAACGCCACGACTGGAGCGCGGTGCGCGCGCCGTCGTTGCAGCGCGCGGAACCGCCGCGCTGGGGACAGCCGATCCGTCTGCTCGGCGGCAAGGGGCTGGAAGGCTGGCGTGCGATCGGCCAGTCCTCGCAATGGTCCGTGCAAGACGGCGTGCTGCGCAATGCCAAGGCCGGCGCCAACCTGGTCAGCGAACAGCGCTTCACCGATTTCAAGCTGCACGTGGAATTGCGTTTTCCCAAGGGCAGCAACAGCGGCGTGTACCTGCGCGGACGCCATGAGGTGCAGATCGCCGACACCTTCGGCGAGCCGGCCAGCGACAGCCTCGGCGCCATCTACGGTTTTCTGGCGCCCAGCGAGGATGCTTCCGCGAAGCCCAGCGAATGGCAGTCGCTGGATATCACCCTGGTCGGGCGCAAGGTTACCGTCGCGGTCAATGGCAAGACCGTGATCTGCGATCGCGAGATTCCCGGCATCACCGGCGGCGCGCTGGACAGCGACGAAGGCGCGCCGGGTCCGCTGATGCTCCAAGGCGACCATGGCCCCGTCGAGTTCCGCAACATCACCCTGACCCCGGCGTTGTGAGCATGGCCGACGACAATACCTACGACGCCATTGTCATCGGTTCCGGGATCTCCGGCGGCTGGGCTGCCAAGGAATTGTGCGAGAAGGGCTTGAAGACGCTGGTGCTGGAACGCGGCCGCAACGTCGAGCACATCAAGGACTATCCGACCGCGTGGTTGTCGCCGTGGGAGCTGCCACATGGCGGGGCGCTGACGCGCAAGTACCGGGAAGAGAACCCGGTGGCTTCCCGGATCGCCGCCGAGGACGTGCTGCACTTCTTCACCAAAGACGCCGATCATCCCTACGTGCAGGAAAAGCCGTTCGACTGGATTCGCGGTTATCAGGTCGGCGGGAAATCGATCATGTGGGGACGCGCCTGCCAGCGCTGGAGCCGCTATGACTTCGAAGCGCCGGAACGTGACGGCTACGGCATCGGCTGGCCGATCGGCTATGACGACATCGCGCCGTGGTATTCGCACGTGGAGAAATTCATCGGCGTGTCCGGCAACCTGGACGGCCTGGATTCGATGCCTGATGGCGAGTTCCAGCCGCCGTTCGATTTCAACTGCGTCGAGAAGGCCTACAGCGAACGCATCCGCAAACACTACGGCGACCGCTACGTGGTGCAGGGCCGCTGGGCGCATCTGACCAAGCCCGAGCAGATCCATCTGGATCAGGGGCGCGGTCCCTGCATGTCGCGCAACATGTGCTGGCGCGGCTGCCCCTATGGCGCCTACTTCAGTTCCAACTCGTCCACGCTGCCGTGGGCGGCGAAGACCGGCAACCTGACCATCCGGCCCGATGCGGTGGTGCACTCGATCATCCACGACGAGCGCAAGGGTCGCGCGGCGGGCGTGCGGGTGGTCGATGCGCATACCGGGGAGATCACCGAATACCGCGCGCGCATCGTGTTCGTGAATGCATCCGCGCTGAACTCCGTACTGATCCTGCTGAACTCGATCTCCGCGCGCTTTCCGCACGGACTGGGCAACGACAATGGCCTGCTCGGCAAGTACGTGGCCTTCCAGAGCTATCGTGCCAACGGCGGCGGTCTGATCGACGGGTTCGAGGACGGCTACTACTACGGACGCCGTCCTTCGGAATGCATCATCCCCAACTTCCGCAATCTCAAGCGGCACGAGATGGATTTCGTCGGCGGTTACACCACCTTCACCGGCGCCTTCCGCGAGCGTGGCGCGCCTTCGTCCGCGCGCATGGGCGGTGTCTACAAGGATGCGCAGGCGCGACCGGGACAGTGGAAGGTCTACATGTACATGCAGGGCGAGACCGTTCCCAAGGAAAGCAACCACGTCCGCCTGCACGATACGCTCAAGGATGCCTGGGGCATCCCGCAACTGGTGACGTCGGTGGAGTACGACGACAACGACGAAAAGATGGTCCGCGACTGGCGCGAGCAGGCGAAGGAGATGATGGAAGTCGCCGGTTGCCGTGACATCGAAACCGCGGATACCCAGTGGTATCCCGGACGCGACATCCACGAGATGGGCGGTTGCCGGATGGGGCGCGATCCGGCCACATCGATGCTCAACCAATGGAACCAGCTGCACACGTGCCCGAACGTCTTCGTCACCGACGGCGCCTGCATGACCTCCACCGGCAACCAGTCGCCGTCGCTGCTCTACATGGCGTTGACCGCGCGCGCGGTGAACCGCGCCGTCGAGGAATTGGGGAGGCAGAACCTGTGAGCGATGCCAAGCAAAAGATCACCCGCCGCGAGGCGTTGAAGACCGCGCTGGCCGGCAGTGCGCTGGCTGCGACCGGCTTGTTGCTGGGTGCCGGCATGCCCGGCGACGCCGAGGCCGCTCCCGCGACGCCGTCCCCGGCGCAGGACGACCGGACCTTGCTGGAGGACATCGCGGATACGCTGCTGCCGACGACGCCTGCATCTCCCGGTGCCAGGGCCGCCGGCGTCGGCGCGATGATGGTGCTGATGCTGGCCGATTGCGAGAGCCCGGAGGCGCAGCAGCGCGTCGCCACGGGCTTGCAGGACCTTCGCGCCGCCTGCCGCGAGCGCGGCGGCAGTTTCGCCTCGCTGCCCGTTGCGGAACGCGAACGCCTGCTCACGGAGCTGGATGCGGCGGCGCAGAAGGCTGGGGACAAACACTGGTTCAACAGCGTGCGCGCGCTTGCGCTGCAGACCTATTTCAATTCCGAAGTCGGCCTCACCCAGGCCCTGCGCTATATCCCGGTGCCCGGACGCTACGACGGCTGTGTGCCGCTGGAGCCGGGGCAGCCGGCGTGGGCGTAACCAAGGGCTTTTGCGGATAGCGGAGCGACCATCCGCAGGCTAGCGGGTGGGATAGGGATCCTCGGGACCGTTGGGAAAACGGTCCGCAATCAGGTTCAGTTCCACGCCGTGTTCCAGCCATGCCTTGAGGCCCGCCAGCGTCCAGGTGAAGCCCTGCGTGGCGTTGGTCGCATGTTCCAGCAGTTCATCGCTGGTCCCGGTCCAGCCGGATTCCGTGATGCCGACGAACGTGGCGTCCGGCCCCATGGGCACGAACTCCCATTCCACGTTCGTACGTCCGGTGTAACCGTCCCACTCGATGACGATGCGTTGTTCGGGCTCAATAACCTTCGGTACGACGTGGGTCGATGCTTCGTACATTTCCCATTCCCAGGTCACCGGCTTGCCCGCTTCGAGCGGACCGCTGCTCTTGGTGAACCAGAATCGGGTGGTGATGCGGGGATCGATGAAGGCGGCGAATACTTCTGCTACGGGTTTGCGGATGAGCATGCCGGTTCTCGCTATGGCCTTTCCGCCTGATGGTGACTTGTCCATGAGACCTCCTGAATGTTGGAGAGCACGCTACCCGTGGTCGCGTGGAGCAAAGGTTTCGACGACGCAGGGTCGCCTCCACGAAATAAAGTGCGCTTGCCCGAATAGCGCGCGTGCACTAAACCCACACATCATTCCGCGCGGTATACGCGCCCCCCGCATCCCCCGTGTTGACCACGCCACGCGGCTCCACCAGCATGATGCAGCATTCCCGCGCGGCCACGGGCCGGTGTTCGACGCCCTTGGGGACGACGTACATCTCCCCGGCGGCGAGCGGCACGGCCTTGTCCCGGAACTCGATCGTCATTTCACCGTCCAGGACGATGAACACTTCGTCCGTATCCGCGTGGGCGTGCCAGACGAATTCGCCCTGCACCTTGGCGAGCTTGAACTGGTAGTCGTTCATCTCGGCGATGACGCGCGGCGACCAGTGGTCCGAGAACCGGGCCAGCTTGTCCCGCAGGTTGATTGCGGTATCCGACATATGCACCTGACTTCCTGACAGTTGGACCCCGATTCTGCCGTATCGGCTAGGACGCTTTCGTCTTGCCACGCAGCGACAGGCAATAGCCGATGGTCACGGCTATTCCCAGCAACACGGCCAGCGAACCGCCCGCCGCCGCGACCTGGATCGGGGCGAATGCCCAGAGTCCGGCGTAGACGAGGCCGCTCAGGGCGAGGGACCAACCGCCGACCCGCGTGACCCGGCGCGCCCAGGCCTCCGGAACGAAGCGTTTGGGCATGCGATTGCCGAACCAGGCGACCATCAGGCCGATGGCGCCCATGACCAGACGGGTGACGGTTTCGCCATCGATGTAGCCGAGCTTGCGCGCGTAGGTGGCGCCGAGTGCGAGCAGCACGATGCCGACGCCCCACGCGAGATCCGAAATCAGTTCTTTGTTCATCGTGCCGTCTCCTTCTTGGACTTCGGCGACCCGGCGCCGACGCCGAACGAATGGACAAAGCCCAGCAGCGCTTCCTCGAGCACCGAGAGCTTCAGGTGGTAGATCACGGATTTGCCGGCCTTTTCCGCGTGGACCAGATCGGCTTCCTTCAACACGGCGAAATGCGCCGACATGGTGGGCTTGGAGACATCGAACTGGTCGCTGAGCTCGCCCGCGCTCAGCGGCCCCTGCCGGAGGAGTTGCAGGACCCGGCGGCGGGTGGGATCGGAAAGGGCTCTGAATACCTGGCTCATGTTGCGACAATTAGCTAAATATCTAATTGTGTCAAGTGGAAAGACCGGGAAGCCGACGACTGGTTCGGGATGGCGCTCGGCCGGCGCCGCCTCCGCGTTCGGGCGCGGAGTCAGCCCGCGTCGAAAACCCCGCTCGCCCAATCGATGAACGCCCGCAGCCGTGGCGACGGCAGGCGGGTGCGCGCGTAGACGATATTGACCGGGCTGGGCAGCGGCGGGAAACGTTCGAGCAGCGGCACCAGCGCGCCGGTGGCGAAATAGCCGTCCAGCCGGTAGCGCGGCGCCTGGATGATGCCGAATCCGGCGAAGGCCGCGCCCACGTAGGATTCGGCGCCGCTGACCCGCACGCGGGTGGGCAGGGTGAGGTGGCGGACGCGTCCTTCCTGCTGGAACTCCAGCGGCAACAGCGCGCCGATGGCGGTCGACTTGAAGCCGACCATCACGTGGCCGCCGGTTTCCAGGGCATCCACGTCGGCCGGCATGCCGTGCCGCTCGCAGTAGGCCGGCGAGGCGGCGGTGGCCTCGGGCAGCAGGGTCAGGCGGCGCGCGACGAGATCGCTGTCGCGCAGTTCGCCGACGCGCACCGCGCAGTCGACGCCTTCGCGCACCAGGTCCACGTAGCGGTCGCCTTCGCTGACATCCAGTTCGATGTCGGGATAGGCCTCCAGGAACGCCGGAAGCCGTGGAAACAGCAGATGGCGGGCGAGGGTGCCATGCACTTCGATGCGCAGAGGGCCTTTCGGGCGCGTATCACGGAAGGCGCCTTCCGCGTCCTCCATGTCGGCGATCAGGCGCAGGCAGCGGGCGTAGAAGATTTCCCCTTCCAGGGTGAGGCTGACCTGGCGGGTGGTCCGTTGCAGCAGGCGCACGCCCAGGCGCGATTCCAGCGCCTTGATGGCGTCGGTCACGGTGGCGCGGGGCAGCGCCAGATCCTCCGCGGCGCGGGTGAAGCTGCGGCGTTCCACGATCCTGACGAAGACCCGCAGGGCGTCGAAGCGGTCCATTGTCCGGATTCCCGAATAGTGTTGGCGGATATTGCCAGATTATCCGGAACAGCTCCGCCAATAAGGTAGCTCCACCGCCAATCGGGCGGTCCAACGAGCCCCCTCCATGAACACGCAAACCTCCCGTCCGGTCGCCATCGTCACCGGCGGTTCCCGCGGCATCGGCGCCGCCATTTCCGAACGCCTGGCCGCCGATGGCCATGCGGTGGTCATCAACTACGCCGGCCGGCGCGACGACGCCGAGGCGCTGGCGAGCCGCCTCGTCGCCGGAGGCGCGGAAGCCATCGCCCTGCAGGCCGACGTCAGCGATCCGGTCGCGGTGCAGCGTCTGTTCGATGCGGCCGAGGCCCGCTACGGCGGCGTCGATGCGCTAATCAACAACGCCGGCATCCTGGAACAGGCCACTCTTGCACAGGTGGACGATGCCGCGTTCGACCGGCTGATCGCCATCAACCTCAAGGGCAGCTTCAACGGCATGCGCGAAGCGGCGCGCCGCCTGCGCGACGGCGGCCGCATCGTCAACCTGTCCACCAGCCTGGTCGGTACCAAGCTGGAAACCTACGGCGTATACGCCGCGACCAAGGCGGCGGTGGAAACCATGACGGCGATCCTGTCCAAGGAACTGCGCGGGCGCGCGATCACGGTCAATGCGGTCGCGCCGGGGCCGACCGCGACCGATCTGTTCCTGGAAGGCAAGTCGCCGGAACTGATCGAACGCCTGGCGAAGATGAATCCGCTCGAGCGCCTGGGTACGCCGGCGGACATCGCCGCGGTCGTGGCCTTCCTCGCCGGCCCGCAGGGCGGCTGGATCAACGGCCAGGTCATCCGCGCCAACGGCGGCATGGTCTGAACCCTTTTCCTTCCGGAGACTTCGCAATGAACAAGATCATCCTGGTGACCGGCGCTTCGTCCGGCTTCGGCGCCCTGACCGCCCGCCATCTGGCGGACCGGGGACACACGGTGTACGCCAGCATGCGCGACACCGCCGGGCGCAACGCGCCGCAGGTGGAAGCGGCGGCGCGGTACGCGCGCGAGAAAGGCGTGGACCTGCGCACGCTGGAACTGGACGTGCAGTCCGACGCTTCGGCCGACGCCGCCGTGCGTGCCATCCTGGCCGATGCCGGCCGCCTCGACGGGGTGGTGCACAACGCCGGCCACATGGTGCTGGGACCGGCCGAAGCGTTCTCGCCCGAGCAATACCTGCAACTCTATGACGTCAATGTGGTCGGGACGCAGCGGGTCAACCGCGCGGCGCTGCCGCACCTGCGCGCACAGGGCAGGGGAATGCTGGTGTGGGTGGGTTCCAGCAGCACGCGCGGCGGCACGCCGCCCTATCTGGCGCCGTACTTCGCCGCCAAGGCGGCGATGGACTCGCTGGCGGTGTCCTACTCGACCGAACTGTCCCGCTGGGGCATCGAAACCACCATCGTGGTACCGGGCGCCTATACCGCCGGCACCAACCACTTCGCCCATTCGGGCAAGCCGGCCGACGCGGCGCGTGCGGCCGAGTACGACACCGGTCCCTATGCCGGCGTGCCCGAGCGGATCCTGGAAGGACTGAAGGCGCTGGAACCCGCCGACGCCAACGTGGACGACGTGGCGGCGGCCATCGCCCGCGTGGTCGACCTGCCGCACGGGCAACGCCCCTTCCGCGTGCACGTGGATCCCTCGCAGGACGGCGCGGAAACGGTCAACGCCGTGGGTGACCGCGTGCGCCGCGAGATGTACCGGAATCTCGGCATGGAGGATCTGCTGAAGCCGGTATCGCGTTGAGCGAACCCGTTGGAACGACTTCGCGGAACGTCCGAAGCCGCAAGATGCGAATTCGGCCTGGGCCGGGCACTGCCCGGCCCGATACCGTGCGGCGGCGAACGCGATCCGTCGACGGCGATGCCCGAAGCCGCCCGATTGGCGGGACGCTAGTCGTGCAGCAGACCAATCTTGAAGCTGCCCGCGAAGCTGCCTGCAAGCAGGTCCTCCACCAAAGCCCGCGCGGTGTTCAGGTCTTTCGATTTGAATTCGATGTCGTTTCCGCTGTCTCCCACCCAAGTACCGAGTTTCCTGTCGGCGAGTGCGGCGGTCAGCTGGTCGAAGACGGGCTGGAAGTCGTAGCCCGGAGGACTGCCTTCCGGCGCTGCAAGTTCGATGGTGAGGCTTCCTGATGCTTTCCCCTCCGAATGAAGGGAGTAGGCATGGAAGAGCGCCCATTGCTCCTTCGTGGCGGTCGGGAAGGGATGCGCCCGGGGAAGCGGGATCGATGCGTGGAGGGAGCCGAGCGCGGATCGCGATGCGTGATCGGGGATTCCGTGATCGCATATCGCGAGCAGGCCCAACAGGCCGGCCCGGTAGAGCCGCCAGCCGAGGTCGGCGTCGCTTGCGTCCAGCACGGACGTCGCGTCGAAACGAACCGTGACGCGGGCGGAACCTCGACGCTCCGATGGCGCTTCCGCCACCTCCTCCCGGTCCGATGCCAGCAAGGTCAGGTGAACCTCGCGCAGTTTCGGCATCGCGTGCAGGAAGCCGCTCTCCAGCGCGGCGACGAACAGAGGGCACTCCGTGCTATCGACGCGATTCAGCCTGTCGATGACCCGACCGCTTCGTATCGTCGGAAAGTCCAGCAGGGGAGCCAGGTAAAGATTGAATCTGCGGATCGGTTTCATGTCGCGGGCTGTCGGATGGACGATGTCGTGATACCGGACGACGAACCGCGCCGGATCGTCGAACGACTTCGGATACGCGCCTTGTCAGGCCCCGAGCAAGGCGCTGGAAAGCCGCTGGGCGATGCCGCTCGCGACCAGCACGAACGCACCTGCGAGATTAAACAGGACCGTCAGCCAGAAAGTGCGTTGGAATGAATCCTTCGCGGTTTTGTGCCGGCATTGTTGCTGCGCGACCAGCCCGCCCGGCCAACCGAAAAGAAGGTCGACGAAATGGAGAGTCGTTTCCGGAATCCGGCGATATTCCTTTTCCGCCGCTGCCTTGTCGAGGCAATACAGCACATAGGAAACCAGACTGACGGCCAGGTAGGCTAGCGAAACCATGACGGGGACTTTGCCGAAAAGAGTGAAAATCGCCACCAGAAGGAAGAACGCCAGGGCGATGCCCAGGCGTGGAATGCGTCGGTGCTTCCCGGGGGCTTCAATCTTCTGGCCGGCAAAACGGATGGTCTTTGCGTTCAATCGGCCCTTGGCGTCTTTCCTGGTTTCGTACGAGATCAGATCGCCAACCACCGGCGGTCGCGAACCTCGCTGGAATTCGCTGACGTGAACGAAGGCGCGGTCACCGCCTCCGTGGGGGACGACAAAACCGAAGCCCCGTTCGCCGTTCCAGTCGGTGATGCGTCCTGCGAACCTCATGGAAGTGCTCCGGCCACGCGATTTGTCCGTGGGCGCCGGTGGGCGCGCCATCCCCTGATGCGGGCGATCCTATGTTTCCGGTGGCTGGCTCACAAGCCGCGCGGGCGCCGGCCCGTCGAGTTGGGGGGAAGAGACGCGGACCGGCGACGGGAAAGTGGGGAACCTATACAAGTTCCGGATCGGAAGCCGCACCCTGACGCGTTACCATGCGGAACTCCCCACGTCGCGTACTGTCGATCTCCCCCATGATGGCCCGCATCCCCCACGCACCCCTGGCGGCATGAGCAACGCCTCGAAGCGCGTGGAGACCTGGGTAGCCGATCCCAGGGTCGAACGCTCGCAATCCTGGATCGCCGCGCTGTTCAGCGCGCTGCTGCATCTGTTGATGTTGTTCATCCTGCTGTATTCCTCCAAGCCCACGGTGACGGCACCGCAGAGCGCTGCCGGGGGCAGCCGGGTCCGGGTGGATTTCATCGGCGAACCCAACCAGTCCGACCAGCCCGTGCAGGCGCCGCCCAGCCCGCCGCCTGCGCGGCCACCCGAACCCATCCCGCCGCCGCCCGCGGCGTCGCGCATCCCGTCCAGGCTGGTCGACCGGGCCGACGATCCGGTACCGCCCGAGGCGCGGATGCCCTCCGACAGTCGCGATGCGCGACGTAGCCCCAGCACGGTTTCGCGCCAGAGCCAATCGCAGCCACAACCGCCCAGCACGCCCTCGTCGGCCCGCCGCCGTCCCGAGACATGGACGGGACGGCCGCCGGGCCTGATGGCGGAAGACGCCGCGCCGGAGAACGCCGGGATGACCAACAGCCCCGCCATCCGCAACGGACGCGGCCGCGACATGACGGCCAACGGACCCAGCATGGAACTGGGCGGTTATCTGGTCTATTACGACGTGCGCAACGAAGTCCAGTTGCGCTCCTGGGCCGACCAGGGCATGAAGGAACTATTCCTGCCGCTGCCGGGAACACGCTACTACATGGTTTGCCCGCTGGAGATCGCGCTGAAGCGCGGCTCGGGAAAATGCCGCGCGCTGGATCCGGACGCACCGGAAATGAAAGCCATCGGCGACGCCCGCCAGGCCGTCAACATGATGCAGGTCTACAAACAGGGCGAACTGGTCTGGAACGGACCCGGGCCTTACCGATGAGAGGTCCGGAGCGTGGTCATGGGTCACGCTCCGGGTGTCGCGGATCGCGGTGTCAGCGTCGTTGGCATGAAAGGGAGGGCCAAGCCCGTCGCCTCCCCAGCTGAAACGCGAAAAAGTCAGGAGGCCAGTTCGCCCTTGAGCGGCGGCTTGGGCGGCACCGGATCGATGTGCCTGGCCATGTGTACCACCAGACCCGCATGTATGCCCAGCCAGATGCCAACCCCCCGGACGATGCCGAACGTGGTCCAGTCGTATACCTCAGAGCCATTCAGATAGACGTCCGCGCGTTCCAGTTGCCAACGATCAGCGCGCGGATTTCCCGCATGAGGCTGGAAGCGGATGTAGACCGGGAATTTCTCCATATTCTCGGTCCTTAGATAGTGCGAGTTGGGATCGTTGAGATCCGGGTGCTGGACGTTCCGATCGCTGTTCTTGTCACCGAAGATGTAGGTTCGCGACGAATCTCTTTCGAAATCGTCTTTCGTCGAATCGATGTAGAACTCGCGACCGCACAGGCCGAGATAGACATCTCCGTCGGTGCCGGCGTCGCTTTGCTCGCCGGTTTCCAGGTGCAGTTCGATGCGGGTGATCTGTGGCATGACACGCTCCATGTGGCGGGACGTACGCGGACCGCGCGCGCTCGCGGCGGGATGGAACGGGCCGATGCGCGCGGGAACGGCCGCTATCGCTGCCGTCGCTGGGGAAAACGCGCGGGTGCGACGCCCCAGGTCACCGTTCGTCGTCGCGGCGGCCGGTCGCGGCGACCTTCACGCCCGCGAGCCGCAGTATCGGGCCGGTCATCAATGCGCCCAACAGCGCGCATGGCGTCCCCCACAACAGCACGGCCACGTAGATCAGGGATGCCCCGCCGCCGGCGTAGGGGGCGACGCAGTCGGTGTAGTAGGCGAACCACAACCAGGGCGAAAGCAGCAGGCATGCGCCCACCGCGCGCAACGGATTGGCGGTCAACAGGGACACCAGCGCGGGAAGCAGCGGGAGGAGCAGGAAGACGCCCACCGCACGCAGGTAGTCGAGCAATGAGTGGTCGTAGCAGGAAAAACTGTTGAACGCCTGTTGCGCGAGCACGGCGGCTACCGCGCTGACGCCGAGCAGTCGGGCTGCGTTGCGGGAAACGATCATCAGCCACCGGCGCCGGGAACGGCGCGGGCCGTCCGTGGGAGGTCAGCGCGCGGGTATCGCATCGGCCTTTCCGGCGAGCACTTTCAATGCGGCGACGGTCTGCTCGTCGGAGAAGCCGCAGTGTCCTTCGCCCGCCGCCGGCAGCACCGTGAGGAGTGGCGTCGCACCCGCCTTGGCCGCCAGCTGCGGATAGACGCCTTGCATGCGCGGCACGATGGTGGGATCGCGGTGATTGAACTGGATCACCAGCGGTCGCTTCAGCGCGCCGGTCAGCGCCAGTTCGTCGGTGAACCTGGCGCTGACCGCCGGATCCGCCGGGTAGCGCTTCACGCCGGCGTTGAAGGCCGCGTCATCGCCGAATCCGGCATAGACCGTGTCCTGGTTTCCGACCGGCATGCCGCCGTATCGCCTGGCCATGTCATGGAACACCAGCGCATGCAGGCTGATCACGCCCGCGAGTTCCTCGGGTGTCACTTCCATGCGGGTGGCCAGTCGTTGCGCCGTTTCCGGCTGCGTTTGCAGCGCAGCCGCGATGCCCTGGTGGAGCTGCATCTGGGGAAGCGCCGCCGCCGCCAGCGAGGCCAGGCCATCCATGGGCAATCCTTCCGCCTTCGGGAAGAAGTAGTCGAAGGCCACCAGCGTGGTCAGCAAGTCGCCGGCCAGCGTGTCGCCGGGGAGGGTGGCGCCGCACAGCGCGACCCCGCCGTCGTAATGGCGGGACTGCCGTTCCAGGCTGGCGACCGCGATCGCGCCGCCCATCGAGTAGCCGAGAATCCAGGTGCGCCGGGTGTCCGGGTGCCCGGCGATGAAATGCTGGCGCAGGCGTTCGGTATCCGCGATCGCGTCGGCGACCGCCCAGCCCTGCGTGCGGTAACCGCTTTGCGCCACGGCGTAGCCGGCGCCGAGCAGCGCGGGCGTGGCCTCGTTCGCGGGCCAGGCGGATGGGCGTGGCGTTCCGACGGGTTCGAATCCATGCGCCAGCATGATGAGTTCGCCGTTCCAGTTGTCCGGAACATCGATGCGCCACGGGGCGCCCTGGAGTTCGCCGGTTTCCGAAACCGGCGCCCCGGCGAGCGCGTGCGGTGCGAACAGGGAGATGCCGAGAAGAAGAGCGAGTCGTGCAACTGCGGGCATGGCGTCCATCCTGGATTGGCGGCCGGGCGAACATAGCATCCGTCCGGTCTGTTCCACTACACCGCAAATGCGGAAAAGCGTGGCGGATCGTGCTTCGGCCAAGCCGCGTGCCCGGACATGCGAACCGAACACCGATGTTGTAAAAGGGCAGACCGACCGATACGAGGACATGCGCCCATGGAGCGATTCACTGCCGGCTGCCTGTGTGGCGACGTCAGGCTGGTGGCGTCGGGACGTCCCTATCGGGTTGGCATCTGCCATTGCCTGGATTGCCGCAAGCATCATGGCGCGCTGTTCTTTGCGGCGGCGATGTTCCCGCAGGAGGCGGTGACCATCGAGGGCGAAACCCGCGACTACGCCGGACGACATTTCTGTCCGCGTTGCGGCTCTTCGGTGTTCGCCCGCAGTGGTGATGAAATCGAACTGCATCTGGGCGCGCTGGACGTCCCCGGTCAGCTGGTGCCGACCTACGAGTGCTGGACCGTCCGCCGGGAGGCATGGCTGCCGGCGTTCCCGTTGGGGAAGCGATACGAGCGGGATCGCGAGGAAGGGGGGAGGTTCGAGGAATAGCCCGCCATGGTGTAGGGTCGCGACATCGTTCATTCGGGGCCAGGGGTACTTTGATGCGTAGCAGAGGATTGGCCGTCTGGTGTTTCAGGATAGGCATATGTGTCGTCGCACTGGTGACGATGGGGTGCGCTTCCCGTCCAGGGTCGCTCTATTCCAGTGAGTGCGACATTTCGTCCCTGAACGCCAGCGACTACCCCCGGGGCACTTGGTGCATGGTCAAACATGCAGCGCTGCGATGCAGCACGAAATCGGACAAATGCCTGGTCCAGTGCGAACTTGGCGGAGGTGCCAAACACATCGGCGGGGGATGCCAACATCTGTGTTCCCCTGGCGTATACACCGATAAGGACGTCGCCGAAAATGGCGGGCCATTCATGCCTCCGGGTGCCCTGGCCTGTGCCAATGAGGACACGCGTTGACGAATTCCTGGTGAACCCCTGGGTGCGGTGGCCGGTTGCCCATTGACTCCCGGCGGCGACCCACCGAGCATTCGCCCGCGCGGGCTGGTTTTCGGCATCGGCAACTCAACGGGTTGGGGGCGGAGATGGCAAGGATTACCGGAATCGGCGGCGTCTTCCTGAAGTGCAAGGGCGACAGCGCCGCGTTGGCCGCCTGGTACGAGAAACATCTGGGCATGCCGTTGGAGTCCTGGGGCGGCGCCGTCCTGCGCTGGCCGGACGACAAGGCCGAGGACGGTGGACTGACGGTGTGGCATCTCGCCCAGCGGGACAGCCAGTGGTTCAGTCCCAGCGAATCGTCCTTCATGATCAATTACCGCGTCGACAACCTCGATGAGTTGCTCGCCCAGCTGCGCGCGGCGGATGTCCAGATCGTGGGTGGCCCGGAGTCGCACGAGAACGGCAAGTTCGCCTGGATCATGGATCCCGATGGCAACAAGGTTGAGTTGTGGGAACCCATGCCCTGGGATGAGAAGAACAAGGGCGCCTGACCGCCCGGTGCCGGGCAATGGAATCTACGAATTAACTAGTTGACAGCCGTCCCGGCCCGTGATTCCATCCGCCAACTAATTAACAAGTAGATTCGGCATGGCCAGACCCGCTTCGCCCACGCTGACGAAATCCGAACAGGCGATCCTCGAGGTGTTGTGGGACCGCGGCGAGGCTTCCGTCCGCGAAGTTGCCGACGAGTTGTCCAAGCAGAAGCCAGCGGCCTATACGACGGTGCTGACGATGTTCAACATTCTTGGCAAGAAGGGCTTTGTCAGCTATCGCCAGGAAGGACGAGCCTTCATCTACCGGGCCGTGATTACCCGGGAAGAAGCCCGCCAGCAGGCATTGGACCATCTGCTGTCGCAGTTCTTCGAAGGGTCGCCGAACCTGTTGGCCCAGCATCTGCTGCAGGACCAAGGCATCGGCCGCAAGGAAATCAAGGCACTCCAAGACAAGGTCGACCAGGCCAGGGCCAAGGGACGCAAATGAACATCATCGAGATGGTGCTGGCTTTCGCGGTCCGGCACCTGCTGTTGAGCATCGTGCTGTTCGGCGTCGCGGTGTGGCTGATGCGCCTGCGCGCGCTGGGTGCCGAACGCCGCTCATGGCTGCTGCTGGGGGTGTTCGCGCTGGCGGTGGCGTTGCCGTTCGCATCGTTCCTGCCGGACTGGACGACCACGCTGCCGGCGCGGGTCACCGAACCCGAGCACGTCGTCGTGCTGCCGGGAGAAGGCGCGCGCGCGGATGAGGCGGTGTACGAGGCGGGACAACATCCTGACACGATGTATCTGGAAGTTCCGCGCTCCTTCTCGACGGTGCTGGTGTTGGCGTGGGGGCTCGGCCTGCTATGGCAGTGGATGCGATTGTTCGAGGGATGGCGGGAAACGCGCCGCCTGCGCCGCGTGACACAGCCCGCGCCCGCGCTGGAAGCGACACTGGGCGTGGCCCTGCCCCGGAACGCGCGCATCGCCAGCACCGCCGCCGACGGGCCGATGGTCGTCGGGCTGCTTCGTCCACGCATTCTGGTTCCGTGCGGCCTGGTGGAGAGCCTGCCGGTGGACGCGCTGCGCGACGTGTTGCGGCACGAGATCGCGCATATCCGGCGTGGCGATCTCTGGCTCGCCGCCGCTTTGCGCGGCCTGCTGGCCTTGTTCTGGTGGAATCCGTTCCTGCGCGCCATCAATGCACGCCTGGAACTGGCGCGGGAAATGGCCTGCGATGCGCGCGCCGCGCAGGATTGCGATGCGCCGACCGACTACGCCGACTCGTTGCTGGCCAGCGCCGAGGCCATGCTGGATCTGGGCGAACAGCGCGAGTGGCTTGCAGTGGGCATGGTCGAGCATCGCGGCCATCTCGCGCAGCGCATCGATGGGTTGATCCAGGACGGTGCGGGAGCCGGCTTCGCCCGGCGCCGTGGCGCGATGGCGCTCAGTGTCGCCCTGCTGACGGCGTGCACCGGCCTGGCGGTAGCGGCTACGCCGCGCCTGGACGTGCCCGGGGGATGTGCCGCCAAACCCGATGCGCAGGTCACTGCCTTGCTCGCCGCCGCCCGCGACGGGGATCGGGAGATGGCGCGCGAACTCGTCCGGGCGGGCGCCGACGTGGATGCGCGCGTGCTCGACGAAGGCACGGCGCTGATCCAGGCGGTCCGCTCGCGGGATGTGGGGACCGTTGATGCGCTGCTGGAACTCGGTGCGGATCCGAACCGGGCCTCGCTCGGCGAAGGCAATCCGTTGATCGTGGCTTCGGGCCTGGGCGCGCAGCCAATCGTGGAGCGCCTGGTCGCCGCCGGTGCCGACGTCAACCGCGTGGTGACCTATGACGAAACGCCGCTGATCAATGCCGCCCGCGCCGGCCATCTTCCGACCGTCCGCTATCTGGTCGAACGCGGTGCCGACGTCAATCTGGGCGTGGAAGCCGACGGCTGGCTGGGACGCTGGCGCACACCGCTGAACCAGACCCGCGATCCGGCGGTGCGTGCCTATCTGCTGGAGCAGGGCGCGAAAGCCGGAGGTTGAAGAACGCGCGACATCGGGCGGGAGGGCACCCGATGGATGCAGAAAAAACCGCCGTCGCCGCGAAACGCGCGGCAACGCGGGCGGCGCCGTGCTTGAAGCCCCGCGCGACAACACGCATCAACGCATCAACGCATCAACGGAGGATTGCAGATGAAGAACAGGAAATCGGTCCGCATGCTGTCGGCGCTGATGCTGGCGGGCGTGATGGGCATGGCGGGCGCGCAGGCGCCGGCCGATGGCGATACCGCGCCGCTGAAAACCGCGCTGGCGCAGGGCCTGCGCCCCAGTCTGCTCAAGGCGGGCGAACCCGTGCCGCATTGGTCATTGCAGGAGCGCATGGCGCACTACAAGGTGCCCGGCGTGGCGGTGGCGGTGCTGAGGAATGGCGAGGTGGTTTACGCCGCCGGCTTCGGCGTGCGCGAAGCCGGCACCCCGGATGCGGTGGATGCGGACACGCTGTTCTCGGTGGGCTCGGTCAGCAAGGTGGTCGCGGCGGCGACGTCGCTGCAACTGGTCGCGCAGGACAGGATCGATCTGGATCGCGACGTCAATCGCTACATGACGTCGTGGCGGATCCCGGAAGCCCCAGGCATCCGCAATCCCACGGTGACGATGCGCATGCTGCTGTCGCATACCTCCGGGCTGACCGTGCACGGATTCCAGGACTATCTGCCCGGCGAGAAGCTGCCCACGCTGGTGCAGACCCTCGACGGCACCCCGCCCGCCAAGAACGATCCGGTCCGCCTGAAGCGCGAACCGGGTACGGAGAGCGATTATTCCGGCGGCGGTGTCATGGTCGAGCAGCAGGTCATCGAGGACGTGACCGGCACGTCGTTCGTCGAAGCGGCGCGGGCGCAGGTCTTCGAACGCATCGGCATGCGCCGCAGCACCTTCGAGAATCCGCTGCCGGCGCGGCGCGGCAACATCGCCAAGGCACACGACGAACAGGGCCGGCCAACCGCATTGCCGCGTGGCTGGGAAGCGTTTCCGGAGCAGGCCGCCTCGGGCCTGTGGACCAGCGCCAACGAGATGGGCGCATTCGTCGGCGCGCTGATCAAGAGTTATCAGGGCCGGAGCGACTTCCTGCCGCGTGACACGGCGATACAGATGATGAGCGAGGTTTCACCGGGCACGCGCGGGCTGGGCCCGGAACTGTCCGGTACCGGCGCGACGCGCCGGTTCTTCCACAATGGCGACAACGACAGCTACCACGCCGGGTTCGAGGGCTATCTCGACTCCGGCGATGGCTTCGTCATCCTGACCAATGGCAAGAACAGCAAGGGACTGCGCGGTGAAATCCGCAATGCGCTGTCGGATGCGCTGGGACACGGCGTGAAGCCGCTGGTCCGCATGATCGCGTTGGATACCAGCGCGCCGGCCTACGCCGATTACGCCGGCACCTATCGGCTGGATGCGGCTGTTCCGATGGACCTGCGTGGTGAATTGGCCGACCGGTTCGAATTCGACGCGCTGGAAGTCAAGCGGGCCGATGGTGCCTTCACGGTCGGCCCGGCCGACGAGCCGGAGGAATCATCGCCGCTGCTGCCGCTGACGCCGGTGCGCTTCCTGGCCGCGCGCTACGACGCGGAACTGCGCTTCCATCGCGACGCTCATGGCGTCGTGCGGGCGCTGAGCGTGGAAACTCCCACCGCTCGCGCGTACTACCGGCGGCAGGCAACGCCGCCGATGTCGCCGGACGCGGGTGCAAGCCCGACCCGGTAGGGCGGCGGATATTGATTCTCTACCGCCGGCCAGGCTGTCAGGGAATGCGACTGAACGTCGTGGTCTGCAGCATCGGGCTGCCTTCCTTGCTGAAGAAGGCCTTGGTTTCGGTCAGCGTCTTGCCGTCCCCGGTGACGGTGTAGATGCGGGTGGAGGAGGGCGTGCCCTTGTAGGCCAGTTGCAGCACCAGCACGTTGGGAGCGGGCATCTTCATCGCCGATACGTCGGCCCAGTAGTCGCCGGTGACCGGACCCGGCGTACCGTCCAGGGGCAGCGTGGCATCGGAGTGCATTGTGCTGCCATCCGGATTGACGATCTTGACCTGTGTGTTCCACTTGCCGTCGGCCTGGGTGCTGAACTCCAGGGTCACGCTCTTCGGCCGCGCTTCCGGAGGCATCGGCAACTTGGCAACGTCGATCGCCCACTTTCCGGTCAAGGGAGACGATACCGGCGAGTCGGCGAGGACTGGCGCGGCGTGCAGTGCGACCGCGGTCAGCAGGATGGCGAACATCGACTTCATGGGAATCTCCGACGGCGAGGGATGAGGTACGGGCGCAAGGAAGCAAGCGTACCGCCGGCCCGGCTGAATGTAATTGGCAGATTGCGACATTCTGCCCGAGACCACGGTCGAGTCTGCTTCGGGAAGGCCGGGAACGGCCTCCGGACGGTTTTTCCGGTCGCCCAGTGAGAACCGGGCCAAACCAAGGCGGTGAAAACGAAAACGGGAGACGCCACGCGCCTCCCGCCACAAATTTATATAACGGCGGGGGACTTGCGGCAAGGCCCCGCCCATGCGTCAGCATCGCCGCCCTGTCGAAACGGCAGGACACCGGAACAAGGCGATGGCGGATTCGCAAACCTATTACCACGGCACCAAGGCCGACCTGAAAGCGGGTGATTTGATCGCGCCGGGGCGCGCCTCCAACTACGGCAGTCGCCGACCGTCCCGGTTCGTCTACCTGTCCGCCACCCTGGACGCGGCGATCTGGGGCGCGGAACTGGCGGTGGGGGACGGACCGGGCAGGATCTACCTTGTGGCGCCGACCGGGCCGATCGAAGACGACCCCAACCTCACCGACAAGCGGTTTCCCGGCAATCCCACCCGCTCATACCGTTCTTCGCATCCCTTCCGCGTCATCGGCGAGGTCGCGGCGTGGGAGGGGCATGCCCCCGAGCGGCTAGCGGAGATGCGTGCGCATCTGGAGAGCCTGCGCCAGCAGGGCATCGAGGCGATCGAGGAGTGAACCGCGTGCCGCTTCGGTGCCGTCGTTGTGCCGAGGCGCGCCGGGCGCTGTAATGACGTTCCATCGGCCGCATCCCGGGATCGCACGGGTCAATCATGAAGACGTCCACCGCGTTGCTGTATGCGATCTTCCTGCTCGCCGCGCCCACGGCCATGGCCTGGCCCGATGAAGCAACCACGCCCGCGACGACCATCACCGGCGGACATTGGAAAGCCGACGCCCGGGAGGGAACCTACCGCGTCGTGGTCGAAAGCGTCGGTTTCGAACATGTCAGTTGCCGGGTGTGGATCGAATGGATGAGCTTGCCCGAACCCGGACAACCTGCCCGGGTGGCGGCCCGCGTGCCGTTCGTCGAGGTCTCGACCGGATTCTGGTCGTGCAACCCCGGGGGCAAGGCGATCGCGCTGACCAACAACGCGCCTACCCACAGCATGCTGATCAACAGCACGCTGACCATCGACACCACGCATACGTACTCGCGGGAGGCGCGGACGTTCCAGGCCGTCCTCGGCGCGCCCGGGGAGTATCGAATGGTCGGGCAATGATGCGGGCGAAGCGGGTGTGGAGTCGTCGCTCCCGGTGACGTCAGCGGGCCGCCCATCCGCAGCCGGTGTCGCGATGCGCCATCACGGCCGCATCGTTGCGGTCACGAGCGCTTGTTTTCCAGCGCGCCGGTCAGTCCCGCCGCCATGCGCTCGGCCAGCGAGCGCTGCAAGGGCACGTAGTCGTCCATGTCCGTGTCGCCGGTGAATTCGTCCGACCACAGCAACTTACCGTCCCGCTTGTCGACCAGGGTCAGCACCACGACGGTCCGCCGGGGCGTCTGCCGGACGCTGACGCGCGCATGCAGATCCGCTTCCTGGCTGTCGGCGGCCACGCTGTAGCCCGCGGGCAGGTGGTGGCTGAGCCGCGCGGTCAGGCTTTCGCGCAGGCCGGCATTGAATTTCGGGAACAGCACGTATTCGCACAGGCCCTGCACCGGTTCGATGGCGATGCGATGCCGGGGCGGGGATAGTGCCGCGTGCGCCCAGAGCGCGCCGCCGATGCCCAGCGCCACGGCGAGCAGGCCGCCGGCCAGCGGCCACCGGTTCGGGGTACCCGCGGTCGGCGGCGGTGGTCCCGGCGCATCGACTTCGCCGGCCAGCGTGGCGATGAAGCGATAGCCCGCGCGAGGTCGGGTCTGGATGTAACGCGGGGCTTCGGCGTCGTCTTCCAACAGGGTGCGAATGCGGCGGATGCAGGTGTTGAGGGCGGCGTCGCCGCCGGTGCCGGCGCGTGGCCAGAACCGTTCGAGCAGTTCCTGGCGGGGAACGATCCGATCCCGGTGCTCGATCAGGTAGGCCAGGACTTCCACCACCTGCGGCGACGCATCCAGCGGAACGTCGTTCCGGAACGCCTGCAAGGTGGTGGTGTCCAGCCGGACGTCATCGAAGCACAGCATCGCTTTCTCCTGATTCCCGTGGCCCGAAAGCCTTGCGGTGACGACATGTCAGCCGATGTCACGACATGTCAGTGGCCGATTCTGCCAGATGGCTCCAGGCTTTTCCGGACCGCGCCGCCGGTATCCGGTCGGGAAGGGTTTCCCCCTGCGAGTCCGCCCTGACGGCCGGCCTGCCGGTGATATCGGTCGGTCGTCGCTGTCGTCTTTCCACATTCCCCTGGAGCCTGTTCATGCATTTTCCCATCCGTGTTGCGTGGTGCCTTCTTCTCGTCTGCGCCGGCGTGGCCGGTCCGGCCCATGCGGAACGGACGGACGTGGAAGTCCGGGTACTGGCGCGGGGCGCCAAGTTCCTCGGCGGCTACACCGCGCCGGTGCGGGTGGTCCTGAGCGATGCGGACACCGGCGAGATCCTGGTCCGGGGCCAGACATCGGGCAGCACCGGCGATACCCGGCTCATCATGGACGCCGGAAGAAAACCGGGCGGGAAAGTTTCCACCGCCGATTCGGCGCTGTTCCGGACGACCCTCGATCTGGATGGTCCGCGCCGGGTCACCGCGAGCGTGACCGGGCCGCTCGGCCAACCGCAGGCCATCACGACCGCCACCAGCACGCAGTGGATCCTGCCGGGCCGCCACCTGACCGCGGGCGATGGCTGGCTGCTGGAATTGCCGGGCCTGATTGTCGATCTGGCCAGCCCGGTCGCCTATCAGTGGATCAAGACCGGTACGAACGTGCCGGTGCGGGCGGGGGTCACGATGCTGTGCGGCTGCACGATTTCCGCGCAGGGGCCGTGGCGCGTGGCCGACACCGAGGTCGAATTGCATGTGACGGTCGACGGCGGCGCGCCGCGCCGCTATCCGCTCCGGTTCGATCCGGACAGCGGCTTGTTCGGCGCGGACATTCCCGCCGACCAGCCCGGGCTGCATGAGCTGGAAGTGCGCGCCTGGATGGGGCCGAGCAACAATGCGGGCGTGGCGCGCACCGCCTTCTTCGTCCAGTGAGCGCCTGGCCAGATCGCATGCATCACAAGGCAAGCAAAAAACTGCCCCTCCCCCGCCTGCGGGGGAGGTTGGGTGGGGGCCCGGCAACAGGAGCGACGGAATGAAGTGCAAAAGGTTGATGGCGATGCTGATCGTGCTGGTTGCCGTGTTGCCGGGTGCCGCCTTCGCGCGCGACGACGACGCGCTGTCCCGTTCACTGGAACGGCAAATGACGCTCAACCGCGAGCGCTACGGCATCGCCGGCCAGGCATTGCTGGTCGCGCATGATGGCAAGGTGGTGTTCCGGGGCGTGGACGGCGAGGCCGACGTGAAAACGCGCCGACGGGTCGCGAGCGGCGATGTCTTTCCCGCCTATTCACTGGCCAAGCTGTTCACCAGCACGCTGATCATGCAACTGGTCGAGAAGGGGCAGGTGGATCCGGATACGCCGGCAAGCACCTACCTGCCCGGACTGCCGGCGGCCTGGCGGACCATTGCCGTGCGGGATTTCCTCGATCACACCTCCGGCGTGCCGGAATACTTCGACAACCGGAACGGTGCCGGCGCGGCGGCGGACACGGTGTTCGCCCCGGATCTGGCGGGTGTGTTCACGTCGCTGGCGGACAGGCCGATGCAGTTCGCTCCCGGCACCGACACGCGCTACACGCAGACCAACTATCTGGTGCTGGCCGCGCTGCTGGAAGCCCGCTACCGGAAGCCGTATCCGCGGATCGTGGAGACGCGCATCCTCGGCAGACTCGGCATGCGCCACACCTGGCTGGGTCCGGCCGGATTGCCCCCTCGAGGCGTGGTGACGAGCTACATCGGCAAGGAAGGTCGCCTGCAACAGGAACAGGATCTGGCCTGGCCCGCCTATGCCTACGGCCATGCCGGCCTGTATCTGACGCTGGACGACCTGGGCCGTTTCCTGCGGGCGATGACCTCGGGTGAATTGGTGGGCAAGGCGACACTGCGCCGCCTCTGGCAGCCGCGCACGCTGTCCGGCGGAAAGCGCGGCTGGTTCGCCGCCGGCTGGGAGTACGGCGAGAGCGACGGCTACCGGCAGGTCGGCCATGACGGTGGCGCCCGCGTGCGGGTCCGCATCGTGTTCAAGGATTCGCTGGACGAAGACGTCCATGTCTTCGCCTATCTGACCAATGGCAGTACCCGGAATGTCTGGTCGCGCGTGCCGGTGGACAGCGCAATGGCGGCGACGGCGCCGGAACGGTTCACGGCGGAGGCGTTGTCGGAAAGGCTGGTGACGTATGCGTTGCAGGCCCCCGTCGAGGGAGATGTGCAGGCGCAGGCCCGGACGATTCGCGCAGGCGGCGTCCTCGACGCGGCTGAACTGGAACGACTCGTCAACACCACCGGCTACGCCGTGCGCGAGAACCTGGGCGTGGACGCGGCATTGCGCGTGTTCGAACTGAATACCGTCCTGTTTCCCGGGTCGGCCAATGTCTGGGACAGCCTGGCGGAAGCCCACGCAGCCAAGGGCGAGATGGACAAGGCGGACGCACTGCGCGACAAGGCGCGGCGACTTGCGGTGCCAGCGGGTGAGCCGCCGCCGCGATAGCACGGAGCCAGGGAGCGCAAGTCGTGTGCGGGATGCGCGTTCCTTCCAGAAGACGCATGAATTCGACTGACGTAGTATTTCGCGTCGTCGGCTCTTGTCCTGTTCGAGGAAAACACGGTGGCAATACGGAGTGCGGGACTACAGGACCTCCCACGGATGATTGAACTTTCCGAGGTGAAACGCGCCAGCTACGAAGCGCACTCGCCTGTGTTCTGGCGCAAGTCGTGATATTCGTTGCTGAAACGGAAGAACGCTGCCTGTTCGTTTTCGCCAGCGAGGCGGAAGCCGTTGCGCGGTGCGAAGGACTCGATGTGGAGGCTGGCGTCTGGGTCTTCTGGGACGTAGATGGGGCGCCGCTTGAGCCCGAGTTCACTGTGCCGAACGTGCAGGGACTGTTCTGGGTCGGAAATGGCAGCTATCGCCTGATCAAGGCGTCGCCGGGTCATCATGCGGATCTTGCCGAGGCACTTGACGAGATCGTGCTCATGGAGCCGAATCCGTTTTTCTCTTCCCTGAAAGAAGTGCGTTCGCATATCGTGGCCGGTGGAGGGGCAGGCGGCAGCGAGGGTGGGTAGACCACGGGGCGCCGCCTTTCGATATGGCGGAAGAACATCATTGATATCCCCGGACGGCCCGATGCGTGCCAGGTGCCCTTGGCGGCAGCAGGAGCAAGGGGAGGAATGACGGGCAGCATTACGCTTGGCGCCCGAAGGGGAATCCGGATAGCGTCATTTCCCCGTGGACCTGAACGACATGGCGCTCCGGTCCGCTTGCCGGCGCCCCCTCTTGACCCCGGCATCACGAAGATCAATTTTTAGTGGCGATGACGGGGGGAGAAAGGATACCGGCGCCGACATGGCCTACCTGATCATGATGCTGTATGTCGCGGCGCATGCGTGCGCGATCGGTCTGTCGGCCGCGGCGCCGATGGCGTCGTTTCCATTCCTGGTGGCCGCGCCGACGATCGCGGCGGCGAGTTGCGTGGCGCGGATGTGGCGAACGCGCTGGTGGGACCAGAGCTGGCCGGCCGTCGGGGTCGCCATGCTGCTATGGGCGTCAGGCATGTTCATGGCGATGTGGCAGGTCCGCACCGGCAGCCCGGCCGCCGGCACCGCGAGCCTGCTGCTGTACGTGCTTTACGGAGTGCCGCTGACATTCGCGATTGCCAGCGTTGGCAGGGAAGCCTGGTACCTGCGGCTGATCGACGCGGTGCTGGCGCTCGCGCTGGGCGTGCTGTACGCAATGCGCACCGCGGCGCTGGCGACGGATCAGGACGTCGGCAGCGCCGGTTTCCTGGATCTGCGGATGATGCTGGACCTGGAGAACCTGTTCATCGCCGTATTCGCGGTGACCCGGCTGGTGACTGCCACCGCATCCCGCGCCCGCGCGTTTTTCCGCGCGCTGTCGTGTTTCGCGATCGCCTACCTGCTGGTCGCGGTGGCGATCAACCACTTCTTCGCCGATGTCGATTTCGGCCACTGGGCCGATCTGATCATCCCGCTTCCCTTCCTGTGGCTGGCGGTGCTGGCGTGGAAGGTTCCGGAAGAGGAACCCATCCGCGTCTATCCGCCGCGCCGCAGCCACCTGGCGCGGGCCGGCAGCCATCTGTTCCTGCCGCTGACGCTGATGCTGATTTCCGCGCTGGTGGTGCAGGCGCAGCCCCTGCTGGGCACCGTGGGCTTCGTGCTGGCGACGCTGGGTGCAGGCATCCGCGGGGTTCTCCTGCAAATCCAGACCTACGAGGAACGCGACTACTTCGACGCGCTCTCGCGCATCGACGGACTGACCCGGATTCCCAATCGCCGCCACTTCGAGGAAACCATGGAGCGCGAGTGGCGGCGCTCGATGCGCTCGGGCGATTCGCTGGCGCTGCTGCTGATCGACATCGACCATTTCAAGCAGCTCAACGACACCTACGGGCATCCGGAAGGGGATCGCATCCTCCAGGCGGTCGCGCATGCGCTGGCGGGCTGCGCCTCGCGGTCGTCCGATACGGTGGCGCGCTATGGCGGCGAGGAGTTCGCCGCGCTGCTGCCGTCGATCAGCCGGGCGGGCGCGCTGAACGTTGCCACGGCCATGCGTGAGGCCATCGAACAACTTGCGCTGCCGTCTCCCACGCCCGAAGGGCGGGTCACCGTGAGCATCGGCGTGGGATTCATCGCGGCGGTGCAGGGCGGACGCGCGCACGAAGTGCTGACCGAGGCGGACGAGGCGCTCTACCAGGCCAAGGCCGAGGGACGGAACCGGGTACGGGAGCGGGGCGCGCGATAGCGGGCTCGCAAGCCGGAACTCAGTCCAGCGGCCGCAGCAACAACAGCAGGCACAGCGCGCCCATGAACACCGCCATGAGCGCATCCAGCACCCGCCAGGCCACCGGATTGCGGAACACCGGCAGCAACAGGCGTGCGCCGTAGCCGAGGGTCGAGAACCACGCCACACTGGCGAGGCAGGCGCCCACCGCGAACGCGGTCCGTGCCGCTCCCGCGTAGCGGGTGGACAGGCTGCCCAGCAGCACCATCGTGTCCAGGTAGACGTGTGGATTGAGGAAGGTGAAGGCCAAGCAGGCCAGCCACACCCGGCGCCAGTCGGCTTCCGCGCCGGTAGAAGGCGAGAGTGAACCCGTGCCGTGCCAGGCGCGCCGCGCCGCCAGCCATCCGTAGACGCCCAGGAACGCGGCGCCGCCGTAGCGAAGCGCTTCCAGCAACGCCGGCCACCGCCGCACCAGCGCGCCGATGCCGGCCACGCCGCAGGCGATCAGCAGGATGTCGCCGAACATGCAGGTCAGTACGACCAGGCCGACATGCCGGCGTTGCAGGCCCTGGCGCAGCACGAAGGCGTTCTGCGCGCCGATGGCGATGATCAGGCCGGCGCCGGCAACGAATCCGGCGGAGGCGGGGGCAAACAGCATGGTGGTGTTCCATTGGGCGGGAAGGGAGCCTGTCGCGCCCGCTGGATTAAGGCAAACTGTTTTTACTTCACGTAATGAAGCAAATCTAATCAAGGCCATCGTCCATGGACCTCATCCATCCCCAACTGGCCGCCTTCGCCGCCGTACTGGAAGAAGGCAGCTTCGAAGCCGCGGCACGCCGCCTCTCGGTCACGCCTTCGGCCATCTCGCAGCGGATCAAGGCGCTGGAAGACCGCCTCGGCCAGGTCATCGTCGTGCGCCAGGCGCCATGCCGGCCCACGCCCGCCGGGGAAAAACTGCTGCGGCGCGTCCGGCCGATGCAGGCGCTGGAAGCCGAGGCGCTGGCGGACTTCCTGCCCGAGACCAGCGCGGCGCCAGCCACGCGCTCGATCGCCATCGCGGTGAACGACGATTCGCTGGAAACGTGGTTCATCGTCGCGCTGGCACGCCTGCACCAGCGCCACGGCTACCTGTTCGATGTGCGCGTGGACGATCAGGATCACACCCTGGAACTGCTGCGCGACGGCACCGTACTGGGCGCCGTCACCGCCGAGGCACGCGCGCTGCAGGGCTGCAACGTGCATCCACTGGGCACCATGCGCTACTGCGCGATCGCCTCGCCAGACTTTGCCGCGCGGCATTTCCCGTCGGGCGTGGACGCCGCCTCGCTCGCGCGGGCGCCGATGGTGGTCTACAACCGCAAGGACGAGCTGCAGGCGCGCTTCGTCCGCCGCATCACCCGCGCGCGCATCGCCCCACCCACGCATTACCTTCCCACGTCCACAGGTTTCGTGGACGCCGCCGCGCTCGGCCTGGGCTGGTGCCTGGCACCGGCCTCCATGGCCGCGCCCGCGTTGAAAGCGAAGGCGATCGTCAATATCGACCCGTCACGCTGGATCGACGTGCCGCTGTACTGGCAGCACGCGGCGGTGCGGTCCACCACGCTCAGGCAAATCAGCGATGCACTGCGCGAAGTGGCGGCGGAAACACTGCGCGGCTGACGAAACAGAACGAAGAGATCATCAGGCCGTCGCTATACTGCGTGCCCGACAAACCGGGCGTCGGACATCCGCCGCCCATCTCTGCCGAAGGAACCCGCGACATGCTGAAGATCTGGGGCCGCATCAATTCCTCCAACGTCCGCAAGGTGTTGTGGGCGGCGCGGGAACTGGGCCTGGCCCATGAATCCATCAATGCCGGCGGCGCGTTCGGCGTTGTGGATGGTCCGGAGTACCGGCGGAAAAATCCCAATGGCCGGGTGCCGATGATTGAGGATGGCGATTTCGTCCTTTGGGAATCCAACGCCATCGTCCGCTACCTGATGGCGCGGTACGGCACCGCGGATCTGTATGCGACGGATCCGATGGCGCGGGCGGTCGCGGACAAATGGATGGACTGGACCACCTCCACCTTCGCCGGACCGTTCCGCACCGTGTTCTGGGGTGTCCTGCGCACCCCGCCCGAGCAGCAGGACTGGAATGCGATCCATGCCGCCATCCACGAAATCGACGAACTGCTGCGGATTCCCGAGCAGGCGCTGGCCGGACAGCCTTACCTTTCCGGCGAGCGTTTCGGCATGGGCGACATCCCGCTGGGCAGTTTCATCTATGCATGGTTCGAGATGCCGATTGAGCGCGCGGCCACGCCGCATCTGTCCGCCTGGTATGAGCGTCTGAAGGCACGGCCCGCCTATCGGGCCGCGGTGATGACCGCGTTGACCTGACGCGCCAACGGAGCGCGCGAGGAAACCGGCATCCCGCGACAGTGTGGGGCGGATTCGTCCACGAATTACCCGTCACGACCAGCGGCGCGGATGCCGACGCCCGTTGATCCAGCCGCCCAGCCGGGTGGTGCGGACGAACAGCCCGTAGCTGCCCAGCAGCAATGCCAGCGCGATCAGCAGGACGGCGATGAACTTCAAGCCGGCCGGGCCGGGCACGCGCACGATCAGCACCTGCAGGGCCATCACCACCGGGATGTGTGCCAGGTAGATCCAGTAGGACGCGTCGGCCAGATAGCGACGGAAGGGATGTGCCTGCGCGAATGCCCGCAGCGCCGCGCCGGTGAGGCCGAAGGTCCAGCTCCACGCGCCCAGCGCGTAAAGCGCCGCATATAGCCAGGTGCGCGGCTCCCGCGCGGCGGGGACCAGCACCACCTGGCCTCCCAGTAGTGCCAGGCAGAACAGCGTGCATGCCGCCGCGATGACGAGCTGCGTTCGCCAGTGTCGCGCCAGTCCGGGCAGCAGATCGTGCCCGCGATGCAGCCACCAGCCGAACAGGAATGCGCTGCCGAAGGCGACGCACGCGGCCAGCGGGGGATACAGCGATTGATCCGGAGTGGGAATGCCGAAGAACGCGTACCACTTCGCCGTGGTCGCCAATGCGATCGCCAGCGGCAGGGCCAGCAACGCCGATCCGGCACGGGATGCCAGCACGCGGGTGACCGCGTCGCCCCATCGCAGCAGGACCGGCGAGAACGACAGGCGGCCGATGACGGCGCGCAGCGCCAGCAGCACCGCGTAGCAAAGCGTCAGCACATACAGGAACCACAAATGGGTCAGCGGAAACGTCTCCGGCGTGAGCGGTGGCGGAGGCGGCGACGGCGGCAGGGTGCCGCCGTTGTCCAGCATCGCGCCCAGCGCCAGCGCCGACACGATGCCGGTCATCACCAGCGGCCAGCCGGCCAGCAGGACCAGGGTGACGCGCCTGCCGCGATCGCGGATGAAACCGCCGGTTCCCAATCGTTCGCAAGCCAGCCGGCCGAAGAAGCCGGCCAGCAGGAAGAACAGCACCATCCGGAACATGTGCGGGATGTAGAAGCCCAGGCCGATCCAGGCGGAAGGATCCGGATCGTGGGCGATCCAGAACGCCTTCGCGCCCGGCATGAAAGCCATGCTGGCGTGGACCACCAGGCCCAGCAGCAGCGCGAGTCCGCGCAGTGCGTCCAGGCCATGCAGGCGCTCGCCGTCGGCGGGGGAAGCGGGAAGTGAAGAGGAAGACATGGCAGGATTCCTTTTTTGGGACATGCGCGTCCCCGGCCCGCCGTGGGACGGCAGGAGCACGCGTGGAAACAGGGAATGACGCGGCACGCGGCCGCTGGGCGGATCAGCGGTCCGGCGGGTGGACGACGGATGGCATGGAGGCGATTCCGGGTGAAGGTACGACCGTGATTCGCGCCGGGACGGAAAAAATCACGGCGCTCCGATGTTCAGCCCGAGCCTGTCCGTGGAGGGCGTGCCGGTATCGGTGGTGTCTCGCCGAAGCGCCTTCTTCCGTATCGCCGCGGAAGAGCCGGATGCGGCAGGTCCGTGGAAATGACGGGCCGGATGGTATGTTTCCTCATCGGCCCCGCGCGAAGGACAGGAGCAGCCATGAGGAATGCATTGCTTGGCGTGGCAATCGGAATCGCATCCGCGTTCGTGACCTGCCAGGTTTCCATACATGCGTTGGCCCGCACCGCCGCGATCGCCATGCCGCGCGGATTTCCCACGGGGCTATGGGATGTTTTCGTGGTGTTTGGACCCGGCGCGTGTTTGGTTGCCCTGGTAATCCATGGAATCGCGCTTCGGATGGCGTCCATGCACATCCCCGCAGCCTTGCTGGCGTTCGTCGCGACCTGTGTCGTCGCGCTGGCGGCCATCGGCAGTCTGCCGGTCGGCGGCAAGACCCTGCTGGCCTGGACGCTGGGCGCGGGCCTGGCCTCATGGTGGGCGGCTCGCGGCAAACGGCATCGGCGAGACCTGGCTAGCCTGACGTCGTGAATTCTCTGCAGACAATCCATGCCATCAACGTGCCCACCCAGGCCCGCGACGCCATCGATGCGTTGCGGGAAGGACTGGGGGACAACCTGCTGGCCATCTATCTTTACGGCTCCTTTGTCGAAGGCGGTTTGCGCGCGCAGAGCGATATCGATTTGCTGGCGATCCTGCGACGGCCATTGGCCGATGCCGAACGCGGCCCGTTGATGCGGAAGCTGCTGGCCTTCTCCGCGTATCCGGTGAGGGAGCAGGTTCGTCCGCTGGAAGTGACTTTCCTGGTCCTGAACGATATCCAGCCGTGGCGCGCTCCGGCCCGGCGCGAATTGCAGTTCGGCGAATGGCTGCGGACCGTGCTGGAAGCAGGCGAGGTCCCCGCGGCCGAACCAGATCCCGATATTGCTCTGTTGCTGACTCAGGCGCGTGCCAAGGGCGTCGCCTTGCACGGACCGCCGGCAGCCGATCTGCTGCCGGCGATTCCATATGCGGACATCCGCGATGCCATCCTCGCGATGATGCCGGAGGTGGCGCGCAACTGGCGCGGCGAAGAGAAGCACGCGCTGCTCACGCTGGCGCGCATGTGGGTAACGTTGCGGACGGGCGGGATTGTCGCCAAGGACGTCGCGGCCGAACATGTCCTCGCGCATCTGCCTGGTGAACATCACCCGGTCCTGCGACATGCGGTGGCGGTGTATCGCGGTGAGTCGGAGGACGATTGGATCGGGTGGGAGGAGCAGGTCGAAGCCTGCGTCAATTGGCTGGAGACGAACGCCATCCTGGTATGAGGTAGCGCCGAGCTTGCTCGGCATTCTTGTCTTGGATGGTGGCCGAGCAGGCTCCGCTTCATGGCGTCGCGTGCCCCCATCCGCCCTTCGGGCACCTTCCCCCGCAAGCGGGGGAAGGGACCGCGTGACGTTTGCCAGGGGGCGGAGCAACTCCGCTCTATGTGCTTGATCTTCGCTGTGTGTCGTCGCAACATCGCAATGCTGCCATCAATCCGGCAGACGGGTTTAGCAGCCCGCAACCACAAGGCGCACCAGCGCCCATCTCCGATGATCGGCGCTTTTCTTGTGCCCGAATATCGGTGCATGGGCATGCCCGTTTCATGGCGGGCGGTGCGCGGAGACCGCAAGGTCTGCCGGTTCTTGTGGACCGGTCTGCTAACCGCGCACCGTCCGTCGCCTTCGTTTAGCAGCGGGAGCGGCGGATTCTTCACTCCACAAGGAATCCAGACATGATGTCTCCCCAACAGAAGAACACGCGGACCCGCAAGGTTGCAGTGTCCGTGTCGAGCGCTCCCGACTCCGCCGCCGAACGTTGCGTTGGCCGGTCAAAGTCGCCCGGACCGGCGAAGGCCGCATCGCCAGCTATCACCGAACTCCGTACTGCGCCGGAAACACCAACGCCGCGTCCGCGATTCCGCATTCCCCGGCGCTGCACGGTGGGTTACCAATACTACGACGAGCGTCGGGGCGAGCAGTTGGTGGGACGTGCGGTGCCGATGTTGCGGCTGTCGGGGCGATGGTTGGAGCAATGCGGATTCGCCGTGGGCGATGAATTGCAGGTCACGGTGGGCGAGGGCGTATTGGTTTTCAGCCGGCGGAAGGAGGATGGTGGGGCGGTGTAGCGCCGAGCTTGCTCGGCGTTTGTGGCTTGGGTGGTGGCCGAGCCAGCTCCGCTTCATGGCGTCGCGTGCCCCCATCCGCCCTTCGGGCACCTTCCCCCGCAAGCGGGGGAAGGGTTCGGATGTGTAGTTTGGGGTGCTTGGCGGAACGGGTGGTAGCCGCGATGATGGCGGCTGGAAATGAAGTGAAGCCTTGATGATTACCTCCACCGTTACCGAAGCGCTGTCCCAACTGTTCGACGGCCATGGCATCGCCCATGTGGTGGAGGGCGACTGGATCGCGCCGAACGGCGAGCTGCCGGCGATGCGCGCGGTCTGGCATCCAGGCGAAACGACCGGACGACTGGACGTGCACGTGGTGCTGCCGGACAAGACCATCGTCGAGGAGAACTTCGCCGGTATCGGCGAGGGCGAGGATGGACTCAATGACGGATTGGCCAATTTCACCCGCAATTCCTTCCATGTGTTGCTGTCGGCGCTCTGGGGTCAGGTGGATGAGGAGCAGGTGACGGTGGAGACCTGGTCAATCGGCGACAGGGACTACGCCGCGCACATCGGCAACTTCGGCACGCGTGGTTCGGCGGGCATGCAGCCGCCGATACCTGACGGGCTGTTCGCGCGGCTGGAAGCTGCCATCCGCGCCGAGCCGCTGGCGGGGCATACGCACTGGTTCCGGTTTTTCTTCTGCAATCTCAATGGTGCGTTCACCGTCGAGGCCTTGCGCGACAGCGAGCCGTGGGATGTGGGCGAACAGGCATTGGCGTCAGCAGGTTGGGCGGCGCAGGACGGGTACTACAGCGTCCGCCTGTTCCTGATGCTGCGGGCGGTCTGAGGGGCCAAATCCCAGTCCTCGTCACTCCAGCAAATGCTGGAATCGCTCTTTGCGTGATGCCGCGGTATTCCAGTGGTTCCCACTCGCGCGAAAAAATGGGGCCCGGCGT
This sequence comes from Pseudoxanthomonas beigongshangi, assembly GCF_016820515.1. Lineage (GTDB taxonomy): Bacteria > Pseudomonadota > Gammaproteobacteria > Xanthomonadales > Xanthomonadaceae > Pseudoxanthomonas_A > Pseudoxanthomonas_A beigongshangi. The sequence goes on along the minus strand of NZ_JADHDV010000014.1, from coordinate 46,451 downwards.
TCGCCGGGACGACGGGGGACAGGCTTTCCCGCCACAACCGAGCGCCGGCTTGACTCAAATCAATTGCGAATCATTCTCATCAAGGTAGAATTGCCCCAATAGCCGCTGCGGACGCAGTCAGCCAACCTCTTCATTCCAGGTTGGTTCCGTGTCCAGCATGCAACGGCGCGCTTTCGCGCGCACCCCGCTTTCCCTCCCCCTCGCCTCGCTTCTGGCATTGTCCGGCGCCGCCACGGCGCAGACCACGTTGCCGTCGGCGGGCGAGGCGGACGCCCCCGCGCCCACCACGCTCGATACCGTCCGGGTCAACGCCTACCGGACCACTTCCCACGCGCAAGGCGCGACCAAGACCGATACCACCATCGCCGAGACGCCGCAGTCGGTGTCGGTGATCGCGCGCGAGGAACTGGATGCGCGCGGCGTGCAGAACCTCAACGACGCCATGCGCTACGTGGCCGGTGTCAGCCTGGAAAGCACCGGTATCGACAATCGCGTCGACGATTTCCGCATCCGCGGCTTCGATGCCGGCAGCTGGAGCAACAACGTCACCCTCGACGGGATGCGCGCGCCGCAGGGCGGGCAGTGGAACCGGACCATGTTCGACAGCTGGAACCTGGAACGGGTGGAAGTGTTGAAGGGGCCGTCCGCGGTGATGTATGGCCAGGTCGCCCCGGGCGGCATGGTCAACCAGGTCAGCAAGACGCCGCGGCCGGATGCGGAGCAGCAGCTGCGCATCGGCGTGGATGGTCACGGCCAGGCCAGCGCCGCGTTCGACGTCGGCGCGGGCAAGCAGGGCGATGCGCATCTGTTCCGCCTGGTCGGCCTGTATCGCGACGGCGACACACAGATCAAGCACACCGAACAGAAGCATGGCTTCCTCGCACCCAGCTACAGCTGGCAGATTGCCGAGCGCACCCGCCTGACCCTGCTGGGGCTCTATCAGAAGGACGACGGCGGTTCGACCTACCAGTTCCTGCCAATGGACGGCACCCTGCGACCGACCCGCTATGGCCGGATGAAGAACACCACCTTCATCGGCGAACCGGACTGGAACACCTTTGATCGCACCATCTGGACCGCCGGCTGGCTGTTCGAGCACGCCTTCAACGCGAACTGGACGGTGGGCCAGAGCGCGCGGCGCACGCATGTGGACTCGCTGTTCCGCACGGTAGTCACCAGTGGCGGCCTCAATCCCGATGGCCGTACCCAGAACCGGCGCGCGACCTGGGGCACGGGCGACTCGGATGGTGATACCGTCGATACCCGCCTGCAGGGCAAGTTCGACACCGGCGCGGCCTCGCACACGCTGCTGCTGGGCATGGACTGGCAGAAGGCCGATTGGGACGCCCAGCGTGGAGCGATGACCAATCCCGCGCCGATCGACATCTTCCGTCCGGTCTACACCGGTTACGTCCCGGTCACCCGCAGCATCAGCCTGTCGCGTGGCATCAACCGCCAGACCGGCGTGTACCTGCAGGACCAGATCGCGCTGGACAACTGGCGCTTCACTCTCGGTGGCCGCTACGACTGGACCAAGGACGACACCGCGACCGCCACCCACACCGTGGCCACCGGCGTTACCGGTCCGTGGACGCGCACGCAGCTGGACGCCGAGGCTTTCACCGGCCGTGCCGGCGTGGTGTACCTGTTCGACAACGGACTCACGCCGTACGTGAGCTACGCCGAGTCGTTCCAGCCGTCCACCACCAGCGTGTTGCAGAGTTTCACCCGCACGCCATTCGATCCGATCACCGGAAAACAGTGGGAGGCGGGCCTGAAGTACCAGCCCGCCGGTTTCGATGGCCTGGTGACGTTGTCGGTGTACGACCTGCGCCAGCAGAACGTGCTGACCCAGGATCCGGATACCGCGCACAGCAACTGCGGTGCCACCGGCCAGGATCGCTGTTCCATCCAGGATGGCGAGGGACGCGTGCGCGGCATCGAACTGGAAGGCCGCATCACCCCGCTGGAAGGCTTCAGCGTGATCGGCGCGGCGACCCGGATGGACTCGGAAATGACCCGCAGCGATCTCTACCAGGGCAAGCAGATCGCGATGGTGCCGGACTACACCGCCTCGCTGTGGGCGGATTACACCTTCCAGGGCGGTGCGCTGGGCGGACTGAGCCTGGCGGCGGGCGTGCGCTACAACGGCGAAAGCTACGGCGACAGCGCCAACGTGTACCGGATTCCCGCCTACACGCTGTTCGATGCGGCCCTGCGCTACGACCTGGGCGATCTCGGTGGCGTGCATACGCAGTTCAGCCTCAACGTCAGCAACCTGTCGGACAAACTGTACGTGTCGACCTGCGGGGGCGTCTCTTCCTGCTACTACGGCAGTGGCCGCACGGTGACGGCGACGGCGAGGTTCAGCTGGTGAGGGCGCTGCTTGTCCTCATCGCGGCCGTGTTGCTGGCGACGGCGATGCCTGTGGTCGCGCAGCCGGACCTGAGCCGGCGCATCGGTACCACCGTCGCCGATACGGGCGCGCCGGGATACCGCTTCGAACGCGTCATCCTGCCAGCCGAAGCAGGCGGGCAGGGATACCGGTTCAACCTCGCGATTCCGCTGGCGCCGCCACCCGCGACGGGCTATCCGGCGGTCTGGCTGCTGGACGGCAACGCGGCGCTGATGGAGACGCCGGCAACCCTGTTGCAGGCATTGGCGAAGGCACCTTCGCCGCCGCTGCTGGTGTTCGTCGCCCACGACAACGATCTGCGCATCGACAGCGCGGCGCGCGCGCATGATTACACCCCGCGCCTGCCTGGCGGGGAGGCCGCGCAGGTCGATCCGTTGGGGCGGCGCAACGGTGGCGCCGACGGTTTCCTCGACCTCCTCACCGGCGCCGCGCGCGAGCGCGTGCGCCAGGTGGTGCCACTGGACGATGCGCGGCAGGCGATCTGGGGACATTCCTACGGCGGCGTGTTCGTGTTGCATGCGCTGTTCTCGCGGCCGGATGCGTTTGCCACCTATGCGGCGGTGGATCCTTCGTTGTGGTGGGGGGAGGGGTATCTGTTGAAGGAGGCCGGCAATGCTGCATCCGCCACGGCTGTGACGTTGTGGTTGGCGGCGGGTGAGAACGGCGCTGATGCCGCTTCGGGAAAGGCGCCCCCATCCCAGCCTTCCCCCGCAAGTGGGGGAAGGGGCGAAAGCGGGATGCCCAATGACTCCCTCCCCCGCCTGCGGGGGAGGGCCGGGGCGGGGGCCACCGAAGCCGAACCCCGACCCGCAAACGACGAAGACAGCTCCCTCCCCCGCGTGCGGGGGAGGGCCGGGGTGGGGGTCACCGAAGCCGAACCCCGACCCGCAAACGACGAAGACAGCTCCCTCCCCCGCGTGCGGGGGAGGGTTGGGGTGGGGGCCATCGAAGCCGAACCCCGACCCGCAAACGCCGACCGACCGGATCACGCCCCGATGCGGCGCGCACGCGACGCGGTACCACCGGGCGCGGCGAAGGATCTGGTGGAGCGGCAACGGGCGCGTGGCGTGGAAGCGCGCTACGTCCCGCTGCCGGGTCTTTCGCACGGACAGACGCTGGGCGCGTCATTGCCATTGTTCCTGCCCGCGTTCGCAGGCATGGCGCCGCCATGAATTCCATCCTGATCGCATTGGCCGCGGGCACCGGCATCGCCGGTGCCGCGCTGCTTTACCTGGCCTCGCCGCAACAGGCGTGGCGCGCCGCCGGGCCGTGGCCGGCGCGTGCGCGCGGCTGGCCGGGCGGCCTGTGCCTGCTGATCTCGCTGCTGGCGCTGTTGCAATTGCTGGGCGCGCTCGCCGCCACGTTCACTTGGCTGACCCTGCTGATGCTGGTGTGGTCGCTGATGCCGTTCCTCGGCGCATGGCGCGCGCGCAACCGCAAGAGGGCGGCGCGATGAGCCGGGCCGCGCCGAAACTGCAGAGCCGGCATTGGCTGGGCAAGAGTTGCGCGGGCCTGCTGCTGGGCTTCGGTTTGGCGCTGGCGCTGTCGGGCCTGTTTGCCTGGTGGGGACCGGGCGGCATCGCCGGCGGGCCGGGCAAGCTGCAATTCAACATGTGGCTGATGGCGCCTATCTGGACGGTCGTGCTGGGTTTCGTGTTCCTGTTCCGCACCCCGTTGCGCGCGTGGCTGTGGCTGTCACTGGCCAACGCGCTGGCGTTCGGCCTGCTGCATGCCAGCCGCGGGCTGCTGGGTTGACTCCTTCCACCGGTTTTTCGCATGCGCATCCGCAACGACATCATCAAGGTCTACAAGGACGTCCATATCTGGGTGGGCATCCTCAGTGGGCTGTGCCTGTTCATCGCGTTCTATGCCGGCGCGCTGACCATGTTCGAAAAACCGATCGAGCGCTGGGCCAGTCCACCGAGCCAACTCGCGCCCGCCGTGCCGCTGGAACGGGCGCCCGAACTCATCGCCGCCACCGTCGCCGCGCATCCGGAAGCCGCGCGCGACTACGAAATCCGCGTCACGCCCACCCCGGACATGCCGGCGCGGATGCTGTGGCACGTGCGAGGCGAGCGCCGTGGCGAGGTCGCCAGCTTCGCCGCGTCGCTGGATGGCGACGGCCATCTGCGGACCCAGGCGCTGGAGAGGGCCGAAGTCGCCGAATGGATCGACGTTCTGCACCAGCAGGTCGGCCTGCCGTTCCCGCACGAAGTGGCGATGCCGATCATGGGCGTCATCGCGCTGCTGTACTGCGTGGCGTTGGTGTCCGGCGTGATCGTCCTGCTGCCGACCCTGGTCAAGGATCTGTTCGCGCTGCGCATTGGCCACAACCTCAAGCGCATGTGGCTGGACGCGCACAACGCGCTGGGTATCCTGAGTCTGCCATTCCACATCGTGATGGCGCTCACCGCCGTGGTGTTCGCCTTCCACGACCAGTTCTACGATCTGCAGGAACGGGCGGTGTATCCGACCGCGATCGAATGGGGCAGGGAGCCGCCTCCGGAACGGCCACCCGGCGCACAGGTACTGGCGCCGGCCGAGCTGGTACGGCAGGCGGGGTTGCAGGCGCCGGGCTTCGAGGTGCTGGCGGTGAACTACCAGAGCCGTGGCGGGGTGACCCAGGCGCGGCTGGAGGGCGTGGATCCGCGCCATCCGATCCGTGGCCGCATCTCCACCCTGGTCGGCGCCAATCCCTATACCGGTGAACTGCACCGCGACGACATTCCCGGGCGCCATGCGGGCTACGAGACCGCGATCGCCAGCTTCTTCAGCCTGCACTTCGGCAACTTCGGTGGCCTGCCCGTGCGTTGGGCCTATTTCCTGCTGGGCCTGGCCGGGGCGATGCTGTTCTACACCGGCAACGTGCTTTGGCTGGAGTCGCGGCGCAGGAAGGAACGTGGCCAGGGTATCGTCGCGCAGCGCCGTTCGAGCCGGGTGATGGCCTGCCTGACCGTGGGCGTGGCGCTGGGTTGCGTGGCCGGCATCTCCGCCACGCTCGCCGCGGCCAAATGGCTGCCGGGGCGCGTCGAGGATCCGGCGCTGTGGCATCGCATCGTCTACTACGCGGTGTTCCTGGGGACGATCGGATGGGCGTTCCTGCGTGGCGCCGGTCGCGCGTCGTCGGAACTGGCGCTGTTCGCCGCGGCGACCACCCTGCTGATTCCGCTCAGCAGTCTGGCCGGTCGTTGGCATCTGGGGGGCGCGTGGTTCCCGCCGGGCGTTCTGCCATGGGTGGATGGCATCGCGTTGCTGGGAGCCGGCGCGCTGATGCTGATGGCGCTGCATGCACGACGGCGCGCGCGCTTCGGTCCGCGTGACAGCGTGTGGGCCGGGCCGGACACAGGCGCCCTGGTGGCATCACCGGAACCTCTCGCATCGGAGTAGCCATTCCGCGCGACAGGCATGTCCGGGCCACTACGGCAAGGCGATGCGAAGAAAGGGAGCCTCCATTGCCTTGCGGCGCGCAAAGCGCTTGAGGACGGCGCGCTACCGCGGGTGCTGAACGGCGTAGCGTTCCTGGACGAAACCATTTTCGGAATGCGTTGCCGCGATCAGGCGCAGGTTTTGTTCGGGGACATCGGCACCGAACAGCGGTATGCCATTGCCCAGCAGCAGTGGGACGCGGGTGATGGTCAGCTCATCGATCAGTCTGGCCCGCAGGAAGCGTTGCACGGTGTTGCCGCCGTCGATATATAGATGGCGGCATCCTTCTTCGGCCAGTCGCCGGGTGATTTCTTCCGGTGAACCGCTCATCCATCGCACGTCGGCGGGCTGGCCGGCGGAGGTGTCAGGCGGTCGCGACGACAGCACGACGACCGGCAGGGCGCCATAGGGCCACTCTGGTAAGGTGCGGACCTTGTCGTAGGTATGACGTCCCATCACCAGGACGTCGACATCGGCGATGAAGGCTTCGTAGCTGAGCCCGTTGAGCAGGGAGACGGCGTATTCGGGGCGCAGCAGCCAATCGATATCGCCATCCGCTCCGGCAATGTAGCCGTCCACGCTGGCGGCGATGTAGACCGAACACTTCATCACGCCAGATCCCCACGATGGACCAGATGGATCTTGTTGCCATCGGGATCGCGCAGGTAGGCGCCGAAATAGCCTTTGCCGTAGTGCGGGCGCTCACCGGGCTCGCCTTCACTTCTGCCACCCGCCAGCAGGCCGGCGGCATAAGCCTGCCGCACCTGCTGCTCATCACCGGCGAGGAATGCCAGCATGCTGCCGTTGCCTGCGCTGGCGGGCTGCCGATCGAACGGTTGATAGGCATAGAACCGGGGCAATGCCTGGCCCGGCTTGATCCAGCAGCGGGCCGCGGGGCCACCATCCGGTATCACTTCACGCTGCCGCAAACCCAGCGGCAACAGGATCGCGTCGTAGAACGCGGCCGCGGCATCCAGATCGCTGACACCGACGGTAACGTGGCTGAACATGGAACCTCTTCCGGGAACGGTGATTTTTTGTGGGCGGAAACAGTATCAGCGTTGCCGGTGAATGGACAGTTTGGACGGCATCGATCATCTGCCGAGTGCACGATGATCGAATGTCGACGATCAGGACAACCGCCGGGCGATGCCGATCATGGCTGCGGCAACAGGGACGGCTTATTCCGCCGGCCACTGGAAACACAGCAGGAAGCCATCCGGATCGCTGACGTACAACTGCTTCATCCCATACGGCGCCACCTTGGGGGGCTCCACGTCGACACCGCGCTCCCGCAACTGCCGGTAGGCCGCGTCCGGATCGGGGCAACCGAAGTAGAGGCAGACGTCGCGATGCTGCGACAGGCGTGCAGGATCCGGCGATGCCGGCCGGTCATCCGCCTCGTATGCCGTGTTCAGCATCAGCTCCGCCTCGCCCAGCCGCAGCAATCCCCAGTCGAACCGGTCGCCCTCGCGTGCCGAGGTCTGGACGATCTCGAACCCCAGCACGTCGCGATAGAAGCGGACCGAGGTCGGCATGTCGAAAACCTGCAGCAAGGCGCACACGCCACGCACTTCGATGCTCATGATGTTCTCCAGCGGCGGTCATGTCCGTGTTCCCGGCGGCGGACGAGCGGGACCGGTCCGCGGACGGTGGCGTCGCAGTATCGCACCGTCCGCGGCGCAGCATTCTGCTAGATTCACCGGCCTCCCGACACGCTGGTGTCCGCATGGCCCGCATCGCCGTCGTCTCCGACATCCATGGCAACATCGCCGCACTGGAGGCGGTGGCGGCGGACATCCGCCGCCGTGACATGGCGCGGGTGGTCAACCTGGGCGACAACCTGTCCGGGCCGCTGCTGCCGCGCGAGACCGCCCGCTTCCTGATGGATTCCGGCTGGCTGTCGCTGGCCGGCAACCACGAGCGCCAGATCCTGGAACTGCTGCGTGACGGGCGGGGCGGGGAATCGGATCGCCACGCGGCCTCGCAACTGGGCGAGGCGGAACTGGACTGGTTGCGCTCGCTGGAGTCCTGCGTGCGCGTGGACGACGAGTTGTTGCTGTGCCACGGAACCCCGCGCAGCGATTGCGAACACTTGCTGGAAACGGTGGTGGGGCCGGGGACGCGGATGGCCTCGGCGGAGGAAGTGGTTCGACGCCTGGCGGGCGAAACCGCTCCCGTCATTGCGTGCGGGCACACCCACGTGCCGCGCGCGCTGCGTACGCCGGCCGGGCAACTGCTGTTCAATCCCGGTAGCGTCGGCCTGCAGGCGTATCGCGACGATCATCCTGTGCCCTATGTGGTCGAAAACGGTTCACCGGATGCGCGCTACGCGATCCTGGAGAAGGGCGCGCACGGTTGGCAGGTGGAGCACATCGCCTTGCCCTATGACCACCTCGCGATGGCCCGGCTGGCGCGCAAACGCGGGCGACCGGAATGGGAGCGAGCGCTGCTGACCGGCTACGTCCCGGAGTGATGTGGCCCGCCCTCAGGGCCGGACGCGCGACACCCGGCTGATGCCGATGCCTGCGGCTCCCTGCAGGGTCGCCAGCGCGAGATCACGCAGGCGCGGGGTGCGCGAGGCCACGCCGTCACGGGGAATTTCCAGCGCGTATTCGCGCGCATGCGCATCCATCGCGGTCGCCAGGATGCAGGCGTCGGCGGCGATGCCGGTGAGCACCAGCCGGCGCACGCCCAGTTTCGCCAGCAAAAGCGCCAATGGGGTGCACAGGAAGGCCGAATGCTTGGGCTTGAGGACGTAGTAGTCCTCGGGTCCCGGGCGCAGGCGTTCGGCGATTTCGGCGCCGGGCGCGCGCGGATGCGCGCAGATCGCGACGAGTTCCTTGAAGTCGGCCTGCCAGTGCATGAAATTGTCGTTGACGTAGACGACCGGCGCGCCAGCCTGGTGGAAGCGCTGCTTGAGCGCCTGCAGGCGACGCGCCAGCGGCCGGGCCTGGCGCGCCAGGGCCGCACCGCCCGGAAAGTCGAACAAGTTGATCATGTCGATGATCAGCAGCGCGGCGGGCGCGGGCGGAGTGGAAAGGCGCGAAACCAAGCGGTGTCTCCGGTGGCATCTGCCCGCAGCATCGTTCGGGCGATGCCAGCGGCACGTGAAGGCGCGCGCTTTTCACCCGTCCGTGATGGTGCCGACCCTAGGTTGGAAGCACACCCGCATGGAGAGTAGGGCATGCACCGCAGCCGCCTGGCACAACTGGTCATCGATTGCCGGCAGCCGGAACTGGATGCCGCGGCCGGGTTCTGGTCCGGCGCGCTGGGCCAGCCATGGCGGCGCCTGCCGGATCCGAACGATGGCCATTATCGACAGCTCGACACCGCGCCGGGCCAGCCGGGCATCCTGTTGCAGGCGGTCCGGCATCCCAGCCGCGTCCACCTGGACATCGAATCGACCGATGTGGAAGCGGAAGTGCGCCGGCTGGAAGCGCTCGGCGCGCGGCGGGTCGCGCAGGTCCGGGACTGGTGGGTGATGCAGGCGCCGACCGGACACCGCTTCTGCGTGCTGCGCCAGCAGCGCGACGACCTGCCGAAAGAAGGCCATCGATGGCCATGAACCGGCGACGCACGCTGGCCGTGGCGACATTCAACGTCAACGGCATCCGCACCCGCCTGCCGCATCTGATCGCATGGCTGCGGCGGGAGACACCAGACGTGGCCTGCCTGCAGGAACTAAAGGCGGTGGACGAAGGCTTCCCACGCGCGGAACTGGAAGCGGAGGGTTATCACGCGCGCTGGGTGGGCCAGCGCTCCTGGAATGGCGTGGCGGTGCTGACCCGCGGCGAAGCGTCCACGGAGGTGCGCCGCAGCCTGCCGGGCGATCCCGGCGACAGCCACGCGCGCTATCTGGAAGTCGATGCCTTCGACCTGCGCGTGGCCTGCCTGTACCTGCCCAATGGAAATCCACAACCGGGGCCGAAGTTCGACTACAAGCTCAAGTGGTTCGATCGCTTCATCCGCCACGCGCGCAAGCTGTACGCGCTGGAACAGCCGGTGGTGATGGCCGGCGACTACAACGTGGTGCCCACCGACGAGGACATCTACAACCCGCGTTCCTGGCGAAAGGACGCGTTGCTGCAACCGGAAAGCCGGGAGCGCTACGCGAAGCTGCTGAAGACGGGCTGGGTCGACGCGCTTCGCGAGCGGCATCCGGAGAAGCGCGTCTATACGTTCTGGGACTATTTCCGCCAGCACTGGGAGCGCGACGCCGGACTGCGCATCGATCACCTGCTGCTGAATCCGCCGGCCGCCATGCGCCTGAAGGAGGCGGGCGTGGACCGCTGGGTGCGCGGGCTGCCCAAGCCCAGCGATCACGCGCCGACCTGGATCCGGATGACCCGGCCCGCCAAACTGCGGAAAAAGGCCGGCGCCTGAAACCTCAGACCTGGCGCGCGTTGAAGCGGACCTGCCCGATCTCCGAACGCGGCGGCGCGCCGAACAGGCGCTTGTATTCGCGGCTGAACTGCGAAGGGCTTTCGTAGCCGACCCGATGCGCGGCGGCGACCGCGTCGATGCCGTCGGCCAGCATCAGCCGGCGCGCCTCGTGCAGGCGCAGCTGTTTCTGGAATTGCAGCGGCGAGAGCGTGGTGACCGCCTTGAACTGGTGATGCAGCGACGAGGTGCTCATGTGCACGGACTGCGCCAGTTCCTCGATGTTGAGCGGATGCAGGAAGCGCTGGCGCAGGTGCGCGACCGCGCGCGAGATGCGGTGCGAGCGGGTGTCGGCGGCGGCGATCTCGCGCAGGCTGTGGCCGAGGTCGCCGACCAGCACGCGGTAGAAGATCTCGCGGATCGCCAGCGGCGCCAGCACCGGCAGATCCGCCGGGGTGTCGAGCAGGCGCATCAGCCGCAGTACCGCGTCCAGTAACGGGGTCGTCACCTTGGCGGCGTAGAGTCCGGGGTCCAGGCGGTTGGATGTGGGTTGCGGGCCGGCGTCCAGCATCAGCGAGGCGATCACCGCCGGGTCGATGTCCAGGCGCAGCGACAGGTAGGGCTTCTCCGGCGTGGCTTCGATGACCTGGCCGATCATCGGCAGGGTCACCGACACCACCAGGTAGTTGAGCGGGTCATAGCGGTAGGTCTGCCCGGCCAGGGTCGATTCCTTGCTGCCCTGGGCGACGATGCACAGGCGCGGTTCGTAGACCGTGGGAATGCACGGCGTCGGCGAATTGCGCCGCATCAGGTGCAGTTGCGGGATGACGGTGGCGTGGCTGCCGTCGGAGGTTGCCAATTGGGCAATCCGATCCGCCAGTTCGGCCTTCGCCGCGCAGGTCGCGCGCTGGGCGAGGGTATCCGCGGAAGTATTGGCGCTCATGGCGATGCGTGGGGGTGGGGGTAGGCCGATTATTCGGAACCCGGCGCGGCGGTGCAAAGCCCGGGCGGCGGTTTTGCAGAAATAGGCAAGCATTGGACAGCAATGTACTAACCAGTGCGCCGATGAGCCGACTAACGTAAAGGCCCCCCACCGGATGAGGCGCCCGCGCGCCTCGCGATGCGGGTCGGTGCCCGCTCGCCAGCGGCGCCGCCCGCGTACCGGCTTCCCCCGCCGTTGGAAGCACGCCCCATGTGGATCGTCCAGTACGCGCTCAACCGTCGCTATACCATCGGGGTGCTCGCCATCCTGATCCTGCTGTTCGGCACCCTGTCGGCCCGGCGCATGCCGACCGACATCCTGCCCGAGGTCGGCATTCCGTCCATCAACCTGGTCTGGACCTACAACGGCCTGTCGGCCGCGGACATGGCCGCCAAGATCACCACCTTCTCCGAGGCGGCCATCCTCAACACCGTGGATGACCTGAAGGAAGTGCGCTCGGAAACCATCAACGGCGCCAGCATCATCCGCATCGATTTCCAGCCCAACGTCAGCCTGGACCGCGCGCTGGGCCAGATCACCGCGGTGTCGCAGACCATCCTGCGGCGCATGCCGCCGGGCACTTCGCCGCCGCTGGTGGTGCGCAACAACGTGTCCAGCACGCCGGTGCTGCAACTGGTGCTGTCGTCGGACTCGCTGACCGAGGCGCAGCTGTACGACTACGCGCGCCTGCAACTGCGCTCGCAGATCCAGACCATTCCCGGCATCCGCATGACGCTGCCCTACGGCGGCGCCGCGCGGCAGGTGATGGTCGACCTGAATCCGTCCGCCTTGCAGACCTACGGCCTGACGCCTTCCGACATCACCGGCGCGCTGGAGCGCGGCAGCCCGACCCTGCCGTCCGGTTCCATCCGCGAGGGTGCGCGCGAACTGCAGATCTCGCTCGACGCCAGTCCGGCTTCGGTGCAGGAATTCCTCGACCTGCCGGTCGCCACCCGCAACGGCGTCGTGCTGTACGTGCGCGACGTCGCCTCGGTGCGTGACGGCGGTGCGTTGCAGACCAACGTGGCGCGGATGGACGGCTCCAGCGCGGTGTCCGTGGCGCTGATCAAGCTGGGCGGCGCCTCGGCGGTGGAAATCGTGCGCGCGGTGCGCGAGCGGCTGCCGGAAATCGAGGCCTCGGCGCCGCCGGGCATGCGCATCGCGCCGATCTTCGATCAGTCGGTGTTCGTCGACAATGCCATCGCCTCCATCCAGCACGAGGCGGTGCTGGTCGGCCTGCTGGTGGCGCTGGTGGTGCTGGTGTTCATCGGCTCCTGGCGTTCCAGCCTGATCGTGCTGTCGGCCATCCCGCTGGCGCTGCTGGCCAGCGTGGCGATGCTGGACCTGCTGGGCTACACCTTCAACGTGATGACCCTCGGCGGCCTGGCGCTGGCGATCGGCATCCTGGTCGACAACGCGGTGGTGGACGTGGAGAACACCAACCGCAACATCGCCCTGGGCAAGGACGTGCGCACGGCGATCCTGGACAGCGCCCGCGAGGTGGTGTTCCCCGAATTCGTCTCCACGGTCTCCATCTGCATCGTGCTGACGCCGATCCTGCTGATGACCGGCCTGTCGGCGTGGGTGTTCACCCCGCTGGCGCTGGCGGTGATCTTCGCGATGATTGCCTCGTTCCTGCTCTCGCGCACCTTGATCCCGGTGTTGTGCTACCTGCTGCTGCCGGCCGACATCCGCAGCCGCGAAAACCCGCGCTGGGCGCCGGAAAAACTGCTGCTGGGCATCAACCACAGGGTCGAGCACACCCTGGACGCGCTGCGCGACCGCCATCACGCGCTGCTGGTGCGGCTGGGCCATCACGGTGGCGTGCTGGCGATCGCCGCGCTGCTGGTGATCGCGGTGGGCGTGGGCGCCGGCGCGCTGCTGGGACGCGAGTACTTCCCGCAGGTCGATGCCGGCCAGCTGCGCCTGCAGGTGCGCATGCCCTCGGGCACGCGGCTGGAGCAGACCACCCAGCGGCTGACCGAAATCCAGCGCGAGATCCGGCGGATCATCCCGGCCGGGGAATTGCAGACCGTGTACGAACAGATCGGCGTGCCGGACGCGATCAACCTGTCGCTGGTGGACAGCGCGGTGGTCGGATCGTTCGAGGCCGAGCTGATGCTGCAGCTGCGCTCGCCGCATGCGCCGACCCGCGACTACCTGGCCCAGATCCGCCAGCGCATGGCCGAGCGCTTCCCCGACGTGAAGGTATTCGAGCGTCCGCCGGACGCCACCAGCCGGACCCTGGCCGGCTCGGCCGCCGCCGCCTTCGAGGTGCGCCTGATCGGGCGCGACGTGCCCGGCAACCTGGCGCTGGCGCGGGAAGTGGAAAGCCGCCTGCGCCAGGAGCCGGGCGCGGTCGACGTGGCGCTGCGGCAGATCCTGGACCTACCCGAGTACCGCGTGCACATCGATCGCACCCGCGCCGCCCAGCTGGGCCTGGACGCGCAGCAGGCCAGCCGCGCGGTGCTGTCGGTGCTCGGCACCTCCGGCACGGTCACGCCGGTGTACTGGACCGACACCGTCAACGCGATCGCCTACACCGTGCAGGTGCAGGCGCCGCCGGCCAGCCTGCCCGACGCCGAGACCCTGCTGAACATGCCGCTGCGCATCGGCGGGGAAGGGCAGGCGGTCCTGCTGCGCAATATCGCCACCGTCACGCCGCGCAACGTGCCGGCCAGCATCGCCCGCACCACGCTTGCCCCGACCGTCAGCGTGCTGGCGAACGTGCAGGGCACTGACCTGGGGTCGGTGTACTCGCGCCTGACCCGCATCACCGCCGACGTGCAGGCGCGGATGAAGCCGGGCAACCGGATCGAGATCACCGGCCAGGCCGGCGAGATGCAGAACGCCTATGGCGAACTGGCCGGCGGGCTGCTGATGTCGGCGGTACTGGTATTCCTGGTGCTGGTGATCAACTTCCAGTCGTGGATCCAGCCGCTGGTGGCGATGTCCGGCCTGCCGGTCGCGATCGCCGGCGCGGCGATCGGTCTGTTCGTCACCGGCACGCCGCTGAGCGTGCCCGCGCTGATGGGCCTGATGATGGTGATCGGCGTGTCCACCGCCAACAGCGTGCTGGTGACCAGCTTCGCGCGTGGCCTGATCGCCGACGGCCACGATCCGGAACTGGCCGCGTACGAATCCGCCGCCGTGCGCCTGCGCCCGGTGCTGATGACCGCCAGCGCGATGGTGCTGGGCATCATCCCGATGGCGATCGGACTGGGCGACGGCGGCGAGCAGAACGCGCCGCTGGGCCGCGCGGTGATTGGCGGCCTGCTGTTCGGCACCCCGGCCACGCTGGTGCTGGTGCCTTCGATCCTGGCCGTGGTCGGCCGCCGGCAGAAGCGCCGCGCCGAAGCCGCGCGGGCCATCGACGTCTCCGATGTTTCCTCCCCCACCGCCACCGGCGACGCCGCCGGTGCAGGAGTCTCCCCATGAAGACCGTTCCCGTTACCGGCCTGTTGCTGGCCGCCGCCGTCGTGGCCGGCATCGCCACCCTCAGCGGCTGCGGCCGCAGCTCCGCCGCCACCCAGCCCGCAACCGCCGTGCCGGACGTGTTGACCACTCCGGCCAAGGCCGCGGACCCGCAATCCGAGTTGAGGCTGCCGGCGCGCGCCGAAGCCGGCGAGTCGGCCAAGCTGTATGCGCTTGCCACCGGTTTCGTCAGCGAGCGCCGGGTGGACCTCGGCGATCACGTGAAAGCCGGCCAGGTGCTGGCGACGATCGCCACCCCGGAAGTCGATCAGGCGGTGCGCGAGGCCGCCGCGGATCTGGAACTGGCGCAGGCCAACCAGGCGCTGGCGAAGGCCAACTTCGATCGCGCCGACGTGCTGGTCGGATCCGGCGCCATCTCCAGGGAACTGCACAGCGAACGCCTGGCAAGCCTGAGCGCCGCGCGTGCGGCCACCTCGGCGGCGCAGGCGCGCCTGTCCAGTGCCCGCGAGCGCCAGGGCTTCCAGGTGGTGCGTGCGCCGTTCGACGGCGTGGTGGTGGCGCGCAATGTCGAACGCGGTGATCGCGTGGTCGGCGATTCGGCCTCGGCGACCTTGCCGATGTTCGAGGTCAACGCGCTGGATCCGCTGCGCATCGTGGTCGACGTGCCGCAGAACGCGGCCTTGCAGGTGCGTCCGGGCATGGCCGGGCAGATGCGTTTCCTGGAACTGGCCGATCAGGCGTTCGAGGTCGAAGTGGTGCGCAGCGCGCAGAACATTTCCAGCAGCGTCGGCGCGATGCGCATCGAATTGCGCCTGCCCAATCCGGAAGGGCGCATTCCCGCCGGCATGCTGGGCGAAATCGGCCTGAAGGTGCCGCGCGCGGTGCCAGCGGTGCTGGTGCCCGTCTCGGCGGTGACGCAGGACGCCGGCGGCGCGCAGGTGGCGGTGGTCGGCGGCGACGCGCTGCTGCAGTTCCGCAAGGTCGTGCTGGGCCGCAACCTGGGCAACGAAGCCGAAGTGCTCTCCGGCCTGAAGCCGGGCGAACAGGTCGTCCTGGCCCCCAATGCCATGCTGACCGCCGGCCAGAAGGTCACGGCCAAGGCCAATGTCGTGAAGAAGTAACCTCCACCATTCTTGCCTTTGTGGGAGCGACGTGAGTCGCGATGACGGAGCCGGAAAAACGCACAAAAGCTCGCGACTTACGTCGCTCCCACAGTCAAACGGAAGGATGCGCCAACGCTCGCTCCGGCTAGGCCGACGGTCACGGCCAGGGTCAATGCGATGAAGACGTGACGCCAGCCAAAGTACCCTTGTGGGAGCGACGTGAGTCGCGATGACGGAGCCGGGGAAAACGCGAAAAGCTCGCGACTTACGTCGCTCCCACAGTCAAACGGAAGGATGGGCCGACGCTAGCTCCGGCTGGGCCAATGGTCACGGCCAGGGTCAATGCGATGAAGACGTGACGCCAGCCAAAGTACCCCTTGTGGGAGCGACGTGAGTCGCGATGACGGAGCCGGGAAAATCGCGAAAAGCTCGCGACTTACGTCGCTCCCACAGTCAAACGGAAGGATGGGCCGACGCTAGCTCCGGCTGGGCCAATGGTCACGGCCAGGGTCAATGCGATGAAGACGTGACGCCAGCCAAAGTACCCCTTGTGGGAGCGACGTGAGTCGCGATGACGGAGCCGGGAAAATCGCGAAAAGCTCGCGACTTACGTCGCTCCCACAGTCAAACGGAAGGATGGGCCGACGCTAGCTCCGGCTGGGCCAATGGTCACGGCCAGGGTCAATGCGATGAAGACGTGACGCCAGCCAAAGTACCCCTTGTGGGAGCGACGTGAGTCGCGATGACGGAGCCGGGAAAATCGCGAAAAGCTCGCGACTTACGTCGCTCCCACAGTCAAACGGAAGGATGGGCCGACGCTAGCTCCGGCTGGGCCAATGGTCACGGCCAGGGTCAATGCGATGAAGACGTGACGCCAGCCAAAGTACCCCTTGTGGGAGCGACGTGAGTCGCGATGACGGAGCCGGGAAAATCGCGAAAAGCTCGCGACTTACGTCGCTCCCACAATCAGCTGGTAAGGAGCACTGACGCTCACTTCATCGTCGGCATGACGAATTCGGCGTGGCGGGGTTCTTCGGGCCAGCGGGCGGTGATGGTCTTCAGGCGGGTGTAGAACCGCACGCCGTCCGGGCCGTGCACGTGCAGCGGGCCGAACAGCGAGCGCTTCCAGCCGCCGAAGCTGTGGAAGGCCATCGGCACCGGGATCGGCACGTTGATGCCGACCATGCCGGCCTGCACCTGATGGGCGAATTCGCGCGCCGCGCCGCCGTCACGGGTGAACACCGCCACGCCATTGCCATATTCGTGTTCATTGACCAGCCGCAGCGCGGTGTCCAGATCCGGCACTCGCACCACGCACAGCACCGGACCGAAGATCTCCTCGCGGTAGATGCGCATGTCCGGGGTGACGTGGTCGAACAGGCAACCGCCGAGGAAGAAACCGTTGCCGGCGCCTTCCACCGTCACCCCGCGTCCGTCCACCAGCAGCGTGGCCCCCTCGGCCACCCCCAGATCGACATAGCCGCGCACCTTGTCGCGGTGCGCGCCGGTGACCAGCGGCCCCATCTCGGTGTCCTGGGCGCCCGGGCCAATCTTCAGCGCGGCGACCTTCGGCGCCAGCCGTTCGAGCAACGCATCGGCGGTGTGATCGCCTACGCACACCGCCACCGAGATCGCCATGCAGCGTTCGCCGGCGGATCCGTAGCCGGCACCCAGCAGGGCGGCGGCGGCGCCATCGAAGTCGGCGTCGGGCATCACCACCATGTGGTTCTTGGCGCCGCCCAGTGCCTGTACCCGCTTGCCGTTGGCGCTGCCGCGCGCGTAGATGTATTCGGCGATGGGGGTGGACCCGACGAAACTCACCGCCTGCACGCGCGGATCGTCCAGCAGCGCATCGACGGCTTCCTTGTCGCCGTGCACCACGTTGAACGCGCCATCCGGCAAGCCGGCCTGGCGCAGCAGTTCGGCCAGCATCAGCGAGGCGGACGGATCCCGTTCGGACGGCTTGAGCACGAAAGTGTTGCCGCAGGCCAGCGCCACCGGGAACATCCACAGCGGCACCATCGCCGGGAAATTGAACGGGGTGATGCCGGCGACCACGCCCAGTGGCGCGTACTCGCTCCAGGAATCCACGTCGCGTCCGACGTTCATCGAATGCTCGCCCTTGAGCAGATGCGGAATGCCGCAGGCGAACTCCACCACTTCCAGTCCGCGGGTCACTTCGCCGCGCGCGTCCGACAGCACTTTCCCGTGTTCGTAGGTGATGCGCAGCGCCAGTTCGTCGGCGTGGCGTTCCAGCAGTTCCTTGAACCGGAACATCACCCGCGCGCGGTTGAGCGGGGTGACCGCGCTCCAGGCCGGGAACACCGCCTGCGCGGCCTGGACCGCGGCGCCGACTTCCGCCGCCGATGCCAGCGGCACGTGCGCCGACACCTGTCCGCTGGCCGGATCGAAGACCTCGCCATGGCGGCCGTTGGTGCCGGCCGCCGGCTGTCCGTTGATGAAATGGTGCAGGAGTTCGGTCATGGGGGATGTCTTGGGAAGCGGATCAGCCCAGCGCCTGCGCCGCCGGCACATAGGGATAGCCGAGATCCTCGGCCACCGCCTTGTACGTCACCGTGCCGGCGTACACGTTCAGGCCGTTGAGCAGGTGGGGATCGTCCAGCAACGCGCGCCGCGCGCCCTTGTTCGCCAGCTGCACGGCGAAGGGCAGGGTGGCGTTGGTGAGGGCGAAGGTGGAGGTGCGGGCGACGCCGCCGGGCATGTTGGCGACGCAGTAGTGGATGACGCCATCCACTTCGTAGGTCGGATCCTGGTGGGTGGTGGGATGGCTGGTCTCGAAGCAGCCGCCCTGGTCGATGGCCACGTCCACCAGCACCGAACCCGGACGCATCAGCTTCAGCTGCGAGCGCGATACCAGCTTGGGCGCGGCCGCGCCGGGAATCAGCACCGCGCCGATCACCAGATCGGTGTAAGGCAGGCGCTCCTCGATCGCGTCATGGGTGGAGTAGATGGTGGTCAGGCGATCGCCATACAACTCGTCGATGTACTTCAGGCGATCGATGGAGCGATCCAGAATGGTTACGTGCGCGCCCAGCCCCATCGCCATGCGCGCGGCGTTCAATCCGACCACGCCGCCGCCGATGACCAGCACTTCCGCCGGTTTCACCCCCGGTACCCCGCCGAGCAGGATGCCGGATCCGCCCTGCGCCTTTTCCAGCGCATGCGCGCCGGCCTGGATCGACATGCGCCCGGCCACTTCGCTCATTGGCGCCAGCAGCGGCAGGCCGCCGCGGTGGTCGGTGACGGTCTCGTAGGCGATCGCGGTGACCCCCGAGGCGACCAGCGCCTTGGTCTGTTCCGGATCCGGTGCCAGGTGCAGGTAGGTGTAGAGGACCTGGCCGGACCGCAGCATTGCGCACTCCACCGGCTGCGGCTCTTTGACCTTGATGATCATGTCGGCGCGGCGGAAGATTTCCTCGGCGCCGGAGACGATTTCCGCTCCCGCCTTCGCATACTGTTCGTCGGTCAGGCCGATCGCCTTGCCGCCGTCCTTCTGCACCATCACCTGATGGCCATGGGCGATCAATTCGCGCGCACCGGCCGGGGTCAGGCCGATGCGGTACTCATGGTTCTTTATTTCCTTGGGAACGCCGATCAGCATGTTTCTCTCCGTTGCGTGAGGATGGATGCGCGTGGGGAGCGCCGGGGCGTGGTGGGGAAGCGGGAACTGGGAACTGGAGCAGGGGATCAGGCAGTGGTGCGGATGATATCGGCCAGGGTGGCGAAGATGCGATCGATGTGGCCGCGCTCGGCGATGAGCGGCGGCGACAGCGCGATGACGTCGCCGGTGACCCGGGTCAGCAGGTTGCCCTCGTGGAAGGCGCGGTTGAACACGTCGTAGGCGCGGGCGCCCGGCGCGCCGGCCCGCGGCACCATCTCGATGGCGCCGACCAGGCCGAAGTTGCGGATGTCGGCGATGTTGGGCAGTCCGCGCAGGCCGTGGATGGCGTCTTCCCAGTAGTCGCCCAGTTCCAGCGAGCGCTCGAACAGGTTCTCTTCCGCATAGGTGTCCAGCGTCGCCAGCGCGGCGGCGCAGGCCAGCGGATGGCCGGAATAGGTATAGCCATGGAACAGGTCGATGGCGTTGTCCGGACCGTGGGTGAATACGTCGTGGATCTTCTCCGAGACGAACACGGCGCCCATCGGTACGCAGCCGTTGGTCAGGCCCTTGGCGGCGGTGATGATGTCGGGAGTGACGTCGAAGCGCTGCGCGCCGAATGCGCGGCCCAGGCGGCCGAAGCCGGTGATGACCTCGTCGAAGATCAGCAGGATGCCGTACTTGTCGCAGATCTCGCGGATCCGGCGCAGGTAGCCATCCGGGGGGATGATCACCCCGGCCGAGCCGGAAATCGGTTCGATGATCACCGCGGCGATGGTGGAGGCGTCGTGCAAGGCGACCATCCGCTCCAGATCCTCGGCCAGTTCGATGCCGAACGGCGGCAGTCCGCGCGAGAACGCGTTGCGCTCCAGGTCCAGCGTATGGCGCAGGTGATCCACGCCCGGCAGCAGGCTGCCGAACCACTTGCGGTTGTTCGGCAGGCCGCCGACGGAGATGCCGCCGAAACCAACGCCGTGATAGGCCTTCTCGCGCCCGATCAGGCGGGTGCGCTGGCCCTCGCCACGCGCACGGTGGTAGGCCAGCGCGATCTTCAGCGCGCTGTCGACCGATTCGGATCCGGAGTTGGTGTAGAAGACATGGTTGAGATCGCCCGGCGTCAGCTCCGCCAGCCGCTCGGCCAGCACGAACGGCAGCGGCGAGCTCATCGAGAAATTGGGCGCGAAATCGAGCGTCTCGATCTGCTTCTTCACCGCCTCGACGATGCGCGGCCGCGCGTGGCCGGCGTTGCAGCACCACAGACCCGAAGTGGCATCGAGAATCTCGCGGCCATCGACCGAGCGGTAATGCATGCCGGAGGCGCTGGCGAGCAGGCGTGGCGCCGCCTTGAACTGCTTGTTGGCGGTGAACGGCATCCAGAACGCATTGAGCGATTCCGGCGCCTGCAGGGCCTGGGTCTCGTAGAAATCCGCCAGTGCGCGGGAGGAGGAGGGGGCGTCGGCGCTCATGGCGGCTCCTGGCTGCGGGGGTAGGGCCGCAGCTTACCGCGTTGAATAAACTTTACAACTGCCGTTGGTAGCCCCGATGGCGGTTCGGGAGCCCTTGAAGCAAAGGCAACGGCTTTCGCGCCTGCGGGCGCGAGTCACTTTCTTTGCTTGTGCAAAGAAAGTAACCAAAGAAAGCACACCCCCTCAGGCGCCGCCCGACCCGCTGCGCGGGCCGGGTTCGCAGTCCAGGCGGGCATTTCGGGAAGGCACATCCCTGTGCCTGCCCGAAACGGCGCGCGTCCTGCGCGCCGCCCCTTCGGGGTATTCGCCCGCCCGGCCTGCCGGCTTCACGGGGGACCGAAAGGCAGGAGCAAAGGCAAAAGCGCGTGCGGCCAATCAAATTGACGCCCTCCTCACCGGGTGTAAAGTATCCGCAACATCCGCCACCGGTACGCCCACGGGAAATGGACATCGGCGCCCGCCTGCAACTGGTCCGCAAATCCAAGCACCTCAGCCAGCGCGAGCTGGCCAAGCGCGTGGGCGTCACCAACAGCACCATCTCGCTGATCGAGCAGAACAAGGTCAGCCCCTCGGTCAGCTCGCTGAAGAAGGTGCTGGACGGCATTCCGATCTCGCTGGCCGATTTCTTCACCCTGGACCTGGAAGCCGGCCTGCCGGACAACCCGTTCTACGGCGTGGAGGATCTGCCGGACGTGGGCAGCAATGGCGTGCACTACTTCCTGGTCGGGCAGCACCGCCCGCAGCGGCAGATGTGCATCCTGCGCGAGGTGATGCCGGCCGGCACCGATACCGGCGAGACCATGCTGCGCCACGACGGCGAAGAGGGCGGGGTGATCATCGCCGGGCAGGTCGAGGTGACCGTCGGCGACCAGGTCCGCGTGCTCGGCCCCGGCGAGGCGTACTACTTCGAGAGCCGGGTGCCGCACCGTTTCCGCAACGTGGGCGAGGGCGATGCGGTGATCGTCAGCGCGAACACGCCCGCCACGTTCTGATTCCATCGCCGTCGCCCGCGCGGCGACGGTATCGCACCCCCTTCCCCCAGGAGCCGACGATGAATGCACCCCGCACCCGCGAAGACTGGCTGGCGATGGCCGCCGGTCTGTCCATCCGCAGCCAGGCCTTCATCGACGGCCGTTACGTGGACGCGGCCAGCGGCAAGACCTTCGACTGCGTCAGTCCGATCGACGGGCGGGTGCTGGCGAAGGTGGCCGAGGGCGGAAGCGAGGATATCGATCGCGCGGTGGCGGCGGCGCGACGCAGTTTCGAGACCGGCGCCTGG
This sequence comes from Pseudoxanthomonas beigongshangi, assembly GCF_016820515.1. GTDB lineage: Bacteria > Pseudomonadota > Gammaproteobacteria > Xanthomonadales > Xanthomonadaceae > Pseudoxanthomonas_A > Pseudoxanthomonas_A beigongshangi. The sequence continues at coordinate 24,342 of NZ_JADHDV010000014.1, read as the reverse complement.
GCCAACGCGAAACCGACCCACCGCAAGAAGGTGCTGCTGAAATTCGCCAGGCTGATCGAAACGCACGGCGATGAACTGGCGCTGCTGGAATCGCTGGACATGGGCAAGCCGGTCACCGATGCGCGCCAGGTGGACGTGGCCGCGACGATCCGCTGCGTGAGCTGGACCGGCGAGGCGCTGGACAAGGTGTACGGCGAAATCGCCGCGACCGGCCCGGACGAACTGGGCCTGGTGACCCGCGAGCCGCTGGGCGTGGTCGGCGCGATCGTGCCGTGGAATTTCCCGATGCTGATGGCGGCGTGGAAATTCGCGCCCGCGCTGGCGACCGGCAACTCGATCGTGCTGAAGCCTTCGGAAAAATCGCCGCTGAGCGTGCTCCGGCTGGCCGAACTGGCGATGGAGGCGGGCATTCCCGCCGGCGTATTCAATGTGGTGCCCGGTTTCGGCAAGGAAGCGGGCGAACCGTTGGCGCTGCACATGGACGTGGACGGGCTGGTGTTCACCGGCTCCACCGCGGTCGGCAAGCGCCTGTTGCAGTGCGCCGGCCTGTCGAACATGAAACGCGCCTACATGGAGTGCGGCGGCAAGAGCCCGAACCTCGTGTTCGCCGACGCGCCGGATCTGGACAAGGCGGCCGAGGCCGCGGCCGGCGGCATCTTCTACAACCAGGGCGAAGTCTGCACCGCCGCCTCGCGCCTGCTGGTGGAGCGCGCGATCAAGGACGAGTTCGTCGCCCGCGTGGTCGAGGCGGGACGGAAGATGCAGCCGCGTCATCCGCTGGACCCCGGCGCGCCGATGGGCGCGATGGTGGACGAGAGCCAGACCAACCGCGTGCTCGGCTATATCGAGAAGGGCGTGGCCGAAGGCGCCAGGCTGGTGCTGGGCGGCGGGCGCGCCGAGGTGGTGTCCGGCGGCTGCTACATCGAACCCACGGTGTTCGACGGCGTGGCCCACGAGCACACCATCTCGCGCGAGGAAATCTTCGGCCCGGTGCTGTCGGTGATCGCCTTCGACAACGAGGAGCAGGCGCTGCGCATGGCCAACGACACCGAATACGGCCTGGCCGCCGGCGTCTGGACCCGCGACATCGCCCGCGCCCACCGCGTCGCCCGCAAGCTGCGCGCCGGCAGCGTGTGGGTGAACTATTGGGACGGTGGCGACATGACCGCACCGTTTGGCGGCTACAAGCAGTCCGGCAACGGCCGCGACAAATCGCTGCACGCCTTCGACAAGTACACCGAGATCAAGGCGACCTGGATCAATCTGGCGGATTGATACGGCCAAAAACATGTTTCCCTGTGGGAGCGACGTGAGTCGCGATGCTTTTGTTCCGGAACACGGTAGATTCGCGGGCTTTCGCGACTCACGTCGCTCCCACAAGGAAATTTTCGCGGACCACGGTCGCGACTCACGTCGCTCCTACAAGTCGGCTTCGTCGGGGGTGAACGGGCGATTCGTGCGCGCGGCATCGGGCAGTTGCCGATCCAGCGATTGCCGGTAGCGGATGCAGCCGCGCAGGAACTGCGGCCAGTCGGGGACCTCCGGTTGCGGATCGCTTTTCTCAGGCAGCAGGCCCCACAGCGCCGGATGGTGCCAGCACAGGTCGTGGCCGGTGCTGTCGCGGTGCTCGCGGATGCCGGCGCGCAGGCGGCGTACTTCGGCGATCAGTTCGTCGCGCGAAAGGGTGTCCAGGTCCTCATCCATGGTCGGGCTCCTGCATGAAGGGGAACGCGACGAGGATCGCATGAATGCGGGGAAGGAATGTTGCTGGCCCGGTGGGATGGCGCCAAGAGCAAGCGCTTCACAACCGCCGAATGGCGGGTCATTCCCCCGTCGCCTGCTTCGCAGGTGCCCGCCCCCTTTTTCAAAGGGGGCAAAAGCGGCAAAGGGGACCGGGGAGGATTCGCCTTTTGCGCCAGAGGCAAGCCAATCGAACCGCTGATCCTCCCCCTTTGTAAAAGGGGGATCGAGGGGGATTTGCCTTTGCTCCCCACCCGGATCTGCCAGAATCGGACCGTCACCCCCTTCCACGCCTCCATGACCGCCACCGCCGTCGCCGATCCCGCCTTGCCGGGCAACTCGCCCCGCCGCGTCCTGTTTGCCAGCCTAATCGGCACCACCATCGAGTTCTTCGATTTCTACATCTACGCCACCGCGGCGGTGCTGGTGTTCCCGAAACTGTTCTTCCCCGAGGGCGACGCCGGGGCGGCGACGCTGCAATCGCTGGCGACCTTCGCACTGGCGTTCTTCGCACGACCGGTCGGTTCGGCGATATTCGGCCACTACGGGGACCGGATCGGCCGCAAGGCGACGCTGGTGGCCGCGCTGCTGACGATGGGCCTGTCTACCGTCGCCATCGGACTGCTGCCGACCTACGCAAGCATCGGCATCTTCGCGCCGCTGCTATTGGCGCTGTGCCGGTTCGGCCAGGGCCTGGGGCTGGGCGGCGAATGGGGCGGCGCGGTGCTGCTGGCCACCGAGAACGCGCCGCCGGGCAAGCGCGCCTGGTACGGCATGTTCCCGCAACTGGGCGCGCCGATTGGCTTCCTGTGCTCGACCGGCATCTTCCTGCTGCTGACCGAATTGATGACCGACGCGCAGTTCCTCGCCTGGGGCTGGCGCATCCCGTTCCTGGCCAGCGCGGCGTTGGTGATCGTCGGCCTGTGGGTACGCCTGCGCATCACCGAGACACCGGATTTCCAGAAGACCCTGGACCGCGACGAGCGCGTGCGCCTGCCGATGATCACCGTGTTGAAGCAGCATCCACGCGCGCTGTTGGCCGGTACCTTCGCGGCGATGGCGACCTTCGTGCTGTTCTACCTGATGACGGTGTTCGCGCTGAGCTGGGGCACCTCGCGGTTGGGCTACTCGCGCGAGCAGTTCCTGTTGCTGCAGATGGTCGGCGTGCTGTTCTTCGCCATCGGCATTCCGGTGGCCGCACTGTATGCGGATCGACGCGGACGGCGGCGGGCGATGATGCTCGCCAGCGTCGCGATTTTCGCGTTCGGGCTGGCGTTCGCGCCGCTGTTCTCCTCCGGCAGTGCCGGCGGCGTACTGCTGTTCCTGGCCCTGGGCCTGGGCATCATGGGCCTGACCTACGGCCCGTGCGGCACCATCCTGGCGGAGATGTTTCCCACCGAGGTGCGCTATACCGGCGCGTCGCTGGCCTTCAACCTGGCCGGTATCTTCGGCGCGTCGCTGGCGCCCTACGTGGCGACCAAGCTGGCCGAACAGTTCGGCCTGGCCTACGTGGGGTATTACCTGTGTGGTGCCGCGGTGCTCACCTTGCTGGCGCTTTGGCTGATGCCGCGTTCTCGTTGAGGGGAGTGGTTTGGCCGGGCATGGCGCAGTGGAGCGAGGCCGGCGTGTAACGCCGAGCTTGCTCGGCGGGCTGCGTCCGAAGCCGCTGGCCGGTCAGCGGAGCAAACGCCGCCTCACCGGAACAGCCGCTTGAGGGTGCGGCCCAGCCAGCCGCCTTCCTGGTGCTCGCGGGCGAACAGGTTGAGGTGGTGCTTCACCGCGTCGGCGTAGTCCTTGTCGTCGCTGCGGATGTGGTTGTACAGCCAGCGGGCGAGCATGGAACGCAGCTCGTCGCCGATGTCGTCGCCGGCTTCGAAGCGCATCCGGTATTCGCCCACGCGCTTGGCGAACAACTGATGCACGCGCTTGTGCGCGGCCGAGAACGGATAGCCGGCCTCCTCCATCAGCTCCTCCTCGAAGGCGAAGTGGGAGAGGGTGTAGTCGACCAGTTCCTCGATCACCTCGGCCACCGCGATCCGTTCCATCGAACGGTTGGCGATGTGCAGGCGGTTGATCATCTCGACGATGCGGCGGTGCTGGGCGTCGATCACGTCCACGCCGGTGTTGAGGTCGTCCTGCCAGACGAGTAGGGCCATGTCGGTACTTCCCGCACGCCGGGGTGTGCGTGCCTGGAAATACTCTAGGAAGGACCCGTCCACCGGGCATTGATTCCGATCAAACCGGCGGGAAATCCCTACCAGAGCGCATCGCGCAGCTTGTACCAGGCCATCGCCGCCACCAGCATCGGCGTGCGCAGCAGGCGGCCGCCGGGGAACGGGCGGTGCGGAATACGGGCGAAGGCGTCCAGGCGTTCGGCCTGGCCACGGATGGCGTCGGCGATGACCTTGCCCGCCAGGCTGGTGGACGCCACCCCGTGGCCACTGAATCCCTGGGCGAAATAGACATTGGGTGCCAGCCGGCCCCAGTGCGGGGCGCGGTTGAGCGAGATGTCGACGTAGCCGCCCCAGACGTACTCGATGTCGACATCGGCCAATTGCGGGAAGACCCGCCGCATCCGTCGCGCCATGGTCCCGCGCAGGTTGGGCGGGGGCAGGGTGGAATAGCTGGCGCGGCCGCCGAACAGCAGGCGGTGATCGCGGCTCAGGCGGAAATAGTCCAGCGCCCAGTTCACGTCCGCCACCGCCATGTCATTGCGGATCAGGGCGCGGGCGCGTGCCTCGCCCAGCGGCGCGGTGGCGCCGATGTAGGTGCCGACCGGCATGATCCGCGATTCCAGTTCCGGCGCGACGCCGCGCAGCCAGGCATTGCCGGCCAGCACGGCGAACTCGCAGCGGACCCGCCCGGCGTCGGTATGCAGGACCGGCGCGGCGCCACGTTCCAGCCGGACGACCCGCGAATGCTCGAAGATGCGCACGCCCGCCGCCAGCGCCGCGCGGGCCAGCCCGAAGGCGTATTCGAGCGGATGCAGATGGCCGCTGAGCGGATCGTAGATGGCGCCGAGATAGCGATCGCTGGCCAGTTGCGCGCGCAGTTGTTCGCGGTCCCACCATTCCATGGGGTAGTCGTAGTGCTCGGCCATGTGCGCCTGCCAGCGCTTCAGCGCCTGTTCCTGGCGCGGCTTGATGGGCACGCTGGTGTGCCCGTCGCGCCAGTCGCAGGCGATGGCGTGGCGATGGATGCGATCCCGCATCAGCGCCATGCCCTCGCGCGAGAAATCGAACAGGCGGCGCGCGTCGGCGCGCCCGACCAGTCGTTCCAAGGTGTCCTGCTCGCAACCATAGCCGACGATCGCCTGGCCGCCGTTGCGGCCACTGGCGCCCCAGCCGATCCGCTCGGCTTCCAGCACGATCACGCGATAACCGGCCTCGGCCAGCTCCAGCGCCGCCGACAGGCCGGTATAGCCCGCGCCGAGGATGCACACGTCGGCCTGCAGTTCGCCCTCCAGCCGCGGCTGCGGCGGCAGCGGCGCGGCGCTGGCCGCGTACCAGGACGGCGGATAGGCGGCGGTGTCGCGCCGGCTCATACCGACCGCAGGTACCAGTCGTACTCCAGGTCGGTGACCTGGGTATTGAAGCTGCGCATCTCCTTGAGCTTCTGCTGGCCGTAGATGTGCCGGAACGACGTACCGAACCATTCGGCGACGAACCCGCTGGCGAGGAAATCGTCGATGGTGTCGCGCCAGAACGGGGTCAGGTTCTCGGTCTGCTCGTAGGCGTTGCCGGTGATCGGCGGGCCGGGGTCGAAGCCGTTCTCGATGCCGTGCAGCATCCCCGCCAGCACCGCGGCGGTGACCAGGTAGACGTTGGCGTCGGCGCCGGCGATGCGATGTTCGACACGTGTGTTGGCCTCGCCGCCGTGCGGGATGCGCATGGCGACGGTGCGGTTGTTGTAGCCCCAGCAGGTATTGAGCGGCACGAATGCGTTGAGCACGAAGCGCCGGTAGCTGTTGGCGTTGGGAGCGAACAGCAGCAGGCAGTCGGCGGCGCTGCGCTGCAGGCCGCCGATGGCGTGGCGCAGCGCGTCGGCCGGCTGTCCGACCGGCGAGGCGAACACGTTCCGGCCCTCGCCATCCAGCACGCTGACGTGGATGTGCATGCCGCTGCCGGCCTGATCGACCAGTGGCTTGGCCATGAAGCTGGCCAGCGCGCCCTGCTGCTGGGCGATCGCCTTGATCGCGCGCTTCAGGTAGATGGCGTCGTCGCAGGCCAGCAACGCGTCGTCGCGGTGCTTGAGGTTGATCTCGAACTGGCCCGGTGCGTATTCGGCGACGGCGGTGTCGGCGGGAATGCGCTGGGCGCGGCAGGCGGCGGCGACCGCGTCGGTGAAGCCGCGGTAATCGTTGAGGTCTTCCATGTAGTAGACCTGCGTGCTGCGGTTGGGCGCGCCGGTGGCCGGATTGCGCGACGCCACCGGACGGCCGTCGGCGTCCGGGCGCTGTTCGAACAGGTAGAACTCCAGTTCCACCGCCACCACCGGCGTGAGCCCGCGCGCGGCGTAGCGCGCCAGCACGCGCCGCAGCACCTCGCGCGGATTGGCCTCGAACAGGCCGCCGGCCGCGTCCTCCATCGCCAGCAGCAGTTGCGCCATCGGCCGCGGTGCCCATGGCACGGATCGCAGCGAACCCGGCACCGGCCGGCAGATGCGATCCTCGTCGCCGATGTCGTAGCCCAGTCCGGTCTCCTCCACCGTGTTGCCGGTGATGTCGGTGGCGATCAGCGACATCGGCAGGCACACCCCGTCGGCGTAGACCTTGTCCAGCGCGTCGCGGGTGATGCGCTTGCCGCGCAGCAGGCCGTTCATGTCGGGAAGGATGAGGTCGATCAGTTCGCAGCCGTCGATGCCGCGCAGGGTGGCGGCGTCGTCTTCGGGAAGGCCCGGGACGGCAGTCGATTCGGGGTGGGAAGGGAGGTTCATGCAGGCGCTCCGGAAGGCCGGTGGCAGCTTAGCAGAGGAGGTGCGTTGTCAAGAATACTCAACGACACTCGCGGCCTCATACCCCGAAAACGCCCGAAACCGGTGCTGCTGCGCACCATTACGGGGCGCACGGGCGCTGATTCGCCCCCTGTGTTGTAAAAATAAAACGGCCGGGCTAAGGTGGCTCCAAGCCATCCCGAGCCCCCTGCATGACCAGCCAGCCGCTGGTCGGCCTGCCGACCGATCACAAACAAATCGGCGCGCATCCCTTCCTCGCGGTCGGGGAGAAGTACATCCGCGCGGTGGTCGACGGCGCCGGCGCGATGCCGGTGCTGCTGCCCACCCTGGACCCGGCGTTGCCGCTGCGCGAGTTCCTGCGCGGCGTCGACGGCATCCTGCTGACGGGCTCGGTCAGCAACATCGAACCGCATCACTACAGCGACGAATCCAGCTACGAAGGCAACCTGCTGGATCCGCGCCGCGACGCCACCAACCTGGCGTTGATTCCGCTGGCGATGGACATGGGCGTGCCGCTGCTGGCGATCTGCCGCGGCTTCCAGGAAGTCAACGTCGCCCTGGGCGGCAGCCTGTACCAAAAGGTGCACGAGCAACCGGGCTTCATGGATCACCGCGAACGCCCGGACGATCCGCTCGACGTCCAGTACGGCCCCGCGCACGACGTCGCGCTGGCGCCGGACGGCCTGCTGGCGCACTGGGCCGGCGTGGAACGGGTGAAGGTCAATTCGCTGCATGGACAGGGCGTGCGCCGGCTCGGCCGTGATCTGATCGTGGAAGCCACCGCGCCGGACGGGCTGATCGAAGCTTTCCGCCACGCCGGCCCGGGCTTCCTGCTCGGCGTGCAGTGGCATCCGGAATGGCGGGTCGCCGAAAACCCGTTCTACCTGTCGATCTTCCAGGCGTTCGGAGCCGCCTGCCGGGAGCGCGCCGAACGGCGCGCGCGGGAACGCCCGCCGCCCCGCGCGGCGTGAAGCGATTGCGTCCTTCCCGTTCCCCTCTCCGAACCGTAATCCCATGAGCCAGAAAAAGAACTCCCGAAAACAGACCACGCCGCAGCAGGCCGAAGAGAGCGCGCTGCGGCGCTGGCTGAAGGAACGCCGCATCACCGAGGTCGAATGCCTGGTGCCGGACATCACCGGCAACGCGCGCGGCAAGATCATTCCCGCCGACAAGTTCTCGCACGACTACGGCACCCGCCTGCCGGAAGGCATCTTCGCCACCACCGTCACCGGTGATTATCCGGACGACTATTACGAACTGACCTCGCCGTCGGATTCGGACATGATGCTGCGCCCGGATCCGGACACGGTGCGGATGGTGCCGTGGGCGGCCGATCCCACCGCGCAGATCATCCACGACTGCTACACCAAGGCCGGACAGCCGCACGAACTGGCGCCGCGCAACGTGCTGCGGCGGGTGCTGGCCGAGTACGAAAAGGCCGGCCTGCGACCGGTGGTCGCGCCGGAGCTTGAATTCTTCCTGGTGCAGAAGAACACCGACCCGGATTTCCCGCTGCTGCCGCCGGCCGGCCGCTCCGGGCGCCCGGAGACCGCGCGCCAGTCGTACTCGATCGACGCGGTCAACGAGTTCGACCCGATCCTCGATCTGATGTACGACTACTGCGAAGCGATGGAGCTGGACGTGGACACGCTGATCCACGAATCCGGCGCGGCCCAGCTGGAAGTCAACTTCACCCATGCCGGGGCGATGGCGCTGGCCGACCAGGTGTTCCTGTTCAAGCGCACCATGCGCGAGGCGGCGATGCGGCACGGCGTCTACGCCACCTTCCTGGCCAAGCCGATGGAGAACGAGCCCGGCAGCGCGATGCACATCCACCAGAGCGTGGTGGACGCGAAGAAGGGCCACAACGTGTTCACCGGCAAGGATCCGGGCAAGTTCAGTCCGGTGTTCGGGCACTACCTGGCCGGCCTGCAGAAGTACGTGCCGATGGCGATGGCGTTCTTCGCGCCCAACGTCAATTCCTACCGCCGGCTGATGTTCGGCGAAGTCTCGCCCAGCAACGTGCAGTGGGGCTACGACAACCGTACCTGCGGCCTGCGCGTGCCGATGGACACTCCGGAGAACATGCGGGTGGAAAGTCGCTTCGCCGGTTCCGATGCCAATCCCTACCTGGCGATGGCCGCGACCCTGGCCTGCGGCCTGCTGGGCATCCGCGAGAAGCTCAAGCCGACCGCGCCGACCGCCGGCAGCGCCAAGGAAATCGGCTACGACCTGCCGCGTTCGCTGGGCGAGGCGCTGGACGGGCTGGAAGCGTGCAAGCCGCTGCAGGAGATGCTGGGACCGCGGTTCGTGCGGGCGTATGTGTCGGTGAAGCGCAAGGAGTACGAGACCTTCTTCCGCGTGATCAGTTCGTGGGAGCGGGAATTCCTGTTGTTGAACGTCTGAGTGTTCATGGTGCGAGATTTTTTGGGTTGCCGTAGAACGCATGTCCGGGCGCTGGCGCGGCGGAGCGCCCGTTCGCTTGCGGCGCACGCGCTGCCGCGGGCGTCACTTTTCTTTGCTTGTGCAAAGAAAAGTAACCAAAAGAAACACACCCCTGGCGGCGTGCCCTTCGCTTCGCGAAGGGTTCGCAATCGTTCCGGGAATTTTCGGAAGGGGCATCCTGCCCCTGCCGAAAACGGCGCACGTCCTGTGCGCCGCCCTGCGGGTTTGACCCGGCCCGCTTGCCACGCCTTAACGGGGGCCCGGGAAGCAAAAGCAGGAGCAACGACAACAGCGGTGGCGTTCAAGCATTCGCCCGCCTTTGCTTGTGCTCCTGCCTTTGCTCCGGGGGCCCCTTCCGCAGCGGTGGCGACGGTGGGTAAACCCGAAGGGCGCCGCGCACGACGCGCGGCGTTTTGGGCAGGCACAGGGATGTGCCTTCCCAAAATTCCCGCCGGCGACACGGACCCCGACGGCGTAGCCGTTGGGGCGCGAAGGCCGGGGTGTGCTTTCTTTGGTTACTTTCTTTGCACAAGCAAAGAAAGTGACGCCCCGCGGCGAGCGCGCCATGACGAATCGTCGGTAGCAATCCTGCGCGGCAGCGCCCGCTCACCATCCGCATGCGCCTGAGCGCAGATCCCACAAGAACACCGTCCCGGAGTCCCCATGGAACACCTCGACATCCGCACCCTCCAGAAACTCGACGCCGAACACCACCTGCACCCCTTCAACGACAACGCCGCCCTGGCCAAGAAAGGCACCCGCATCCTTACCCGCGGCGAGGGCTGTTATGTATGGGACGCCGAAGGCAACCAACTGCTCGACGCCTTCGCCGGCCTGTGGTGCGTCAACATCGGTTACGGGCGCAAGGAACTGGGCGAGGTCGCGTCGAAACAGATGACGCAACTGGCGTACTACAACAGCTTCTTCCAGTGCACCACCGAGCCGACCATCGAACTGGCGGCCAAGCTGGCCGAACTGGCGCCGGGCGACATCAACCATTCCTTCTTCGTCAATTCCGGTTCCGAGGCCAACGACACCATTCTGCGGCTGGTGCGGCACTTCTGGGCGGTGCAGGACCAGCCGCGCAAGAACATCTTCATCGGTCGCCACGACGGCTACCACGGCACCACCATGGCCGGTGCCAGCCTGGGCGGCATGAAGGGCATGCACAAGCAGGGCGGGCTGCCGATTCCGGACATCCACCACATCGATCCGCCGTTCTGGTTCGCCGACGGCGGCGAGCTGTCCGAGGACGAGTACGGTCGGGTCGCGGCGCGCCGGCTGGAAGACAAGATCCTGGAGCTGGGGCCGGAACGGGTCGCCGCCTTCATCGGCGAACCGATCATGGGCGCCATCGGCGTATACATCCCGCCGCGCACCTACTGGCCGGAAATCGAACGCATCTGCCGCAAGTACGACGTGCTGCTGATCGCCGACGAGGTCATCTGCGGCTTCGGCCGCACCGGCGAATGGTTCGGCTCGCAATACTTCGGTTTCCAGCCGGACATCATGCCGGTGGCCAAGGGCATCACCTCCGGCTACATCCCGCTGGGCGCGGCGATGTTCAACGACCGCGTGGCGAACGTGCTCAAGGCGCAGGGCGGCGAGCTGGCGCATGGCGCCACCTATTCCGGCCATCCGGTGTGCGCGGCGGTGGCGCTGGAGAACATCCGCATCCTGCAGGAAGAAAAGATCGTCGAACGGGCCAAGAGCGAGATCGCGCCTTATCTGGCGCAGCGCTGGGCCGAGCTGGGCGAACACCGGCTGGTCGGGCAGGCGCGCATCGCCGGCCTGGTCGGGGCGCTGGAACTGGTGCCGGACAAGGGCGGGCGCGGGTTCTTCCCGGATCGCGGTTCGGTCGGGGTGATGTGCCGCGACTTCGCCCTCAAGCGCGGCTTGATCCTGCGCGCCACCTGGGATGCGATGTTGCTGTCGCCGCCGCTGGTGATCACCCGCGATCAGGTCGACGAACTGTTCGACAAGGCCTGGAAGGCGTTGGACGACACCGCCCAGGCGCTGGGCCGCTGACGGTGGGAACGCCGGCCCGTCAACGGGTTCCCAGGCGGGTGGCGGGGCGTATCATGTCCGCCATCACCTTTCTGCTTCCAGGAGAAGCCCCATGAAGTTCCGAGCATTGACGATTGCGCTGGCCGCGGCCGGTGCCCTGGCGGCCTGTGGTGGCGGCGGGGACGGGGAAAAGAAGGCGGCCAAGGCGGCCGATGAGAAGGTCGTCAACGTCTACAACTGGTCGGACTACATCGCCGAGGACACCATCCCGAACTTCGAGAAGCAGACCGGGATCAAGGTCACCTATGACGTGTTCGACAGCGACGAGATGGTCGAAACCAAGCTGCTGGCCGGTTCCAGCGGCTACGACGTGGTGGTGCCCTCGCTGAGCTTCCTTGGCCGGCAGATCCAGGCCGGCGTGTTCCTGCCGCTGGACAAGTCGAAGATCCCGAACCTGAAGAACGTCGATCCCAAGTTGCTGGAGCGCATCGCCCTGCAGGATCCGGGCAACCAGTACGCGGTGCCGTACCTGTGGGGCACCAGCGGCATCGGTTACAACGAGGACAAGGTCAAGGCCGCGTTCGGCAACACCGACGTCACCGGCAGCTGGGACCTGGTGTTCAAGCCGGAGAACCTGTCCAAGCTCAAGGACTGCGGCGTGACCGTGCTGGATACCCCGTCCGAGCTGATCCCGATCGCACTGAACTACCTGGGCGAGGATCCGCACAGCTTCGATCCCAAGGTCATCGACAAGGCCGCGGCGCTGCTGAAGGGCATCCGTCCCTACATCCGCAACTTCCATTCCTCGTCCTACATCAACGACCTGGCCAACGGCGACGTGTGCCTGGTGGTGGGCTGGTCGGGCGACGTCATCCAGGCACGCGATCGCGCCGACGAGGCGGAGAACGGCGTGCACATCGGCTACTCGATTCCGAAGGAAGGCGCGCCGCAGTGGTTCGACATGATGGCCATTCCCAAGGATGCCAAGCACGTGGACAACGCCTATGCCTTCATCAACAACATGCTGGACCCGAAGGTGGCGGCGGCCAACACCAATTTCGTGACCTATCCGAACGCGGTGCCGGCGTCCAAGCCGATGATCGAGCCGTCGATCGCCAACGATCCGACCATCTATCCGCCGGCCGAGGTCGACGCCAAGCTGTTCACCTTCGCGGTGCTGCCGCCGGAAGTGGACCGCCAGTACACCCGGATCTGGACGGAACTGAAGACGGGCAAGTAAACCGGAGCAGGGCCGCCTCGCGCGGCCCTGGTCTTTGGGGGGGATTGCCGGGGCCTCGGTCCCGGGCACGAACAGGGCATTCCCCGGAATGCCCGCAGTCAAACCGCAAGAACGCACCACTCATCACTGCCATGCCTGGCGCAACTCTGGAGAGAGCTTGATGAAACTGCGAATCCTGGCCACCGCTGTCCTCCTCTGTACCACCCTGGCCGCCTGCGGCGGCAAGCCCGATGCCGACAAGGGGGCGGCCGGCACCGCCAAGGCCGAAGGGGCCAAGGAAGTGAACGTCTACAACTGGTCGGACTACATCGCCGAGGACACCATCCCGAATTTCGAGAAACAGAGCGGGATCAAGGTCACCTACGACGTGTTCGACAGCAACGAGGTGGTCGAGACCAAGCTGCTGGCCGGCTCCAGCGGCTACGACATCGTGGTGCCGACCCTGAATTTCCTCGGCCGGCAGATCCAGGCGGGCGTGTTCATGCCGCTGGACAAGAGCAGGATTCCCAACTACGCCAACCTCGACCCGGAGCTGATGAAGCGCATCGAGCGGCAGGATCCCGGCAACCAGTACGCCATTCCGTACATGTGGGGCACCACCGGCATCGGCTACAACATCGACAAGGTCAAGGCGGCGTTCGGCAACACCGACATCGCCAACAGCCTGGATATCGTGTTCAAGCCGGAGAACGTGTCCAAGCTCAAGGACTGCGGCGTGACCCTGCTGGACACCCCGTCGGAAATCATCCCGATGGCGCTGAACTACCTGGGCGAGGACCCCAACAGCTTCGATCCCAAGGTCATCGACAAGGCCGCCGCGTTGCTGAAGTCGGTGCGCCCCTACATCACCAACTTCCACTCCTCGCAGTACATCGACGCGATGGCCAACGGCGACACCTGCCTGGTGGTGGGCTGGTCCGGCGACATCATCCAGGCGCGCGATCGCGCCGAGGAAGCCGGCAACGGCATCAAGATCGCCTATGCCATCCCGAAGGAAGGCGCGCCGCAGTGGTTCGACATGCTGGCCATCCCCAAGGACGCCAAGCACGTGGACAACGCCTATGCCTTCATCAACTACCTGCTGGATCCGCAGGTGATGGCCAACAATTCCAACTTCATCCATTACCCCAACGCCATTCCCAAGGCCAAGGCGCTGATGGACAAGGCGATCGTCGAGGATCCGACCGTGTATCCGCCACCGGAAGTGGAAGCCAAGCTGTTCACCTTCGCGGTGCTCCCGCCGGAAGTGGATCGCCAGTACACCCGGATCTGGACGGAACTGAAGACCGGCAAGTAACCCATGCGAAGGGGCGGGCGACGACGCCCGCCCCGGAGCGTTTCCATTTTCAAGAAAATACCGGCGCCGCATGCACGGCGCGGTACAGGGGAACCCGATGGCGGCTGACAACCCACCTCCCGGCAACGGCAAGGACACCGCGACCGCCAAGGCCGGTGTCGATGCCTACCTGCGCATCGTCGACGTGCGCAAGGAATTCGACGGCTTCGTCGCCGTGGACGACACCAACCTGACCATCCGCAAGGGCGAGATCTTCGCCCTGCTGGGCGGTTCCGGCAGCGGCAAGTCCACGTTGCTGCGCTGCCTGGCCGGGTTCGAGAAGCCCACGGCCGGCAAGATCTACCTGGACGGGCAACTGCTCAACGACCTGCCGCCCTACGAGCGGCCGCTCAACATGATGTTCCAGTCCTACGCGCTGTTCCCGCACATGACCGTGGAACAGAACATCGCCTTCGGCCTGAAGCAGGACGGCCTGTCCAGGGAGGCCATCAAGAAGCGGGTCGAGGAAATGCTGGCGCTGGTGCAGCTGGGCAAGCTGGCCAGGCGCAAATCGCACCAGCTCTCCGGCGGCCAGCAACAGCGCGTGGCGCTGGCGCGGTCGCTGGCCAAGGGGCCGAAGCTGCTGCTGCTGGACGAGCCGATGGGCGCGCTGGACAAGAAGCTGCGCTCGCAGATGCAACTGGAACTGGTCAACATCATCGAGAAATCCGGGGTGACCTGCGTGATGGTCACCCACGATCAGGAAGAGGCCATGACCATGGCCACCCGCATCGCCCTGATGGATCAGGGCTGGATCCGCCAGGTCGGCACACCGGACGAAATCTACGAACAACCGACCAGCCGCTTCGCCGCCGAGTTCATCGGCTCGGTCAACCTGATCGATGGCGTGGTGGAGGAGGACGAGTCCGACTACGTCACCATCCGCAGCCCGCAACTGCCGGTGCCGGTCTACGTGGGCCATGGCATCTCCGGCTTCGAGGGCCAGGAAGTCTCGTTCGCCGTTCGCCCGGAGAAGCTGGGCATCGGCAAGGCGGAACCGGCGCAGGAGTACAACAAGGCCAAGGGCGTGATCGAGGACATCGCCTACTTCGGCAGCCATTCGGTCTATCACGTGCGCCTGCCGGGCGGCTACAAGTTCATGGCCAACTTCGCCAACGTGCAGCGCTGGGCCAGCGAAGGCCTGACCTGGAACGACGAGGTCTGGGTGTGGTGGGGCGACAACGACGGGGTGGTGCTGACCTCATGAAACTCCGCGACCTGATCAAGAAAGCCACGCCGGGCCCGCGCTGGGCGGTGATCTCGGTCCCTTACCTGTGGCTGTTGCTGTTCTTCGCCATTCCCTTCCTGATCGTCCTGAAGATCTCGTTCTCGCGGCTGGCCATCGCCATGCCGCCGTACACGCCGATCCTGGAATACGTGGACGAGGCGCTCTCGCTCAAGCTCAACCTGGGCAACTACGCGGCGCTGTTCACCGATTCCCAGTACATCCAGGCCTACCTGAGCTCGATCCAGATCGCTGCCATCTCGACCTTCTTCGCGCTGCTGATCGGCTATCCCATCGCCTACGTGATCGCGCGCCTGCCGCCCTCCAGCCGCAACATCGCGATGATGCTGGTGGTGCTGCCGTCCTGGACCTCGTTCCTGATCCGCATCTACGCCTGGATCGGCATCCTCAAGAACAACGGCCTGCTCAACAACCTGCTGATGAAGCTGGGCATCATCAGCGAGCCCTTGCAGATCCTGTACACGCCGATGGCCGCCTACATCGGCATCGTCTACGCCTACCTGCCGTTCATGGTGCTGCCGCTTTACACCAACCTGGTCAAGCACGACCAGCGCCTGCTGGAAGCGGCCTACGATCTGGGCGCCAAGCCGTGGAAGGCGTTCTTCACCATCACCCTGCCGCTGTCGCGCGCCGGCATCATCGCCGGCTGCATGCTGGTGATGATTCCGGCGGTGGGCGAATTCGTCATCCCCGAACTGCTGGGCGGTCCGGACACGCTGATGATCGGCCGGGTGCTGTGGAACGAGTTCTTCAACAACCGTGACTGGCCGGCGGCCTCGGCGGTGGCGATCGTCATGCTGATCCTGCTGATGATCCCGATCCTGATCTTCAACCGGGTGCAGCAGCGCGAGCTGGAAGGGAGGCTGACATGAGCCGCCTGCGCCAACGTAGCCTGACCTGGCTGGTGCTGGGTTTCGGTTTCGCCTTCCTGTACCTGCCGATCCTGATCCTGATGGTGTACTCGTTCAACGAGTCGCGCCTGGCCACGGTCTGGTCGGGATTTTCGGTGAAGTGGTACGGCGAGCTGTTCCGCGATCAACAGATGCTGCAGGCGGCCTGGATCAGCCTGAAGATCGCGTTCTGGACCGCGACCGCGGCGATGGTGCTGGGCACGCTGGCGGCGCTGGTGATGACCCGGATGCGACGCTTCCCCGGCAAGACCCTGTTCGGCGCGCTGATCACCGCGCCGCTGGTGATGCCGGAAGTGATCATCGGCCTGTCGATTCTGCTGATGCTGGTCTCGATGGGCGAACTGCTTGGCCTGCCGTCCAAGGGCGTCATCGCGATCTGGATCGCCCACGTCACCCTGACCGTCTCCTTCGTCACCGTGGTGATCTCCTCGCGCCTGTCCGAACTGGACAAGTCGCTGGAAGAGGCGGCGATGGACCTGGGCGCGAACCGGCTCAAGGTGTTCTTCCTGATCACCCTGCCGATCATCGCGCCGGCGCTCGTGTCGGGCTGGTTGCTGGCATTCACCCTGTCGCTGGACGACGTGGTGATCGCCAGCTTCGTCGCCGGCCCCAGTTCGACCACCCTGCCGATGAAGGTGTTCTCCTCCGTGCGCCTGGGCCTGAGTCCCAAGATCAACGCGCTGGCGACGCTGATGATCGCGATCGTCTCGCTCGCGGCGTTGGCCGGCTGGTGGCTGATGTACCGCGAGGAGAAGCGCCGCCAGCGCGACATGCAACTGGCGTTGCAGGAAAACGGCTGACCGGGCCCACCCGGCGCTAACGCGGCGGGCGCCAGAATGGGCACCTGCCCGAGAACCCAGAGATCGTCATGAAGGTAGACATCGTCAATCCCGCGACCGGCAAGGTCGACCGTTCCCAACCGCTGATGGACGCCGCCGCGGTCGAGGCCGTGCTTGCGGCCTCGCAGCCGGCCTTCCGTGCCTGGTCGGCGCGTCCGCTGGCCGAGCGTGGCGAACTGCTGCGCCGGGTCGGCTCGGAACTGCGCCGCCGTCGCGACGACATCCAGCGGGTGATGACCGTCGAAATGGGCAAGCTGCGCAAGGAGGCCCTGGCCGAAATCGACAAGTGCGCCGGCGCCTGCGACTACTACGCCAACCATGCGGCCGATTACCTGAGGGACGATCCGATCAACACCGATGGCAGCCGCAGTTACGTGCGCTACGAACCGATTGGCTGCGTGTTCGCGGTGATGCCGTGGAACTTCCCGATCTGGCAGGTGTTCCGGTTCCTGGCGCCGGCGCTGATGGCGGGCAATGTCGCCGTGCTCAAGCACGCCAGCAATGTGCCGGGCTGCGCCGACGTCATCGCCGACGCGCTGCATGGCGCGGGCGTTCCGGCCGGCGTGTTCGGCGTGCTGCATATCGACAACGACCAGGCCGCCGAGGTCATCCGGGATCCTCGCGTCGCCGCGGTGACCCTGACCGGCAGCGAGCGCGCGGGCCGCTCGGTGGCGGGAAACGCCGGCCAGCAGCTCAAGAAGTGCGTGATGGAGCTGGGCGGCAGCGATGCTTTCGTGGTGCTGGAGGACGCGGATCTGGACAAGACCGTGGCCGGCGCGATTGCGTCCCGCTTCGGCAATGCGGGGCAGACCTGCATTGCCGCCAAGCGCTTCATCGTGGTCGAGGCGATCGCCGATCGCTTCGTGCAGCGCTTCAGCGAAGCGGCGGCGAAACTGCGCCTGGGCGACCCGCAGGACGACGCTACCACGCTGGCGCCGATGGCGCGCCAGGATCTGCGCGACGAACTGCATCGCCAGGTGCAGGCGAGCATCGCCAGGGGTGCGAAGGCCCTGCTGGGTTGCGAGCCGGATGCCTCGCACGCCGGTTATCCCGCTTCGATCCTGGATGGAGTGAAGCCCGGCATGCCGGCCTACGAGGAAGAACTGTTCGGCCCGGTCGCCAGCATCCTGCGGGTGCGCGACGAGGCCGAAGCGGTGCGGGTCGCCAACGACACCACGTTCGGCCTGGGCGGCAGCGTCTGGACCGGCAATGCCGATCGCGGCGATCGGGTGGCGCGCCAGTTGCAGGTCGGCGCGGCCTTCGTCAACGCGATCGTGCGCAGCGACGTGCGCCTGCCGTTCGGCGGCACCAAGCGTTCGGGCTTCGGGCGTGAACTGGCCGAGCACGGCATCCACGAGTTCATGAACATCAAGTCCGTCTACGTGGCCTGATCGCCGCGAATGGTAGGCGCGACCCCGGCCGCGAGCTCTTTCTCATCGTGCCAGGCGGACGAACCGCGTGTGCGGGCATTCCGCCGAAAGCTCGCGGCCGGAGGCCGCTCCTACCGGGCGGGTCGGCTCCTTGGCTACCGGCTCCATGGCTGGAACAGATGGTTACGGGTGCCGGCATTCCGAAACCGGTGCCGCGCTGCCATCTTTCCGGCGTTGCCCAGGAGGTCACCATGCACACCCCCGTCGATATCCATCCCGCCCGCGTCCTGCGCAAGGTGCGCGGTCGCGCCACCTCCGATGGCGCCGGCGTCAAGCTGACCCGCGTCATCGGCGGCCCGGACCTGCCGGATCTGGATCCGTTCCTGCTGCTGGACGAGTTCGGCACCGATCGCGCCGAGGACTACCTCGCCGGTTTCCCGGAACATCCGCATCGCGGCTTCGAGACCGTCACCTACATGCTCGACGGGCGCATGCGCCATCGCGACAACCACGGCAACGAGGGCCTGCTGACGCCGGGTTCGGTGCAGTGGATGACCGCCGGCCGCGGCCTGGTGCATTCGGAAATGCCCGAGCAGGAATCCGGGCGCATGCGCGGTTTCCAACTGTGGGTGAACCTGCCGGCGCGCGAGAAGATGACCGCGCCGAAGTACCAGGAATTCGCGCCGGAACGCATTCCGACCGCCTCGCCCGGACCGGGCGTGGGCATCAAGGTGATCGCCGGCCGGGTCGGCGACGTGGAAGGTCCGATCTTGCAACCGGCCACCGATCCGGTCTATCTCGACATCGCGCTCGACGCCGGCAAGGCATGGGACTACGTGCTGCCCGAAGGCCACAACGCGTTCGTGTATGCGTTCGAGGGCGCGCTGACGGTGGGCGAGGGCGAGGATGCGCGCGCACTGGAAACCCATGAGATGGGCGTGCTCGGCGGTGGCAGTGGACTCAGCCTGCGCGCCGGCAACCAGCCGGCCCGCGCCATCCTGGTGGCCGGGCGCCCGCTGCGCGAACCGGTGGTGCGGCATGGCCCCTTCGTGATGAACAGCAAGCAGGAAATCATGCAAGCCTTCGTCGACTTCCAGGAAGGGCGGTTCTGATCGCATCCCGAGATGCCGGCCTGTGGGAGCGACGTAAGTCGCGAACCGTTTCCGGCATCGAGTTCCGAAAGAAGGGAGCCTTACTTCCCGCCATCCCGCGGCTGATGGTCATCGCGACTTACGTCGCTCCCACAGGGAAGAGATGAACGGAGAAAAAAAGCCGGGCAATGCCCGGCTTTTTTTGCAACGGATGCGGCGAAGTCAGTCCTTGCCAATCGCTTTGTAGATCACGCCGCCGAGCAGGCCGCCGAGGATCGGCGCCAGCCAGAACAGCCACAACTGGCTGATAGCGGTCGGGCCGGCGAACAGCGCCACGCCGGTGGAGCGGGCCGGATTCACCGAGGTGTTGGTGACCGGGATGCTGATCAGGTGGATCAGGGTCAGGGCCAGGCCGATCGCGATGGGCGCGAAACCCGCCGGGGCGCGGCCGTGGGTGGAACCCATGATGACGATCAGGAAGAACGCGGTCAGCACCACTTCGGTCAGGAACGCCGCCGCTACCGAATAGCCGCCCGGCGACATCGCGCCATAGCCATTGCTGGCGAACGCGCCGGCTGCATTCGGATCAATCGCGAAGCCGCTGGCGCCGCCGGCGATCTGGAGCAGGATGAATCCGGCCGCGATGCCGCCCAGCACCTGGGCGACGATATAGGGCACCAGCTCCTTGATCGAAAAGCGGCCACCGGCCCACAGGCCGAAACTCACCGCCGGATTGAAATGGCCGCCGGAGATGTGGCCGAACGCGTAGGCGCCGGTCAGCACGGTCAGGCCGAAGGCCAGCGCCACGCCGAGGAATCCGATGCCGAGTGGATTGGCGTCACCGCCGAACTTGGCCGCCAGCACGGCGCTTCCGCAACCGCCCAGCACCAGCCAGAAAGTACCCAGGAACTCCGCCGCGAGTTTCTTTCCAAGACTCATCTGTAATCCCCCAAGGAATGGATGGAACCGTCGTCCGACGGGCCGCACGCGCACGAGGATCGCGCGGGTGCGGCCCCAGTATGCCTTGGGTAACTCAAAAAAGTGTGACAGCCATCACTCTTGATTAATGATCGGGCAAGGGAATGAACTCGGTCTCGCCGGGCACCTGGCCGAATTTTCCTTCGCGCCAATCCTCCTTGGCCTGTTCGATCCGCTCCTTCGAACTGGAGACGAAGTTCCACCAGATGTGCCGATGCGCGTCGAGCGGTTCGCCGCCAAGCAGCAGCGCCTTCACCGGTGTCTTCGCGCGCAGCACCGGCCGGGTGCCGGGATCCAGCACCACCAGGTGCTTATCGGGAATGTCGGCGCCGTCGAGCTGCGCGTCGCCCTCCAGCACGTACAGCGCACGCTCGGCATGACCGCCATCGATGGCGTGCTCGGCGTCGGGCTCCAGATCCAGGGCCACGTTGAAGGTGTCGGCGAACACCCGCACCGGCGATTCCTCGCCATAGGCGCGGCCGGCGATCACCCGCAGCCAGGTGCCGTCATGGCGTCGCTGCGGCAGGGTGTCGGCCTTGTGGTGGTGGAATTCGGGCGCGACCTCCTCGTAAGCCTTCGGCAGCGCGACCCAGGTCTGCATGCCGTGCAGCGGATGCGGATGCGCGCGCACGTCGGAAGGCGTGCGCTCGGAATGGGCGATGCCGCGGCCGGCGGTCATCCAGTTGACGTCGCCGGGCAGGATGACCTGCTCCGAACCCAATGTGTCCTTGTGATTGATCGCGCCGCTCCACAGGAAGGTCACCGTGGCCAGACCGATGTGCGGGTGCGGGCGCACGTCCACGCCGCGGCCCTCGTCGAAGGTCGCCGGACCCATGTGGTCCACGAACACGAACGGACCGACGCTGCGCGCCTGCAGGCTGGGCACCGCGCGACGGACCTGGAATCCGCCCAGATCGTGGGTGCGGGGGGGAATGATGAGGGTCATGGCGTCCTCCGTGGGTGGCTGCGCGCAGGATGGCACAGCGTCATGACGCGCGCAGGGCCGGCGGCGGCAACGGATTGTTTCCGTGATGGACGCATCGCCCCGCATCCATCCCCGTCGCCCGACCTGGAAGGGGTAGGAGCGGCCTCCGGCCGCGAGCTCTTCGTTCGCCATGAGAGGGGGACGAACGGCATGAACGTGTCCCCCGCGAATTCAGCGGAAAAGCTCGCGGCCGGAGGCCGCTCCTACCCACCTGGCTATCGCGAGGCGGGCGCGAGCGGGACGTCGCCGCGCCGCGACGCCAGCCGGTCTGCCAGGCGCGTGGGTTCCGGCAGGCGGTAACCACGCAGGCAGTGCAGGGTCCAGTCGAGCGCACCGGCCATCGAGACGCGGTGGCCGGGCGAGACGATCAGCGGCAGGCAACGCGGCTTGCTGCGCAGCGCCCAGCCGATCTGTTCGCCGCCATCGATCAGGGGGGTGTGGTCGCCGCCGCGATCGCCGGGCGGATCGAAGCGGCCGCACAGCGGTTTCTTCGCCACTCCGATGCTGGGCAGGCCGGTCGCCACGCCGAAATGCGCGGCGATGCCGAGCCGGCGCGGGTGGGCGATGCCCTGGCCGTCGATCATCACCAGATCCGGAGCCTGCCGCAGCATCGCCAGCGCCGCGACCAACGCCGGCAGTTCGCGGAAACTGAGCAGGCCCGGCACGTAGGGCATCGACGTCGGTACGCGCGCGACATGGGTTTCGATCGGCTGCAGATCGCGCGCATCGAGCAGCACCACCGCCGCGCGCGTGGTTGCGCCGCCATCCTCGAAACCGACATCGAAACCCGCCAGGTGACGCGGTGGATCAAAGTCGTCGCGCAGGCGGACCTGGCGGGCGAGTTCCTTCTGCAGCAGGCGGGCGTGGCGGGCGCTGCCGTCCCACGCGCCGAACACGTTGGTCGCGTCGTTCATCGATGCAGGGTAACCGATGCCGCCTGTGCGCTCCGTGCAGGCGGCGCGCGCGGTCAGTAGCGCGCGATCTCGACCCGCACGCGGCCATCCGCGCCGACGTGGATGCGGGTCAGGCGGTCGTACTCGGTGTCCGGCATCGGCGCGGCCGGCTGGCCGGAGAGGGCGGTCACCAGATCCGGCACGGTATTGCTGTGGCCGACGATCAGCACCGTGCCGTGATCGTGATCGCGACGCCAGCGGGCGGCGCTTTCGGCGGCGGGGCCACGCGAAAAGTAGGCGTTGACGGGAATATGCCGGCGATCCGCGGTGGGTTGGGCGGTCTGGCGGGTACGTTTGAACTCGGTCGCGTAGACCGCGACCACGGGCGCGTCGGCCAGGACCTCGGCCAGCCGCTGCGCGCGGCGCAGGCCAATCTCCGACAGTTGCGGATCCTCCGGATCGTCGGTGGCCTTCTCGGCATGCCGGACCACCACGAAGGTGGTGCCGTCGGAAGACGGCGTGCTGGCGCAGCCGGACAGGGCCAACGCGGCCGCCGCGAGCAGAAGGCACAGGAAGCGGTTCAGCGGGATCGTCATGGAGAACTCCGGCGAAGACGCACGCAGCATATCGCAGGCGTCCTGGCGGGCGGTCCTGCGGTGGCGGCAGCGAACCGGCGAGGCCGGCCGCCGGGGAGGCGCCAACACATCCGTCAGGACACACCCGGTAGAATCGATGCATGTCACCGAGGAGCCCATGATGGCACGCAAGCTTCGCCTGCTGGGCCTGATCCTGCTGACGCTGGTCATCGCCAGCCTGGTGTCGCTCTACAGCTACGGCCGGTTCGCCGCGCGCGTGCACGGACCGGCGACGCAGGCCCTGCCGATCGCCGCCAACGCCACCGCGCTGGATCGCGCAATCGCGCCGCTGACCGAAGCGCATCCGGATCGGAGCGGGCTTGGCCTGGTGTCGGACAACCTCGATGCCTTCGCGATCCGCGCGCTGACCGCGCAGGCGGCGGGGCGCAGCCTGGATCTGCAGTACTACATCTGGCACGACGACCTCACCGGACAACTGCTCGATCGCGAACTGCTGCGCGCCGCCGACCGCGGCGTGCGCGTGCGCCTGCTGCTGGACGACATGAACGCGCATGGCCGTGATTCGCTGCTGGTGGCGCTGGACCAGCATTCCAACATCGAGGTGCGGATGTTCAATCCGTCGCGCAACCGGGCCGGCTTCCTGGGACGCGGCATGGAAATGCTGCTGCGCGGCGTCAGCCTCAACCGGCGCATGCACAACAAGGCGTGGATTGCCGATGGGCGGATTGCGGTGGTGGGGGGACGCAATATCGGCGACGAGTATTTCGACGCGGCCACCGATACCAATTTTCTGGATCTGGACGCGGCCCTGCTGGGACCGGCGGTGCGGCAGACCGAAGCGATTTTCGACGCGTTCTGGAACAGCGGCTCGGTGATCCCGCTGCATGCGCTGGCGCGCGCGGACGAAAACGCGCTGGCGGAACTGCGCGCCGACGTGGACAAGGCGCAGCGATCGCGCCGCGCCGCGCCGTATCTGAAGCGGGTGGAAAACTCCCCCGGCGTGCGCGCCTTCGTCGAGGGGCAGATGCCGCTGCACTGGCCCGCGTCGACCCAGGTGCATTCCGACCCGCCGGAGAAAGGCGAGGGCAACGGCGGCGACGGCTGGCTGATCAACCGGCTGGTGCCGGCGGTCTCCGGGGCGCGCGAACGGGTCTGGCTGATCTCGCCGTACTTCGTGCCCGGCCGTGACGGCGTGGCGTGGCTGGCCGGGCTGCGCCGGCGCGGCGTGGAGGTGGGCGTGCTGACCAATTCGCTGGCGGCCACCGACGTGACCGCCGTGCACAGCGGCTATGCGCCCTACCGGGTGCCGCTGCTGCGCGAGGGCGTGAAGCTGTACGAGCTGATGCCGCGCGGCGCGCAGGAGGACAGCAGCCTGTTCGGGTCCAGCGGCGCGAGCCTGCACACCAAGGCATTCGTGGTCGACGGCGCTTCCGGCTTCGTCGGTTCGTTCAACCTGGATCCGCGCTCGGTCAGCCTCAATACCGAGATGGGCGTGTTCTTCGAGGACGCCGACACCGCCGCCGAACTGGCCCAGCGCTACCGCGACAAGACCTCGCCCGCGTACAGCTACCAATTGCGGCTCGCCGACGGCAAGCTGCGCTGGGACGACGGTTCGGTGACCCCGCCGCGGACCTGGGACCACGAACCCGGCGTCGGCCTGTGGCGCCGCGGCACCGTCAAGGTGTTGGAATGGCTGCCAATCGAATCGCAGT
>NZ_JADHDV010000013.1 GCF_016820515.1 Pseudoxanthomonas beigongshangi | reverse complement strand
GCCCACGTTCACGTGCGGCTTGGTGCGTTCGAATTTACCCTTTGCCATGGCTGCTTCTTCTCGAGGTGGATCGTTGAAATGGAGTTGGAAAGGTGGTGCTCACGAATGGAATCGAACCATCGACCTCCTCCTTACCAAGGAGGTGCTCTACCGACTGAGCTACGTGAGCGTGAAACTGTTTGTCGCTTCGGTTACCGCAGGTCCCGCGCTGGGCGTTCAAGTGGAGCGGGAGACGGGAATCGAACCCGCACCATCAGCTTGGAAGGCTGAGGTTCTACCGTTGAACTACTCCCGCGCCGGGAGACCACTACAACACAAAACAACTCAAATTTTGGTGGAGGGAGGTGGATTCGAACCACCGAAGGCGTAAGCCAGCAGATTTACAGTCTGCCCCCGTTGGCCGCTTGGGTATCCCTCCGTAGCCACCCGGAAGAGCCGGCCGGAGGGGCCAAATCAAACCGGGGTGAAACAGCCAGCGATTTTGGCCTGAAGCAGACTGGCTGTCAACGCGAAACGCCAACTTTTTTATCAGACGTTGAAGCGGAAGTGCAGCACGTCGCCTTCCTGCACCCGGTATTCCTTGCCTTCCAGGCGCAGCCGGCCGGCGTCGCGCGCGCCCGCCTCACCCTTGTACTTGATGAAATCGTCGAAGGCGATGGTCTCGGCGCGGATGAAGCCCTTCTCGAAATCGGTATGGATGACCGCCGCCGCCTGGGGCGCGGTGGCCCCGGCCTTGACCGTCCAGGCCCGGACTTCCTTGACCCCGGCGGTGAAGTAGGTCTGCAGGCCGAGCAGCTTGTAGGCCGCGCGGATCACCCGGTTGAGGCCCGGTTCGTCCAGGCCGAGGTCGGCCAGGAAGGTGTCGCGATCGGCGTCGTCCAGTTGGGCCAGCTCTTCCTCGATGGCGGCCGAGACCGGCACCACCTCGGCGCCCTCGGTGGCGGCGCGGGCGCGCACGGCCTCCAGGTGCGGGTTGTTCTCGAAGCCGTCCTCCAGCACGTTGGCCACGTACATCACCGGCTTGAGGGTCAGCAGGAACAGGTCGCGGACCAGCGCCCGCTCCTCCTCGTCCAGGCCCAGCGCGCGGCCCGGCTGGCCTTCGCTCAGGCCGGCATGCAGCTTCTGCAGGACCGGTTTGCGGGCGATGGCATCCTTTTCGCCGGCCTTGGCCGAACGTTCGGCGCGGTTGAGCGCTTTTTCGACGCTATCCAGGTCGGCCAGCGCCAGTTCGGTGTCGATGGTCTCGATATCGGCGATGGGATCCACCTTGCCGGACACATGGACGATGTCGCCGTGCTCGAAGCAACGCACCACGTGGGTGATCGCGTCGACCTCGCGGATGTGGGCCAGGAACTTGTTGCCCAGGCCCTCGCCGCTGGCCGCGCCGGCCACCAGCCCGGCGATGTCGACGAACTCGACCGCGGTCGGCAGCACTTTCTGCGGCTTGACGATTTCAGCCAGCTGGTTCAGTCGCGGATCCGGTACCGGCACCACGCCGACATTCGGCTCGATGGTGCAGAACGGAAAATTGGCCGCGGCGATGCCCGCCTTGGTCAGCGCGTTGAACAGGGTCGACTTGCCCACGTTGGGCAGGCCGACGATGCCGCATTTGATGCCCATAAATATCCGGGATTGGGAATTCGGGATTCGGGATTCGAAAAGCGCTTTTCCGAATCCCGAATCCCCAATGCCTAATCCCTGCTCGTGTGCAGCCGCTTCATGGCCTCGTTGAAATCGCCCTGCACGGCCAGCGGGAGTACGTCGATGGCGTCGTCGATGGCGCGGCCGATCAGGATTTCGTCGTCCTTGCCCGGCTTGCCCAGCACCCAGCCGGTCACCTTGTCCTTGTGGCCGGGATGGCCGATGCCGATGCGCAGGCGGTGGAACTTGCCGTGCCCCAGCAACTGGAGGGTGTCGCGCAGGCCGTTCTGGCCGCCGTGGCCGCCATCGAACTTCAGCCGCGCCACGCCGGGCGCCAGGTCCAGTTCGTCGTGGGCCAGCAGCGCCTCTTCCGGCGCAATCTTCCAATAGCGCAGGGCGGCGGTCACCGATTTGCCGCTCAGGTTCATGTAGGTGGCCGGCTTGAGCAGCCAGACTGGCTGGCCGGCGACCACGACCTTGGCGGTTTCACCGAACAGCTTGCTTTCCAGGCCGAACCGCACGCCCTGTGCCTCGGCCAGGGTGTCGACAAAACGGAACCCGGCGTTGTGCCGGGTTCTGGCGTGCTCGGCACCGGGATTGCCCAGTCCGACGATGAGACGAAGACCTGCCATCGCAGTGCCTCACGCCGGTGCGCCCGCTGACGCGGACGCACCGTGGCGCAAGATTACTTCTCTTCCTTCTCGGCGCCTTCGGCCGGAGCCTCGGCTTCTTCCTTGCCGTGCTTGGCGATCACGACGGCGACGTCGTGTTCCTTGCCCAGCTTCAGTTCCGGGATTTCCACGCCGGCCGGCAGCTTGATCTCCGACAGGTGCACGACGGCGCCGACGGCCAGGTTCGACAGGTCGAGCTCGATGAACTCCGGCAGATCCTTCGGCAGGCACTCGACCACGACTTCGTTCAGTTCGTGGGTCACGACCACGTCGGCCGACTTGCCGGCGGGCGAGGTGTCCTGGTTGATGAAGTGCAGCGGCACCGCGGTGCGCAGGGTCTCGTTCTCGTTCACGCGCTGGAAGTCCAGGTGCATGATCTGCTGCTTGTACGGGTGACGCTGCATGTCACGCAGCAGCACCTTCTGGATGTCGCCATTGAGGCTCAGGTCCAGGATCGAGGAATAGAACCAGTCGTGCTGGCTGGCCAGCCAGACTTCGTTATGGTTCAGCTGGATGCTGACCGGCTTGAGTTCGCCACCGTAGACGATGGCGGGAACGTTGCCGGCGTGACGCAGGCGGCGGCTCGCACCCTTACCCTCGTCTTCGCGGCGCTGGACCTTGATTTCGTGTGTCTTTGCCATGTTTGCTAACTACCTAGGTTGATGAACCGCCTCGCGGCGGCCTTGAAGACTCCCCCGCGACCAGGAGAGCCGTTTGAATGCCGGGATTTGGCATTCGGGATTCGGGATTCGCAAACGCCAATCCCGAATCCCCAATCACGAATCCCGGCCGTCAATCCACATACAGCGAGCTCACCGACTCGCCAAAGGCGATGCGGCGAACCGTTTCGGCCAGCAGTTCCGCCACGCTGAGCTGGCGGATGCGACCGCACGCCTTCGCTTCCGGCGAAAGCGGGATGGTGTCGGTGACGACCAGCTCGTCCAGCACCGACTTGTTCAGGTTGTCCACCGCCGGGCCCGAGAGCACGGCGTGGGTGCAGTACGCGGCCACCTTCTTGGCGCCTCGCGACTTCAGCGCTGCTGCGGCGGCGCACAGGGTGCCGGCGGTGTCGACGATGTCGTCCACCAGCACGCAGTCCTTGCCGTCCACGTCACCGATGATGTTCATCACGGTGGCGACATTGGCGCGCGGACGGCGCTTGTCGATGATGGCCAGGTCGGCATCGTCCAGGCGCTTGGCGACGGCGCGCGCGCGCACCACGCCGCCCACGTCGGGCGAGACCACGATCAGGTTGTCGGTGCCGTAGGCGCGCCAGATGTCGGCCAGCAGCAGCGGCGAGGCGTACACGTTGTCGACCGGGATATCGAAGAAGCCCTGGATCTGGTCGGCGTGCAGGTCCACCGTCAGCACCCGATCGGTACCGACCGCGCTGAACATCTTGGCCGCCACCTTGGCGGTGATCGGCACGCGCGAGGAACGCAGGCGGCGATCCTGGCGCGAGTAGCCGAAGTACGGCACCACCGCGGTGACGCTGGCGGCCGATGCGCGCTTGAGCGCGTCGATCAGCACCAGCAGTTCCATCAGGTTTTCCGCGGCCGGGGCGCAGGTGGGCTGGACCACGAACACTTCCTGCCGGCGGACGTTCTCCTCGATTTCCACCTGCACTTCGCCGTCGGAGAAGCGCGACACCAGCGCCTTGCCCGGACGCACGCCCAGTTCGCGGCAGATGCTGTCGGCTAGCGGCTTGTTGGCGTTGCCGGAGAAGACAAGCAGGTTGCGGTCGTCTTGCATTTTTCTCTCTCGGCGTGGCTTCTGGCGGCGGCGGGAAGTCGCGGCGCAGTCCCTCGCGGGCGCTGCAGGAAAACCGCGGATTGGCAGGGGCGGAAGGATTCGAACCTACGAATGCCGGGATCAAAACCCGGTGCCTTAACCACTTGGCGACGCCCCTAGGCGTTAGGTTTCCGATTCGAGCGCATCCTGCAGCGGCGAGCGCGGCGCGCCCGGCGCCAGCCAGGCCCGCAGGCCGGACAGTTCCGCCAGCGCCGCTTCCGCCTGGGTCCGCTGGGCGAACTCGACGAAGCAACCGCCGCCGGATCCGGTCAGCCGCGGCGTGCCGATACGCGCCAAGGCCTGGAACACGGCCTCGATGGCGGGTTCCCGGCGGCGCAGTACCGGCTCGAACGCATTGCCGAGCAGGTGTCCCGAAACGAAGTCCGACATTTTCGCGGGTGGCGCGTTTCGCGTCAAATCAGGGGCCTGGAAAAGTGCCGCGGTGGGGACATGGACGCCGGGGTCGGCCAGCACGTACCAGGCCGGAGGCAGGGCGATGGGGGTGAGCTGTTCACCGACGCCCTCGGCCCAGGCGTTGTGCCCGCGGACGAACACCGGCACGTCCGCGCCCAGCCGCAGGCCCAGCGCCGCCAGTCGCTCCACCGGCAGGCCGGTGCCCCAGAGCCGGTTGAGCACGACCAGCACCGTCGCCGCGTCGGACGAGCCGCCGCCAAAGCCACCGCCGGCTGGAATGCGCTTTTCAACGGAGATGTCCGCTCCTTGCGCGCAATTTGCCTCTTCTTTTAGCAAGTTAGCCGCGCGTACCAACAGGTCATCGGCCTCGGCCACGCCGGGAACGGAAGCTCCCACCCGGCGGATCGCGCCATCCGGCCGCACCCGCAGGTGCACGGTGTCGCCCCAATCCAGGATCCGGAACACCGACTGCAGCAGGTGATAGCCGTCCGGCCGGCGGCCGGTGATGTGGAGGAACAGGTTCAGCTTGGCCGGTGCTGGCCAGGCCGACCAGCCGTCCTCCGGAGAGAGTGCCGTCACGGCGCGGCCCCGAGATCCCAGCGATCCACGATCAGGCGGACCCGGGCCTGGCCGCGCTCGGCCTCGATTCGCCGGGGCATCGCGGGCTGAGCGCCGGCGGCCGGCAGCCACTCGGTGTAGCGGATGGTCCAGCCAGCCTGGCGCAATGCCTGCAGCTGGCCCTCGGGACCGAACTCCGGGCTGCCCTGCCCGCTCAGGCCGCGCGCCCATTCCGAGAGGGTCTGCACCGGAATGTCCCAGCCGGTGGCTTCGCGCAGCAGCAGATCGGCGTCTTCGCCCTGGCGGGGGCCGCCTTCCAGCCCTTCCAGCCGCGCGCCATCGGCGCCGGCGCTGAGGCGCCAGCTCTGGCGGGTGACCGGGGCGCTCAACGAAGCGGTGTACTGCGCGCCCTGCTGGCGCCAGTCGAGCCGGCCGCTGCCGCCCTTGCCGGCCTGGCTGACCGCCACCCGCGCCTCGAATCCCCATTCCGGTTGCCCGCGCAACCACGCTTCGCGGGTGGCTTGGCGCGCCTGCGCGGCGGCCACGTCCTCGGGATCATCCAGTGGCGGGGGCGCGGATTTGCGGCCCCCCCCGCTGGCGCAGGCGGCCAGCATCAACACACAGGCCGCCAGCAGCGGGCCACGCCAGTTCCACTTCATGCTCCGGTCTTCTCCAGCGCCCGCTGCAGCGAGCGGTTTTCAGGGTCGAGCTTGCGCGCCTCGTCGAAATACTTGCGCGCCTCGTCCTTCTGCCCCATCACCCACAGCACTTCGCCGACGTGCGCGGCGATCTCGGGATCCTTCTGCAGGGTGAAGGCACGGCGCAGTTGCACCAGCGCTTCCGGCAACCGTCCCAGCCGGTACAGCACCCAGCCGTAGCTGTCGATGATGGCGGCGTTCTCCGGCTCGGCCACGCGCGCGCGATCAATCAGCTCCAGCGCTTCCCGGTAGCGCTGGGTGCGATCGGCCAGGGTGTAGCCGAGTGCGTTGAGGGTGGCGGTGTTCTCCGGATCGATGACCAGGATCTTGCGGAAATCGGCCTCCGCGCGATCGATCCGATCCCGCCGTTCCCAGGCCAGGCCGCGCGCATAGAGGACCTCGATGTCGTCCGGATAGGCCGCCAGACCGCGCGCGAACACATCCAGCTCGCCGTTGTCGTCCCCGTTCTTCTGGCGCAGCTCGGCTTCCAGCAGATAGGCATTGCGGCGGGCGTCGTCGTCGGCCGAGGCGTCGCCCTGCAGGGTGCGCAGTTCCTGGAACGCCTGGGCCTTGTCGTCCAGTTCGTAGAGGGTGTTGGCGGCGCGCAGGCGCGCCTCGGAACGGGCGCTGCCGGCCGGCACGCTGCGGTACCAGTCCAGCGCTTCCTGCGGACGCTTGAGGAACTCGGCCATCTGTCCCAGCAGCAACCGCCGACCGCCGTCGGGCTGGCTGGCCTCGCGGCGCAGTTCGTCGTACAGCGTGGTCAGCGCGGTGGTGTTGTCGGCCTTGGCCAGCAGGGAGGCCCGCAGCGCGTAGCTCTGATCGTCCTGCGGCCCCTTCGCCAGGGTGGCCGCCGCGGCCACCGAATCCCCCAGCGCCTCGTACTCGGCCGCCACTGCCAACCGCAGCTCGGGCTTTTCCAGTACGTCCGGTCCCAGCCCGCCCAGCACCTTGCGCGCCTCGGCTTCGTCACCGGACCGCCGCAGCTGGGCCGCGTGCAGCAGCACCACACGCGGCTCCTGCGGGAAGCGGTCCACCACGCTGCCGACGATCCGGCGCGACAGTTCCGGCTGCTCCAGCTGCTGGGCCAATCCGGCGAACGCCAGCCAGGCCTGCAACTGGGCGGGAATGGTGTTGCCGTCGACCAGTTCGCCCAGCAGTTTCGCCGGCAGCTCCGGATCCTTGCCGCCGCTGCCCAGCGCGGTCAGCGCGTAGCGCCAGCCCATCTCGTCGGGCGAGGCCATCAGCGTGCCCAGTTCCCGGCGGGCGGCGCGGGCGTCGCCCCGGCGCAGCGCCAGGGTGGCTTCGGCACCGCGCATGGCCAGCGACTTCGGCGCGCGGGCGCGCCACAGCTTGAGCGCCTCGGTGGCGCCGGCGTCGTCGTTGGAAAGCAGGGCGATGCGGGTGGCACGCTCGGCCAGCCCGGCATCCTCGGTGGCGCGGGCCGCTTCCAGGTACCAGCGGGAGGCTTTCGACAGCTGCCCGGTCTGGAGCGCGAACTCGCCCGCCATCACCGTGGTGAGGGCATCGTCCCGCGCCGGCGGCGCCTTGCGCGAGGCCAACGCGGGGCCGGACAGGGCCAACAGCAAGGAAAGCACCAGGCTGAGACGCAATATTGCGGGCATGAGACTCACGTGGGCCGTAAAATAGCGGCCACTTACCAGCCAGCAGCTTAGCGCAAGCACCTGAACGATGACGTTGTGGGTCCTCGGACTGAATCACCAGACCGCGCCGGTCGAACTGCGCGAACGCGTGGCGTTCGACGCTGGCGCGTTGCCGTCGGCGCTGTCCGCGTTGCGCGCCCTGCCGCAGGTCGAGGAAGCCGCGCTGCTGTCCACCTGCAACCGCACCGAGCTGTACGCGGTGGCCCATGACGGGCAGGTGCTGGCGAACTGGCTGGCGACCCATGCCGACGGGCTGGAAGCCTATCTCTACCGCCATCGCGACGCCGACGCCGTGCGCCACCTGTTCCGGGTCGCGACCGGGCTGGACTCGATGGTGCTCGGTGAACCGCAGATCCTCGGCCAGGTGAAGGACGCCTGGGCCAACGCGCGCGAGCACGGCGCGCTGGGCAGTCGCCTGGACCGGCTGTTCCAGCAAACCTTCGCGGTGGCCAAGCGCGCCCGCACCGACACCCGCGTGGGCGCCAATCCGGTGTCGGTAGCCTCCACCGCGGTGCGCCTGGCGCAGGATTCGTTCGCCCGCCTCAGCGACTCGACCGTGCTGCTGGTCGGCGCCGGCGAAACCATCGAGCTGGCGGCCAAGCACCTCAGTGAAGGCCGGGTGCGGCGGCTGCTGATCGCCAACCGGACGCTTGCCCACGCGCAGGAACTGGCCAGCCGGCACGGCGGCTACGCCCTGCCGCTGGGCGAACTGGAACGCCATCTGGCCGAGGCCGACGTGGTGTTTTCGGCAACCGCCGCGCGCGAGCCAATCCTGTTGCGCGCGCATGTCGAACAGGCGCTCGCGCGCCGCCGGCACAAGCCGATGCTGCTGTTCGATCTGGCGGTCCCGCGCGACATCGCCGCCGACGTGGCCGAGCTCAACGACGCCTACCTGTACACGGTCGACGATCTGGAGCGCGCGGTGGAAGACAACCGCCGCAGCCGCCGCGAGGCCGCCGACGCCGCCGAGGCGATCATCGAATTGCAGGTCGCCCGCTTCGTGGAAACCCTGCATGCCAGCAGCCGCCAGGAGCCGCTCAAGCGCCTGCGCGCGCATGGCGAGCAGGCACGCGACGACGTGCTGGCCAAGGCCCGCCAGCAACTCTCCAACGGTCGCGATCCGGACGCGGTGCTGGAATTCCTGGCCCACTCGCTGACCAACCGGCTGCTGCATCCGCCGACCGCCGCGCTGCGCGAGGCCGCGCTGACCGGCGACGCCGAGTTGGCGCGCGCCGCCGATCGCCTGTTCCCGGAAAAGGCGCCCTACTCCCATCCCAAGAAACCCGATGACGCCGACGCTGCGCCGT
This sequence comes from Pseudoxanthomonas beigongshangi, assembly GCF_016820515.1. Lineage (GTDB taxonomy): Bacteria > Pseudomonadota > Gammaproteobacteria > Xanthomonadales > Xanthomonadaceae > Pseudoxanthomonas_A > Pseudoxanthomonas_A beigongshangi. Next base: position 119,973 of record NZ_JADHDV010000013.1, on the reverse strand, counting down.
AAACTCGAAGCGCTGGCCGAACGCCGCGAGGAACTGGAACGCCTGCTGGCCGCCCCCGGCGTGGCCGGCGACAACGATCGCTTCCGCAACTATTCGCGCGAGTTCGCGCAACTGGAACCGGTGGCGCTGGCGCTGGCGGAGGAAGCCAAGGCCAAGCGCGACCTGGCCTCGGCCGAGGCGATGCGCGGGGATCCGGACCTGGGCGATCTGGCGGAAGAGGAAATCGCCGCCGCGCGCGCGCGCCTGACCGAGTTGGAAGACGAACTGTCGCTGCTGCTGGTGCCGCGCGACAACCGCGACGACGGCAACCTGTTCCTGGAAGTGCGCGCCGGTACCGGCGGCGACGAGGCTGCGATCTTCGCCGGCGACCTGTTCCGCATGTACGCGCGATACGCCGAGCGCCAGGGCTGGCGGGTGGAGATCGAGTCCGACAATCCCGGCGAGCATGGCGGCTACAAGGAAATCGTGGCCAAGGTCAGCGGGCGCGGCGCGTTCTCGCGGCTCAAGTTCGAATCCGGCACCCATCGCGTGCAGCGCGTGCCCGAAACCGAATCGCAGGGCCGCATCCATACCTCGGCGGCCACTGTGGCGATCATCCCCGACGTGGACGAGGTCGAGGACATCGCGATCAATCCGGCGGATCTGCGGATCGACACCTTCCGCTCTTCCGGCGCCGGCGGCCAGCACGTCAACAAGACCGAATCGGCCATCCGCATCACCCACGTGCCTTCCGGCGTGGTGGTCGAATGCCAGACCGAGCGCAGCCAGCACGCCAACCGCGACAAGGCGATGAAGCGGCTGAAGGCGCAACTGCTCGACGCCGAGCGCAGCAAGCAGCAGGCCGCCCAGGCCGCCTCGCGGCGGTTGCAGGTCGGCAGCGGCGACCGCAGCCAGCGCATCCGCACCTACAACTTCCCGCAGGGCCGGATCACCGATCACCGGGTCGAGGGCCTGACCCTGTACGATCTGCCCAACATCATGGAAGGCGATCTGGATCCGCTGGTGGATCGCCTGACCCGCGAATACCAGGCCGACGAACTGGCCCGACTGACGGAGGCGGCATGAGCATCACGGTACGACGCGCGACCCTGGCCGACGCGGGCGCGATCGCGCCACTGTTTGATCTGTACCGGCAGTTCTACGAGCAGGCCCCGGACGCCACGCTGGCGTCGACGTTCATCCACGAGCGGCTGGCGCGAGAGGAGTCGGTGATCTTCGTCGCCGAGGACGGCGGACGCCTGCTGGGATTCACCCAGTTGTTTCCTTCGTTCTCCTCCGTGCGCGCGGTACGCGTCTGGGTGCTCAACGACCTTTACGTCGTCCGCGAGGCCCGCCGCCAGGGCGTGGCGCGGGCGTTGCTGGACGCTGCGGCGGCATTCGGCCGGGATTCGGGTGCCGCGCGCCTGGAGCTGGAAACCGATCATGACAACCGCACCGCCCAGGCGCTGTACCGGCACCTGGGTTGGGAGCCGTACGACGGCACCCTGCGGTTCCGCCTTCCGCTGGATGCCTGAGGCCTTTTGCGGCGCGGATACCGCCGCGATGGCGGGGGACGCGTGCCGGTCGTGAACGGGCACCATTGAAAGCCGCGCCGGCCAGCCCTTACGCTGCCGGCATGAGCCATGCCAACGACTTCCTGCCCCTGCGCCTTGCCCTGCTGACCGTCTCCGACAGCCGTACCCTGGCCGAGGACGGCAGCGGCGACTACCTCGCCAACGCCGCCACCGACGCCGGCCACCGGATCGCCGAGCGCAGCCTGCTTCCGGACGACCGCTACCAGCTGCGTGCACTGGTTTCGCGCTGGATCGCGGATCCGGAGGTGGACGGCATCCTCGTCACCGGCGGCACCGGCTTCACCGGCCGCGATTCCACGCCAGAAGCCCTGCTGCCGCTGCTCGACAAGGAGATGCCGGGCTTCGGCGAGTTGTTCCGCGCGATCAGCTTCGAGGAAATCGGGACCTCCTCGTTGCAGTCGCGCGCCTTCGCCGGATTGGCCAACGGCACCTTCCTGTTCTGCCTGCCCGGCTCCACCTCGGCCTGCCGCACGGCCTGGGAACGCATCATCTCCGCGCAACTCGACGCCCGCACCCGGCCCTGCAACCTCGCCACCCTGCGGCCCCGCCTCAAGGAATGACTACAGGAACGGCCATGTCCATCGACGCCACCCTGCGCATGCTCGCCAAGGCCAGCGGACTCAGCGCCGCCGACATCGCCACCGCCATTCCCCGGGTCGGCGCCGCGACCGTCCGATCGTGGATGAGCGGCGACAAACTGCCCGGCAAGGATCAGCTGGCCGCCCTCGCCCGCGCGTTCGGCGTACCGGCCGGCGCGTTGCTGGCGGAACTGGCCACCCAGCTGGATCCGGCGCGCACGCGCGGCGAACACGATCTCCTGGCCGCGTACCGCGAACTGAATTCCCGCCAGCAGGGCGCGCTGCTGGAAGTGGCGCGCGGCATGGCCGGCACCTCCCGCCAGAACCGCCGGAAGAAGGCCCCATGAAAGAACTCAAGCGCAAGGAATACGAACAGTTGCTCAAGCCGTTGCAACTGGAACTGGCAGCGATGGCACGCTGGGCCGCGCACGCGGGCGCGCGCATCGTGGTGCTGATGGAAGGCCGCGATACCGCCGGCAAGGGCGGTGCCATCAACGCCATCCGCGAACACCTCAATCCGCGCCAGTGCCATGTGGCCGCACTACCCAAACCCGGTGAACGCGAAAGTACCCAGTGGTACCTGCAACGTTACATCGCACACCTGCCGGCGGCGGGTGAAATCGTGCTGTTCGATCGCAGCTGGTACAACCGCGCCGGGGTGGAAAAGGTGATGGGCTTCTGCACCGCCACCGAATACCGCCGGTTCCTGGCCCAGGTCCCGATCTTCGAGAAGCTGCTGGTGGACGACGGCATCCTGTTGTTCAAGTACTGGCTGGCGGTGGATCAGTCGCGCCAGGAGGAGCGCTTCGCCGAACGCGCCGAGGAACCGCTCAAGAGCTGGAAGCTCTCGCCCATCGATCTGAAGGCGCGCGAGAAATACGCCGACTACACCGCCGCCCGCGAAGCGATGCTCAAAGCCACGCACACCACCGACGCGCCGTGGACGCTGGTCGACTTCAACGATCAGCGACGCGGACGGCTGACCCTGATCCGGAATCTGCTGGATCGCCTGCCAGACACCCAGGTGCCGCTGGAGACCTTCGGCCTTCCGCCGTTGAAGGGCAAACCGCAGAAAGAGAAGTACGGCGTGCTCAAGCCGATCGCGCCGTTTCCGATCTGATCCGCGCGCTCGTTCCGCGCGGCTGAACGTTTCCCATGTGGAATGTGAGTTACGTGACCTGTTTCACTGCCGATTCAGTCCGTTCTCCCAAGACTCGCCGCACCTGAATCACATCCGCCAATGGAGTGCCCCATGAACACCATCCGCCATTCCAGACCGCTGCTGGCGCTGTGCGCCGGCCTGCTGCTCGCCACCGCTTCGGCCGCGAATGCGCAGGTGGTCGGCTACAACTTCCGCACGGGCGATGCGTGGGTCGACACCCGCCTGATCGAGATCAACGACTACGGTTCGCGCTACCGCGAGCCCTTCATCGACGAGATGACCGGCTACTACGGTGCACCGCGCTCGCTGGTGACGGACCTGTTCGGCCGGCGCTGGTCGGCGGGCGACATCTACTACGCCTGCGCCATCGCGCACATCCTGCGCCTGCCCTGCATCGATGTCGTCCATGAGTACGAGCGCAATCCCGGCCAGGGCTGGGGCGCCATCGCCAAGCGCATGGGCATCAAGCCCGGCTCGTCGCAGTTCCATGCGCTGAAGAACGGCTTCTCGCGCACCTATGACCGCTGGGGCTATCCGGTCGCGGTGGATCGCAACGTGCATGTCGACTGGTCCAAGCATGGTCCGGGCAAGGGCAAGCCGGCGAATGCCGGCAACGGCAACGGCGGCGGCAAGAGCTCGCGTCCGGCGCAGGGCAACGGCCACGCGGCCTCCGACAAGGGACGCGGCGGCGAACACGGTCCTCCGGCGCAGAGCGGCGGCGGCAAGGGCAAGGGACAAGGACAGGGTGGCAAGGACAAGGGCAACGGCCAGGGCAAGAAGTAAGCCGGACCGAACCGACGCAAACGAAAGAGGCGGCCACCTGGCCGCCTCTTTTTTGTTTGCGAACGCGTTTGTTTGCGAACGCGCTTCAGCCGACTTCGAATCCCGGCGGCACCGGCGCAGTCCACGGCGAGCGTTCCACCCGCTCGACCCGTGCCTGCGGTGGGCCATGGTGCAGCCAACCCGCCAGCGTTTCGATGGCCTCCGGCTCGCCGGCCACGATCACTTCCACGCGCCCGTCCGGCAGGTTTCGCGCCATCCCCGCCAGACCCAGCCGGCGTGCCTGTTCGCGGGTGGAGGCGCGGAAGAACACGCCCTGCACCTTGCCTTCGATCAGGAAGCGGACCGCGTCCATCAGCCCGGCTTGCCCGCCGACTGCGCCATCAGGGCTTCCAGATCACGCGCGGTGACCGGGCCGGCGAACGCCTTGGCCACCTTGCCTTCGGGCGAGATCAAATAGGTGGTGGGCAAGCCGCGCGGTGTCGCGAAATCGGCCGGCGGCGCCATCACGTCGAGTATGGCGATCGGATAGACCACCGGGTGTTCCTTCAGGAACGCCTGCATGTCGGCGGGGGTGATGTCCTCGTAGGCCAGGCCGATGACCTGCACGTCCTCGCGCATCGCATCCAGCGCCGACAGTTCCGGCATCTCCTTCAGGCAGGGCGCGCACCAGGTGGCCCAGAAGTTGACCACCACCCATTTGCCGCGCTGCGCGGACAGTTCGAACCGTCCGCCATCGATGGTATCGACCGCCAGTGTCGGCAGATCGGCGGTGGTTTCCCGGATCTGCATGCCGTTGCCGGCATCGGCCGCGGGCGCTTCCGCGGCCGGTTTTGGTTCACCGGTCGCAGCGGGGGCGGCCGGCGTCGAAGGCTTGCAGCCGGCCAGCGCCAGCGTGCCCGCCAGCAGGATTGTCAGCACCACTCTCATCGATTGTCCTCGTTGGAATCCAGATAGATGTCGCTGACCCGGCGCTTGAGCAGTTCGCGCAGCGGCACCCGCAATTCGTCCAGCGTGCGGCGCGCGGCAATGCCGAGCGAATCGTCGCGACACGGCAGGTGCGCCTCGGCGATCGGAATGCGCAATTGGCACGCCTCGTAGAGCTCGGCCAGGGTCATGTCGTCCAGATCCCGCGCCAGCAACCATTCGCCCTCCTCCGCCCGCCGCAGCAGGTTGATGTCGGCCAACTGGCCGAGCATCTGCTGGATCAGCGAATCGGTCAGCATCGGCTCCAGCGCCAGGATCTGGTCGCTGTGCAGGCCCTGGCCCTGCGCGCGGGCTTCGTTGAAGCGGCCCAGCATGCGCAGCAGCCCATAGATTTCGTAGCCGAGCGGCAGCCGCATCGACACCGGCTGGTAGCGGAAGGCCGCCATCGCCGACGCCAGCGACGCCCCCATCAGGATCGCCACCCAGCACAGGTAGATCCACATCAGCAGGATCGGTACCGCGGCGAACGTGCTGTAGATCTTCTGATAGGTATTGAAGCTGCCCAGGTACAGGCCCAGGCCCCACTTCACCAGTTCCAGCAGGACGGTGGCGAGCAATGCGCCGGCCATCGCATAGCGCAGCTTGATGGTCCGGTGCGGCACCACGCGGTAGATCATGGTGATGGCGGCGAACTCGATCAGCAGCGGCGCCAGCGTCAGCACGAAGGTGCGCAGCACCTGGCCCTCGCTGGTCGCGAACAGCGGCAGGGCGAAGAAGCGGGCCGACATCGCCAGCGACGCCGCCGCCACCAGTGCGCCCAGGGTCAACACCGTCCAGTACACCAGGAAACGGCCGAACTTCGGCCGCGACGAGGCCACCCGCCAGATCCGGTTGAAGGTCGCCTCGACGCTGTTGAGCGTGATCAGCAGTGAAATCACCAGCACGATCACGCCGACCGCGGTGAGCTGGCCCGCGCTGGCGGAGAACTGCTTGATGTAGATCTCCGCCGAACGCGCCGCATTGGGCACGAAGTTGGAGAAGATGTAGTCGCTGAGCTGGTCGCTCCAGCGATCGAACACCGGGAAGGCCGACAACACCCCGAACACCACCATCGCCAGCGGTACCAGCGCGAACAGGGTGGTGTAGGCCAGCGACGCCGCCGCCTGGAACAGCCGATCGTCGAGGAAACGCTTGGCCAGGAAACGGAAGAAGGTACCGGCGCGCGCGCGGTCGCGCAGGCGGTCGGTCCAGCGATTGACGGAATCCAGTGGCTCCATGACGCCGAAAGGGTAACCGATGCGTCCGCGACGCGACATCGCCGCGTTCCCCGGGGGATACTAGGCGGCCCTGACGCGAATGGACCGATGCATGGCCGAGATCCTGGTGCTCTACTACAGCCGCGGCGGATCGGTGGCCCGCCTGGCCCGGCAGATCGCGCGCGGCATCGGCGAGGTCGAGGGCATGGCGGCACGCCTGCGCACGGTGCCGCCCGTGGCGCCGGTGACCCAGCAGGCCGCGCCTCCGGTCCCCGAGGAAGGCGCGCCCTACGTGGAAGCGCGCGACCTGGCCGAATGCGCCGGCCTCATCCTCGGCAGCCCCACCCGCTTCGGCAACATGGCCGCCCCGCTCAAGCATTTCATCGACGGCCTGGGCGCGGAATGGGCCAGCGGCACCCTGGTCGACAAACCCGCCGCGGTGTTCACTTCCACCGCCACCCAGCACGGCGGCCAGGAATCGACCCTGCTGTCGATGCAGTTGCCGCTGCTGCACCATGGCTGCGTGCTGGTCGGGATTCCGTTCACCGAGACATTGCTGAGCACCACCCGCACCGGCGGTTCGCCCTACGGCGCCAGCCACGTGGCCGGCGGCAGCGACGACCCCGTGCTGAGCGACGATGAATCCGCGCTGGCGCGCGCGCTCGGCCGTCGCGTAGCCCATGTCGCACGCCGGCTGGAGGGCCAGCGATGACGCGTCCGCGCATCCCGTCCGCGCTGATGCTGCTGGCACTGTCGGCGCTGTACGCACTGTGGTTCCGCGGTGACCGCCACTATCTGGCGGTGCTGCTGGTGTTCTGCCTGCCGCCGTTCCTGCTGTCGCTGGGGCATTTCCTGCGCCGGCCGCGGGCGCCGTTCTGGGCGGGGGTGTTCGCCCTGTTCTGGTTCGCCCATGCGGTCATGGTCGCGTGGTCGCGGCCGGCCGAGGCGGGTTATGCGTGGGGCGGCATCGTGTTGTCGGTGGGCATCGTGCTGGCCACCAGCTGGCCGGCGCTGCGCGCCCGCTTCGGCCGCAGGGCCGCGCCGTGATCACGCGCGGCGGACAAGGCGGCCTGCTGCGCTGGGCGGTGTTGTTTCTGCTGACGCTGTGCGCGGCCTCGCCCGCGTTCGCCGATGAAGGCGGCAACGAATGCCGACCTCGCGAACAGGTTGTCACCCAGGCGGACGGCTCGCGTCTGCGCCTGGCGGTTCGATGCGATGCGGCCCGTGCCGATGGCACGGTGTCGCCGGCCCGCTACGAGGTGGCGATTGCCGCTCCGGACGGCTCGCGGTTCCACCCGGCGCTGACGCTGGGAACCGACGCCATGGAAGAACCCCTGCGCGACGTCGACCTGATCGACATCGATCAGGACGGCTTCTTCGAAGTGGAAGCACGCGGCATGTGTGGAGCCGGCCCGAACTGCCTGGGCGATCTCTATCGCCAGGATCCGGCGACCGGCAAACTCTTCCATTTCTTCAGCGGCGGCTACGCGGACCTGCGCGTACTCGACGGCCACCTGGTCGAATCCGGGCGCGCCAGCTGCTGCGCCTGGGAATACCACGCCTGGCCGCTGGGCGGTCCGCCGCGCCTGCGCGACTACGACAACATGGCGCTGATGATCACCATTGGCGCCGATATCGCGAGCGAGGACGGGGATGCGCCCGCCCGCTGCACCTTCAGCCGCGGGAACGGCGATAATTGGCGGGTTGTCGCGCCCCCGGGCGCGGCGTGGCTGGCGCTGTGCGAGGTGTACGGCGACGACTACCACCTGGTCACCCCCGAAGAAGCGCGCGCCGCGGAAGCCGCGACCGCGCAGGAGCCCTGAGATGGAAGAACTTCTGATCGTCACCACCGGCGGCACGATCGACAAGATCTATTTCGACGACAAGTCCGATTACCAGATCGGCGATCCACAGATCGGCCAGATCCTGAAGGAACTCGGGGTGGCGTTCCGCTTCACCGTCATCCCGATCATCCGCAAGGACTCGCTGCACATCACCGACGAGGACCGCGAACTGATCCGCGCCACCGTCGCCGCGCAGCCGGCCCGCCACGTGCTGATCACCCACGGCACCGACTCGATGGTGCAGACCGGCCATGTGCTCAAGTCCATTCCGGACAAGACCATCGTGATGACCGGCGCGCTCAATCCGGCCCGCTTCCGCGGCTCGGACGCGGAGTTCAACATCGGCTGCGCGGTCGGCGCGGTGCAGTCGCTGCCGCCGGGCGTCTACATCGCCATGAACGGCCGCATCTGGGATCCGGCCAAAGTCCGCAAGAACGTCGCCGCCAACCGTTTCGAAGCGGCCTGATCCGGGCCGCGTGGCAACGCACCGCTAGCCTGCCAGCGCGCGCTTCAGCGCGGCATGGATCCGCGGGTCCAGCGACTGCGCGGCGTTGAAGCGCATGAAGCGCCCCGCCTCCGGCGACTGGCTGAAGGCATTGCCGGGCGCCAGCACCATGCCGTCCTTCAGGCAGTCGCGGGCCAGTTGCGCCGCATCGACGCCGGCCGGCAGCCGGCACCACAGGAACATGCCGGCCTGCGGCGTCAGCCACGGCGTGATGCCGACTTCACCCAGCTTCGCGATGATCCGCCCGCGCGCATCGGCCAGGCGCAACCGCACGCCCTCCATGTGCCGGCGATAGCCGCTGTCGGTCAGCGCCGCCAGCAGGACATCGGCGGCCAGCCGGCTGCCGCCGAAACCGGTGGCGAGCTTGAGGTCGGCCAGCGCGTCGAGCCAGTCCGGGCGCGCGGCGATGAAGCCGCAGCGCAGCGACGCCGAAAGGGTCTTGGAGAAGCTGCCGATCTGGATCACCCGCGACAGGCCGTCGAACGCGGCCAGCCGCGGCGCCGGAGCGGTTTCGAAATCGGCGAAGATGTCGTCCTCGACGATCACCAGGTTCGACATCTCCGCCAGTTTCAGCAATCGGTGCGCGACCACCGGCGACAGCACCGCGCCGGTCGGGTTGTGCAGTCCCGAATTGGTGATGTAGAGCCGGGGCGCCTGCGCCTGCAGGGCGGTGGCGAATGCTTCCAGATCCGGCCCGGCGGGCGTGTATGGCACGCCGACGACCTTGACCCGGTGCGCCTTCAGCAACGCGTGGAAATTGAAGTAGCAGGGATCGTCGACCAGCACGGTGTCGCCGGGTTCGAGCAGGAAGCGCGCAATCAGATCGATGGCATGGGTGCCCGAATCGGTCAGCATGATCTGATCCGGTGACGCCTCCACCCCGTTGCCCGCCAGTCGCCGCGCCAGCAGTTGCCGCAGTGCCGGCGCACCGAGCGGCGTGGCGTAGTCGGCCAGCGACACCGTGTCGGCCCGCGCCACCGCGCGCAGCGCGCGGCGCATGCCCGATTCGTACATCCACGCCGCCGGCAGCCAGCCGCAGCCAGGCTTGAGCATCGCCGCGTCGGTTTCCAGCGACTGACGCGAAATCCACATCGGATCCACTTCCCGGTCGAGCCGCGGCCCCATCCGCGCCAGCGCCAGCGGCGCGACGGGTCCGGCGACATAAAAGCCCGAACCCGGCCGCGAACCGATGACGCCCTCGGCGGCCAAGCGCTCGTAGGCTTCCACCACGGTGGACACCGAGACCTGCATCGCCTTCGCCTGCGCGCGCACCGAAGGCAACCGCGTGCCAGGCCCATAGGCGCGCGCGGCGATCCGCGCCCGAATGGCCGCCATCACCTGATCGATGCGGGTACTGCCCGCCTGCCGGCCCATCGCGCTCCCTCCTCTCAACCGTACGGCCCAACAAGGCATAACAGTTACTTGCAACTGTACTGGATTGTATCTGGGGATGACGGCGCCGGCATGGTCCACTGGCCGCATTCCCCGAGAGTCAGGCAATGGACAAGGCGAGCAGCGGCTGGATCAACGGTTTCATCGGCGTGGTGATCTTCGCCGGCTCGCTGCCGGCCACCCGGGTGGCGGTGCTGGATCTGGATCCGGTGTTCCTGACCGCCGCCCGCGCCGCGATCGCTGGCCTGCTCGCGCTGCTTCTGCTGCGGGCGTTCCGCCAGCCGCGCCCGGATCGGACCGACCTGCCCTCGCTGGCGGTGGTGGTGCTGGGCGTGGTGGTCGGCTATCCGCTGCTGAGCGCGCTCGCCCTGCAACACGTGTCTTCGGCGCACACGATCGTGTTCGTCGGCCTGTTGCCGCTGAGCACCGCGATCTTCGGGGTGATCCGCGGCGGCGAGCGTCCGCGACTGGTGTTCTGGCTGTTCTCGGTGCTGGGCAGTCTGTGCGTGGCCGGCTATGCGCTCATGCACGATGCGGAAGCCTCCTGGGCCGGCGATCTGCTGATGGTGGCCGCGATTCTCGTCTGCGGCCTGGGCTATGCCGAGGGCGCGCGGCTGTCCCGCCGGCTCGGCGGCTGGCAGGTGATCTGCTGGGCGCTGGTGTTGTCGCTGCCGGTGGTTCTGCCCATCACGTTCGCGTCGCGACCGGACTCCTTTGCCCCGGTGGGTACGCCAGCCTGGATCGGGCTGGCCTACGTTTCGCTCTTCAGCATGCTGATCGGCTTCGTGTTCTGGTATCGCGGGCTGGTGCAGGGCGGCATCGCCGCGGTCGGGCAGCTGCAACTGCTGCAGCCGTTCTTCGGGCTCGCCCTGGCCGCGTTGCTGCTCGGCGAAACGGTGAGCTGGACGATGCTCGCGGTGACCCTGGGCGTGGTCGCCTGCGTGGCGGGCGCGAAGAAGTTCGCGACCTGACCGCCATGGCGATTCCAGCAAACGAAAAAAGGCCGGGCGATGCCCGGCCTTTTCGTCATGTCGCTGGCGTCGCGCCTCAGTCGCGCAGCTTGACCAGCCAGCCGTGGCGATCCGGAATCTTGCCGTACTGGATGTCGGTCAGTTCCTTGCGGATGGCCATGGTCACTTCACCGGCCGGCGCGCTCGCGTCGCCGACCGAGAAATCGCGGCCCTTCAGCTCGCCGATCGGGGTGATCACCGCGGCGGTGCCGCAGGCGAACACTTCGGCGATCTCGCCCGAGGCCACGCCCTGCTTCCATTCGTCGATGGACACCTTGCGCTCCTCGACCTTGTGGCCGCGATCGCGCGCCAGCTGCAGGATGCTGGAGCGGGTCACGCCTTCCAGGATGCTGCCGGACAGCTCCGGGGTCACGATCGTGCCGTCCTTGTAGACCAGGAACACGTTCATGCCGCCCAGTTCTTCCAGGTATTTGCCCTCGACCGGATCCAGGAACAGCACCTGCGAACAGCCCTGCGCCTGCGCTTCCTGCTGCGGCAGCAGCGAGGCGGCGTAGTTGCCGCCGCACTTGGCCGCGCCGGTGCCGCCCTTGGCGGCGCGCGCGTAATCGGTGGACAGCCAGATCGACACCGGCGCCACGCCCTTGGCGAAGTACGCGCCGGCCGGGCTGGCGATGACGTAGTAGCCGGCCTTCTGCGCGGCGCGCACGCCGAGGAAGGCTTCGGTGCCGATCATGAAGGGACGGAAGTACAGGCTGGTCTCCGGCGCGCCCGGCACCCAGTCGGCGTCCACGGCGATCAGCTGGCGCAACGATTCGGTGAACTCGGCCACCGGCAGTTCCGGCATCGCCAGGCGGCGGGCGGAACGTTGCAGGCGCGCGCCGTTGGCGTCGGGGCGGAAGGTCCAGATCGAGCCGTCGGCGTGGCGATAGGCCTTGATGCCCTCGAAGATTTCCTGGCCGTAGTGCAGCACGGACGCGGCCGGATCCAGCGCCAGCGGACCGTAGGGACGCACCTGCGCGTCATGCCAGCCCTGCGCCTTGTCCCACTCGATGGCGACCATGTGGTCGGTGAAATGCAGGCCGAAACCCGGCGCGGCGAGGATCTTCTCGCGCTCGGCGGTGCTGCGGGCCTGGGCGGAGCGTTCGACCCGGTAGACCAGGGGGGCGGCGTTGGCGACGTTCATCACTTGCTTCCTGTATTCCACTGCGAAAAAAGGGAAAAGCGCGCAGGCGCTCAGAGCATGCCGGTTTCCAGCTTGGCGGCTTCCGACATCATGTGGCGGCCCCACGGCGGGTCGAACACCAGTTCCACGTCCGCCTCGGCGATGGTGGGAATCATCTCCAGCTTGCTGCGTACGTCGTCGACCAGGATCTCGCCCATGCCGCAGCCGGGCGCGGTCAGGGTCATCTTCACCTCGACCTCGCGCTGGCCATCGTCGCGATGGTTGAGCCGGGCCTCGTAGACCAGGCCCAGATCGACGATGTTGAACGGGATTTCCGGATCGAAGCAGGTGCGCAGCTGTTGCCACACCATCTGCTCGACTTCGTCGTCGCTGGCGTTGTCCGGCAGGCTGAGCGGCTCGGTCGGCTCCTTGCCGATCGCATCGGCATCCTTGCCGGCGATGCGGAACAGGTTGCCTTCCACAAAGACCGTGTAGCTGCCACCCAGCGCCTGGGTGATGTAGCCGTAGGTGCCTGCCGGCAGGGTCACGCTCTCGCCCTGCGGTACCAGCACCGCGGGACAGTCACGCTCGAATTGGACGGGTTCGCTGCTGCGGGAATACATGCCGTTCACATGGGGGCGCGTGGGGGGCGCGCAAGGCCGACATTGTATCGCGGCAGCCCGGGCGGGGCCGGCAGGCCTTATCCTTGGCGGCCCCCTGCCGGAGCCTTCATGCCGCCCGCCGTCCCTTCCACGCCATCCTCCCGCTGGCTGGCCCCGATCATCCTGCTGCTCGGTGGCCTGTGCTTCAGCCTGATCTGGGTGCTGCTGGCGCTCTACCTGGGACGACAGTCCGGCTGGATGGCGCTGCTGGCGGCGCTGGACGCGGCCGTGCTCCTGCGCTTTGCCGGCGTGCGCCCGGGTGGCCGCCGCGCACTGGTGGCCGCGCTGGCGACGGTGGCCATGGCGGTGCTGGCGAACTGGTTCATCATCGCCAGCCAGCTCGGCTTCGTGCTCGGCCTGCTGCCCTGGGAATCGGCGCTGCGGCTGGGGCTCTCCCATGCCTGGACCCTGGCCCAGCTCGCCAACGGCACGCTGGATTGGGCGTGCCTGCTGGTGTCTCCGCTGTTGGCGGCCTGGCTGGCGAAGTAGCGCAAGGCCCGGCCGGGATCACGCGGCGCGCCCCGCGCTGAAGTCCGCGTGAGGGAGCGGCGGCTCAGTGGCCGCCGCCGTCCAGTGCCTTCAGCTCGCTGACCAGCGCGCTGGCCATCTCCGCGCCGTCGCCGTACAGCATGCGGGTGTTGTCGGCGTAGAACAGCGCATTCTCGATGCCGGCGAAACCGGTGCCCTTGCCGCGCTTGATGACGATGGTGTTCCTGCTGTTGACCACGTCGAGGATCGGCATGCCGTAGATGGGGCTGGCGGGGTCGGTCTTCGCCACCGGGTTGACCACGTCATTGGCGCCAATCACCAGCGACACGTCGGTGTTGGCGAACTCCGGGTTGATGTCGTCCATGTCCGCGATCAGATCGTAGGGCACGCCGGCTTCGGCCAGCAGCACGTTCATGTGCCCGGGCATGCGGCCGGCGACCGGATGGATGGCGAACTTCACCTTCACCCCGCGATCGATCAGCTTCTGCGCCAGTTCCCAGATCTTGTGCTGCGCCTGCGCCACCGCCATGCCGTAGCCGGGCACGATCACCACGCGCTCGGCGAAGGCCATCATCGCGGCAACGTCGCCGGCCTCGATCGGCTTCTGCGAACCGGAGATCTCCTGCGCCTGCCCGCCACCGCCGAAATTGGAGAACAGCACATTGCGGATCGGCCGGTTCATCGCCTTTGCCATCAGCCGGGTCAGCAGGATGCCCGCCGCGCCGACCATCATGCCGGCGATGATCAGCGCCTCGTTGCCCAGCACGTAACCCTCGAACGCGACGGCCAGGCCGGTGAAGGCGTTGTACAGCGAGATCACCACCGGCATGTCGGCGCCGCCGATCGGCAGGGTCATCAGCACGCCCAGCGCCAGCGCCACCACGAAGAACGCGATGATGTACGGGACCGACAAGGTATAGGCCGCCCAGCCACCGAGCGCCAGCATCGCGATGAACACCAGCAGGTTGAACGCCTGCTGGCCGGGGAACACCACCCGCTTGTCCAGCCGTCCGTCGAGCTTGGCCCAGGCGATGACCGAACCGGACAGCGACACCGCGCCGATCGCCGAACCGATCACCGCCAGCGCGAGGGTCGTCGCATCCGGCTGACGCGCGGCCAGCGCGGCGATCGCCGACTCGCTCCAGTGCGTGGTGTCGCGATGGACCAGGAAGGAGAAGCGCAGCAGTTCAACCGCGCCGATCGCCGCCGCCGAACCGCCGCCCATGCCGTTGTAGAGCGCGACCATCTGCGGCATGTCGGTAATCGGCACCTGCTTGCCGGATACCCAGGCCACCGCGCTGCCGATCGCCACCGCCGCGATGATCAGCGGGATGTTGTGCAGGTCCGGCAGGAAGAACGTCGCCACCGTGGCGATCAACATGCCCAACCCGGCCCAGCGGATGCCGCTGCGCGCGGTCAGCGGCGAAGCCATGCGTTGCAGGCCGAGCAGGAACAGGGTCGCGGCGACCAGATAGCTGGCCTTGACCAGGAAGGACAGCAGTTCGGGCAGGGTCCAGCTCATCACTTGCCCTCCTTGCCCGGCTGCGGCTTGCTGGACTTGAACATCTCCAGCATGCGCTCGGTCACCACGTAGCCGCCGGCGGCGTTGCCCGCGCCCAGCAGCACGGCGATGAAGCCGATGACCTTCTCCAGGGTGGTGTCCGCGTGCCCCAGCACCACCATCGCGCCGATCAGCACGATGCCGTGGATGAAGTTGGAGCCGGACATCAGCGGCGTATGCAGGATGACCGGCACCCGGGAAATGATCACATGCCCGGCGATGGCCGCCAGCATGAAGATGTACAAGGCCACGAAACCGTCGTTCATCCACGCACTCCCAGATTGTCGTTGCGCCGACGGGTCGCGCCGCGGCGTTTCCGCATCATAACCGCACCTGAACCCGGCGGAACCCCGCCGCGCGCCTGTCAACGCGCGCGCCGGCGGGGCGTTTCCCCTGTCGCAAGCATCGCCGTTCCCGCCACCCGCCACGAGGCAACCGCCATGAACCACCGCATCCCGCTGTGCCTGGCCGTACTGCTGTCCGCCAACGCCACCCCGGCCTTCGCCGCCGATCCCGGCGATCGGGCCAACCACCGCCTCGATGTGCGTGGCGAGCGCATCGAACATCGCCTCGATGTCCGCGGCGATCGCATCGAGCGGCACTTCGATCGCCGCGCAGATCGGGCCGCCGCGCACGGCCACTCGCGCGCCGCCGCCCGCCTGGACGCGCGCGGCGAGCGCATCGACCGCCAGTTGGACCGTCGGGGCGATCGCATCGAGGCGCGCCTGGACCGCCGCGGCGACCGGATCGAGCGCCGCTGGGACCGCCGGAGCTAAGCTGTGCTGGTGAGTACCGGCCCCGGACAAGAAACCGATGTCGCGACGCCGCCAGTGGCGGCGTCGCCGGCAATGTCGCTTGATCAGTTCCTGGCCGGACTGGGCACCCGCGCGTTCCGTTTCGCCGAGGCCGGATTGCGCAGCCGCGACGACGCGCTGGACGCGGTGCAGGACGCGATGATGAAGATGCTCGGCTACCGCGAGCGGCCCGCCGCCGAGTGGACACCGCTGTTCTGGAGCATCCTGCGGCGGAAGATCGTCGACGTGCAGCGCCGGCAGCGCTTCCGCCTGCGCTGGCTGCGGCCGGAGGCAGAGGGCGAAGGCGAGGCTTCGCTGGACTGGGCCGACGCCGCGCACGGACCGTCGCAGTCGCACGAACAGCGCGAGGCCTATGCACGGCTGGTGCAGGCCCTGCGCGGCCTGCCCGCCCGCCAGCGCGAAGCCTTCACCCTGCGCGTGCTGGAAGAACTCGATGTCGCCGACACCGCCCGCGCGATGGGCTGTTCGGAAGGCTCGGTGAAGACCCATCTGTCGCGCGCGCGGGATGCGCTGCAGAAGCAACTGGAGGAATTCCGATGAACCCCGCCCACGAACATGATTTCGACGCCCGCGCGCGCCAGGCGCATGCCGCGGCGCTCGCGCAGGTGTCCCCGCGAACCCTGGCACGCCTGCGCGCGGCCCGCCACTCGGCGCCGGCGTCGCAGCGGCGCGCCTGGCCGTGGCTGACCGCCACCGCGTTCAGCGCGGTGCTGGCGGTGATGATCGGCCTGCAATGGCTGCCGTCGTCCCCCGCGCCGGCGCCGGAATCCCCGGAACCGGCGATCACCGCGGCCACGCCGGACGCGGCGCTTCCCGCCAACACCCTGCTCGACGAAAATCCCGATCTGTACCTGTGGCTGGCCTCCTCCGAGGCGCCGCCGCTGGCGATGGAGTGAACCGATGAAGACCCGAACCCTGCGTTGTTCCCTGTTGTCGCTGCTGGGCCTGTCGTTGCTGTGGACCGGCCAGGCGCTGGCGCAGCAGGCGGTCCCGGCGCCCGCGCCACTGCCGGAATGGGAGAAGCTGACGCCGCAGCAGCGTGAAACCCTGATCGCGCCGCTGCGGGATCGCTGGAACGCCGATCCCCAGGGCCGCTCGCGGATGATGGAGCACGGACGCCGCTGGCAGCAGATGACCCCCGAACAGCGCACGCAGGCACGCCGCGGCATGCGTCGTTTCGAACACATGAATCCCGAGCAGCGCGATCGCGCGCGGGCCCTGTTCCTGCGCATGCGCGAGATGCCGCCGGAGCAGCGCGAGAAGCTGCGCGAGGACTGGAAGAAGATGACCCCGGAGCAGCGCCGCGCCTGGCTGGAACAACATCGTCCCAAGGACGAGACCGCGCGCCCCTGAACCGGCGGCGACGCCTCGCCGGCGGCCTCAGGCCGCCGGTTCGGGCCAGCGGGTCTTCGCCAGCAGTTCGTCCTGCCAATCGAAGCTGATCGCCCCGTCCTTGAGGAACAGCGAGACGAAGTTCAGCACGTTGCGCGCGTACATCTCGCTGGCGTGCACCGCGCCCATGCTGGCGAGATTGAGCGGTCCGGCGACGGTGACGCCCTGGTGCTCGATCGTTTCGCCGGGCCGGGTGGCCTCGCAGTTGCCGCCGGTCTCCGCGGCCAGATCCACGATCACGCTGCCCGGCTTCATCCCCTCGACCATCGCGGTGGTGATGATCTTCGGCGCCGGCCTCCCCGGCACCGCGGCGGTGCAGACGATGACATCCACGCCCTTGAGATGTTCCGCCAGCCGGCGCTGCTGTTCGCGGCGCTCGTCGTCGGTCAGCTGGCGCGCGTAACCACCCTCGCCGGCCGCGCTCACGCCCAGGTCCAGGAAGCGGCCGCCCAGCGATTCGATCTGCTCGCGGGTCTCCGGGCGCACATCGAAGCCCTCCACCTGCGCGCCCAGGCGCTTGGCGGTGGCGACGCCCTGCAGGCCCGCCACGCCGGCGCCGACGATCAGCACCTTCGACGGGCGGATGGTGCCGGCCGCGGTGGTCAGCATCGGAAAGAAGCGCGGGGCGAGCTGGGCGGCGATGAGCACGGCCTTGTAGCCGGCCATGCCCGCCTGCGAACTGAGCACATCCATGGCCTGCGCACGGGTGGTGCGCGGCAGGCGCTCCAGCGGGAAGGCCAGCAGGCCGCGCGCCTGGATGGCTTCGGCACGCGCGGCATCGGCCTGCGGATGCAGCATGCCGATCAGCGCCGCGCCGGTCTTCAACCGGGCCAGCGTGTCCGGTGCGGGCGGCTGCACGCACAGCACCACGTCGGCATTGGCCAGGGTATCGCCATCGGCCGGACGCGCACCCGCGCCGGCGTAGGCCTCGTCGAGGAAACCGGCCGAGCGTCCGGCACCGGGGTCGAACCGCACCTGGGCGCCCGCGGCGACCATTTTCTTGACCGTTTCCGGGGTGGCGGCCACGCGCCGTTCACCCGCTGCGGTTTCCTTCAGGACCAGAACCTCGACCGCCATGCGTACTCCGGTGCCGTTTGTGTCGGAGCCGATGCTAGCAAATGCGGCGCGCGGCCGGGCGGCGCGGGATCAGGGCGTGCCGCCGGGGCGGGCGGCCGGCTCCAGCCGATCGATCACGCCCTGCATGGCGCTGTCGAACGCATCTTCCTCGATGTGCCGGCGCAGCCGGCCCAGGCGCACCATTGCCGCCAGTTCTTCCGGCGAGGCCACGCAGAAGCGCACGCCACGGCGATTGACGAACAGCAGGCGCGAGGAAATCGGACTCACCCACGAAAGCTTGCCCGGCTGCACCTTGTTGTCCTTGTCGATGAAATCCAGCCACGTGCCGATGGCCAGCAGGCGGAAGTGATCGGCGTCGGTATGATCGAATTCGAGCGTGTCGATCCCGCCGACGATCTGGATCGGCGTGTTCTCGTCCTCCGCCGGCTTGGGCAGGATGACCTGCGGCAGCTCCGGCAGCGATTTCTGCAGGTCCGGGCGCGATGCGGCGATCGCCTGCAGGGTGTCGTGCAGCGCGTCCACGGCGCCGTGGGCGGCATCGGCATTCATGCCGACACTGGCGAACACCTGCACCAGTCCGGGACGCCAGGCCTGCAGCCAGGGCTTGCCGATGATCTGGCGCTGGGCCTCGGTCAGTTCCTCGAGGATGCCGTCGGCCAGCGTCAGCGCGTCGCGCAATGCGTTGCTGTCCTCGCCTTCGCGCAGCAGCGTCATGGTGACGTGGTGGGCCCACGGCTGGCGCAGGAACTCCTCGATCGCGCCCGGCAACTCGCGGCCATCGACGCGGGCCGACAGCTCGGCGTTCATGCGCGTGCGCGCGGTTTCCAGGCGCTCCTGGCCACGCTGGATCTCGGCGGCCCGGCGCTCGGCGATCTCGATGCGGCGGCGGTGCTGGTCCAGGAACGCGCGGAATTCTTCTTCCAGGGTCAGGAAGATGGCCAGGTTCTCGTTGAACTCGGCCACCAGCCGATCCACCACTTCCTCGACCTTGGTCAGCAGGGTGCGCTCGGCCGCGCTCTCGCCGTTGTTGCCTTCGCAGGCCTCGGCCAGCGCATTGAGCAGGCGGCGGGCGGGATGGGTCTTCTGCACGAACATGCGCCGGTCCAGCAGCGCCACCTTCACGAACGGCACCACCAGCCGGCCGATCAGTTCGCGCGGACGCCCTTCCAGATCACGCTCGTCCAGCATGACGTCGAACAGCATGCCGACCAAATCGATGGCGTCCTCGTCGACCGGCGCCAGCCGGGCGGTGGACGGATCCACGCCCAGTTGGGTGGCGCTGCTGAGTACTTCGTTCTTCAGCCGCTGCGCCAGCGATTCGCCGGTGTCGCCAATCGCGGCCCGCAGGGTCGCGCTCGGGGTGGACTGCAGCAGCGACAGGACCGACAGCATTTCCCGCTGCGACAGATCGCGGGTGCCGAGCGCGCCGCGCGCCGACTCCGGACCACGCTGGCTGCGGGACTCCTGCAGCAGGTGGTGCAACGCTTCCAGCAGCACGGTCTGGGTGCCGGGCGCCTGCCCGTAGCTGCCCTCTTCGGTTTCGGCACGGCCGCCCGAGCCGCCGTGCATTTCGCGGAAACCGGCCATCCGGTTGACGAAACGCGCGGCCCAGGCGGGCGCATGCATCTCCTCGTCCTGGATCAGCGGCTCGCTGTCGAAGGTTTCCGGACGCGGGACCGGCGTCGGGGCCGGTTTCGGGCCCGCCGGCAGGTCCGGCGCCACCCCAACCCGGACCAGGCGCTGGTCGAGCGCCTCGTAGATGCGGGCCACCAGCGGCACCAGTTCGCGTTCGCACAGCTTGACCACCACCAGCCGGACCTCCAGCGCCAGATCGCTGGTGCCGAAAGCGGTGTGGATGGCCGCGCCGATGTGCTCGGCGCCGATGGGATTGTGTTCGCCGTCCAGCTTGACGCTGGCGAGCACCGACAGCCGACGCTCCAGCCGGCTCAGCACCGGCTTGCAGTCACGCGCCAGCACCGCCGCCAGATTGCGCGCGGCCAGGCGCGATTCCAGTTCCTGCTCGGTGACCAGGCTCAGTCCGGAACTGTCGCCGCGTATCAGGATCTCCTCCGCGGACAGCGGTTGGCCGGCTTCCAGCGAACGCCAGGCTTCGAGCAGGGCATTGCGGAAACGCCCGATGATTTCCTCGCGCCGGCGGCGCAGTTCGCGCATCGCGTCGAGGAAGGCCATCTGCGAGGGACCGGCGCGCTCGGCGCGATCGAACAGCGCGTCGTCGAAACGGCCCAGCGCCTGGATGAACGCATCCGCCAACGGCGGCAGCACGGCATCACGCGCCTGGCCGAGCAGGCGCGGGTCGTGTCCACTGCTGGCAGTGGCGTGAGGGCTGTTCGTCATGCGCAAGGTTCCCCGCCTTGGCAGGCGAAAGTTGCAAACGACCCGTTAAGGTCAGGCGACTCACACATCGTAGGAAATCCAGTGCGAACCTGGCGTGACCAGATCGGCACTTTGGCGCGGTGCAACGGGAATGACAAGTTAAACTTGCCGGCATGTCTGCCGCCTCCCCCCTCCAGTTCCTCGACGATCGCCGCTCGGTACCGTCCCGCCAGCTCGGTGAACCCGGACCCGACCCGGCCACCCTGCGCCGCATGCTGCAGTCCGCGGTGCGCGTGCCGGATCACGGCAAGCTGGTGCCGTACCGGTTCCTGCACATCTCGGGTCCGGCCCGGCTCGCCCTGGGCGATGCGCTGGCCGAGCGCACCCTGGCGCGCGATCCGGAGGCACCGGCCGCGGCGGTGGAGAAGGATCGCGCGCGCTTCTCCCATGCGCCCGACATCGTCACCGTGATCGCCCGGATCACGCCCGGCCACAAGGTGCCCGAGCAGGAGCAGTTGCTGACCGCGGGCAGCGTCTGCTTCGCCCTGCTGCAGGCCGCGCAGGCGCTGGGATTCGGCGCGCAGTGGCTGACCGGCTGGATGGCCTACGACGAAGCCGTCGCCACACTGCTGGGCCTGGGCGCGAACGAACGCATCGTCGGCTTCATCCATATCGGCACGCCGCGGATGGAGGCGCCCGAGCGGGAACGGCCGGATCCGGCCGACCTGCTCAGCCATTGGCAGCCCGATGGCCGCTGACGCCGACCTCGCGCCGGCGCGTCCGCTCTACCTGGTCGATGCCAGCCTGTACGTGTTCCGCGCCTGGCATTCGATGCCGGACGAGTTCCACGACGCCGACGGCTGGCCCACCAACGCGGTCCACGGCTTCGCCCGCTTCCTGCTGGAACTGTTGGAGAAGGAACGTCCGCGGCACATCGCCATCGCCTTCGACGAAGCGCTCGACAGTTGTTTCCGCAACCGCATCTATCCGGCCTACAAGGCCAATCGCGATCCGGCGCCCGAGGAACTGCGCCGGCAGTTCGGCCATTGCAAGGCGTTGTGCGCCGCGCTCGGTTTGAGCGTGCTGGCGCATGCCGAATACGAGGCCGACGATCTGATCGGCAGCGCGCTGCACGGCGCGCGCCCCACCGGTTTCCGCGGGGTGATCGTCTCGGCCGACAAGGATCTGTCGCAGTTGCTGTGGGAACACGACGAGCAGTGGGATTTCGCCCGCGGCCAGCGCTGGGGCATGGCCGGGGTCAAGGCGCGCCACGGCGTGGAAGCGCGGCAGATCGCCGATTACCTGGCGCTGACCGGCGACGCGGTCGACAACATTCCCGGCGTCAGCGGCATCGGCGCCAAGAGCGCCGCGGTGCTGCTGGCCCATTTCGGCAGCCTGGACACATTGCTCGCGCGCATCGACGAGGTGCCGTTCCTGCGCCTGCGTGGCGCCGCCGGCATCGCCGCGCGCCTGCGCGAACAGCGCGAACACGCGCTGCTGTGGCGCGAGCTGACCACCATCGCGCTGGACGCGCCGCTGGGCACGCAGGAAGCCGGGTTCGGCCGCGCCGCCGCCGACGGCGATGTGTTGCACGCCCTGGCCGAAGCGCTGCGATTCGGGCCGATGACCCGGCGGCGCCTGCTGGAAGCGGCGGGCCTTTCGGTCGCCTGATCGCGGCGCGGCGCCCTCCGGCGCCTACAAAACGTCATCGCCAGCCGTTAGCATCGCGGCATGGATGACGCTTCCCGACACCGCAAGACCGCCGCACCCCGCACCGTCTACGAAGGCCGCTACCTGCGGATGGTCGAGCGCGGTACCTGGGAGTATTCCGAGCGCACCCACAGCGGCGGGCTGGCCGCGATCATCATCGCGGTGACGCCCGACGACCGGGTGTTGTTCGTCGAGCAGTTCCGGGTACCGCTGCAGGCCAGCACCATCGAGATGCCGGCCGGGCTGGTCGGCGACATCGATGCCGGCGAATCCATCGAGGTCTCGGCCATCCGCGAACTGGAAGAGGAGACCGGCTGGACCGCCGCGCACGCGGAAGTCCTGTTGATCGGTCCCACGTCTTCCGGCAGCAGCAGCGAGAAGGTCGCCTTCGTGCGTGCCACCGGCCTGCGCAAGGTCGGCCCGGGCGGCGGCGATGGCGACGAGGACATCACCGTCCACGAAATCCCGCGCGCGCAGGCGGCGGCATGGCTGACCGCGAAGTTGCGCGAGGGCTACGAACTGGACGCCAAGCTCTGGGCCGGCCTGTGGATGATCGAACACAACCTGGACGGCACCCCGCGCGGCTAGCCGCGGTCGTTCAGGCCGGTTCGGCCAGCAGGCGTTCCAGCATCCAGCTGGCCGCGGGCCCCAGCGGCCGCCGCCGCGACCAGATGATGTCCACCGCCTGGCTGCGCGGCCAGCCCGCCACCTTCAGTTCCCGCAGGCGGCCACCGGCGTAGCCGTTGACCAGCCAGCGCGGCAGTTCGGCCCAGCCGAAGCCGTGCACCGCCATTTCCAGCAGCAGCAGGTAGTTCGGCGCGGTCCAGCGGCCGTCGCCCGCGGGCAGCGCATCGTCCCGCGCCTCCGGCTGGCCCACCGTGCTCAATGCGAGCAGGCGCCAGCCCGCCAGATCCTCGACCCGCACCCGCGGCAACTTCGCCAGCGGATGATCGTGGGCGACGAACAGGTCGAATTCGGCGCGTTCGGCCACCGTCGCCCAGCCCAGTTCCGGCGCGTAGTGCTCGCGGGCGGCCAGCACGGCAAGGGTGGCGCGGCCTTCATCCACCAATACGATCAGGTCCTCGCGCTCGGCCAGCAGGCATTCGAACTCCAGGTCCGGGTAACGCTCGGCCATTTCCGCCAGCAGTGCTTCGTAACCGGCCGACTGGTAGGCATCGGACAGCCCCAGGGTCACCCGCGCCTCGCGCCCGCCCGCCAGTTCCGCCGCCACCCGTTGCAGGCGATCGGACGCGGCCAGCACCTGCTCGACCCGGCCCGCCAGCACCTGCCCGGCCTCGGTCAGCCGGGGTTGCCGGCCGGAACGGTCGAACAGGGTGACGCCCAGGTCGATTTCCAGCCGGGCGATGGCTTCGCTGACCGTGGACTGGCTCTTGCCCAGCCGGCGCGCGGCCGCGCTGAACGAGCCCAGGGCGACGGCCTGGGCAAACGCCTGCAGGGATTCCGGTGAGGGATTCATATATCGGCTTTCCCGATGGATTCCAACTTCAACCCATCCTATCAGCCGATGAGAATGCTCGCCTGTTGTTTTGCAGGAGCTTGCCATGAACCCGAATCACGCCGCCCCCGAAAAGAGCCTCAAGGAACGCGTCCTCCACGCGCTGGCCTTCGAAGGCCTGGCCATTGCCCTGTCCGCGCCGGCCCTGGCCTGGCTGCTGGGCAAGTCGCTGCTGCACACCGGCGCGCTGACCCTGGCGGTTTCGACCCTGGCGATGCTGTGGAACATGGCCTACACCGCGGCTTTCGACCGCGCCCAGCAGCGTTGGGGCTTCGAGCGGACCCCCAAGGTCCGCGTCATCCACGCGCTGCTGTTCGAACTGGGTCTGATTGTCGCGACCGTGCCGCTGGCCGCCTGGTGGCTGTCGATCGGGCTGGTGCAGGCGTTCGTGCTCGATATCGGCCTGCTGCTGTTCTTCCTGCCCTACACGCTGGGCTTCAACTGGGCCTACGACGTGCTGCGTGAGCGCTGGCTGGCGCGGGACGCGGCCCCGAACCTGGAAGCCGCCGCACGCGGCCGGACCTGAGCCCGCCTGAAACGAAAAGCCCGCGCCATCCGGCGCGGGCTTTCTTCGATCCATCCGCCACGGCGGACCGGATCAGGCCTTCTTGAGGAACTCGGTGCGCAGCACCAGTCCCTTGACCTTGTCGACGTTGCACTCGATGAGTTCCTCGTCGTCGGTCAGGCGGATGTTCTTGACCAGGGTGCCGCGCTTGAGCGTCACCGAGGTGCCCTTCACCTTCAGGTCCTTGATCAGCGTGACCGAGTCGCCATTGGCGAGCACCGTGCCATTGCTGTCCTTGATCACGATTTCTTCTTCCGACATTTCATCTCCATGAGGCGGGCCGCGGCCCGCCGGCAAAACGCCCCGTGGGGCAGAATTCAGGCGAACGCGTCGGTGGCCCGCACCAGCGCGTCGATGTTCTCTTCCTCGAAGGCGGAATGGCCCGAGGTCGGCGTGATCTCCAGCCGGCCCTTCGGCCACGCCTTGTGCAGTTCCCACGCATTGGCCACCGGGCACACCACGTCGTAGCGGCCATGCACGATGACGCCGGGAATGTCGGCGATGCGCGATGCGTCGCGCAGCAGTTGATCCTCGACCTCGAAGAAACCACCGTTGACGAAGTAATGGTTCTCGATGCGGGCGAAGGCCAGCGCGAATTCGGCATCCTCGTGGCCGCTGACGAAATCCGCGTCGACCCGCAGGAAGCTGGTCGCGCCTTCCCATACGCTCCACGCGCGCGCGGCCGCCAGCCGCACCGCGTGATCGTCGGAGGTCAGGCGACGGTGGTAGGCCGAAATCAGGTCGTGGCGCTCGACCGGCGGAATCGCCGCCAGGTAGTGCTCCCAGGCATCCGGGAACAGGCGCGAGGCGCCTTCCTGGTAGAACCACTCCAGTTCCCAGCGACGCAGCATGAAGATGCCGCGCAGGACCAGTTCGGTGACGTGCTGAGGGTTCGCTTCGGCGTAGGCCAGCGCCAGGGTCGAACCCCAGCTGCCACCGAATACCTGCCAGCGCGCGACGCCCAGGCGCTCACGCAGTTTCTCGATGTCGGCGACCAGATCCCAAGTGGTGTTGTCGACCAGATCCGCGTGCGGCGTCGAGCGCCCGGAACCGCGTTGATCGAACAGGATGATCCGGTACTTCCCCGGGTCGTGGAAACGACGCATCTTCGGGCTGCAGCCGCCGCCGGGACCGCCATGCAGCAGGACCACCGGCTTGCCATCCGGATTGCCGCACTGCTCGTAATACAGCGTGTGGCGATCGTCGACCTTCAGCGTGCCGGTGTCGTAGGGTTCGATGTCCGGATAGAGCGTGCGCATGGCGATTCCCGCGGAAAACAGGCGCCCATTCTAGCCGGCGCGGCCTTTTCCCGCTGCCGCGCCCGGCGGCTCAGCCCGGCCAGCGCCCTAGCGTGACGCGATCGCGCGCTTCCAGATCCCGCTCGGTGGCAACGGCGGCCAGACCCGCTTGCAACAACAGCTCGCGGATCGCGGCGCCCTGGTCCCAGCCGTGTTCCAGCAGCAACCAGCCACCCGCGCGCAGATGACGCGGGGCGCCAGCGACAATGATGCGAATCGCGTCCAGGCCATCGATGCCCGATGCCAGCGCGGTCATCGGTTCGTGGCGCAGGTCGCCCTGCTCCAGATGGGGATCGGCCTCGGCGATGTAGGGCGGATTGCTCGCCACCAGATCGAAGCGCTCGCCTGCCAGCGGCAGCCACCAGTCCCCCTGGAGGAAGCGGACATTGCCGATGCCGTGTTCGCGCGCGTTGCGTCCGGCCATCGCCAGCGCGCCCGCGCTGGCGTCGGTGGCGACGATCCGTGCCTGCGGGCGCTCGCTGGCAACGGCCAGCGCGATCGCGCCACTGCCGGTGCCGAGATCGGCCACGTCCGGCGCGCCTTCCAACGGCAGGCGGGCCAGCGCCAGTTCCACCAGCAGTTCGGTTTCCGGGCGCGGAATCAGGGTGTCCGGGCCGACCGCCAGGTCCAATGTCCAGAAACCGCGCCTTCCGGTCAGGTAAGCGACCGGTTCGCCGGCGATGCGACGTTCCAGCAACGCCTCGAAGCGCGCCATCTCCTCCGCACCCAGCGGATCCCGCGCGTGCGCGAACAGCCAGGCGCGATCCCGTCCGAGCACGTGCGAGAGCAGGTGCTCGGCGACATGGCGGCCGTCCCCGGCGGGAAGACGGCCGACCGCCCGTGACAGGCATTGGCTTACATCGGGTTGTCCGGAACTGCCCATCGCGCGACCTGCGGCCCGCCCAGCGCGGGCGCGCAGCTTACTGCAAAGCGCCGCCGAAGCCCTTCGCCCGCTGCGCGTCGCGCAGGTCGGCGCACAGGCCGATGTTCTCCGCTTCCTGCTTCAGCGCGCGCGGGCCGCCTTCGACCGTCTTCATGCGTTCACCGAATCGGGACAGCAGATCCGCGGCTTCCTGCTTGCTGCACATGCCCGCGCCATAGACCGAAACCAGCCGCGCGCCCGCCGGCGCCAGCGACGCCTCCAGGGTCTTGAAGTGGGTATCGACCCATTGGCGCAGGGCCGGACGCGCTGCTTCCACTTCCATCTGCGGCATCAGCAGCGGCGCCAGCTCGTTCCGGCGCAGCAGCCCCTTTTCCAGGATGAAGCCGCGGGCGCGCTCGGCCTGCGGCGCGTCGCTCATGTTGCCCAGCGCCTCCAGCAGTTCCGTGCGGATCGCCGCATCCTGGGTCGCCCGCAGGTGCTTCTCCAGCAAATCGAAGGTCGCCGCATCCCCGGCCCGTGCGACCGCGGCCAGCGAGACCGCCCGCAGGTCGCGCGGAACCGCTTCCGGATCCAGCTTGCCCGTGCCGGCGCTGCCGTCCGCTTCCTGGCCGATGATCGCGCGGCCGCGGCGCACCAGTTCCTCGCCCAGTTCCGGGCTTTCGCCGGTGCGGTACAGGAAGCCGATCAGCGTGCGGCGCAGGATGCGGGTGTCGTCGCTTTCACCCGGCTTGCGCTCCAGGCCGAGCGCCTGCAGGCGCGGCCCGTAGATCTTGCGCGCATAGGCGGCCACGGCGGCCTTCTGCGCATCGTCCGCGGCCAGGTACTCCTTCATCCAGGCCAGTTGTCCCATCGGCGCGGTCGCGGTCTGGCGCACCTCGGCCGCGGCCAGTTGCGGCACGCCGGCCAGGTAGCCGGCGGCGTCGATGCTGCCGGCCTTGAACGCCGCTTCCAGCGAATCCGCGTAGACGCGCTGCTCGCGTTCGTCCAGTTGCGCGAATGCGCCCGCCAATTGTTTGGCCGCCTTGTCGTCGAGCGCGAACCGGTAGTAGCCGTGGCCGTGCGCGTTCGGCATCACCCAGGCCGGGCAGCTCTTGGCCTGGGTCAGCGGCATGGTCGTGGTGGCCTGTTCGACCAGGCTGCATTCGGAACGCACCTGATCGCCGTCCCGGTAGCGCACGCAGAACGGCATGCCCCAGGTCTGGCTGGCGCTGGCGGCGGATCCCAGCGGCAGGTAACGCTGCTGCTGCAGCTTGAGCGAAGGCGTCTTGCCGTCGCAATCGACTTCCACCTTCACGTAAGGCACGCCGGGCTGGTCGATGAAGCTCTTGAACGCGCGATCGACACCGGCCGGGTCCTTGCTCTGTGCCGCCACCGCGGCAATCAGGTCGCCGCTGGTGGCGTTGCCGCGCGCATGCGCCTTCAGGTAGCTGCGGATGCCATCGCGGAACGCCGTCTCGCCGATATAGGTCTCGAACATCGACAGTACCGCGCCGCCCTTCTGGTAGGTGATGCCGTCGAAGGCGGACTGGATCTCGGTGAAATCGTTGATCGGCTCGTGCACCCGGCGGGTGCTGACCAGGCTGTCCTCGCCCATCGCCTCCAGCGCGCCCTCCAGCAGGCCGCGATCGGCATGGAAGCCCGGCTGCAACTGGCCGGTGATCTTGGTGCCCATCCAGGTGGCGAAGGCCTCGTTGAGCCAGAGATCGTCCCACCACTTCATCGTCACCAGGTCACCGAACCACTGGTGCGCCAGTTCGTGCGCGCTGACCCCCCAGTACGCCTGGCGTTCGCGCGGAGTGGACTTCTCGTCCGGGAACATCAGGGTGTCGCGATAGACGATCAAGCCCGCGTTCTCCATCGCACCAGCCCAGAAATCGGGTGCGGCGACGTTGTCGAG
The DNA here is from genome assembly GCF_016820515.1 of Pseudoxanthomonas beigongshangi. GTDB lineage: Bacteria > Pseudomonadota > Gammaproteobacteria > Xanthomonadales > Xanthomonadaceae > Pseudoxanthomonas_A > Pseudoxanthomonas_A beigongshangi. The sequence goes on along the minus strand of NZ_JADHDV010000013.1, from coordinate 91,623 downwards.
CTTGTCGAACGGATACGGCGTGCCGAAATATTCCTCCAGCTTGGTGACGATCACCGGCGTGTTGTCCAGCGTGTAACGCATGCGCTCGCCCTGCCCGTGCGCGGCGACGCCGCGCAGCGCGATCGGGGTGCTGCGGATGGCGGTGGCCGGAATGTCCGGCCCCTTCGGCACGTCCCAGGGTCCGACCGCGAACGCGATCAGGTAGCTGGGCAACGCCTCGGTGCGGGCGAAGGTGACCTTCTTCCAGCCATTTCCCAGCGACTCGGTTTTCAGTTCGCGGCTGTTGGCGACCGCCACGTCCTGCTCGGGCACGATCAGGGTGATGTCCCAGGGCTGTTTGAAACTGGGTTCGTCGAAACCCGGGAACGTGTTGCGCGCGCCGAGCGGCTCCATCTGGGTGACCACGTAGTCGCGGCCGTCCGGCTTGACCCGATAGGCGCCCTGCAATTGCCCGTACGGCGCTTCGAAGACGATTTCCAGCACCGCCTTGCCGGCCGGAATCGATTCGGCAGCGGTCAGCTTGAGCACGCCGGACACGTCGGCCGATTCGGCGGCCAGCTTGACCCGGCGCCCGTCGGCCAGGAGGGCGGTGGCCTGGCGGATGTCGAGATCGCGTCCATGCATCCACAGGACGGAAGTGGCTTCCTTGACCTCGGCATCGATGCGGGTGGTGCCGCTGAAGCGTTCCTGGCGCGGATCCAGCTTCAGTTCGAGATTGACCAGCGACGGCACCACGGTGCGGGGCAGCGGTCCCTTCGGAACCGCGGCGGACTCGGCCGCCTGCCCGGGCAGCGAGGCCGCCAGCAACAAGGCACACGCCAACGCGCTGCGACGCAATACGGTCATCTCGGAACCCCACAGTGGAAAGCCTTCGAACTTACGACCGGCCGATACCGGCGCCCCCCTGCCGAAAGTACCGATCGCCCGTGACCTTGGCCGGGAATCATCGAGTCCCCATATCGATCGGGAGGCTGACCACGGCAATCGATAGATAAAATCTATTGATACAATCTTATCAATCCATTGGATTGATTAGGCTACGCCTATTAACCTTGCTTTCGTTGCTTCACCCCTGTCCCCTCCGAACCAAGAGGAAACCTGATGTCCCTGATCAACACCCAAGTCCAGCCGTTCAAGGCCACCGCGTTCCACGCCGGCGAGTTCGTCGAAGTCACCGACGCCACCCTGAAGGGCAAGTGGTCCGTGCTCATCTTCATGCCGGCCGCCTTCACCTTCAATTGCCCGACCGAAGTGGAAGACGCCGCCGACAACTACGCCGAATTCCAGAAGGCTGGCGCCGAGGTGTATATCGTCACCACGGATACCCATTTCTCGCACAAGGTGTGGCACGAGACCTCCCCGGCGGTGGGCAAGGCCCAGTTCCCGCTGGTCGGCGATCCGACCCACCAGCTGACCCGCGCGTTCGGCGTGCACATCGAGGAAGAAGGCCTGGCCCTGCGCGGCACCTTCATCATCAACCCGGAAGGCGTGATCAAGACCCTGGAAATCCACGACAACGCGATCGCCCGCGACGTCACCGAGACCCTGCGCAAGCTGAAGGCCGCGCAGTTCGTCGCCAACAACCCCGGCCAGGTCTGCCCGGCCAAGTGGAAGGAAGGCGCCAAGACCATCGCCCCGTCGCTGGACCTGGTCGGCAAGATCTGATTTCCACGCAATACCCGTTGTAACGGCGCCCGGGCGGCACGCCCGGGCGCTTTCCCCCGCAGACGGACGTTTGCATCAGCGGCCTGCGCCGCGCCAGTCCTCTCTCCCCTGGCTCCCTCCCTCCGGCCCAGGCCGCTACTGCAAACGCCCTTGCGGTCTCCCCGACCGCACCCGTGTTCTTCCTTCCGCCTTCATCAAGGAGCCCCCGCATGTTGGACGCGAACCTCAAGACCCAGCTCAAGGCCTACCTGGAAAAAGTCACCCGGCCGATCGTGATCACCGCGTCGCTGGACGACAGCGATTCGTCGAAGGAACTGCAGGCGCTGCTGGCCGATCTGGTTTCGCTCTCGGATCGGATCAGCGTGACCGAATCCCGCGATGACAACGAGCGCAAGCCCTCGTTCGCGCTGGGCACGCCGGGCCAGGACATCCACCTGCGCTTCGCCGGCCTGCCGCTGGGCCACGAATTCACCTCGCTGGTGCTGGCGCTGCTGCAGGTCGGCGGGCATCCGTCCAAGCTCGGGCAGGACGTGATCGAACAGATCCGCGGCCTGGACGGCGAATACGTGTTCGAAACCTATTTCTCGCTGTCCTGCCAAAACTGCCCGGACGTGGTGCAGGCGCTGAACCTGATGAGCGTGCTGAATCCGAACATCCGCCACGTCGCCATCGACGGCGCGCTGTTCCAGCAGGAGGTCGAGGCGCGCGAAGTGATGTCGGTCCCGACCATCTTCCTCAACGGGCAGGTGTTCGGCGCCGGCCGGATGGGCGTGGAAGAGATCGTCGCCAAGCTCGACACCGGCGCCGCCTCGCGCGAGGCCGAGAAGCTCAAGGCCAAGGCACCGTATGAGGTCCTGGTGATCGGTGGCGGCCCGGCCGGCGCGGCGGCGGCCATCTACGCCGCGCGCAAGGGCATCCGCACCGGCGTGGCGGCCGAACGCTTCGGCGGCCAGGTGCTGGACACCATGGCGATCGAGAACTTCATTTCGGTGCCCTACACCGAGGGCCCCAAGCTGGCGGCCGCGCTGGAACAGCACGTCAAGGACTACAGCGTCGACGTGATGAACCTGCAGCGCGCCGAGAAGCTGGTGCCCGGCAAGGATCTGATCGAGATCCAACTGGCCAATGGTGCATCGCTGAAGGCGAAGACCGTGATTCTCTCCACCGGTGCCCGCTGGCGGCAGATGAATGTCCCGGGCGAGGACCAGTACCGCAACAAGGGCGTGGCGTACTGCCCGCATTGCGACGGTCCGCTGTTCAAGGGCAAGCGGGTGGCGGTGATCGGTGGCGGCAACTCGGGCGTCGAGGCGGCGATCGATCTCGCCGGCATCGTCAACCACGTGACCCTGATCGAGTTCGACGACAAGCTGCGCGCCGACGAGGTCCTGCAGCGCAAGCTGCGCAGCCTGCCGAACGTGCGCATCATCACCAGCGCGCAGACCACCGAGGTGCAGGGTGACGGCAGCAAGGTCACCGGCCTGGTCTACAAGGACCGCGTGGGCGGCGACAGCCACCGCATCGAACTGGAAGGCGTGTTCGTCCAGATTGGCCTGCTGCCCAACACCGAGTGGCTGAAGGGCACGCTCGCGCTGTCTCCGCGTGGCGAGATCGAGGTCGACGCGCATGGCCGCACCTCGGTGCCGGGCGTGTTCGCCGCGGGCGACGCGACCACCGTCCCGTACAAGCAGATCGTCATCGCCATGGGCGAAGGTTCGAAGGCCGCGCTGAGCGCGTTCGACCACCTGATCCGGACCTCGGCCCCGGTCGAGGCGCCGGAAGAAACCGCCACCGCCTGAACCGGGCCGCCGGCCCGGCCGCGCCGGGGACGCGTCGCGTTCCCGGAATCGGCGTACTCTCTGGGGTGGTCGAGCCCGCCGCGCCGCGAGCGCCGGTTCGGATGGGCCCCGCCACCGGCTTCCCAACGGACTCACCCGGATGAATCTTCGTGATCTGAAATACCTGGTGGCCCTGGCCGATCACAAGCACTTCGGCCATGCCGCCGCGGCCTGTTTCGTCAGCCAGCCCACCCTGTCCACCCAGATCAAGAAGCTGGAGGACGAATTGGGCGTACCGCTGGTCGAACGCGCCCCGCGCAAGGTCATGCTGACGCCGGCCGGACGCGATGCCGCGGATCGCGCGCGCCGCATCGTGGCCGAGGTCGAGCAGATGAAGGAAGCCGCCCGCCGCAGCCAGGATCCGGAAGCGGGCACGGTGCGGCTGGGGATCTTCCCCACCCTCGGTCCCTATCTGCTGCCGCACGTGGTGCCGCGCATCCGCACGCGCTTCCCGCAACTGGAACTGCTGCTGATCGAGGAAAAGAGCGACGTCCTGCTTTCGCGCCTGCGCGAGGGCAAGCTGGACGCGGGCATCCTGGCGCTGCCGCTGCAGGATGATCAGCTGCATACCGAATTCCTGTTCGAGGAACCGTTCCTGCTGGCCGTACCGGAAGCGCATCCGCTGGCGGCACGCGATTCGCTGTCGCTGCGCGAATTGTCCGATCAGCAGTTGCTGCTGCTGGAGGATGGCCACTGCCTGCGCGAACAGGCACTGGATGTGTGCCGGATTTCGGGGGCCAACGAGAAATCCGAGTTCCGCGCCACCAGCCTGGAAACCCTGCGCCAGATGGTCGCCGCCAATGTCGGCATCACCCTGCTGCCCACCCTGGCGGTGAAGCCACCGGTGGCACGTTCGGACAGCATCCACCTGCTGGGCTTCACCGACTCGCACCCCAGCCGGCGGATCGCGATGGTATGGCGCCGCAGTTCGGCCATGGCCGCGTTCCTGCAGGAACTGGCCCGGGTGTTCCGGGAATTGCCCGAATCGCTGTTCGATCCGGCACAGGACATGAATCCCGCCGCAACGCGCGGCGGCGGTCCGCGCGCACTCCGCGCGGGCTGAACGCCGCCGGCTTGAACCGTGGCCGGCAAACGGCTACGGTAAGCCGCACAAACCAACCACGAATGGGCGACGCGGAAACGCGGCGCCCATTTTCCTTGTTCAACGCCCGAAAAAAGAGGACACGATGAGTACCGCGCATACCAGCGGCCTGCCGCCTTCGCTGATCATTTCCAGCCGCGACTTCAACCGGCTGGAAGCCCTGCTCGATTCCCCCGCCCTGCGCCGCCTGCCGGCCGCGGTGGCCCTGATGAATGAACTCAATCGCGCCGAAGTGCTGCCGCCGGAACAGATTCCGGAAGGCGTCGTGACCATGCACTCCACCATCGACTGCATCGATGAGCTGACCGGCGAGCACCACAACCTGACCCTGGTCTATCCGAACGAAGCCAACGTCGACAAGGGCTACGTCTCGGTGCTGGCCCCGGTCGGCAGCGCCCTGCTGGGCCTGTCGCTCGGACAGACCATCGACTGGCAGGCGCCCGGCGGCCGCCACCTGCGCCTGCAGGTCACCGGCATCCGCTACCAGCCCGAGTCAAACGGCGAATTCCATCGTTGATCGCTGAACTGGCGGGCGGCGCGAGGCATACTGTGCCTCCCCTCTCGCCATCATGAGTGTTGCGATGAATTCCCCCGCTTCCCCGTCCAAGCTGGCCCAGTTGCGTGAACTTTCGGTCGTGGTCGCCGACACCGGCGACTACGAGGCGATCAAGCGCCTGAAGCCGGTGGATTGCACGACCAACCCGACGCTGGTGAAGAAGGCGCTCGACCTGCCGGTCTACGCCGACCTCATCGAGCGCGAACTCGGCTGGGCGCGTGGCCAGGACGGCGATCGCGCGGCGATCGTCAACGAAGTGGCCGACCGCCTGACGGTCGGCGTCGGCGCGATGCTGAGCGCGCTGATTCCCGGTCGCGTCTCCACCGAGGTGGACGCGGATCTGGCCTACGACACCGCCGCCACCGTGACCAAGGCACGCAAGTTCGTCGCCATGTACGCCGAGCGCGGCATCGGCCGCGACCGCATCCTGATCAAGGTGGCATCCACCTGGGAAGGCGTCGAGGCCGCGCGCCAACTGCAGGCCGAAGGCATCGACTGCAACCTGACCCTGATTTTCAACCAGGCCCAGGCGATTGCCTGTGCCGAAGCCGGCGCGTTCCTGATCTCGCCCTTCGTCGGCCGCATCCTCGACTGGTATGTCGCCCAGGGCCAGGCGCCCGCCAGCATTGACGAGGATCCGGGCGTGGTGTTCGTACGCGGCGTCTACGCCGAGTTCAAGCGGCGCGGTTCGCCGACCGTGGTGATGGGCGCTTCGTTCCGCTCCACTGCGCAGATCGAGGCGCTGGCCGGTTGCGATCGCCTGACCATCTCGCCGGATCTGCTGGAGAAGCTGGATCAGGATCACGGCGCGCTGCCACGCAAGCTCGAACCCGTCGCGGCCGGGCCGGTGACCGCCGCGCCGATCAACGCGCAGAGTTTCGCCGCCGCGATCGAAGCCGATCCGATGGCCAAGGAAAAGCTCGCCACCGGCATCGAGATCTTCGCCAAGGATCTGGTCGCCCTGCGCGACACCATCGCCCAGCGCCTGGCCGAAGCCACCGCCTGAGTCTGCGCACTTGCTGAATCCGGGACTGCTGGCCGGCCTCGCCGGCCGGTGGTTCCAGCTCGTCCGGCATCCGCGCACCTCCCCTTGTGGGAGCGACGTGAGTCGCGAAAGCCCGCAGCAGCACTGAATCCGGACGACTGGGAGGGAGACGAGCCACGTCTCTCTCTCAGGAAGAAAGTCGCGCGGCCCATCGCGACTCACGTCGCTCCCGCATGACAAAAAAGGGCGACCGGCGAATTCGAGGCTCGCAACCGATCGCGAACGCCTCGCGTGCAGGGCGACGTGAGTCGCGACCTGTCAACGCCACGGAAACACGGGTACGTTCGCGGACGATCCTGGTCGCCTGGTGCGGGTTGACGGACGACCTCGTGGCACGGTCGCGACTGATGTCGCTCCTACAGGTGACGCGTACTAGGCGTCCAGGCCGATCGCGCAGCTCACGCCGGTACCGCCCAGTCCGCAGTAGCCATTCGGGTTCTTGGCCAGGTACTGCTGGTGGTAGTCCTCGGCATAGTAGAACTCCGGCGGCGGATACAGGATCTCGGTGGTGATGTCGCCATGGCCGGCCGCGCGCAGGCGCTGCTGGTAGGCCTCGCGACTGGCGAGCGCGGCGTCGTACTGCGCCTGCGAATGGCACAGGATCGCCGAGCGGTACTGGGTACCAAGATCATTGCCCTGGCGCATGCCCTGGGTCGGGTCGTGGTTTTCCCAGAACACCCGCAGCAATTCCTCGAATCCAATCCGCTTGGGGTCGTAGATCACCCGCACGACTTCGTTGTGCCCGGTCAGCCCGGAACACACTTCCTCGTAGGTCGGGTTGGGCGTTCCGCCGCCGGCGTAGCCGACCGACGTGCTGTACACCCCCGGCAGGCTCCAGAACTTGCGCTCCGCACCCCAGAAACAGCCCATGCCGAATTCCGCCTGCAGCAGGCCGGTAGCCTCCGCGCGCAGCGGCCGGCCGTGGACGAAGTGGGTGTTGTTGATCGGCAGCGGGTGGGCGCGGCCGGGCAGGATTTCCTCCGGGCGCGGCATGCGCTGTTTGTGGGCACCGATTCCGAGCATGGGACACCCCGCAGATGATGGATGTCTCCGGATCTGGGCGCGCCCGGTCCGCTTTCAAGCGCAACGGACTGTCGCGCCGGGGAGCGCCGGTGTAGGCTGCGCCATCCCCCACTGCCCGCGCCCTACCCGGCATTTTCCGCGCCACGAATTGGATCGATACAAACCGATGATTTCCCGCTACGCCCTGCTCCTGTGCGCCGCCACGGCGGCTACCCCGGCGTTCGCCGCCGACACCCGTCCGCCCGCCGAATTCGGCGCCGACTGGGACGACCCGCGCACCGCCGAGCCGAAGGTGGTCCGCCCGGACATCCGCCACTGCACGGTGGAAATCGTCCGCCACGGCTTCGCCGACTTCGAGCCCTACCGTCAGGCATTCACCCCGCCGGCCGACTGTCCCGGCCCGTGGCACAAGGTGGTGCTGGACATGGAGGGCAGCGTGAAGGGCCGCCAGTACGACCGCATGGGCCAGATCAGCGTCGGCGGCGTGACCCTCCTGCGCACCAGCACGCCCGAACCGTCCCGCGAAGGCATCCGCTGGCAGGTCGAGAAGGACGTGAGCGCCTATGCGCCGTTGTTCACCCGCGAGCAGCCGGTGGTGATGGAGCTGGGCAACCTGGTCAACGAAACCTACACCGGCGTGTTCGACATCCGCGCCACGCTGACTTTCTACCCCGCCGACGCGGCGCACGCGCCGGCCGCCACCGCCGAACGGATCGTCCCGCTGGATGAGGCCCACCGCGCCGGCGCGGATCTGGTCGGCGGCTTCACCCTGCCCGCCGACACCCGCCGGCTGGTGGCCGAGGTCTATGCCAATGGTTCCGGCGGCGGTTGCGAGGAGTTCTGGTACCTGAGCGTGGCGCGCAAGGAGTATTCCTGCGCGAGCGAGCATGGTCCCTATCGCGAACTGCAGGTGCTGATCGACGGCAAGGTCGCTGGCCTGGCGGCGCCGTACCCGCACATCTACACCGGCGGCTGGTCCAATCCATTCCTGTGGTACGCGATCCCGGCGCCGCATACCTTCGACCTGCATCCGCAGCGCTTCGAACTCACGCCCTTCATCGGCCTGCTCAACGACGGCAAGCCGCACGAACTGCGGGTGCGCGTGGTCGGGCTGGCCCACGACGCGACCGGCTGGACGCTGCTGCCCCACCTGCAGATCTGGCGGGATCCGAAGGGCGTGCGGACGCGCGGCGAACTGACCTCGCACGTGCTGGGCAAGCCCGCGCGGAACGATGCCTTCAGCGAAGAGAACGGCCGCACGGTGCTGCGCGCTTCCGGCGCCGGCGAGCTGAAACTGGCCGGCTGGATCGAGACCTCCGAGGGCCGGCGCGACATCGAGGTGGCCTATCGTGTCGGCATGCAGAGCCGGCACGACTGGGACAAGGACGAGAATGACGACCGCCTCAAGGCGGAATGGACCGATTCGCAGCGCATCTCGACGCAGGCTGCGGGCCAATCCGCCGTCATCGAGGAAAAAGCGCTGGCCTTCAGCCTGGACGGCGGTATCCGCACCGTGGCAGAAGCCGGCAATCCGCGTTTGACCACCGATCTGGTTATTCAGGCGGACGAAACGAACCAGCGCCGGCAGGGTGATGCGGCCGCCAGTTGGACCAAGGTGGAAAACCGCTTCGAGGGCGAGGCCGCCTATACCCAGAAAGTGTCGCGCGAACAACGCCGCGCGACCGGCCATTCCCGCCAGGATTTCCGCATGACCGACAGCGCGGGCGCCTGCCAGGCGCGCCATATCGCGACGGTCAACGGTTACTTCACCGAAGACGACACCACCTGCGTGCGCTGACGCTCCAGCAGCATGCCTCCGGATGCCCGCCTTTGCCTCCCCGTTGACCAGCCATTCGGCTGGTCAACGGGGCTGATCCTCGGTTTGTCGGGCGTTGACCTCGCAGTACCAGCACGGGTCAAAGAAAGCAGGAGCGACCACACGGCACGCCCCCGCCACGGCCTCGCGGCCCTTCAGGCCGGCAGCGGGCTTCCTTCCGGCGAATCCGTCGCGGGCTCGTCCCCTTCCGGCGGCTTCGCCAACGGCAGCCTCGCCACCACGTCCTGCGCCTCCGGCCAGGCCGGGTCCGGCACGCAGACCCGCAACACGCCGAACAGCGGCAGTTCGCCCATGCCACCCATCAGCGATTCGCCGAACACGAACGCCGGCAAGCCGGCGTCCTCCAGCGCGTGCTTGACCATGTGGGCATCGAAGAGGTTGTCGGCCAGGTAGACCACTCGCATCGGCACATCTCCAGCAATCGCCCGCAGGCTACACCGTCCGGGCTTTACGGCGCCTTGCGGAACGCCTCGGTGCCGGGCACGGATTCGGTCTCCTGCGCCCCCGCCTCGCGCCACTCCCGCATCGCCGGCAACGCGAACAGCGCCTGCATGTAGTCCTTCGCCACGCCGTCCACCGGCACGCCGTAGCCGTCGAAGCGAATCGCCACCGGCGCGAACATCGCGTCGACGATGCCGAAGCCGCCGCACAGGAAGTCGCCACCCTGGCCGAAACGGGCGCGCAGCTCCGACCACAGCGCCAGCACCCTGTCGATGTCGCGCTGGGCCGCCTCGTCCCAGCGGTAGGCGTCAGGCTGGCGGCGGCTGTTCATCGGCAACTGGGTGCGCAGGCCGGCGAACCCCGAATGCATCTCGGCGGCGGCCACCCGCGCCAGCGCCCGCGCGGTCCGCTCGCGCGGCCAGCCGGCGCCGTCCAGCCAGCGTTCGTTGACGTACTCGCAGATGCCCAGCGAATCCCACAGGTGCAAATCCCCATCCCACAGGGCGGGCACCTTGCCGGTCGGTGAGTAACGCTTGACCTCGGCGAAGAACTCCGGCGTGTCCAGCGGCAGCCGGATCTCGTCGAACTCGACCCCGAACTGGCGCAGCAGCAGCCACGGCCGGAGCGACCAGGACGAGTAGTTCTTGTTGCCGATGATCAGGATGGGGCGGCTCATGCACGGGTTCCGGTGCGGAAAAGGGCGTACAGGATAGGCCCGGCGCGACGCGGGCGGGGACCGGACCGGCTAAACTCCCCGTTTGCCCCGAACCACCCTGCCCCGCATGTCCGAGACCCCCGCCCCCGCCGCCGCCACGCCGGAGAACACCGCCCCCGAGAAGCGGGACTTCATCCGCCAGATCGTGCGCGAGGACCTGGCCAGCGGCCGCCACCACGCCATCAAGACCCGGTTCCCGCCGGAACCCAACGGCTACCTGCACATCGGCCACGCCAAGGCGATCTGCCTGGACTTCGGCATCGCCGCCGAGTTCGGCGGCGTCTGCAACCTGCGCCTGGACGACACCAATCCAGCCAAGGAAGACCCCGAGTACGTCGCCGCGATCCAGGACGACGTGCGCTGGCTGGGCTTCGACTGGCACGACCTGCGCCACGCCTCGGACTACTTCGAGGTGTATTACCTGGCCGCCGAGAAACTGATTCGGCAGGGCGACGCCTTCGTCTGCGACCTGACCGCCGAACAGGTCCGCGAATACCGCGGCAGCCTGACCGAGCCCGGCCGCAATTCGCCCTGGCGCAACCGTTCCGTGGAAGAGAACCTGGACCTGTTCCGGCGCATGCGCGCGGGCGAATTCGCCGACGGTGCGCGCACCCTGCGCGCCAGGATCGACATGGCCAGCGGCAACATCAACCTGCGCGACCCGGCGCTGTACCGGATCAAGCACGTCGAGCACCAGAACACCGGCAACGCCTGGCCGATCTATCCGATGTACGACTACGCGCACTCGCTCGGCGACGCAGTGGAAGGCATCACCCACTCGCTGTGCACGCTGGAGTTCGAGGATCACCGCCCGCTGTACGACTGGTGCGTGGACAAGGTCGATCTGGCCAACCATCCGGAACTGCTGGCGCCGTTGCTGGACAAGGGCCTGCCGCGCGAAGCCGGCAAGCCGCGCCAGATCGAATTCTCGCGGCTGAACTTCAACTACCTGGTGATGAGCAAGCGCAAGCTGCTCGCGCTGGTCAACGACGGCCTGGTGGATGGCTGGGACGATCCGCGCATGCCGACCCTGCAGGGCATCCGCCGCCGTGGCTATACCCCGGCCGCGCTGCGCCTAATGGTGGATCGCGTGGGCATCAGCAAGCAGAACTCGCTGATCGACTACAGCGTGCTGGAAGGCGCGCTGCGCGACGACCTGGACGCGGCGGCGCCGCGCCGGATGGCGGTCATCGATCCGCTGAAGCTGGTCATCACCAACCTGCCGGACAGCCACGGCGAATCGCTGGTGTTCCCGAACCATCCCAAGGACGAGGGCTTCGGTTCGCGCGAAGTGCCGTTCTCCAATCAACTGTGGATCGAGCGCGAGGACTTCGCCGAAGTGCCCCCGAAAGGCTTCAAGCGGCTGATCCCCGGCGGTGAAGTGCGCCTGCGCGGCGCCGGTATCTTCCGCTGCGACGAAGTGATCAAGGACGCCGACGGCCAGGTCATCGAAATCCGCGGTGAGCTGGATCCGGAATCGCGTCCCGGCATGGTCGGCGCGGACCGCAAGATCAAGGGCACCATCCACTGGGTCAGCGCGCGCCACGCGGTGCCGGCGGAAATCCGCCTGTACGACCGCCTGTTCACCGTGGCCGACCCGGATGACGAATCCGAAGGCAAGACCTACCGCGACCACCTGAATCCGGACTCGCGCCGGACCGTGCAGGGCTACGTGGAGCCGGCCGCCGCATCTGCCGCGCCGGAACAGGCGTTCCAGTTCGAACGCATCGGCTACTTCGTTGCCGACCGCTATGACCACACCGCCGGCAATCCGGTGTTCAACCGCAGCGTGACCCTGCGCGACACCTGGGCCAAGGCATGAGCATGCTGTACGCCCAGGTCCACCTGACCCTGCCGGCATGGGTGCACGACGCTATCGACAGCGCCGCGGTGTACCCGGGCGACGAGGACAAGGTCGGCCTGGCGATCGCGCTGTCGCGCCGGAACGTGGAAGCCAACAGCGGCGGCCCGTTCGGCGCGGTGGTGTTCGGCCCGGATCACCGCGTCATCGCGGTCGGCGTGAACCGGGTGATGCCGCATACCTGCTCGCTGGCGCATGCCGAGAACATGGCCTACATGCTGGCGCAGCAGCGCCTGCAGACGCCGCGCCTGAACGAGCGGGTCGGCCCGATCACCCTGGCCACCTCCTCGCAGCCCTGCTGCCAGTGCTATGGCGCCACCGTCTGGGCCGGCATCGATCGCCTGCTGATCGGCGCGCGCGCCGAGGACGTGATGGAACTGACCGAGTTCGACGAAGGCCCGCTGCCGGCCGACTGGGTCGGTGAGTTGAACAAGCGCGGCATCGAAGTGACGCGCGACCTGTGCCGCGACGATGCGCGTGCGGTGTTGAAGCATTACGGCGAATCCGGTGGCGACAAGTACTGACGCCGGCGTCGCTCGCGGAGCGCGGCAATGAGCGGCCTGCTCGGTTTCTGCCGCCAGGGCTTCGAGCCGGAGCTGGCCGCCGAACTGACCGAACGCGCGGCGATGGCCGGCATCGCCGGTTACGCGCGCGCGCAGCGCAATGACGGCTACGTGCTGTTCGCCAGCGACGAGGCCGACGCGCTGGACCGCGCCATGCCGTCGCGGGATCTGGTGTTCGCGCGGCAGAAACTGCGCGTGCTCGCCGAACTGCGCGGGCTGGATCCACGCGACCGCATCAGCCCGATGCTGGCCGCGCTGGAGGGCCAGCGCTTCGGCGATCTGTGGGTCGAACATCCCGATTCCGATAGTGCCAAGCCGCTGGCCGGACTGGCGCGCAGCTTCGGCAACGCGCTGCGGCCGGCGTTGCGCAAGGCCGGCGTGCTGAGCGCCCAGGACGACACGCGCCTGCCACGGCTGCACGTGGTGTTCGTGCAGGGCGATCACGCCTTTCTCGCCCGCAGCCAACCGCGTGATGCCTCGCCCTGGCCGCTAGGCATCCCGCGCCTGAAATTGCTGCCGGACGCGCCCTCGCGCTCGGCGCTGAAGCTGGAGGAAGCGCTGCTGGTCCTGCTGGACGCGGACGAGCGCGCTCGCCTGCTGAAACCGGGCATGACCGCCGCCGACCTGGGTGCGGCGCCGGGTGGCTGGACCTGGGTGCTGACCCGCCAGCACCTGCGTGTCACCAGCGTCGACAACGGCCCGTTGCGCCAGCATGTGCTGGACACCGGCCTGGTCGAGCACCTGCGCGCGGACGGCTTCCACTGGAAGCCCGCGCAATCGCTGGACTGGATGGTCTGCGACATGGTCGAGCAGCCGCGCCGGGTCGCCGAACGGATGGCGACATGGTTCCGGGAAGGCTGGTGCCGGCATGCCATCTTCAACCTCAAGCTGCCGATGAAGAAGCGCTGGGACGAAACCCGGCTGTGCCTGGATCTGTTCGCCGAGCAGGCATCGCGGCCACTGACGGTACGTGCGCGCCAGCTCTATCACGACCGCGAAGAGATCACGGTGTTCGCTACGCGGCATTCCTGATCGACCGCACGTCCGCCACCCGCGGGTTAGTATCGGTGCCAGTTCATCAGGCACGTCCTCTTGGCGTGCGCAGGAGTCACATGGCCGCCACCTGGATCACCATCGCCGCGTCCTCGCTGCCGGAAATCATCCGGCTTGCCAGGCCCTTGTTCACCCGCACGCCCCCTATCGATACCACCCAGGTGCAGCGACTGGCGATCATCGACGAGCAGATTGCCGAGCTTCAGGCCGCCGCGACCCGCAATGCCGATTCGATCAGCCGGCTCGCCACCGACATGCAGAAGACCATCGAGGTGTTGCAGGTCGGTGCCGATCGCATGGAACGCCAATTGCATCACGCCAACCGCCTGGCCGCGATCGCCACCACGGTGGCGGCGCTGGCCTTCGCCACCGCGCTGTACGCCCTGGGCCGCTGAGGAACCCATCGATGAATCTGCGCCACTGCCTTTTCGCCGCCATCCTCGCCTCGACCGCTTCCGCCAGCGACGCCGCCGAACCCGAATACGTCGCCCGCGATTACGTCGGCGACGGCGTCTTCTCGCGGGGCATCGAAGGCCCGGCCGTCGGTCCCGATGGTCATCTCTACCTGGTCAGTTTCGGACGCGACGGCACCATCGGCCGCGTGCGCGCGCAGGCCGATGGCAGCGGCAAGGCCGAACTGTTCGTCGAACTGCCGGCCGGCAGCACCGGCAATGGCATCCGCTTCGCGCCGGACGGCGCGATGTACGTGGCCGACTACAGCGGCCACAACGTTTTGCGCATCGATGCCGAAGGCGACGTGGAAGTGTTCGCGCACGATCCGCGCATGCACCAGCCCAACGACATCGCGCTGGCCCCGGACGGACGCCTGTACGCCAGCGACCCGGACTGGAAGAACGGCGGCGGCCAGTTGTGGCGCATCGATCGCGACGGCAGCGTCCACCTGCTGGAAACCGGCATGGGTACCACCAACGGCGTGGAGGTAAGCCCGGATGGCAAACACCTGTACGTCAACGAAAGCGTGCAGCGGAACCTGTGGGCGTACGACCTGGACGGCAGCGGCAACGTCTCCAACAAGCGCCTGCTGATGAGCTTCCCGGATCATGGCCTGGACGGCATGCGCACCGACGTGGACGGCAATCTCCATATCGCCCGTTACGGCGCTGGCACGGTGGCCGTGGTCTCGCCGGAGGGCCGCCTGCTGCGCGAAGTGCGACTGAAGGGCGAGAAGCCCACCAACGTCGCCTTCGGCGGCGAGGACGGCCGCACCGTCTACGTGACCCTGCAGGACCGCGGAGCGGTCGAGGTGTTCCGGAGCGCGCGGCCGGGGCGTGAACACGGGCGCTGACCTGCCGAAGCGGGAGCCGGATTCGGGTTCTGTGAGCGCCGCCGCATGGGGTCTCAGGCGGTGACATGCCCGCATGGCAAGATGCTTCCCTGACCCGGAGCCCCTCCCATGCTGCCCATCGAACTGAAGGATCCCGCCGCGTTTGGCAACGAATTCCTGCGCCTGACCCTGCTGCAGGGGTTCCAGTCGCTGACCAAGCGGGACCTGGAACTGCTGATCTTCGTGCTGCTGGAACGCGACGGCGCCATCGATCGCGCGGAGTCCAATTTCATCGTTGCCGGCAAGCTGCGGGTCACCCCGGCCAAGGTGAAGGCGCTGCGCCGCGATGGCTATGCGCGCTGGCGGGCGCTGGTGCCGGAGGAGCGCGAGGCGGCGCTGCAACGCATCGTCGCCACCGTGCTGACCGAGGCCAACCTGCGCGCCGGCGCGAAGCACGTCAGCGAGCGCAGTCGCAAGGACGGTTTCCTGGCCGTGCGCATCGAGCATCCGGATGACCAGCAGCAGTTCGAGCAGGCGATCCTGGATGTCGGCGCGTTGCCGGTCTACGAACGCAACCGCGAAGTGGTGGCGGTGCGTTTCGACACCCTGCTGGCGATCGCCGAGCGCTGGGGTTTCCTGCAGACCGATCCGGCGCATATCCGCGGCGAGTTGAAGAAGCTGGCGCCGACGTCGGAGGAAGTCGCGGAGTTGCTGAAGAAGGATGTCGGCAAGCTGCGTTGGCAGGATGCCCGCAATGCCCTCAACAGCCTGGGTGCGGAAGCCATCGCCAGCACCGCCGAAGGCGGCCTGAAGGCGCTGCTCAAGCTTGTTTTCCCGTTCCTGCCGGGGTGATTGGCAGAGCCGGGCGCCGAGCAAGTCCACTTGTAGCGCCGAGCTTGCTCGGCGGCCGCGGCGCTCAACCGCGAGAGCAGCGGAGTGAGCACGACTCTGCCCGCAGCACCGAGCTTGCGTTGGAGCGCCCCCCACCCCAGCCCTCCCCCGCACGCGGGGGAGGGAGCCGTTTGCGTGTTGCGCTCGTTTCCTCGCGGGTGTCGCCCCTTCCCCCGCCTGCGGGGGAAGGTTGGGATGGGGGCAATCCTGTCATCGCGCGGAAACGACACGCCGCACTTGCGTTCGGGCGCCTCCAAGAAGAGCAGCGGAGCGAGCTCCGCTCTACGATTACAGGCCGGAGGCGCGGCGCCAGAACAGATTGGCCAGCGGTGGCAGGCGGCCGGCCAGGCCCAGCAGCGGTCCGCGCAGCAGGGTCAGGTGCATCTCGTCGTTGGAGAACAGGCGGTTGATGCCGTCGAAGGCGTAGGCGGCGGTCGTGCTTTCGCTGCGGCGTTGGCGTGCCCAGCGCGCAAGACGGTGCGGGGCGCTCCAGTCGACCCTGCGTGACTGGGCATCGCGGACCAGCGCATGCAGCCCGGCCACGTCGCGCAGGCCGAGGTTGACGCCCTGCCCCGCCAACGGATGCACCACGTGCGCGGCATCGCCCACCAGCAGGATCCGTCCCGACACGTAGTGCTGCGCCAGTTGCCGGCGCAGCGGGAACGCCGCCCGCGCGGAGACCGGCCGTGCCTCGCCGAGGCGGGCCGCCGATGCCTGGGTGAGTTCGCGCGCGAACGCCTGGTCGTCCAGCGCGAGCACGCGCAAGGCTTCGGCTTCCGGAAGTGTCCAAACGATCGAACTGCGGCCTTCGGTGAACGGCAGCAACGCCAGCGGACCGGTGGTCAGGAAACGCTGCCATGCCGTGTCTTCGTGCGGTCGTTCGGTCTGGATGTAGGCGACCACGCCGCGCTGGGCATAGTCGTGCTGCGACACCGCCACGCCGGCCGCCTCGCGCAGGCTGGAATCGGCGCCGTCGGCGGCGATCGCCAGGCGCGCATCCAGGCGGGTGCCGTCCTCCAGCTTCAAGCGCACGCCCGCATCGTCCTGTTCGACCTCCTGCACGCGCGCCGGGCAATGCAGCCGCACGCCGGCCGCCGGCAGCGCCGCCCACAGGCGATCGACCAGCAGGGCGTTCTCCAGGATCCAGCCCAGTTGCGCATGGCCGAGCGTGTCGGCGTCGAACACCATGTCGCCACCGCCGGCCGCGTCCCAGACGCACATGCGCCGATAGGGTTGCACGCGCGCCCCGCGGATCGCGCGCCACACGCCCAGCGTCTCCAGCAGCGCGGCGTTGTCCGGCGCGAAGGCATAGACGCGCAGGTCCGGTGCGTCCGGCGACCAGCGCGTCGGTTCGCGCCCTTCGATCAGCGCCACTTCCAGACCCGCTTCGGCCAGTGCCAGCGCACAGGCCGCGCCGACCACGCCGCCGCCGACGATGACCGCGTCCATCTGTCCGCGCCTGCTCACGCCGCCACCTCGCGGCACAGCGCCGGTACATCACCACGGAAGCCCATTGCGCCGCCGACCAGATAGGCCTGCAGCGTTGGCGACACGTCCACGGCCGCCAGGCCCAGGCTGCGCAGCGGCCGCAGCAGCGGGGCCGGATTGGCGGTCAGCCGGGCCAGCCCGTCGGAGAATGCCAGGGTGCGCTGGCGATCCTCGGCGCGTCGGTCGGCGTAGGTCCGCAGCAAGCTGTCGGCACCCGGATCTCCGCCCTGCCCGATCAGCTCGGCCAGGGTCAGCGCATCGCGCAGGCCCAGATTGAATCCCTGCGCGCCAATCGGATGGAGGGTCTGCGCGGCATTGCCCACCAGCACCGCGCGCGGCGCGGTGAGGCGTTCGGCCACCACGCGGGTAATCGGATACGCGCTGCGTTCGCCGCTGGCCAGGAAGCGTCCGATCCGCCAGCCGAACGCCTGCTGCAGGCGCCCCAGCCAGGCGGCTTCGTCCAATCCCGCGACGTTGGCCGCCTGTTCCGAAGGCACGCTGTGGATCGCGCCGAAGTGGCGATCACCGCGCGGCAACAACGCGGTCGGGCCGGTCGCGGTGAAGCGTTCGTAGGCGGTGCCGTCCGGTGCGTGTTCGGCGCGCACGCGGGCGACGAACAGGGTCTGCGCGTAATCGTGTTCCTGCGCGTCGATGCCCAGCGCATCGCGCAATTGGCTACGGGTGCCATCGGCAGCCACCAGCAGGCGCGCGTCCAGTATCTGCTCGCCGGCTTCACCCGCCAGCCGCAGCCGACGGCCCCCTTCGCCGCCTTCCTCCAGGGCCACGAAGCGCGCGGGGCGGTAGCGGGTGACATGGTCCAGCTCGCGCAGCCGCGCTTCCAGCGCCTCGCCGAAATCGCGCGCCACCACCACCTGGCCGAAGCTGTCGCGGCCGTAATCCGCGGCCTCCAGGCGCACCCGCCCGAAATCGCCCTGGCGGCTGATGTGGATGCGGCGGATCGGTCCGGGCGCGGCCTGCAGTTTCCGCATCACGCCCAGCGCGGTGAGCGCGTTGACCGTGGCGGCGGCGAAACTCAGGTTGCGCTGGTCGAACACCGCCGGCATCGTCGTGCCCGGCGTCGCCTCCACCAGGCCCACGTCGATGCCCAGGCGGTCCAGGGCGATGGCCAGGCTGGCGCCGACCAGGCCACCTCCCACGATTACCACGTCATTCCGTTGCGTCATGCCGACATGATACCGGCTTGGCCGGCACGGACCGGTGACCACGCGCCCGCCGGCCCTGTGCGCGCCGCGGTCCGCTAGAATGGTCCGCTGAGCCTCCGGAATCCGTCTGCATGAACACGAACTCCCAACGCGCCGCCGTCCTCGTCCTGCTGGCCCTGCTGATGACGGCCACCCGCCTGCACCTGCCGGCCACGCTGACCCACTTCGGCCCGGTGCCGGATGCTTCCTGGGCGGTGTTCTTCCTTGGCGGC
This sequence comes from Pseudoxanthomonas beigongshangi, assembly GCF_016820515.1. Lineage (GTDB taxonomy): Bacteria > Pseudomonadota > Gammaproteobacteria > Xanthomonadales > Xanthomonadaceae > Pseudoxanthomonas_A > Pseudoxanthomonas_A beigongshangi. The sequence goes on along the minus strand of NZ_JADHDV010000013.1, from coordinate 72,828 downwards.
TTCTACCTGCGCGGCTGGACCCGCTGGGCGTTCCCGCTGCTGATGGGGCTGGCCGTCGCCGTGGACTACGTGGTGATCAGCGGCCAGGGCATGAACTTCTGGGCGCACTACTGCACCTCGGCGGCGTACTGGTTCCTGGTCCCGGCCTATTTCGCCCTGTGGGCGGGCGGCCTGCTGGTCCGTCGTTTCCATGCCAGCCATGGCGGCCAGCATGGCCGCGTGCTGGCGGTGACCGTGGCCAGCCTGTTCGCCTCGGTGGTGGTCTGCCACCTGCTGAGCCAGGGCAGCTTCTACTGGCTGTCCAGCGACGTCGTGCCCAATCCCACCGTCGCCGGCTGGTGGAAGAACTACAGCGACTGGTTCCTCCCCTACCTGCGCGTGGCGGCCATCTACGTCGGCCTGGCCGTGATCGCCCACGTCGGCGTGGAGCAGTTGGCGCGCCTGGGTCACCAGAAGGCATCGCGCTGAGCGGAGGGATACCGCGATGGGCAACCGTCTTTCCAAGATCTACACGCGCACCGGCGACGATGGCACCACCGGACTCGGTGACGGCAGCCGGGTCGGCAAGGATTCGGCGCGGGTCAACGCCTACGGCACGGTCGACGAGGCCAACTCGGCCATCGGCGTGATTCTCGCCGCGCCCAATGTCCCCGAGGACGTCGCCGCCCTGTTGACGGTAGTGCAGCACCAGATGTTCGACCTGGGCGGCGAACTGTGCATTCCCGGCCACGCCGCCATCACCGGCGAGGACGTGGACGCGCTGGAAGCGCGCCTGGATCACTACAACGAAGCGCTGCCACCGTTGAAGGATTTCATCCTGCCGGCGGGTGGCGAGGCCGCCGCGCGCTGCCACCTGGCCCGCACCATCGTGCGCCGGGCCGAACGCGAGACCGTCACCCTGGCCCGCCACGATGCGGTGCGACCGGAAGCCATCCGCTACCTCAACCGGCTGTCGGATCTGCTGTTCGTGCTGGCGCGGGTGCTGGCCCGCGCGGACGGCCACGGCGAAGTGCTCTGGAACCACGAGCGGCGGCGTCCCACCTGACGCCGTGATCATCTATACCCATCCCGCCTGCCTGTCGCACGACCCCGGTCCCGAACATCCGGAGCGGCCGGCACGGTTGGAGGTGGTGCTGGAGGTGCTGCGCCGCGCGCATGGCGACCTCGAGTGGCGCGAAGCGCCGCTGGCCAAACTGGGCGATCTGCGCCGCGTGCACGACGAGACGCTGCTGAAGGACGTGCTCGACACCGATTTCGAAGGCCACCGCATGCTGGACCCGGACACGGTGATGGTCCCGGCCTCGCGCGCGGCCGCGCTGCGTGCCGCCGGCGCCGGCATCGCCGCGGTCGACGCGGTCATGCACGGGGAAGCCGGCACCGCCTTCTGCGCGGTGCGCCCCCCTGGCCATCACGCCACTTCCGGCACGGCGATGGGTTTCTGCCTGTTCAACAACATCGCCGTGGCCGCCGCCCACGCGCTGGAGAAACACGGCCTGGAGCGGGTCGCGATCGTCGATTTCGACGTGCACCATGGCAATGGCACCCAGGCGATCTTCTACGACGATCCCCGGGTGGCCTACTTCAGTACCCACGAATCGGGCCTGTTCCCCTACAGCGGCGCGCCCTACGAGCGCGGCGCGGGCAATGTGTTCAACGCCCTGCTCCCGCCGGGCAGCGGCGGCTTCCGCTTCCAGAACACCTGGGCTGACCAGTTGCTGCCGGCGCTGGAGGAATTCCGCCCGCAATTGCTGTTGATCTCCGCCGGCTTCGACGCCCACATGCGCGACCCGCTGGCCGACCTGATGCTGGAAACCGAGGATTTTGGCTGGCTGACCCGGGAACTGCGCCGGATCGCCCGCCGCCACGCCGACGGGCGGATGGTTTCGATGCTGGAGGGTGGCTACGACCTGGAGGCACTGAAAGAGTGCGCCGCCGCCCATGTCGACGAACTGCGCTGAGCGTACCCGCTGGCGACGCCTTCGGGCTGCATGAACCAGACCCGAAACCGGCCGGGGGTATTCATTGCCGCCATGCCGGCGATCCGGCAAGCTAACCGCCGTTTCTGAACCGAACCATCCCGGAGCCCGGTACCGCGTGCGTCCAGTCCTTCGCCTGCTGCCCCTGCCGTTCAGTATCGCCCTGTGCCTGCCGGCGCTGGCGGACGAGAAGCCCGAGAGCTGGGCGCTGTGTCCGATCCAGGATCCCGTCCCGGCCTTCGCAGGCGTGCCCCAGCCCGCCGCGGGCGCCAACACCGAGCAGGCCCGGGCCGCGCGCGCGAACCAGGACACCCACATCGAGGGCAACCAGCTCGGTGGCACCGAACAGAACCTGGAGTACAAGGGCGACGTCGCCCTGGTCCGCGGCGACCAGTTCCTGGGCGCGGACAACCTGACCTACGATCAGGAAAGCGACACCTATTCCGCCGAAGGCCACGTGCGCTACCAGGACGCCGGCATCCGCCTGGTCGCCGAAAGCGCGCGCGGCGATCAGAACGCCGACCGCCACCAGATTGACAACCTGCAGTACCAGCTGGTGTCGCGACGCGGCAACGGCGGCGCCGATCGCATCGACATGAAGGGTCCGGAAGGCAGCCTGCTGCACTCCACCTACTCGACCTGCGATCCCTCCGATCGACGCTGGGAACTGCGTTCGCGGCGCATCGACGTGAACACCGAAACCGGTTGGGGCGTGGCCCACGGCGCGACCGTGCGGCTTGGCCATGTGCCGGTGCTGTACATGCCGTGGTTCAAGTTCCCGATCGACGACCAGCGCCATACCGGCCTGCTGTACCCGGCGCTGAGCCATTCCGGGCGCAATGGTTTCGACTACCGCCAGCCGATCTACCTGAACCTGGCACCGAACTACGATGCCACCTTGAACCCGCGCTACATGAGCGAGCGCGGTTTCGCCCTCGGGGCCGAGTTTCGCTACCTGTACAGGGGCGGTGCCGGCAAGCTGGAGGGCAATTACATGCATCGCGATGATCTGCTGGAGACGCGCTCCCACGAGCCGGAATTCGTGCCCGAGCGCAACCCGGATCCGGACGACAGCCGCGGCTTGTTCCGCTTCAACGGCTACCACAACCTCAGCAAGCACTGGCAGGCGCGCGCCAACCTGGTCTGGATCAGCGATTCCCGCTATGTCGAGGACTTCGCCAACAACCTCGGCGGCCTGACCGCCAGCACACTCACCAGTACCGCCGGCCTGTACGGCGTAGGCCAGTTCTGGAACGGTGGCATCATGGCCGATGCCTGGCAATTGTCGGATTTCAACCTGACCAAGGCTTCGCTGCCGTACAACCGTTTGCCGCGCGCCTATTTCAAATACGAGCGGCCGCTGGGCCAGTGGCTGAATATCGGCTTGCACAGCGAGGCCGTACGCTTCCAGCATGATCTGCGCGATGGCGGGACCCGGCTGGATCTGAAGCCGACCGTCAGCTTGAACTTCGAGGGACCGTCCTGGTACATCCGTCCTACCCTGGCCTGGCGCTACACTGACTATCGCCTGGATCCCGGCCTGGCCCGCAGCATTGCGGTCACCCGCGCGGCGCGCGCGCTGGGCGTGCCTGCCGGCAGCGTCACCGACGCAATGATGCGGCCGTACTACGATGAATCACCCAACCGCAGCCTGCCCATCGGCTCGGTGGACATGGGCCTGTTCTTCGACCGCGAAACCGAGATCAAGGGAAGCCGCTTCCTGCAGACGCTGGAACCGCGGCTGTTTTACCTCAACGTGCCGTATCGCGAGCAGGATGGCATCCCGCTGTTCGACACCCGCCCCTTCACCTTCAGCTGGGGCCAGATGTTCCGTGACAACCGCTATTCGGGTCCGGATCGCCAGTCGGACGCCAACCAATTGACGATGGCATTGACCACCCGTTTCCTTCGTCAGTCCGATGGGTTCGAACGGGCGTCCATGAGCCTCGGCCAGATCCGGTATTTCGAGGACAGCCAAGTTACCCTATCCCCCTCCGAGGCCCCGTTGCTGAAGGGCAAATCGGCATGGATTGCCGATGCCAACTACGCCCCCACCGATCGCTGGACCATCGGCGCCTCCTACCAGTGGGATCCGAAGTTCCGTCGGGAAGACCTAGCCAGCCTGCGCGCGCGCTACCTGATCGGCGACGACGGTGTGGTCAACCTGACCTACCGCCATCGCAGGGACCTGCTGGAACAGGGCGACTTCTCGTTCCTGTACCCGGTCAGCCCGTCCTGGAGCATCGTCGGCCGCTACTACCACTCGTTCATGGACAACAAGCTGCTGGAAGGCATCGCCGGCGTCCAGTGGGATAGCTGCTGCCTGGCAGTCCGCGCGGTGGTGCGCCGCTACGTGCGCAACCGCGAGGGGGAAATGAACAATTCCATCCAGGTCGAATTCGTCCTCAAGGGCCTCGGCTCGGCCGGCCAGGACACGGAGCGCACCCTGCGCCGTGGTATCCTCGGCTATTACCGAGACGATCTCTATCTCGTCCCGCCGAGCAATACCGCGCCGGATCCGGACGACGACAACCGCTACGCTCCGGATATGCTGCCATGACCATCAAGTTGTACCGCCCCCTCGCCGCCGTCCTGCTGGCCGCCGCCTGCGTGCTCCCGCTGTCGGCCCAGACGCTCCAGCCGCTGGACCGGATCGCCGCGATCGTCGACGAGGACGTCATCCTGCAGAGCGAGCTGGACCGCGCGGTCGCCAACGTGGTCAACCAGTACGCCAACCAGCCCGGCCAGTTGCCGCCGCGGGAAGTGCTGGAGCGCCAGGTCATGGAACGCCTGATCCTGATGAAGCTGCAGGTGGCACGCGCCAATGGCAGCGGCATCCAGGTCGGCGATCAGGAAATCAATGGCGCGGTCGCCGCGGTCGCCCAGCAGAACGGCATGACCGTCGACGCCCTGCGCGCGCGCCTGGCCCAGGACGGCATGTCCTTCAACGACTTCCGCAACTCGCTGCGTGACGAAATCACCGTCCAGCGTCTGCGCCAGAGCTTCGCCCAGAGCAAGATCCAGGTCAGCGAGGGTGAAGTGGACGCCGCCCTGGCGATGCAGGCCAGCTCCGGCCAGCAATACCACCTGGCGCACATCCTGGTCGCGCTGCCGGATGGCGCCACCGCCGAGCAGATCACCACGGGCCAGCAGAAGATCGATGGCATCAAGGCATTGCTGGACAAGGGCGAGATGGACTTCAACGCCGCGGCCGTGCGCTACTCCGACAGTCCCAACGCGCTGGATGGCGGCGATCTGGGCTGGCGCAGCATGGACGAAATCCCGACCGCGTTCGTGGAAATGCTCAAGACGATGACGGCCGGCCAGGTCGTCGGCCCGCTGCGCGGCGCCAGCGGCTTCCAGTTGCTGAAGCTGGTGGAGACCCGCGACGCCTCGCAGGCGGAAAAGCGCACCGTCACCGAATACCACGCCCGCCACATCCTCGTGCGCATCACGGAGGCCCAGGACGCTGCCGCGGCCAAGGCCAAGATCGACACCCTGCGTGCCCGCATCGCCGGTGGCGCAGATTTCGCCACCGTCGCCAAGGAATCCTCCGAGGATCCCAACAGCCGTGGTGAAGGTGGCGATCTGGGCTGGTTCCCCGGCGATGCCTTCGGTCCCGCGTTTGGCGAGCAGGTGGCCGGTGTCGGCGACGGACAGGTCACCGAGCCGTTCCGCACCGATGCGGGCTGGCACATCGTGCAGCGCGTGGAAGCGCGCCAGAGCGATGTCACCGATGCCAACCAGCGTGCCCAGGTCCGCGAGACCATCGGCCGCCGCAAGCTGGAGGACGAATACAACCGCTTCCTGCAGGAAATGCGCGGCGAAGCCTACGTGAACATCCGTACCGGCGCGCAGGCCCAGACCGACGGCACGCCGGCCAATGCGCCGGCGGCGGCACCGGCTGAAACGCCCGCGCCCGCTCCCGGCGGCTGAGCATGCTGCCCCGCCTGGCGCTGGTCCCGGGTGAGCCGGCCGGCATCGGGCCCGAACTCTGCGTCAGGCTTGCCCAGCAGCCACGCCGGGATTGCCGGCTGGTGGCGTTCGCCGACCCGGGCGTGATGCAGGCGGCCGCGGCCGCGCTGGATCTGCCACTGCGGCTGCTCGACGAACAGCAGGAAGCCCGCGCATCGGGTGAGCTGTGCCTGCGGCCGCTGGCCAATCCCGCCCCGACCCGGTTCGGCCAACCCGATCCCCGCAACGCCGCCACCGTCATCGCCGCCCTGGCCCAGGCTTCCGACGCCTGCCTGAGCGGTGAATTCGATGGAGTGGTCACCGGCCCGGTACACAAGGCCGCGATCAACGCCGGCGGCATCGCCTACACCGGTACTACCGAACTGCTGGCCGCGCGCGCTGGCCGCGAGGTGGTGATGATGCTGGCCAACGACATCGTCCGGGTCGCCCTGGCGACCACCCACCTGCCCCTGCGGCGGGTTCCCGACGCCATCACCACCGACGCGCTGACCTCCGTGCTGCGTATCACCCACGCCGCGATGCGCGACGATTTCGGCATCGGCGATCCGGTGATCGCGGTGCTTGGCCTCAATCCGCATGCGGGCGAAGCCGGCCATCTCGGCCACGAGGAAATCGAAGTCATCGAGCCGGTGATGGCCGCGCTGCGCGGGGAAGGCATGCGCCTGATCGGCCCGTTGCCGGCGGATACCGCGTTCCTGCCGCAGAAGCTCGCCGGCTTCGATGCGGTACTGGCGATGTACCACGACCAGGGCCTGCCGGTGCTCAAATACAGCGGCTTCGAGCAGGCGGTGAACCTCACCCTGGGCCTGCCGTATCCGCGCGTCGCGGTCGATCACGGCACCGCGCTGGACCTGGCCGGCAAGGGCATTGCCGATCCGTCCAGCCTGTTCGCCGCGGTACAGACCTGCGCCCGCATCGCCACCCTGAAATCCGCAAGCTAGCAAACGCATACCCTGCTTCCTGCCCGCTCGAATCCCCAATCCCCAATCCCGAATCCCTACCTCGCCATGCCCCCCTTCAAGGCGCCACCCAAGAAATCGCTGGGCCAGCACTTCCTCACCGACCGCAGCTACATCGAGCGGATCGTGCTGGCTGTCGATCCCAAGCCGGGCGACAGGCTGGTCGAAATCGGCCCCGGCCAGGGCGCCATCACCCTGCCGCTGCTGCGCCGGCACGGCGAACTGACCGCGATCGAGTTCGATCGCGATCTGATCACCCCGCTGATGGAAGCATCCGAAGGCGTCGGCCGCCTCACCATCATCCACAAGGACGTGCTGGCGGTGGACTTCGGCAAGTTGGCCGGTGACGATCGCCTGCGCCTGGTCGGCAACCTGCCCTACAACCTGTCCTCGCCGATCCTGTTCCATGCGCTCGAACACGCCGCGTCGATCCGCGACATGGTCTTCATGCTGCAGAAGGAAGTGGTGGATCGCATGGCCGCCGGTCCCGGCAGCAAGGTCTATGGCCGCCTGAGCGTGATGCTGCAGGCGTACTGCACGGTGACGCCGTTGTTCGTGGTTCCCCCCGGGGCATTCCGGCCGCCGCCGAAGGTGGATTCGGCGGTCGTGCGGATGGTGCCCCGCCCGCCCGCCGAGATTGGCGTCGCGGATCCGCAGCGCTTCACCGAAATCGTGCGCGCCGCATTCGGCCAGCGCCGCAAGACCCTGCGCAACGCCCTGGGCGGGGTCTGCGACGGGGCCGCGATCGAAGCCGCAGGAATCAGTCCCGACGCGCGCGCCGAACAGGTGGAAGTGGCCGCCTTCATCCGCCTGGCCAACCAGGCACCGGTGGCGCCGACGGCCTGACCGTTCCGGCGCCCGCGCGGCGTTTCCCGTTTCACGCCGCAATGCATACACTGTCCGGCATGAAACACGACTACGCCATCGACATCGACGTAGCCACCCGCTTCCTCGACGATCAATCCGCGCCCGAGGACGGGCGCTATGTGTTCGCCTACACCATCCGCATCCGCAACCGGAGCGACGTGCCCGCGCGCCTGCTGGGCCGTCACTGGGTCATCACCGACGCCAACGGCAAGGTCCGGGAAGTGGAAGGTGCCGGCGTGGTCGGCGAGCAGCCATGGCTGCAGCCGGGCGAGGACTTCGAATACACCTCCGGGGCGGTGCTGGAAACCGACATCGGGACCATGAAAGGAAGCTACGACATGATTGCCGACGACGGCACCCGCTTCGACGCCCCCATTCCCCAGTTCACCCTCTCGGTTCCGCGGACGCTGCACTGATGGCGGTCTGGGCGATAGGCGATCTGCAGGGATGCTACGACGCGACCCAGCGGTTGCTGGAGCGGCTGCGTTTCGATCCCGCACGGGATCGGCTCTGGTTCTGCGGCGATCTGGTCAACCGTGGCGGGCAATCACTGGAAACCCTGCGGCTGGTGCATTCGCTGCGCGAGCAGAGCGTGGTGGTGCTGGGCAATCACGACCTGTCCCTGCTGGCGATCGGCGAACGTTCGCCGGACGAGCAGCGCAAGGTCAATCCGGACCTGCAGCGGGTGGTGCTGGCCGACGATGCACGCGTGCTGCTGGACTGGCTGCGCGGACAGAAACTGGTCCACGCCGACCGCGAACTGGGCTGGATGATGATTCACGCGGGGCTCGCGCCCAAATGGACCACCAGCCTCGCCGAGCGCTATGCGCGCGAGGTCGAGCAGCAGTTGCACGGCAACGGCTATCGCAAGCTGTTCCGCAACATGTACGGCGACAAGCCCAACTGGTCCTCCGGCCTGTCCGGCTACGACCGCGCGCGCGCCATCATCAACGTGCTCACCCGCATGCGCTATTGCACGCCGCGCGGGCGCATGGCGATCGAGGAGAAAGGCGCACCCGGCACCCAGGCGCAGGGCCTGTATCCCTGGTACGAGGTGCCCGGCCGCGCCCCGCGCGATCTGAAGATCGTCTGTGGCCATTGGTCGACCCTGGGCCTGATGATCGGCCACGGCGTGCACGCGATCGATACCGGCGCGGTGTGGGGCGGCAAGCTCACCGCGCTGCAGTTGGATACCGACGAACTGCGGATCGTGCAGGTACCCGGACGCGACGTGGATCCCGCTTCCTTCGCGGGCCGGGACTGACGCCTCCCGAACATCGGGCTTGCGGCTGTTTTCAGTTCACCGATCTCGGCGTACCGGTGGGAGGTTGCTCCTCTACAATCGGGCCATGCGTATTCCGACGGTCCCTCCGCGCACCTTGGCCATGGCCCTGCTGTCCGCCCAGCTGCTGGCGGCATGTGGACGTGCTCCGGCCACCGCAACGTCCCCGCGAGTTCCCGCGCCCACCGCGGTCTCCGCCGCGATGGGCGCGCCCGCAAGCGCTGTTTCCGCCGCCTCCCCTCCCCTGGTCGCGGCCGCCCGGTCGCAGGTCGGCGTCACCCGCAATTACGATCCCGCGTATGTCCGGCTGGCTTATCCAGGCGGCGATGTCCCGCAGGATCGTGGTGTCTGCACGGATGTGGTGATCCGCGCCCTGCGCACGCAGGGACTGGATCTCCAGCAGGCCATCCACGAGGACATGCGGGCCCGCTTCCACGCCTATCCGCAGGACTGGGGCATGTCCGGCCCGGATCGGAACATCGACCACCGCCGTGTGCCCAACCAGATGCACTGGTTCAAGCAACAGGGCTGGCAACGCGCCATCGGCGCACGGGCGACGGACTACGCGCCGGGCGACATCGTCGCCTGGAAGCTGCAAGGCAGCGGCCTGCTGCACATCGGCATCGTCTCCGACCGCCGGGGTGCCGACGGCGTACCGCTGATCCTGCACAACATCGGCGCGGGAACCCGCGAAGAGGATCTGCTGTTCCGGCACCCCATCATCGGCCACTACCGGCCGCTGCTTCCGTAAGCGCGCGGCGACTCCGGCTCAGGCCGTCCGCACCCGCAGGTAATCGATGAATTCGAACGCATGCGCATGGCGCGCGTCGGCCGGATGCGGTTCGCGCCGCACCACGTCCCACTCGGTGGGGTCGAAGCGGGGAAAGTGCGCGTGCGCGTCCTCGACCAACGTATCGACATGGGTCAGGTACAGCGCGTCGGCAAGCGAAAGGGTCTGCGCGTAGATCTCGCCGCCACCGATCACGCAGATTTCCGGATTGTCCTCGCTGGCCGCCCAGGCCAGCGCCTGCTCGAGCGACGCCACCGCCTCCATGCCGGCGAACGGCACCTGTCCACGGCGGGTCAGCACCAGGTTGCGCCGGCCCGGCAGCGCGCGACCGAGCGACTCGGCGGTGCGCCTGCCCATGAGCACCGGCTTGCCCAGGGTCAGCGCCTTGAAGCGCTTGAGGTCGTCGGGCAACCGCCAGGGCAGATCATTGTCGCGGCCGATGGCGTGCCGGCGATCGAGCGCGGCGATCAGCGACAGGGAAACGGATGGATTCATGCGGGCTGACTTCCGGCGTATTGCAGGCGGGGGGAACGCGGCGTACTTTCGCCACACACCATCTTCGGGGAAGGCCGGATGCCCTCGCAAGCCAGAACGATGCTGTTGGCCGGCGGATTGCTGCTGGCCGCGGCCGCCGACGCCGGCCAGTCCCTGCCGGCGCGCTTCGAATCCGACCGCGTCTACCTGGAAGCGCAGGGAGCCACCGGTGAACGCCTGCGCCTGTACACCGACACCGGCGGCGGCCTCTTCCTCAAGCAGGAAGCGGTCGAGCGGTTGAAGCTGCCGCTGTCGCCACTGGAGGATCCGGAAGCGCGCCGCGAACTCGGCGATCGCGCCAAGGTCACCCGCCTGCCCGCCTTCGCGGTGGAGGCCGGCATCCCGCCGCCGCTGGCCGACGATGGCCGCATGATGGTGTTGCCGAGCGCGCTCGCCGGCCCGCAGTTGCCGGGCGCCAGCCAGGACGATGGCATCCTGGGACAGGCGTGGTTCTCCGGCCGCATCTGGACCTGGGACTATCCCGCGCGCCGCTTCCGCCGCGAAGCCGGCGACTGGAAGCCTTCGCCGGAACTGCGCCGGCTGGCGCTGGGCTTCAAGACCGACGGTCACGGCAACCGGGTAACCGACTTCCCGCGCCTGCAGGTCGTCATCGACGGAAAGACGCATTCTCTGCTGCTGGATACCGGCGCGATGACGGTGCTGACGCCGAACGCGCAGGCCGAACTCGCCGACGGCGGTCCCTCCGAGCGCGCCACCAGCATGATCGCCGACAGCGTGTTCCAGGCCTGGCGCAAGGCGCATCCGGACTGGCGGGTGATCAATAACGCGCAGGCCGGCATGGGCTCGGCGATGATCGAGGTGCCGGAAGTGATCATCGCCGGTTACAAGGTGGGGCCGGTGTGGTTCACCCACCGCGAGAACCGCAACTTCCACGACTTCATGTCCAGCTTCATGGACGCGCGGGTGGACGGTGCGCTGGGCGGCAATGCGTTCCGCCACTTCATCATGACCGTGGATTATCCCGGCGCCGCCGCGTACTTCCGCTGCATTGCCGGTTGCCGCGACACCACGCCTCGTTAGCGCGGCGCGGCGTCGGCTTGCCAGGTCGCCAGCAGCGCCTGCGTGCGCGGCTCGTTCCAGCAGCGGTCCGGCACGTAAGCGTGCCGGCCGGATTGCCCTTGCTCGTAGATGAAGCGCCCGCCCGCCACGCGCACCACGTCACCGCGAGCCTCGTAGCGCACGTTCGGTCCGGCACCGAACCGCAGCACGCCCGCCTCCACCGACAGGCGCAGGTCCGGCATGGTGTCCAGGCCGCCGAGCGCGGTCCGCTTCCAGCGGCGGAATTCCAGCCACGGCATCACGCCCTGGGCCAGGCCGGCGGCGGCGATCACCACGGCGGGCAAGCGCAGGCCGGGAGAATCCGCGAATAAAATGATCGCCAGCGCGATGAGTCCCAGCAGCAGCGACGCCCCCCAGATCCAGCGGCGCCAGCCACTGCGGAACCACCACCACTTGAGGTACTGCTCGCGCAGGTAGGCATCGTCGCGGCGGAAACCGATCTCCGCCGCCTCGTCAACACCGCTCATACCGCGACCGGCGCCTTGATGGCCGGATGCGGGTCGTAGCCGAGGATTTCGATGTCCTCGTAGCTGAAGGCAAACAGATCGGTCACGTCCGGATTCAGCCGCAGCGTCGGCAACTTGCGCGGCTCGCGTGCCAGCTGTTCGCGCGCCTGCTCGTAGTGATTGGAATACAGGTGCGCGTCGCCCAGCGTGTGCACGAAGTCGCCCACGCCCAGCCCGGTGGCTTGCGCGACCATGTGGGTCAGCAGCGCGTAGCTGGCGATGTTGAAGGGCACGCCCAGGAAGATGTCGCCGCTGCGCTGGTACAGCTGGCAGCTCAGCTTGCCGTCGACCACGTAGAACTGGAACATCGTGTGGCACGGCATCAGCGCCATCTTCGGCAGATCGGCGACGTTCCAGGCGCTGACGATCAGCCGGCGCGAATCCGGGTTGCGCTTGATCTCCTCGACCACCCATTTGATCTGGTCGATCTCGCCGCCATCGGCGGTCGCCCAGCGGCGCCATTGCTTGCCGTAAACCGGGCCGAGCTCACCGTCGGCGTTGGCCCATTCGTCCCAGATGCTGACCTTGTTGTCCTTCAGGTAGGCGATGTTGGTCTCGCCTTTCAGGAACCACAGCAGCTCATGGATGATCGAACGCAGGTGCAGCTTCTTGGTGGTGACCAGCGGGAAGCCCTCGGCGAGATCGAAGCGCATCTGCCAGCCGAACACGCTGCGCGTGCCGGTGCCGGTGCGATCGGATTTCTCGGCGCCCTGCTCCAGCACGTGGCGCAGCAGATCGAGATAGGGCTTCATGCGGATTCCTTGGCCGGAACGACGGGTTGCAGGACGGGCGAGCGGCGCGACAGCCACAGCAGGTACAAACCCAGCAGGATCAGCGGCACGCTCAGCAGCTGGCCCATGGTCAGCCAGCCGAAGGCCAGGTACTGGAGCTGCTCGTCCGGCACCCGCACGAATTCGACCAGGAAGCGGAACACGCCATACAGCAGCGCGAACAGGCCGGAGACCGCGTAGCGCGGCCGCGGCTGGCGGGAGAACCACCACAGCGCGGCGAACATCACCAGTCCTTCGAGGAACGCCTGGTACAGCTGCGAAGGGTGGCGCGCGAACTGATCCAGCGCGCCGGCCGCGTACTGCGCTTGCAACTGCGCGGCGCTGAAGTCCTTCAATGCCGGATCGGTCGGGAAGATCACGCCCCAATCCGCCTTCGTGTACTTGCCCCACAACTCGGCGCCGATGAAGTTGCCGATCCGGCCGAAACCCAGCCCCAGCGGCACCAGCGGAGCAACGAAATCCATGGTGTCGAAGAAGTGCATGCGCTGGCGGCGCGACCACCACAGCGCGGCGGTCATCACGCCGAGCAGGCCACCGTGGAAACTCATGCCGCCTTCCCAGACCTTGAAGATGGACAGCGGATTGGCGAGAAACCCTTCCAGGCCATAGAACAGGATGTAACCCAGGCGCCCGCCCAGCACCACGCCGATCATCGCGTAGAACAGCAGATCCGAGAATCCGTTGGTGTCCACGCCCGGCAACCGGCCTGCCCGCACCCGCCGCTGGCCCAGCCACCACGCCGCGATGAAACCCAGCAGGTACATCAGGCCGTACCAATGCAGCTTCAGCGGCCCCAGCGACAGGGCAATCGGGTCAATCTGGTGAAGGTAGATCATGCGCCTCGGGGACCGGCAGGGAATGCCCTATTTTGCCCCAGCCGGGTTGGCTTGCGCCGTCCGTCCCGCCCCGGGGACAGCCGGCGGCAAGGCTTGCGGCCGGACTCGCGTTCCGGTGCCGGCTCAGAAGACGTGCGGCTGGTTGGGCAGTTCGTCCTCATCCCGCTGGCTGCCATCCTGCGGAAAGAACGCCGCCAGCAGGTCCGACACCGCGGTGATGCCGCGGATCACCGCGGCTTCGGCTTCACCGGCGCGCAGACGCTCTTCCATCAGCTGGCAGACGCCGCGCCATTGCTCGTCGCTGACCCGGCCGCGCAGGCCGCGGTCGGCGACGATCTCGATGCGGTGATCGGCCAGCAGCAGGTAGATCAGCACGCCGTTGTTGGCTTCCGTGTCCCAGGTGCGCAGTCGCGCGAACGCTTCCAGCGCGCGCGCGCGGGCCTGCATGCCACGCACCACCGCAAGCAGGGGCAGATCCGCCTCCACCGCGAACATCACTTCGCCGCGATGGCGCTGTTCGCCCTGGTGGATGGCGTCGGCGATGCGCTGCAGGCTGTCGGCCGGGAACAAGCGGCGCGCGGAAGGCGGGAATAGATGCCGCAGCAGTCGCATCACCAGCTCCCCGAGGCGCCACCGCCTCCGGACATGCCGCCGCCACCGCCCCAGCCGCCTCCTCCGAAGCCACCGCCGCCGCCGAAACCTCCTCCGCCCCCCCAGCCGCCGCCACCGCCCCACCCACCCCAATCGCGATGGCGGGCATAACGGCCACCGGTGGAAACCGACAGCAGGCCGTAGATCAGGCCGAACACGCCGGCGATGCCGGCCACGGGAATCAGCGAGGACAGCAGGAATGCGGTGCCGCCGGCGGCACCGGCGGTGAACAACCCGCGGATGCCGGCGGGTGCACGCCCGAACACGCCACGCACGATGCTGGCGATGATGAAGGCGGCGAAGAGCGCGAACAGCCAGTCGCCGCCACGCGAACGCTCCGGCCGGTGGTCGCTGACTGGCGCCGGCAGTGCCTCGCCGTCGATGAGCTTGACCAGCACCGCGGTCGCGTCGGTGATGCCGCCGCCGTAGTCGCCGCCACGGAATTTCGGCACCAGGTATTCCTGGATGACCCGGTTGGCGATGGCGTCGGGAATCGCGCCTTCCAGGCCATAGCCGGGTTCGATGCGCACGCGCCGGTCGTTCTTGGCGACCAGCAGCAGCACGCCGTCGTCCACGCCCTTTCGTCCCAGCTTCCATTGCTCGAACACGCGCAGGGTGTACTGCTCGATGCTCTCCGGCTCGGTGCTCGGCACGATCAGTACCTGCAGCTGGCTGCCCTTGCGCTGCTGCAGGGCCAGTGCCTGCTGCTCCAGCTGCTGCTTCTGCGCGGCATCCAGGGTGCCGGTGGTATCCACCACCGGCGAGTCCAGGGCGGGAATGGCCGCCAGCTGCTGGGCCGCCGCCGGCAGCAGCAGGCAGCACCACAACAGCAGCCCGGACAGCGCGCGGCGCAGCATCGGCGCGTTCGCGGTCGGTCAGTTGGCCGGCGCGGGCGCGGGCTCCGGACCCGGCGGCTGGGCCGGCTGCGGCGCCTGCGGAGCCGGCGCCGGCGTGCCGAAGTCGACCTGCGGCGCCTGCTGGATCTGCGCCTCGTTCTCCACCGTGAAGTTCGGCTTTTCCTTGTAGCCGAAGATCTTGGCGGTGATCACCTGCGGGAACGAGCGGATGAAGGTGTTGTAGTCCTGCACGGTCTGGATGTACCGGCCGCGCGCGACGGTGATGCGGTTCTCGGTGCCTTCCAGTTGCGCCTGCAGATCGCGGAAGGACTGATCCGACTTCAGGTTCGGGTAGTTCTCGGTGACCACCAGCAGGCGCGACAGCGCGCTGGACAGTTCGCCCTGCGCCTGCTGGAACTGCTGCAGCGAGGCGGCATCGTCGGCGTTGACCTGGATCTGGCCGACCCGCGCGCGCGCGTTGGTGACGTCGGTCAGCACCTGCCGTTCCTGCTGGGCGTAGCCCTGCACGGTCTTGACCAGGTTGGGAATCAGATCGGCGCGGCGCTTGTACTGGTTGAGCACTTCCGACCAGCCGGCCTTGACCGCTTCATCCTTCTGCTGGATCGAGTTGTAGCCACAACCGGACAGCAGGGCCGCCAGGGCGACCAGTGCGAGCGAACGGACGAACAGGCGCATGACACCACTCCTTCGGCAGGGACGGCGGCATTGCAGCATCCGCCGGTGAAGGATGCAACCGCGCCGGCGCGGCGGCGGCACCACCGTTGCCGCCCCGTCAGCTACCCCCAAACGCCGACGCCCGGCGGAAGCCGGGCGTCGGGGAGACGGAAACGCCAGCGGCGGCTTACCAGTTGCCGGCGCCCGGGATGTGCTTCTGCGCGGCGCGGCGGCGCATCATCAGGTTCAGCCACTCGACCATCACCGAGAAGCCCATCGCGAAGTACACGTACGGCTTGGGCACGTGGATTTCCAGGCCATCCAGGATCAGCACCACGCCGATCAGCACGATGAACGCCAGCGCCAGCATCTTGATGGTCGGGTTGGCGTCGATGAAGCGGCCCAGCGGATTGGCCGCCAGCAGCATCACCGCCACCGCCAGCAGGATCGCCGCGACCATGATCGGAATGTGCTGGGCCATGCCGACCGCGGTGATGACCGAGTCCAGCGAGAACACGATGTCGATGATCGCGATCTGGGCGATGACCAGGCCAAACACCGCCGAAGCCTTGGTGGTGGACGGGTCCTCGTCCTCGCCGCCGGTGATCAGTTCCTTGATCTCCATGCCGCCCTTCACCAGCAGGAAGATGCCGCCCAGGATCAGCACCAGATCGCGGATGGAGATGCCCATGCCGGCGACGGTGAACAGGTCGTTCTGCATGCGCGCCAGGAACGCCAGCGACACCAGCAGCGCGATCCGGGTGATGCAGGCCACCGCGATGCCGAAGCGGCGGGCGGTCGGGCGCTGGTGGGCCGGAAGCTTGCTCACCGCGATCGAGATGAACACCAGATTGTCGATGCCCAGCACGATTTCCAGCGCGCTCAGCGTCACCAGGGTCAGCCAGACATTGGGGTCGGCCAGGAACTCGAGACTCATTCGATTTGCAACCTTGCTATATCAGGAGAAAAGTTCGGACAGGCGGGGCCAGAGAATCAGGCCCCAGCACAGCAATACGTTCATCATCAGCACGAACACCGCCGCCGAACCCATGTCCTTGGCGCGTCCGGCCAATTCGTGGTGCTCGGGCCCGTAGCGCTCGATTACCGCCTCGATCGCCGAGTTCAGCAGTTCGGCCGCCAGCACCAGCAGGCAACTGCCGATCAACAGCACCCGCTCCACCGCGGTGTCGCCCAGCCACAAGGCCAGCGGCGCCAGCACGATCAGCAGGTAGACCTCCAGCCGGAACGAGGATTCGTGCAGCCAGGCCGCGCGCAATCCCTGCATCGACCAGATCGCCGCCTTGAGGATGCGCCCGGGACCCCGGGGCATGTGTCCGATTTCGTCCGCCATTCCTGGATCTCCGGTCAGCCCGCGATACGGGCGGGCGGGCAATGCGGAAGGCGGGGCGTCGCGGCAGCGGGCATGGAGTGCGGAGGGTCCGTGAGAACCCCGATCTTGCCATATCGGGAGACCTTCCCGGCGCGTATCGGTTTGCCTTTGGCGGTCCCGGCTGGTTCACTGGCCCCTCTTCCCGTCCCGGAGACCCGCGCCGATGTCCCGTTTCCCGCTGCCCGCGCACCGCCTGGCCTGCCTGCTGTTGCCGGCCCTGCTGGCGCTCTCCGCTTGCGCCACCTGGTCCGACGGTTCCGGCCCGAAGCGGGCGCCGGCCATCCCTGCCGAGGTCTCCAACGCGGAGTGGGAGAAGGACATGCAGAGGTTCGCCGCCGAGGACGCCAGCCATCCCCCGCCGCAGAACGCGGTGCTGTTCGTCGGCAGTTCCTCGATCCGGATGTGGGAATCGCTGGCCCGGGATTTCCCCGACGCCACGGTCATCAATCGCGGTTTTGGCGGCTCGGAAATCCGCGATAGCACCTGGTACGCACCGCGCATCGTGCTGCCCTACAAGCCGGGAACGGTGGTGCTGTACGCGGGCGACAACGACCTCGCCAGCGGGCGCACGCCACGGCAATTGCACGACGACTTCGTCGCTTTCGCCGAACTCATCCATCGCAAGCTGCCGAAGACGCGCCTGGTCTACATCTCCACCAAGCCGAGCCCGTCCCGCGCGCACCTGCTCGACGCGCAACGCGAGGCCAACGCGCTGATCAAGGCCGAATCCGCGCGTCACGACTTCGTTTACATCGACGTGTTCACGCCGATGCTGGACGCGGACGGCAAGCCGCGCGAGGACCTGTTCCTGGCCGACCGGCTGCACATGAATCCAGCCGGTTACGCGATCTGGCGCGGGTTGCTGGCTCCCTACGTGAACTGAGCCTCGGGCGCACGGGCCCTTTCCGTTTTTCCGGACAGCGGCTTTCTAGACGGGGACATAACTCCCGCAGGCGTAGCGTCGGCCTCCCGCAGAGGAGACCCCTCCATGGCTACCACCACGTACCGGCCGCAGGGCTACCACAGCGTC
This sequence comes from Pseudoxanthomonas beigongshangi, assembly GCF_016820515.1. Lineage (GTDB taxonomy): Bacteria > Pseudomonadota > Gammaproteobacteria > Xanthomonadales > Xanthomonadaceae > Pseudoxanthomonas_A > Pseudoxanthomonas_A beigongshangi. The sequence continues at coordinate 54,650 of NZ_JADHDV010000013.1, read as the reverse complement.
ACTTCCTACCTGATCGTCGACGACGCCGCCAAGGCGCTGGATTTCTACCGCGACGCCTTCGGCGCCGAGGAAATGTACCGGCTGCCGATGGGCGACCGCATCGGCCATGCCGAAACCCGCATCGGCGACACCGTGCTGATGCTGTCCGACGAATGGCCGGACATGAACGCCTTGTCGCCGAACACCCGCGGCGGCGCGACCTCGAGTTTCATGATCTACGTCGAGGACGCCGACGCCGCCTATGCGCGCGCGGTCAAGGCCGGCGCCCGCGCCGACCGTCCGGTCAAGCAGGAATTCTGGGGCGACCGCATCGGTTCGGTCGTGGACCCGTTCGGACACAAGTGGTCGCTGTCGACCCATGTCGAGGACGTCGCGCCGGAAGAAATGCAGCGGCGGATGGAAGCCTGGTCGCAACAGCAGGCATCCACCTGATGCATGCACGACGCGCCCGCGGATGCAGGATCCGCGGGCGGCGTCGCATCGACAGGCTCGTGCCCCGGATTATTTCCGGCGCGCCAGGCCTGCATCCTGGTGCAGGCTCAGCACATTGCGATCCGGATCGACGAAGTCCAGCGACAGCCCGCCGTCCGGCGATTCGCTGACCGGCACGACGATCTCCACGCCGCGCCCGGCCAGCGCCTCGGCGTAGTCGTCGATGCCGCCGTCCAGGCTGAACACCACCACCGGCGATTCGCCGGGGCGGACCGCCTGGACGATGAACACCAGGGTCAGCTCGCCGACCTCGGCCAGCGCGAACGGGCCGTCATGGCCGTCGATCGCGTTGACCGGCAGGCCGAGGGTGTCGCGGTAGAAAGCGACCGAGCGGGCCAGATCACTGACGAAAAAGACGATGGCGCCGACCTTGCATTGGGAAAGCATGGGAGTCCTCCTTGTGGTTGTTTGTGGTCCCGTCTATCCGTTGCCGCCGGGACGCCAGGTGTGACCGGGACGGCGGATCACCAGCAGGTGGCCGTCGACATCATGGGTGGCCAGTCCGGCGCCGGCGCCGAGCGCGGCCCGGAGCCCGCGGCGGATCAGGCCGAACTGGAGATCCACGCTGCGCGCCGGATCGCGCACGTAGGCCATGGCCAGGCTCTCCGCGCGCGCGGCGGGCGGCAGTTCGCCGAGCGCCTTGCGGATGCGGCTGAGCCGCTGGCGGAACGCCTCGGGCGACAGCGCCAGGATCCAGCGGATTTCATCGGCCGACAGGCCATGCAACGCCAGCACGGCCACCCGCCGCAGGCTGGCGGGCCAGGCGTGCAGCCATCCGGGAACCGCCGGGGATTCCATCCCGGCCGTCGCTTCCCCGGACGGGTCGTCGTCCGCGACCAGCGCCTCGCGGCGACGGCGGCGCACCGCCGTGCGCGCCTGCATCGCGGCCAGGTTGCGCATCGTCCCGGCCAGCCAGGGTGCATCGGCGCGGCCGGCGGCCAGGGCCGCGGCCAGGGTGTCCTGCACCAGATCCTCGGCGTCGGCGGCGGAGCGCGCCAGCCGGCGCGCCTGCGAACGCAATTCGCGATAGGTCTCCAGATCCATCCGCCGATGATGCCGCAGAAGCGTGGCCGGCGGAGCCGGCCTACTGCGAGCGCAGCGCCTCGATCGGATCCAGCTGGGACGCCTTGCGTGCCGGGTAGTAGCCGAAGAACAGGCCGGTGGCCACCGAGAAGCCCGCGGCCAGGCCGATGACCTGCCCGTTCAACGCCACCGGCAGCTCGCTGAACTTGCCCACCAGCAGCGCGCCGACGATGCCGATGGCGATGCCGAGCACGCCACCGATCAGCGAGATCAGCATGGCCTCGGCCAGGAACTGCCTGCGCACATCGCTCGGTCCGGCACCGACCGCCATGCGCAGGCCGATCTCGCGGATGCGCTCGGTCACCGACACCAGCATGATGTTCATGATGCCGATGCCGCCGACGATCAGCGAGATGGTCGCGACCGCACCCAGCAGCAGCGACATCAGGCGGGTGGTGGCGGTGCGCGTGGCGACGATTTCGGAAATGTTGCGGACGTTGAAGTCGTCATCCTCGCCCGGCGCGATCTTGTGCCGCTGGCGCAACAATGCCTCGACTTCGCCCTGCACGTAGCCAAGATCCTTGGCGTCGGCCACGGTGAGCGCAATCTGCATCACCGCGCTGGGCGGCAGGCCCATCGAACCCATCAGCCGGCGGCGCGCGGTTTCCAGCGGCACCATCATTACGTCGTCCTGGTCCTGGCCGAAACCACCCTGCCCCTTCGGCGCCAGCGTGCCGACCACGGTGAATGGCACCCGGCCGATGCGCACGGTCTGGCCGATGCCGGTTTCCTCGCCGAACAGTTCGCGACGCACGGTCTCGCCCAGGATCACCACCTTGCCGGCGCCGCTGTAGTCCTGCGCATCGAAACCGTCGCCGTTAGCGATTGTCCAACTGTTGATGTCGAAGTAGTCCGGCTGCACACCCTGCCAACTGCTCGACCAGTTGTTCTCGGCATACACGACCTGGCTGCTGCCGCGCAGCGCGCCGGCGACGTACTGCACCTCCGGGATTTCGTTGCGGATGGCGTCGACGTCTCCCTCGCGCAGGGTGAAGAAGCTGCTCCCGCTCATGCGCACGCCGCCACCACTGCGGCCGGCACCGGGGTTGATGTCCAGTCGCTGCGAGCCCAGGCCGGACACCAGCTTGTCGATTTCCGCCTGGGTGCCCTGGCCGACCGAAACCATCACGATGACCGCGGCGATGCCGATGATCACGCCCAGCGAGGTCAGCGCGCTGCGCATCCAGTTGCCACGCAAGGCGAAGATCGCGGTGCGCAGAATGTCGGTGAAGTTCATGGGCTGCTTTCCCCCAATCCCGAATCCCGTTTCCCGAATCCCGGCTCCTCATGCAACTCGCCGTCGCGCATGACCAGGATGCGATCGGCGTGGGCGGCCACATCGGCGTCGTGGGTGATCAGGATGACCGTGTGGCCTTCGTCGCGCAGGCGCTTGAACAGCGCCAGGATTTCCTCGCCGGTGCGGCTGTCGAGTGCGCCGGTGGGTTCGTCGGCCAGGATGATCGGTGGTTCGTTGATCAGCGCGCGGGCGATCGCCACGCGCTGCTGCTGGCCGCCCGACAGTTCGCTGGGCCGATGGCCGCCGCGCTCGGCCAAGCCCACGGCCGCCAGCGCCTTGCGCGCGCGTTCGGTGCGCTCGTGCGGAGGCACCTGCGCATAACCCAGCGGCATCGCGACGTTCTCCAGCGCGTTCATCCGCGGCAGCAGGTTGAAGCCCTGGAACACGAAACCGATCTTGTCCCGGCGCAGCACCGCCAGTTCCTCCGCGTCCAGCGTCGCCACATCGACGCCGTCGCAGTGGTAGGTGCCGGAAGAAGGCGTGTCCAGGCAACCGATCAGGTTCATCAGGGTCGACTTGCCGGAGCCAGACGGTCCCATGATGGCGACGAAATCGCCCCGGCCGATGCGCACGTCCACGCCCTTGAGCGCGACCACCTCGGCTTCGGTGCCGGGCGAGTAGACCTTGCTCAACGCCCGCGTCTGGATCACCGGCACCTCGCCGGCGGACGTATTCATGGCACTCATTCCTTGGCGCGCTCGCCGACGATGACCTGATCACCGGCCTTCAGGTTGCCCGCGACCTCGGTCGCGCTGCCGTCGCTGGCGCCCAGCCGCACCATGATCCGTTCCGGCTTGCCGGCCACCAGCTTGTACAGCGGCGCGCGCTTGGCCGACAGCAGCGCCTTGAGTTCGTTGTCCCAGCGCTGCTGCTGCGCGGGCTCCAGGCTGGCGCGGAACGCGGCGAAGTCCTGCTGGAAGCGTTCGGCCATGCGCTGGCGCTGTTGCGCCTGCATCGCGCCGCCGTTGCCGCCGCTGGTCACCATGCGCGGGCCCCCACCGGGCCCGCCGGCGAACAGGCGGTTGCCGCCATCCTGCTGGGCCTGGGCCATCCGCGCGGCCTGCCGATCGCGTACCGCCTTCACCGCCGCGTCGAACGCGGCGCGCTGTTCGGGCTTCAGTTGCAGGCTGCCGGCGATACGCTCCATGTCCTCGGTGACGCCGCCGCCACGAACCTGCGCCATCTGCGGGGCACCCTGCGCCTGCTCATCCTCGGTGGTGGGCTTGTAGCGCAGCGCCGCGTTGGACACCTTGAGCACGTTGTCGCGCTTGCTGACCTCGATCTCGGCGTTGACGGTCAGGCCCGGCAGCAGGATCTCGTCGGCGTTGTCCACGGTCACGACCACCGGATAGGTCACCACGTTGTTGGTGGTGGTGGCGGCCAGGCGCACCTGTTCGACCAGGCCCTTGAACTGGCGATCCGGAAAGGCGTCGACGCTGAAGGACACGGTCTGCCCGACCTTGACCTGGCCGATGTCGGCCTCGTCCACCGCCAGTTCGATCTTCATCTTGCGCAGATCCTCGGCGATGGTGAACAGCTCCGGCGCCTGCAGGCTGGCGGCCACGGTCTGGCCCGGCTCGATGCTGCGGGTCAGCACGACGCCATCGACGGGCGAGCGGATTACCGTGCGTTCCAGGTTGACCCGGGTGGTCTGGGTGGAGGCGGTCTGCTGGCGGATCTGCGCCTGGGCGGAGTTGAGTTGCGCGCGGGCCTGGTCGAGCGCGGCGCGCGCCAGATCCACGTCGCTCTGCGCCACCAGCTTCTGCTGGCCGAGATCGGCCTTGCGGCGGTAGTCCAGCTCGGCGTTGCGCAGGGTCGCCTGGGCCTGCGCCAGCGAAGCGCGCGCGGCGGCGATCTGCGCGGTGCCCTGTTCGATCTGGGCCTCGTAGGTCTTGGGGTCGATGCGGGCGAGCACGTCACCCTTCTTCACCGGGCTGTTGTAGTCCACCAGCACGTCGGTCACCTGGCCCGAAATCTGGCTGCCGACGGTGACGGTGGAGATGGCGCTCAGGGTACCGGTGGCCGAGATCGCCACCCGGATGTTGCCCCGCTCGACCTGGGCGGTGCGGTAGGTGCCCTCTTCGGCCTTGGCCTGGCGTCCCTTCCAGTACCAGGCGCCCGCGCCAAGGATGGCGAGGACGGCGATGCCGAGGACGATGCGGGAAATCAGCGTGGAACGACGGCGGGACGGCTGGCTCATGCGGGCAAGTCGGCAATGTCGGTGGAGAGGTATGGGCCCATTAACGCACGCCGGGCACGGCGGTTGACAGCGCATGGACGGCGGCCGCGCCCGTTGGGCTGCCGCTCATTTTTCCCTTCCCGTGGATGCTCAGGTAGAGATGCTCAGGTGAAGCGGATGGTCGCGGCCGTGCCCTTGCCCAGTTCACTCTCGAACTCGATCTTCCAGCCAAACCGGTCGCACAGCCGGCTGACAATCGACAGGCCCAGCCCGCTCCCGCGCGGACGGGATGGATCGGCGCGATAGAACGGCTCGAACACCCGCTCCATCGATTCGGCGGACATGCCGATGCCGGTGTCCTTGACGATCACCCGGTCGGCCTCGACCAGCACGTCGATACGGCCGGTGTCCGTGTAGCTGCACGCGTTGCGCAGCAGGTTGCTGACCACCACCTGGAACACCCGCGGCGGTGCGTGCAGGCGGGGCTTGGCCACGCAGGTGACCTCCAGGTCGACCGGCTTGCCGATCAACAGCGCGCGCGCATTCTCGGCTTCGTCCAGCACGATGTCGGCGACATCGAAATCCTCGCGTTGCGGCTCGACCTCGGCCTCGCGGGCGAGGATCAGGAAGGCATCGATCACCGCTTCCATGTCGCGGCCGGCGCGCTGGATGCGTTGCAGTGAACGCACCACCCGCGGCGAGGCCTCCTCGGCCATGGCCATATCGCTGGCGACCCGGATCACGGTCAGCGGGGTGCGCAGCTCATGGCTGGCGTCGCGGGTGAAGTCGCGCTCGCGCGCCACGTGCGAGGCCACGCGCTGGGCCAGGCCGTGCAGCGCCGACGCGAGTTGTCGGGCCTCGCCCTGCACCTCGGCCGGCAGGCGATCCGGCGCCAGCCCGCTGACGTCGGGCCGGCGCGGATCCCATTCGGCCACCTGCCGCGCCAGCCAGCTGACCGGCGACACCAGCCGCTTGGACGCCCGGTAGGTCAGCCACGACACCACGTAGATGGCGATCAGGGTCAGGATGATCGGCAGGGTGCCGAAGTAGAACGCCAGCCGTTCGGCCTGCGAACGCAGGAACACCAGGTACAGCCGACCGGCGTGCTGCTCGTCCACCAGCACCAGCATGTCGTCGTCCTTGAGCTCGTGGAAACCGGGCTTGAGGCCGCGCAGGTTGTCCGGCAACACCAGGTTGGAGTGGCCCTTGACCACCAGGTAGCCACGCAGGTTGTGGGTGTTCGGCGGCGGCTGCGCGGTGGAGGCGTCGTACAGCTCCCAGAAATGGGTCGCCTCCTCCTGCAAGGCGGTGTTCATCAGGCTGTGCTTGATGACCGCCGAGATCAGGTAGACGCCCAGCACGATCGCCAGGCTCACCATCACCGCCTGCAGGATGAAGGCAATGCGTAGCTTTCGCGGCAACCCCTGCGGCATGACGGCTCCCCTCCCCGGCCGGATTATGCCGTGGCCCTCAGCCGATGTCCGCGATCCGATAGCCGGCGCTCTGGACGGTATGCAGCAGCGGCTTGTCGAACGGCTTGTCGATCACCTTGCGCAGGTTGTAGAGGTGGCTGCGCAGGGTGTCCGAGTCCGGCAACCCGTTGCCCCAGATTTCGCGCTCGATTTCCTGCCGGGTGACCACCCGCGGCGATTCGCGCATCAGGATGGTCAGCAGGCGCAGGCCGATCGGCGACAGCATCAGCTCGTTGCCACCGCGGGTCGCGCGCATGCTCACCGGGTCGAGCACCAGATCGGCGACCTTCAGTACTTCGGCGCCGACCTGCCTGCGCTCGCGCCGGATCAGCGCGCGCAGGCGCGCTTCCAGTTCCTGGATGGCGAAAGGCTTGGTCAGGTAGTCGTCGGCGCCGGAACTGAGCCCGGTCAGCTTGTCGTCCAGGGTGTCTCGGGCGGTCAGCATCAACACCGGCGTGGACTTGCGCGCTTCATTGCGCAGCTTCTTGCAGACTTCCATGCCGTCCATGCGCGGCAGCATCAGATCCAGCACGACCACGTCGTAGCTGTTCTCGGTGGCCAGCCGGTAGCCGTCCAGTCCGTCCGAGGCGTAATCGACCTCGAATCCCCGACCTTCCAGATACTCGCCGACCATTTCCGAAATGTTGCGGTTGTCTTCGACAACCAGGACCAGTCCCGCGGTTTCCTGTGAATGGCGCATATGAGGCTCCTGTGCTTCAGGTTTGTGAAGCTACCCGGCCCCAGGTTGAGGTCACGTGAAGGGAAACCCTGCCATTCAGCCGCCAGTGAAGCTAGGCTTGCGCGTCCTCCCGCCGACTCCCTCCCATGCTCGCCCGCATCCTGCCCCTGCTGCTGCTGCTCGGCTCCAACGTCTTCATGACCTTCGCCTGGTACGGGCATCTCAAGTACCGCAGCACACCGCTGCTGCTGGCCATCTTCGCCAGCTGGGGCATCGCCTTTTTCGAGTACACCCTGATGGTGCCGGCCAACCGCCTGGGCAGCACCGTCTACTCGGTGGTGCAGCTGAAGACCATCCAGGAAATCCTGACCCTGGTGGTGTTCGCCGGCTTCTCCACCTGGTACCTGGGCCAGCCGCTGAAGTGGAATCACTACGCCGCGTTCGCGCTGATCGTCGGCGCCGCGTTCCTGATGTTCTACGAGTAAGCCGGGACGCTAGGCCGGCATGTCTTCGCCACGCTGCACGATCGCGATGACCAGGTCGGCCAGCGCATGCCGCGCCTGCGCCGCGTCGATGGCGCCCGCCGCCGCCGCGTAGGACAGCGATTCCGCCGCGCCCAGCAAGGCCCAAAGACTGGCCGCCGGCAGCGCGCGACGTGGCGCGAACGGCGCCAGCAGACCATGGCATTTGGCCATGAAGGCGCCCTGGTACTCGCGCTTGATCCGCTCCATTTCCGGCGAACCCGTCAACGCGGCGACCACGCCCGGAATCTCGCGCCCCTGCGACAGCACGCAGTCCACGAAACAGGACGCGATGATGTGCGCGCGCGCGGGAAGGTCTTCGGCCCCGTGGCGGAGCGCCTCGTCCATCAGCGCTGATTGGCGCGCATCAAAATCCTGGTAGAGCGCGGCCAGCAGGCCGGCACGGGTGCCGAAGTGGTCGTACACGACCGGCTTGGTTACGCCGGCCGCTTCCGCCAAGCGTCCCAGCGACAGGGCCTCGGTGCCCTCTTCGCCGATCAGGCGCCAGGAGGCATCGAGCAGTTGCCGGTAGCGATCTTCGCGCGCGAGCCGCCGGCGCGGGGCGGGCGTGTCGGCGGCGGGAATCTCCCGGGTGGCTTTCCGGCGGCTTGACATCGTTATATACCAAAAGTAAGTTACGTTTCGTAAGTTACTCGAAGTATATACCCGTCCCCTCCCGGAGTTCGCCGTGCATGCCCTGATCGTCACCGCCCATCCGTTGTCCCAATCGTTCACCCATGCCGTGGCCGGCCGGCTGGCCGATGGCGTGGAGGATGCCGGGCACACCGCCGAGATCGCCGACTTGGCCAGGGAAGGCTTCGATCCCCGCTTCACCGCGACGGATATCGCCCGTTTCCTCCAGCAGGGACCGGCCGACGCCGACGTGCTGGCAGAGCAGGCGCGCATCGATCGCGCCGATGCGCTGGCCCTGGTGTACCCGGTCTACTGGTGGTCGATGCCCGGCCTGCTCAAGGGCTGGATCGACCGGGTGTTCTCGCAGGGCTGGGCCTACCAGGAAAGGGAGGGGCGCGACGAGCGCAGGCTGGGCCGGCTGAGCGTGCACCTGTTGGCGATCGGCGGCGCCGACATGCGGACCTATGCGCGCCACGGCTACTTTGGCGCCATGCGCACCCAGATCGATCACGGCATCTTCGAGTACTGCGGCGCGCGGGTGTCCACGTCCGAATTGCTGGCGCCGCTGGGAGACGAAGCGCCCGCGCGGCATCTGGCGACCGCCTTCGATATCGGCCGCCGCCTGTTCGCCCCCCACCGGGAGCGCGGCCTGGCCGAGGTGGCCTGAGCGCGCAGGCTCAGAAGCGAATCCTGCCGGTCAGGATGTCCTTGAACATCACCCAGTCGCCGGCGAAGGAATAGAACGGATGGCGGAAGGTGGCCGGGCGGTTCTTCTCGAAAAAGAAATGCCCCACCCAGGCGAAACCGTAGCCGCAGAACAGCGCGGCCAGCAACCACCAGAAGTTGCCCGAGGCGAACGCCCAGGCGACCAGCAGCAGCACGCCGCAGCTGCCGACGAAGTGCAGCCGCCGCGAAGTGCGGTTGCTGTGCTCGCTCAGATAGAACGGATAGAACTCGCGGAAACTGGCGAAACGGCCCATGGTTCGCTCTCCCGACCCTGGTGCGCCCCGGTGCGCGGCGATCGCCGGAGATGATGGCGCCGCGCGGTGGCCGGCGCAACGCCGCGCTGGAATTCAGCCCGTCCGCGGCGCGAACATGATCACCACCATGCCGAGCAGGCACAGCCCCGCGCCCAGCAGATCCCAGCGCGTCGGCTTGACCGCGTCGACCGCCCACAGCCAGCCAATCGCGATGGTGACGTAGACGCCGCCGTAGGCCGCGTAGACGCGACCGGAGGCAGTGGGGTGCAGGGTCAGCAACCAGGCGAACAGGGCCAGGCTGGCGGCCGCGGGCACCAGCAGCCAGGCGCTGCCGCCCTTGCGCAGCCACAGGTACGGCAGATAGCAGCCGACGATTTCCGCCAGCGCGGTGATGACGAACAGCAGCAGGGTCTTCATGTGTCCCCTCCTTCGCCGGCACCGATACGGAAACTCACTCCGGCGTGCCCCGCTCGCGCTGCTTGGCCTGCTGCCAGAGCGCTTCCTGCCGCTCCAGCGGGAGATCCTTCATTGCCTCGCCGCGCTCGCCCGCGATGGCTTCCATCGCCCGGAAGCGGCGTTCGAACTTGAGGTTGGCGCGACGCAGCGCCGCGCCGGGATCGACCTTGGCATGGCGCGCCAGGTTGGCGGCGACGAACAGCAGGTCGCCGATCTCGTCCTCAAGCCGATCATGGTTGGACACGACATCGCCCTGCGCCAGCTCGGCCTGCACTTCGCCGATTTCCTCGTGAAGCTTGTCAATCACCGGCGCCGGGCCGGGCCAGTCGAAACCGACCCGCGCCGCGCGCGACTGCAATTTCACCGCGCGCTGCCACTCCGGCAATCCGCGCGAAATGCCGGCCAGCGCGGACGTGTCGGCGTTGCCGGCGGCGGCGCGCTCGGCCTGCTTGATCGCTTCCCAGTTGCGGGTCTGCGCTTCGGCATCCTCGAAACTGGCTTCGCCGAACACGTGAGGATGGCGCCGGATCATCTTGTCGCAGATCGCCGCGACCACGTCCGGGAACGCGAACGCGCCCTGCTCCTTCGCCATTTGCGCATGGAACACGACCTGCAGCAGCAAGTCGCCCAGTTCGTCCTTCAGATCCTCCAGATCGCCACGGTCGATCGCGTCGGCGACTTCGTACGCTTCCTCGATCGTGTACGGCGCGATGGTGGAGAAGTCCTGCTCCAGATCCCACGGGCAACCGCCGTCGGGATTGCGCAGGCGCGCCATGATGTCGAGCAGTTCGCGGATGTCGCGCGGATCAGGCAGTCTGTTCAACGGCGCCGTCCTCCAGCCATTCGCGCCACGGCAGCGCGGGATCGCCCAGGGCGATGAAATCGCCATTGAGCAGGGTCTCGCGGCGGTTGTAGCGGAATGCGCGTCCATCCGGCGCCAGCAGCGCGCCGCCTGCGGCTTCCAGCACGCACTGCGCGGCGGCGGTATCCCATTCCGAGGTCGGCCCGAAGCGCGGATACACGTCCAGCGTGCCTTCGGCGATGCGGCAGAACTTCAGCGACGAACCCAGCCCCACCAGTTCGATGTCGCCCATCCGCGCCAGCACCGACTCGGTGCGCGCGTCGCGGTGCGAACGGCTGGCGGCCACCCGCAGCGGCGCCTTGGCCGGCGCGCGGCTGCGCAACTGTTCGTCCACCTGGCCGCGCCGCCGATATGCGTGGCGGCCGCGTTCGGCATGCCAGATCTCGCCGGTGACCGGCGCCTGCACCACACCGAAGATCGGGATGTGCTGTTCGATCAGCGCGATGTTGACGGTGAACTCGCCATTGCGCTTGATGAACTCGCGGGTGCCGTCCAGCGGATCAACCAGCCAGTAGGTCGGCCAGGCGCAGCGGGTCTGCCAGGGGATGTCGGCCGCTTCCTCCGACAGCACCGGCCATTCCGGCGTCAGCCGGCGCAGGCCCTCCGAGATCACCCGGTGTGCGGCCAGGTCGGCCGCGGTCAGCGGGCTGTCGTCGGCCTTGCGGGTGACGTCGAAGCCCTGTTCGTACACCGCCATGATCGCCTCGCCGGCTTCGCGGGCGATGACGAGTACGGCTTCGTGCAGGTCCGAGGTCATCCGGCTCATGCCGAGGTACGCAGCCATTCGCGGGCGATGAACAACGCGGCCAGCGAACGACCTTCCGAAAAATCCTCGCGCAGCATCAGCTGGTCGAGGGCATCAAGCTTCCACGGCACTACTTCCAACTCCTCGGGTTCGTCTCCGGGCAAGCGCTCCGGATACAGATCTCGTGCGACCACCAGCCAGGACTGGTGGCTCATGTACAGGGGCGCCTGGGTCAGGCTGCGCAGCACGTCGACGCGACGCGCGCCGTAGCCGGCTTCTTCCTTGAGTTCGCGATCGGCGGCCTGTTCCGGCGTTTCGCCGGCGTCGATGCGACCCTTGACCAGGCCCAGCTCGTAACGATGCACGCCGGCGGCGTACTCGCGCACCAGCAGCACGGTGTCGTCGTCGATCAGCGGCACCACCACCACCGCGCCATGCCCTTCCGCGCGAACGCGATGGAAGCGCCGGCGCTCGCCGTTGCTGAACTCCAGATCGAGTTCCTCGACGTTGCGCTCCAGCGGACCGCCGGATCGCTCGGCCACGCCGTGGATGATCGGCAGGCGCCGGCTCATGGCTGCGCTCCGCGGACAGGAACCGGGCGACGGAAGGGCAGGCACGCCGATATCATGGCGGGATGGCGGAAACGAATCATGAAACCCGAATGCTAGCAGAGGCCGACGCCTGGCGTTCGCGCGATCTCGCGGTCCTGTGGCATCCGTGCACCCAGATGCGCGAGCATCCCCATACCTTGCCGTTGGTTCCCATCGCCCGGGGCGAAGGCGCCTGGTTGATCGGCCAGGACGGACGGCGCTATCTGGACGCGGTCAGCAGTTGGTGGACCAACCTGTTCGGCCATGCCGAACCGCGCATCGCGGCCGCCATCGCACGCCAGGCCGGGCAACTGGAACAGGTGATCCTGGCCGGCTTCAGCCACCCGCCCGCGGTGGAACTGGCCGAGCGCCTGCTGGCGCTGGCGCCGCGGCAACCCGGACGTGCGCCATTGGCGAAAGTGTTCTATGCCGACAACGGTTCGGCCGGGGTGGAAGTCGCCCTGAAGATGGCCTTCCACTACTTCCACAATCGCGGCGAGGCGCGGCGGACGAAGTTCATCGCGCTGGAGAACGGCTACCACGGCGAAACCCTGGGGGCGCTGGCGGTCGGCGACATTCCGCTGTACCGGCGCATCTATGCGCCGCTGCTTGCCGAAGCGCTGTTCACGCCCTCGCCCGACGCCTGGCAGGCCGAACCGGGCGAGAGCGACGCCGATGTCGCCGCGCGCGCGGCCGATGCCTTGGCGGACCTGCTCGACCGCCACCCCGGTGAAATCTGCGCGCTGATCCTGGAGCCGCGGGTGCAGTGCGCCGGCGGCATGCGCATGCACCATCCGGATTATCTGCGACGCGCACGCGAACTCTGCGATGCGCACGGCGTGTTCCTGATCGCCGACGAGATCGCGGTCGGCTTCGGTCGCACCGGCACCTTGTTCGCCAGCGAACAGAGTGGCGTCATGCCGGATCTGCTATGCCTGTCCAAGGGCCTGACCGGCGGCTTCCTGCCGCTGGCCGCGGTGCTGGCCACGCAGGCGATCTACGACGCGTTCCTCGATGATTCCCGCGAACGCGCCTTCCTGCACTCGCACAGCTACACCGGCAACCCGCTGGCCTGCGCAGCCGCGCTGGCGAGCCTGGACATCTTCGCCCAGGATGGCGTGCTGGCCCGCAATCGGGCCACCGCCGGCCGCATGGCGGCGCTGGCCGCGCCGCTGAAGGAATTGCCCTGGGTCGCCGACGTGCGCCAGGCCGGCATGATCCTCGCGATCGAGCTGACCCGCGACGGCGATCGCCGCCATCCGTTCGAATCCGGTCGGCGCATCGGCCTGCACGCCTACCGCGCGGCGCTGGCCCGCGGCGTGGTGCTGCGGCCGCTCGGCGACGTGCTGTACTGGATGCCGCCCTATTGCGTGGACGAGGCGCAGCTCGAACTGCTGGCTGCCACCACCCGTGCCGCCATCGAGGAGGCCATCGCATGCGCCTGACCCGTTGCCACGTCGACCTGCCGCTGGCGCCGGCGCGGACCTTCGCGCTGCCGGAGTCCGCAGCCAACCATCTCGGCCGGGTCCTGCGCCTGCGCGAAGGCGACGAGTGCGTGCTGTTCAACGGCGACGGCCAGGACTACGCCGCCCGCCTGGTCGAGGTGAGCAAGCGCGAGGTGCGCGCCGAAATCCTGTCCGCGCTGCCGGTCGATCGCGAATCGCCATTGCGGTTGACCCTGATCCAGGGCATCGCCCGCGGCGAGAAGATGGATCTGATCCTGCAGAAGGCGACCGAACTCGGCGTCGCCCGGTTCCAGCCGGTGAACGCCGAGCGCACCGAAGTGAAGCTGGATGCCGAACGCCTGGACAAGCGGGTGGCGCACTGGCGCAGCGTGATCGTGTCGGCCTGCGAGCAAAGCGGCCGCGGCCGGGTACCGGAACTGGCGCCGCCGGCCGGGCTGATGCAGGCGGCGCAGGCGTGCGCGGCGTCCGACCTGCGGCTGCTGCTGGATCCGGTCGGCGAGCTGTCCCTCGCCGCGATGACCTTGCCGCCCGACGCCGGCGTTGTCGTCGCCATCGGGCCGGAGGGCGGCTGGTCGCCGCGTGATCGCGAGATCCTGCTGGCGTCCGGATTCCAGGGCATGCGGCTGGGGCCGCGCATCCTGCGCACGGAAACCGCCGGCCTGGCCGCGATCGCGGCCTTGCAGGCGCGTTTCGGCGATCTCGCCTAGGCGCGAGTCACGCGTCTCATCGCCAGGCGGCCAGTTCCTCGGCGCTGATGCGGCCGTCGTGGTTGCGATCGACCAGCTTGAATTCGCTCGCCAGCGCGTGGCCCTCCGGCACTTCGTCGCGGCTTACCACGCCATCGCCGTTGCGATCGAGATCGGTCACGGTGACCCGGTAATCGGCGGCGTTGGGCAGCGCTTCCGGCTGTCCCCAGCGCACGGTGACCGGGCCGCTCTGCTCCTGCAGCTGACGGCTCTGGCCGCCGCCGTGATAGGCGGTCAGCGATTCGGTGCGCACCGGCTGCGGGGATGCCTGCTGGGCAACGGCCTGCGCGGCCAGCAGCCAAAGGGGAAGAAGGATCCAGGCTTTCATGACGGCCTCCCGTTTCGCGGTGGACAAGCTGCGCTCGGCAGCACGATCACGCTGTCACCGCCGCCGCAAACCGGGCGTGAATGCGTGTCGCCGCGCCAGCGCAAGTTCAGCGCGGTGGAAACCGCGTGAACGGGTGTGCGCTCAGGCCGCCTGCAGCGCCTCGTGGATGCGATCCTCGACCAGTTGCAGGTCCGGCAGGATCGCGACCTCGTCGCCGAGCAGCACGCGTACCTGCACGCCCGCCGGCAGCTCTTCCTCGGTCGCGTCGGCCAGCAGCCCGTCGCGCGGCACCGAGACCAGACGCGGGAACGATGGCGTCAGCAGCGCGTAGTAAGGCAGCTCGGCACGACCGCCCAACGCTTTCAGCACCACGATCTTGTTGTTGGCCTGCGCCGTTTCGCCGCCCAGTCCGGTCAGCCGGGCGAAGGCGACCAGCGGCACCCGCCAGCCGTGCCAGTCGATGGCGCCCGCCAGCCAGGCGGGCGCACCCTCGATCGGCATGATCGGTGCGCGCGAAAGCACTTCGGCGATCGTCGCGTTGGGCAACAGCAGGCGGTCATCGCCGCTCTGTACCAATACGCCACGGATCTCGTCGTTCGAATGTGCCATGCGGGAATTCTCCTCAGATCCAGCGTTCGGCCAGTTGCCTGGCCATCTCGACCGGCGTCGCCAGCGTTCCGCCGCGTGCCGCCAATGCGTGCGACGCGGTCGGGTCGTAGCAGCCTTCCGGCGCCTGCGCGGCGACCCAGGCGCCCTGCGCGTTCAACGCCCAGGCCGCGTTGACCCATTGGCTGTCGCTGCCACTCAGCAGCAGCACCGCGCTATCGCGTGGCGGCAACTGCGCGATTGCGGTTTCGAGTTCGCCATGGGCACGGAAATCGATCGCGTCCTGCTCCACGCCGATGCCGACATCGCCGGGCAGCACATAGACGTGCGCGGCCTCGGCGGCGTGCCCGGCCTCGGCCAGCATCACCGGCATCGTCGAGACGCGCGCCATCTGCCGCACCAGGTTGTCATAGCGTCCGCCATCCAGCTTCAGGTGGATGACCAGCGGACGGCCGAAATCGGGCGGCAGCTCGGCCAGCAGCTTGCGTATCGCATCCGGGCCGCCGATGCCGGCGAACACCAGCACCGCGCCGGGCGTGCGCGGACCGCCGCCCGCCGCCGTCGGCTCCAGCGGTTCCAGTGACAGTTCCCACTTCGACGGGGCCGGGTTCCCGTCCAGCGACGACGGCGGGACGGACGGCGATGCCGGGGAGGAAGGCGCGGGTTCGGTGGTCACCGGCTCCAGCGCCAGATCCCAGACCGGCTCGATGGCCGGCGGACGCGGCGGAGGCAATGGAGTCTCCGCGGGAAGTTCTTCCTTCGACGTTGCGCCGCGCAGCCACTCGTCCGCGTCGACCACCGCGGACTGGGGCGCCGCCGATGGCGGCCGGTAGGCGAAGTCGTCGTCGGGAAGTTCCCAGGCGCGATCCACCGCCTCGTGCACGTGCGGTTCGATCGCGGCATCGGCGTGCATCTGCGCGGGCGTGGGCGGCAGGCCCGGTTCCAGCGCAAGCGATGCATCCTCTTCGCGGCCGGGTGGCAGCACATCGTCGTGGCCGTTGATCTTGGCCGCCAGGTGGCGTGCCCAGCGCCGTGCTTCCCAGCCATCGCGACGGGCCGCCAGTTCGGCCTCCTCGAACAGTACGGCGATCGCCGGATCGTCGAGCACCGCATCGAAGCGGGCGAGGCTGTCCTCGATGGCCGGCTCCAGCGCCACCAGCACCACTTCGGGGGCCGCGTCGGTCACCGTCTGCGCATCGATCGCCGCCGGATCGTCTTCCAGCACGATGTCCGCGCCCACCTCGTTGAGCGCGCTGCGCAGGCGTTCCCGCGCCGGCCCGGAGCGGGCCAGCAAGGCGACGCGCTTGACCTCATTCGCGGACACGGGCGATTCCCAGCAGATCGTAGACGTTGCGCATCAAATCCAGTTCCTGGTACGGCTTGCCCATGTAGCGCTGCACGCCGATGTCGAACGCGCGCTGGCGATGCTTGTCGCCGGTACGCGAGGTGATCATGACGATGGGCACGTCCTTGAAGCGCGGGTCGGCCTTCATCGCGGTCGCCAGTTCATAGCCGTCCATGCGCGGCATCTCGATGTCCAGCAGCATCAGGTCCGGCACCCGGTCTTCCAGCTTCTCCAGCGCTTCGACGCCGTCGCGCGCGGCGGTGACCTCGAAGTTGTGGCGTTCCAGCACGCGACCGGTCACCTTGCGCATGGTCAACGAGTCGTCGACCACCATCACCAGCGGCACGCGGCGCTGCTCCTGCACCGGTGCCGCCGACGCCGGCTGCTGCGGCTGGGCCAGGTGGCGACGCACCAGCGGTGCGATGTCCAGGATGACCACCACGCTGCCGTCGCCGGTGATCGTGGCGCCGTAGATGCCGGGGATGGAGGCCAGCTGCGGACCGACCGCCTTGACCACGATTTCACGGTTGCCCAGCACCTGATCCACCGCCACCGCCGCGCGCATGTCGCCGGCGCGAATCAGCAGCAGCGGCACCTGCGCCTCGCCTTCGGCGCGCGCCGGCGCATGGCCGACCAGGTGGCCCAGGTTGTACAGGGTGTACTCCTCGCCGCCGTAGACGTAACCGCCTTCGCCGGCTTCGAAGCGCGCATGGCTGATGCGACCGATGCCGCTGACCGAGGCGACCGGCACGGCGAACTGGGTTTCGCCGATCTGCACGAACGCGGCCTGGGTCACCGCGAGCGTCTGCGGCAGGCGCAGGGTGAACTCCGCCCCCTCGCCTTGGCGCGAAGCGATGTCCAGCGATCCGCCCAGCTGTCGCACTTCGTTGTAGACCACGTCCATGCCGACGCCGCGTCCGGCCAACTGGCTGACGCTGTCGTAGGTGGAGAAACCCGACTCCAGGATCAACCGATCTAGGTCGATGTCGTCGATGGCCGCGCCCGGCTGCAGCAGGCCGCGCTGTTCGGCGCGCTCGCGGATCGCCGTCCGGTTCAGGCCCGCGCCGTCGTCGCGGACGCTCAGCACCATTTCCGAACCTTCCCGGCGCAGGTGGACCTGCACCGTGCCTTCCTCCGGCTTGCCCGCCTTGGTGCGCCTGTCGGGCGACTCCAGGCCATGCGCCACCGAGTTGCGCAGCAGGTGTTCCAGCGGCGCGGTCATGCGCTCCAGCACGTTGCGGTCCATTTCGCCGTGGGTGCCTTCCAGCAGCAGGCGGACCTGCTTGCCGGTATCGGCCGCCGCCTGGCGCAGCACGCGCCGCAGGCGCGGCACGATGCCTTCGAACGGCACCATGCGCGCGCGCATCAGGCCGTCCTGCAGTTCCGAACTCACGCGCGACTGCTGGTGCAGCAGGCTGTCGTAGTTGCGCGCCAGATCGTCCAGCACGCCCTGCAGGCCGCTGATGTCGGCGGCCGATTCGGCCAGCGCGCGACTGAGCTGCTGGAGGGTGGAGAAGCGGTCCAGCTCCAGCGGGTCGAAGGTGGCGTCCTGGTGATCCTGCTCGCGCTGGTAGCGCGCGACGATCTGCGCCTCCGTCTCCAGGTCCAGGCGACGCAACTGGTCGTGCAGGCGGATGTTGGTGCGCTCCAGTTCGGCCATCGCGCCGCGGAACGCGCCGAGCTGCTGCTCCAGACGGGCACGGTAGATCGCCACTTCGCCGGCGTGGTTGACCAAACGGTCCAGCAGATCCGCGCGTACGCGTACCTGCTCCTGCTGGCTATGGGGGAAGAACTCCTCGTCCTGCGCGAATTCGGTCTCGACCGGTGCCGACAGCGGCGCCAGCGTGACCGGCGCGGGCGCCGGCTCGACCACGCGTTCGGGTCCGGCGGGCGGCTCCAGCCCGCGCGCATGCGCGACGAATTCGCCAATCAGCCCCTCCGGCAGGCGGACCGCGCGACGCGCGGACACCCGCTTGAGTTGTTCGTGCAACGCATCGAAACCACGTTCGAGCAGTTGCACGCCGCGCCGATCCAGTTCGGTGCGCTGGGCCACGATCGATTCCAGCATCGATTCGATCGCGTGGCCCAGATCGCCGACCGCGTGGATGCCGGCCATGCGCGCGCCACCCTTGAGGGTGTGCAGATCGCGCTGCAGGCCGGTCACCAGACTACGGTCTTCCGGCGTTTCGCGCAGCCTGGCCAGCAGGTCGTCGGAATGGTCGAGCAGGTCGTTGCCTTCCTCGACGAAAATCTCGACCAGATCCAGATCCAGACCGGTCAGATCGAGCGCGTCTTCGGGCTGTTCTTCCATGGCTGCAGCCTCGGCGGATGCCTGTACCGCGTCTTCCGCCGCAGCGGCGGTCTCGAACGCCGCCGGCGCCGGCGACGTATCGGCGTCCGCACCTGCGGTCTCCGCTTCCACGTGTTCCGGGGCCGGCCCGGCCGCGGGCAGGGCTTCGGATTCCGCCTCGATCACGGCCGCATCGAAGGTGGTTTCGGTCGCGGTGGTGGCTTCGGTGGCTTCGGTTTCCGCAAATCCGGCTTCCGCCAGATCCGGTTCCGGTTCTTGTTCCGGTTCTTGTTCCGGTTCTTGTTCCGGTTCTTGTTCCGGTTCGGGTTCCGCTTCGGCCAATCCGGCGGCGATCAAACCGGCGTCGCCGGCTTCGAGGTCGGACGTCGGTTCGTCACCCGCGCCGATCTCCGGCGTGGCGAAAGATGCCTCCGATTCAATGTCGGCGACTTCAACGTCGACGGCAGCGGAAACCGGTTCTCCATCCGCTTCCGGCCCTGGCTGGCCGGCGCTTTCCGTGACGAATGCGTCGGCCGCGGAAGCTTCCACTTCCACGGGCGTGATTTCCGAATCCAGGGAAGCAACGGTGTCTTCTTCCCGACCATCCGGCTCGTCGGCGTCGTCGCGCGCGACGGACACAGGGGACGCGGGCTCGACGCTGGCTTCCTCGACCAGCGTGACGCTTTCCCATACCAGCGCGTCGTCCAGGCTCGCGGTATCGCCAACGGTCGTGGCATCGTCGAGCGCGATTTCCTCGCCGACCTCTCCATCCGTCGCGTCGAGGCCAATCTCCTCGACCACCAGCGCATCGCCGGAAAGCCCGGACGTTGTCTCGACCGTCGTTTCCGGTGCAGGCTCGGCAGCCGGCGTCGCATCATCGGCGGAACCGGACGCCGCATCGATCGCGGGGACGGATCCGGCATCGGACCAGGGCGTATAGACATACGAGGTGCGCACGTCGTGCACATCGTAGAAGTTGATGGTGCTGGCGGCCTGCGCCGCCGCGGTGGCATCCGCGACCGACGCCTCCGGCGCGCCTTCGGACGGGGCGACTTCGGAGGAGGTCGAATCGACCATTGCGGAATCGAGTGCTGCAGGCGCAAGCGGCTCGCCCGCTTCCACCGGTGGCAACGCCCCGGTCTCCTGCACGTCGCCTGCGTCCGTCGTTGCCGCTGTTCCGGTCGCGTCACGCCAGCCGGTGACGCCGAGCGCGTCGGCCTGCGAAGGCTCGATGAAGCGGGACAGATCGTGCGGCGCCAACTGCACGTCTTCCAGCGGTGCCGGGCCCGCGGTGCCGGACACGGTCTCGACATAGGTGCCCTGGGCACTGTCGTTGACCAGCTGGGCGCCTGCGCGCACGTCGGGCAGGCTGTCGCGCAGGGCGGCCAGGCGCGCGGACAGCGCCGCGAACACCGGGATGCGCGGCGAAGGCCTGTTGAGTGCGTCGATGCTGCGGGCAATCGCCGCGGCGGCGTCGGAAAGCGCGTCCACGCCTTCCGGCGCGGGTGTGCCGGCGACGGCGAGCAACCGCTTGATGTACTGCTCGGCCGGTGCGGTGACCTCGATGATTTCGGGCACGTCCGCCATCGCGAACGCGCCATTCATCGTGTGCATCGCGCGCAGCAGCGGTTCGGTCGCCGGTTGTGGCGCGATCCGCGCCGCCGACAGCCAGCCGTGGACGGTCTCCAGATGAGTGGCGACTTCCGCTTCCAGGATCTCCCGCAGGACCGAGTCCACCGAAGCCGGCGTACCCGAGAGGAAGTCCGGTTCCGGTTCGGCGCTGCGGCTGTCCGCGGCCGCGGCCCCCATCGGCTCGAGGGCCGCGGGTTCGCCATCCTCGATCGCCTCGATGGCTTCGGCGTCCGCCGCGTCCTGCTTCGAGTAGAACGCTTCCTCGCCCGCCGCGATCCGATCGGCCACGGCCTTGATGCCTTCCAGGTCCGCGCTGACCGGCGCCTGTCCACGCAGCGCCGCGTTCAACTGCGGCAGCACGTCGCAGGCCTGTTCCAGCAGCACCGCCACCGCGGTGCTCGGTGCGCGCGTGCGATCCAGCACGCGGTTGAGCATGTTCTCGACCTTCCAGCTGAACTCGCCCAGCGCCTTGGCTCCGACCAGGCGGCCACTGCCCTTCAGGGTATGGAACACGCGGCGGATCGGACGCAACCGTTCCAGATCCTCGGGCACCATCCGCCAGGCCGGCAACAGCTGGCGCAGATTGACGATTTCCTCGTCGAACTCCTCCAGGAACACTTCCCGGATCTCGTCGTCGATGTCGCCACCCTCGACTTCGAACCCGCCGGCCAGCGCGGTCACCGCCGCGACCGGTGGCGGCGCGTGCGGTACCTGCGGAGCGCCCTGCGGCACGGCGTGGCCGTCACCGGACGGGGCCAGCGCGCTGGCCGCGGCGTCGATGTCGGCCATCACCGCGGCGAGTTCGTCGTCGTCGGCGGTATCGGATTCGATTTCCAGCTCGACCGGTTCCCAGCTGACCGGGACCGTGCTCGGCGCCGGTGAAGCTTCCTCGGTGAACTCGAAACCCACCGGGTCGAAGGGATGTGCCGGCTCATCGGTGCCGTCGATGGACGCGGTGAGGGCTGCCGTCGGCGCCACGGTTTCAGGCTGCGCCGGCGCCTGCGGCTCCTCCACGGGCGCGCCGGCCGGAGCTTCCTCCGGCAACGGCCAGTACCGCAGGTTTTCCAGGCTGCTGCGGGTGATTTCCAGGATGTCGTCGCGATTGGGGCGCCGCTCGCGCAGCGCCTCCAGGTAATACTCCAGGCTGGCCAGCGCGTCGGCGAGCGTGTCGAGCTGCTGTCCGCCGGGCACGCGGCGCTTGCCGATCAGCTCGTTGCTGACGTAACGGCGCACGCCCAGCAGGTAGTCGCCGGCCTGATCCAGTTCCAGCATGCGCATCGCGCCGGCGACCTCGTCCAGCAGGCGCGGAACTTCGGCGAGTTCGGCGTGATCCCAGTTGGTCTCGATGAAGGCGACGAACTTCTCGCGCGCAGAAGCGAAATTGATGATCGCCTCCTGCGCCAGCACCTCGACGGTGCGCTGCGATTCAACCGCGCTCGGATCCTGCTGGCCTTCGTCGGCCGGACCGCCCAGGCGCGCGACCTGGTCGTCCAGCGACGCGTCCACGTAGAGCAGCGCACCGGCGATGTCGAGCAGCGTGCCCTCGTCGGCCTGGCGGCGGCCTTCGGCCACGTCGCGCAATGCGTCGCGCTGCTGCTGCACGACATCGCGCGCCACGCCCAGGCCCATCATGCCCAGGGTGTCGGCGACGTTGCCCAGTTCGGCAACCTGCTGTTGCAGCGATGCGGCATCGCCGCGCGTGCGCAGGTGCAGATCCAGCGCGTCCTTGACCCGCAGCAGTTCTTCCTTGACCGCGCCGCCCACCGTGTCGAGCAGTTCGCGGTTGCGTCCGCTGATGCTGCTGCGCGCGTGATCGATTTCCTCGGCGCTCGGCTGCGGCGCCTCGGCTGCCTGGGTTCCCGGCGGGAACAACATGCTTTCGTTCAATCCGGACGCGCCGCGGGCGTTGCGGATTTCGTTGAGCAGCGGCAGCAGCACGATCGGGATGTCGCGATGGCCGTCCTGCAGGCGCTCCAGGTAGTCCGGCAGCAATACCGCGCCGCGCATCAGGGTGGCGCAGGCCTCCTCGCGGTCGGTGACGTTCCCTTCCTGCAATGCCTGCGCCAGCTGTTCCAGCTCCTCGGCGACCATCGCCGGGGCATACAGTTCCACCATCCGCAGCGTGCCCTGGACCTGGTGAAGGTAACCGGCGCAGAACCGCATCCGGCTGCCGTCGGTCGGGGTCTCGACGAACGCCTCGATCTCGCCGCGCGCCAGGCGCAGCGTCTCGTCCAGCTCGGGTTTGACCCAACCCAGGACGGCATGGCTCATGGCCTCGCGCAACGCGCTCATCGGCACGCTCCGTCAGCAAGCGAGCGGCAGCCCGTCCGGGACGGGTGCCATGCGGTGGAAATTCGGGCTTTCATCCGTGCGTTCCGTCCTCAGCCCGGCAGTTTGAAGTCGGCGACCGAACGACGCAGGTCCGCCGCCAGTTGCGCCAGGTGGCCGATCGAATCGGCGGTCTGCTTGGCGCCGAGCGAAGTCTGCGAGGTGATCTGGCGGATCACGCCCATCGTCTCGGTGATGTCCGAGGCCGCGGCCGACTGCTGCTGGGCCGCACCGGAGATGTTCTTGATGAGGTCGTTGAGATCGCTGGACACGCGCTCGATCTCGCCCAGCGCGGTGCCCGCGTCCTCGGCCAGGCGCGCGCCGGACACCACTTCGGCGGTGGTCTGTTCCATCGAACTGACCGCCTCGTTGGTGTCGGCCTGAATCGCCTGCACCAGCGACTCGATGCGGCGGGTCGCGCCGGAGGTGCGTTCGGCCAGCCGTTGCACTTCGTCGGCCACGACCGCGAAACCGCGGCCCGCCTCGCCCGCCGAAGCGGCCTGCACCGCGGCGTTCAAGGCCAGGATGTTGGTCTGTTCGGAAATGTCGTTGATCAGTTCCACCACCGATCCGATTTCCTGCGAGGACTCGCCCAGGCGCTTGATGCGCTTGGAGGTTTCCTGGATCTGGTCGCGAATCTGGTCCATGCCGCGGATGGTCTCGCGGACCACGCCGGCACCCTCGGTCGCGATCTGCACCGAGCGCTGCGCCACGTCCGCCGATTCGGTGGAGTTGCGCGACACCTGGTCGATGCTGACCGCGATTTCGTTGATGCGCTCGGAGGCGTTGGTGATCTGGTCGGCCTGGTGGCCGGCCGCTTCGGCCAGTTGCAGCGCGGTGGCCTGGGTTTCCTGGGTCGAGGCGGCCACCTGCACCGAAGTGTCGTTGATGGTGGTCACCAGGTTGCGCAGTTCGTCCACCGCGTAGTTGATGGCGTCCGCGATGGCGCCGGTCATGTCCTCGGTCACCGAGGCCTTGACCGTCAGATCGCCTTCACCCAGCGAGCTGATTTCGTCCAGCAACCGCATGATCGCCTGCTGGTTGCGGCTGTTGAATTCGACCTGGGTCTGGTAGCGCGTTTCCTGCTCGCGCTGGCGGTTGCGGTACAGGCTGAAAAGGAAGCCGCCGATCGAGACCAGCAGCAGGAAGCCGGCACCCACCGAAATCCAGAAGTTCGGGAACAGGCGGGTATCGCGCACGGAACCGAACGCGGTGAACGCCTCGAACAACCGGGTGCTGTCCTCCAGCATCTTGCCGGCGCCGTTGGTCAGCGCCGCGGCCGAGGACTGCGCGCCGAACAGGTTGCGCGAGCTGCCGAGGATCGCGTCCAGATCCTTCTTCATGTTGTTCCACAGCGCCTGCGACTGGTCCAGCGCGGACAACGCGCCTGCGTTGCGGACTGCGGCGATGCCCAGGTCCGCGTTGCCGTTGCGCAGGCCTTCCAGCACCTGGCCGAACAGCACCGCGTCGCGGCCGAGCGCGTCGCCGGCCATCGAGGCGCCGGCGCCGCCGGCGCGGATTTCGGTCACGCGACGGGCCATCGTGCCGGCCAGCACGACCTGTTGCAGCGCGCTGTAGATCTGCGAGGACGGCGCCCCGCCGGCCGACATCGCGCGCACCACCTCGTTCAACTGCGCCTGCAACTGCGGCACCTGGCCGGCGAAGCGATCGGCGTTGCCGGACAGGGCCAGCACCGCGGCCTCGCTGGCGATGATCTGGTCGGCGCTCTTGTCCAGCGGCGCCCAGGTCGTCTTCAGCTGGGTCAGCGGTCCGACGATGGCGCCTTCCTTGCCGAACCGGCCTTCCAGTTCGGTGACCGTGGTGTCGATGCGTTCCTTGGTGGTCCGGAACGCCTTGAACGCATCGGCGTTGCCGGCCACGGCCTCGCGGCCGTAGTTGGCCAGCTGTTGCGACAGTACGCGCATGTCCGATGCGCCGGTGCTGGCGCCGGACAACCGGCTGCCCTGCCAGGTGGCGACGCCCGTGTTGGCGCCGAACAGCAATACCGCAATCACCAGCAGGACCAGCCAGGACGTGCTGCCCAGGCCGCCCAGCTTGCTGGTGTTGGGGGAATCCGCCGCAGTGCTCATTTCCAAACCCCTGGCTGTTTCTAGTTGTCGTCCGCGTCAGAGCGCGGCTTGTCGGAACTCCGGTGTGCGCGCCAGCAACGACAGCGCGAACACCCCCCAATCGTGCTCGTCGCCGTGATACGCACGGTCGACGAAATATCCGTAACGCCCCTCGGCCAGGCTCCCCGGCTCGGTCCGCTGGGTTTCATTGAAACTGCGTTGTCCGTACAGCTCGTCGATGGTCAGGGCGACGTCCCCGCCCGGCTGGCGCATCACCAGCACTCGCTGCCCCTCGTGCAGCACGGTGCGCTCGCCTTCCAGGAACTGCTTGAGATCGACCACGGGAAACAGGTTGCCGCGCAGGTTGCCGATGCCCAGCAGCCAGGGTTGCGCGCCCGGCACCTGCGTCATCGGCGGCAGCGGCACGATTTCCACCACTTCGGCGAAGTTGGACACCAGCCGGCGCTGGCCGACCCGGTAGCCGACCCCGCGCCATTGGTCGGGCGCCTGCTCGACGGCAGGCAGCACGACCGCATGCGCCAGGCTGCGGCGCTCGTATTCTGCGAGGATATCGAACGGCGTACGACTCATGTCCCGCTCCCAGTGCGCGGTGTGGCAGTCGGCGTCACGGCACTCAAGTGCTGACGTGCGCGCGGATCGCGCCGAGGAGTTCCTCGCGCGTGAACGGCTTGGTCAGGTACTGCTCGGATCCGACGATCCGGCCGCGGGCCTTGTCGAACAGGCCGTCCTTGGAGGACAGCATGATCACCGGGGTGCTCTTGAACACCTGGTTGTTCTTGATGAGCGCACAGGTCTGATAACCGTCCAGCCGCGGCATCATGATGTCGACGAAGATGATCTGCGGCTGCTGGTCGGCGATCTTGGCCAGGGCCTCGAAGCCGTCCGTCGCGGTCACCACCTCGCAACCTTCTCGTTTTAATAGGGTCTCCGCGGTGCGGCGGATGGTTTTCGAGTCATCGATAACCATGACCCGGAGGCCATTGAGTTCCCCGGCCCGGTCAGCGTTCTGCGTCATTACTGGAATCCCCGTGCGCGCGACGCTTCATTGACCAACCGGCGTCGCTGCGATGCCCCTATATTCCAGCCCCGGGGCGGACTGTCAAGTTGGGCCTCGGGAAAGGCCCCAGCTGAACACGGCGATGCGAACTCCGTCTCACTTGGCCTCGCAGGCTTCCCGACGGGCCCGACGGGCGCGGCCTGCTACCATCGCGGCACTTTCCGCACCGGTCCGCCACCTCCCCGCCATGCCGTTCGATGTCATCGTCGTCATGGACCCCATCGGGTCCATCAAGATTGCCAAGGACACCACCTTCGCCATGCTGCTGGAAGCCCAGCGCCGCGGCCATCGGCTCCACTACGTGGTCCCGGGCGGGCTGTCGCTGCGCGGCGGCGAGGCCTGGGCGCGCACCGCCCCGCTGGCGGTGAAGGACGACAAGGCCGGCTGGTTCACCCTCGGCGAACCGGTCGACCAGCGCTTCGGCCCCGGCCAGGTGGTGCTGATGCGCAAGGACCCCCCGGTGGACGGCGAGTACCTGTACGACACCCACATCCTGTCGGTGGCCCAGGCCGCCGGTGCCCTGCTGGTCAATGATCCTCAGGGCCTGCGCGATTTCAACGAGAAGCTGGCCGCGCTGCTGTTCCCGCAGTGCTGCCCGCCCACCCTGGTCAGTCGCGACCCGGCCGCGCTCAAGGCCTTCGTCCACGAGCATGGCGAAGCCGTGCTCAAGCCGCTGGACGGGATGGGCGGGCGCTCGATCTTCCGGGTCCGCGCCGGTGATCCCAACACCAACGTGATCCTGGAAACCCTGGTCGGCCCCGGCCACCTGGCCCTGGCCCAGCGCTTCATTCCCGGCATCAAGGACGGCGACAAGCGGGTCCTGCTGGTCGATGGCGAGCCGGTGGACTACGCGCTGGCGCGTATCCCGCAAGGCGACGAATTCCGCGGCAACCTCGCTGCCGGCGGCCGCGGCGAAGGCCGCCCGCTGAGCGAGCGCGATCGCTGGATCGCCGGTCAGGTCGGCCCTGAAATGAAGCGCCGCGGCATGCTGTTCGTCGGCCTGGACGTGATCGGCGACTACCTGACCGAGGTCAACGTCACCAGCCCGACCTGCGTGCGCGAGCTCGATGCTCAGTTCGGGCTGAACATCGCCGGGCAGTTGTTCGACGTCATCGAGCGCAAGCTGGCCGGCTGACATGAACGCGGTTGCCGTTGCCCCGCCCCGCGTCGGCGAGAACGAACGCCTGGGCGCGACCCTGGCGCTGTCGCTGATCCTGCACGGCATGCTGGTGCTCGGCGTGGGCTTCAGCCTGGACGAGGCGGCGCCGGTGGTACCCACCCTGGACGTGGTGCTCAGCCAGACCCAGACCCCGCTGACCCCGAAGGAAGCCGACTTCCTGGCCGCCGCCAATCAGCAGGGCGGCGGCGACCACGACAAGGCCAGGCGTCCGCGCGACAGCCAGGCCGGCTGGGTGCCGCAGCAGGAGACCGGGCTGGCGCCGCAGCCGTTGCGCGCGCAATCGCCGGCGCCCGCACCGCCGCCGGAGGCGCGCGTCATCACCACCCGCGACAGCGCGCAGCGGGTGCCGCCGGCCGAATCGACGCCACCGTTCGAACGCCCCGACCTGCCGCGGGGCGAGCGCAAGATCCAGCACGACGCCGAGATGGCGCGGCTGGCCGCCGAAATCCACCTGCGCTCGGAGCTGTACGCCAAGCGGCCCAAGCGCAAGTTCGTCTCCGCCAGCACCCGCGAGTACGCCTATGCCAACTACCTGCGCGCCTGGGTCGATCGCGCCGAACGCGTGGGCAATCTCAACTATCCGGACGAGGCGCGCCGCAAGCGGCTGGCCGGACAGCTGGTGATCAGCGTGGCGGTACGTCGCGACGGCTCGATCGAGCAGACCCGCATCATCCAGTCCAGCGGCATCCCGCTGCTCGACTCCACCGCGCTGCGCATCGTCCGCCTCGCCGAACCCTTCCCGCCGCTGCCGGAAACCGACGAGCACATCGACATCCTGCACGTCACCCGCACGTGGAATTTCCTGCCCGGCGGTGAAGTGCGGGACGAGTAGTCGCCAGCCGCCGATGCCCGCCGCCGCCTCAGCGTGCGTCCGGAAGCGCTGATCTGCGGCAACCCGCTGCATCCAGCCAACAATGGATCAACCCGGGGAGGCGCGCGACACGCGTGTGGCCCAGATGAATTGCACCGCGAGCGCAAGCACCACCAGCGACACGGGCACGACGATTCTGGAAATGGGAACGAGTCCGAACCATTCCAGCCCCAGATACCAGCGATAGGCATACAGGGGCAGCATCAGGAATCCGACCCCGCAGATCAGGACTTCGGGATCCGTGCGCATCCCCAGCAAGGACGCCAGTCCGTTGTCCGGGGCGCCAAACATCCTGTTCGCCAGAAGCATCCTGCCGGCCAGCCCGGATCTCTCCGATGTCCCGATCTTTCCTTCATACCATTTGAACCGGATTACCAGGTTCATCCAGATCATGAGCGAAGTGAAAACAAGGCAGGTTTGGCCAATTCCTCCCAGCATCAACACCGTTGCCGGCGCCAATCCTTCATCCAGGAGCGCCCTGGCCAGCGGATTCGCTTCGTGTTCCAGATCCGGTGAGTGGTGCAACGTCGCGTAGATGTCGAATGCCGCTCCACCGACGATGAAGGCCGCACCAGCCAGCAGGGGAATGGTCACGCGGCCTCTTTTCCATGCCCGGCGGAATCCAAACGCCAGGACAGCACAGATTCCCAGTCCGATCAGGCAGCCAGCAACCATTGGAAGCCGTAACCCCGGCAGAACGTCGAACAGACATAGGGCCAGGATCAGCGCAGTGAAACCAGCTCCTCGGTAAAACATCCGATACACATTCATTCATCACCTGAACGGAAGTATCCCCAGCCATGCAGAATGCATGGCTGGGGCAGTCATCGACATGAAGTCGGATCCACTTATTCGGGGGGTTCCTCCCCCTTCCGCAATCCGCCGGTCGTGGCGCATCCGGAAAGCAATGCAATTCCGATCGCCACCAGTACCGGGGCGAATCCGCCTCCAACCGCCGCCGTTTCGCTCTCTGAAAGTTCGCGCATTTCCGTATTCCTAAAGACGACGCACCCCCTGCGTCCGGGACAGGAAAATCCAGATATCTTTCCACCGGGCATTTCCTGCGCCCCCTTTCTCATACGCGACCTTCAGCCCGGTCAATTAACATTGGGCGATTCCTTGCACTAGTTCACCGTGTGAGTCTTGAATCCATCAATGCGCAATACTCGAACAGATGCATTCGTCCCGATTCGTTCGCAAGATCATTCACCTGGAACAGCGGACAGCCGTTGGCGAATGATTTTCGCAAACGCAACTTGCAATGTGAGAGTCAATGTTAGTTGCAGCGACGCGAATGCGCGCACTACGCTCGTTGCTCCTTCATTGCTGGAATGACGACATGAAACTCACATCACGCATCCGTATCGCCCGCCAGAATGCCGGACTGTCGCAACAGGAATTGTCCGAGCGCATCGGCGTTACCCGCGGCGCGGTCGCCAACTGGGAGTCCGACTCCGAGGTCACGCCCACGGTCGAACACATGATCCGGTTGGCGATACTCACCGGCGTGAGCTTCGAATGGCTGGCGACGGGGCGCGGCGCGGGGAACGACGATCAGGAATCTCCGCACCCGGTCGCCGCACAGGAAGAATTCGCCCGTGACAGTGACGAACGCTGCCTGCTGCAATTGTTCCGCGAGGCGCCGAAGCAGCAGCGTCCGCTGATCCTGGACGTCGTCGAGGTCCATGCGCGCAAGCGCCGCGCATGAAGCGGACATCCCGTCCGCGTCATCGCGCGGGCGGGATGTGTGGACGGCCGCGCCTGCCTACTTGGATGCCCGCAAGGCTTCCTGCTCGGCCAGCGTCAGCGCGACGTTGTCGCGCAGGTAGGCGGGCTCCACCCGCTCGGGCGCGACGGTTTCGCCACGCGCGTAAGCCAGCGATGCCAACTGCGCCAGATCGGACGCATGCGGCAGCACCTGCGAATCCACGCTGGCCAGCCAAGGCTGGAGACGTGCCTGCAGCACGCCGTCGAGCGCGGCGAAGCCGGTGCCCGCGCCATGCCAGCGGCCGTCCTCGTCGGGCAGCAAGACCGCGTCCGGCGCGGACACGGTCTCTTCCGACAGCGCCACCAGATCCGCGCCATCGCGCATGAACGCACCGGCATAGACCTCGCCCATGCGCGCGTCGATGGCGGCGAGAATGCGTTGCTTCGCCCCGACCGACTCGGTGGCATACGGCAGCACCAGCGACGCCGCCACCACCTTGAGGGTGGAGATCGGAACGATCGGCCGGTCCAGCGCCATCGCGATGCCCTGCGCCAAAGCGATCGCCAGGCGCACGCCGGTGAACGCGCCAGGCCCCCGGCTGATCGCGATGGCATCCAGTTCGGTCCGCGCCAACCCGGCGTCCGCCAGTAGCGCATCGGCCCAGGGCAACGCCAGTTCGGCATGCCTGCGGGGCGCGATCTCGAAGCGCTCGCGCACTTCGCCGTCCAGATACAGGGCCACCGAGCAGGCTTCGGTGGCGGTCTCGAATGCAAGCAGCTTCATGACAGATCCATTTCCCTCTGGTCCGCCGATTCTGGCGCAAAGAACGCCTGCACGTCTTCCACCCGTCGGGTGCGCGCAAACGGCGGCAGCGAATCCAGGAACACCCGGCCATAGGACTTGCCCAGCAGGCGCGGATCGCACAGCACCAGCACGCCG
The DNA here is from genome assembly GCF_016820515.1 of Pseudoxanthomonas beigongshangi. Classification (GTDB taxonomy): domain Bacteria; phylum Pseudomonadota; class Gammaproteobacteria; order Xanthomonadales; family Xanthomonadaceae; genus Pseudoxanthomonas_A; species Pseudoxanthomonas_A beigongshangi. The sequence continues at coordinate 24,075 of NZ_JADHDV010000013.1, read as the reverse complement.
CGATCGGTCTCGCTGCGGATCAGCCGGCCCACGCCCTGCTTGAGCGCGATCACCGCCTGCGGCAGCTGTTCGTCGCGGAACGGATTGCCGCCATGCCGGCGGATCGCGTCCAGGCGCGCTTCGAATACCGGATCATCCGGTGCCGCGAACGGAAGCTTGTCGACCACCACCACCGACAGCGCATCGCCGGCCACGTCGACGCCTTCGCGGAAGCTGGCCGCGCCCAGCAGCACGCCGTTGCCGGATTCGCGGAACCGTTGCAGCAGCAGCGCGCGCGGCGCTTCGCCCTGCACGAACAGCGGCCACGGACCGCCGCGCAGCAGCTCCGCCGCCTCGCGCAGCGCGCGATGCGAGGCGAACAGCAGGAACGCTCGCCCCTGCGAGGCATGCAGCACCGGCTTGACCGCTTCGATCACCGCCCGGCCGAAATCGCGCGAGCCAGGATCCGGCAGGCTGCCGGGCAGGTAGCACAGCGCCTGCCGCGGCCAGTCGAACGGACTGGGTTGCAGCAAGGTGGGCGGATCTTCCAGGCCCAGGCGTTCGGCGTAGTGGTCGAAGCGACCGCCCACCGCCAGCGTCGCCGAGGTGAACACCCACGCCGCACGCGACTGTTCGCGGTGCTGGCGCAGCGGCGCGGACACGTCCAGCGGCGTGCGTTGGCAGCGGAAACCACGCTGGGTGAGTTCGTACCAGAACACGTCGCCGGCGGCGTCATGCGCGTGTTCGTCGTCGTCGAATCCGGGGATCGCCTCGCTCTCGCCTTCACCCAGCCAGCGCGAAAGCCGCGTGGACAATTCGCGCGCGCGGGCGGCGCAGGCATCCAGACCGATGGACGCCTCGGCCATGCCGACCACGCACTGGAAAAGCTCGGCCAGCGCTTCGACCACGTGATCGAAACCCTCGCTCACCTCGATCTTGCCCAGCGCGCGTTCGCGGGTACCGCGTACCGGTAATCCCTCCATCGCCAGGCGCAAGTCGCGCAGCGCCAGTTCCAGCCGCTGCACCGGGGCCTGCAACGCGGCCAGCGCGCCGGGCACGTCCTTGCACTCGCTGAGGCAATCGCGCGCCAGTTCCTGCAGCGGACGCATGCCGAAACCTTCGCCGAAGAAATTGGCCGCCAGTTCGGGCAACTGGTGCGCCTCGTCGATCACGAAGGCCTGCGCGCCCGGCAGGATTTCGCCGAAGCCTTCCTGCTTGAGTGCCAGGTCCGCCAGCAGCAGGTGATGGTTGACCACCACCAGATCGGCCGCCTGCGCGCGCTGGCGCGCCTGCACGACGAAGCAGTCCTCCCAGAACGGGCAATCCGATCCCAGGCAGTTGTCCACCGTGGAGGTGACCATCGGCAGCAGCGGCGAGTCGTCGGGCAGCGTCGCCAGTTCGGCCATGTCGCCGAAGTGGGTGCGTCCGCCCCAGGCGACGATGCGTTGGAACTGATCGACCTGTTCGCGCGAGGTGAAGCGCGGCTCGCCCTTGGCCTGTTCCAGCCGGTAGCGGCACAGGTAGTTGGCGCGGCCCTTCAGCAGCGCGCTCTTCAACCCGATGCCCAGCGCGTCGCGCACGCGCGGCAAATCGCGGTGATAGAGCTGGTCCTGCAGTGCGCGGGTGCCGGTGGACACGATCGTCTTCAGCCCGGACAGCAGCGCCGGCACCAGATAGGCGAAGGTCTTGCCGGTGCCGGTGCCGGCCTCGGCGATCAGCACATCGCGCTGATCGAAGGCATCGGCAATGGCCCGGGTGAGGCGCAATTGCGCCTCGCGGGGAACGAAAGCATCGAGACGGCTGGCCATGGCGCCGCCCTCGCTGAGGGCTTCGCAACTGGCTTGGGCAAGCTGGGACATCCTTACATTCTATTGATGCCGGGCACCGTGCAGGCATCGAATTGCTGGCCGGCCTCGCCGATGGCGCGATCCAGCGCCGCGAGCTTCGCCGCCTGTTCGTCCAGTTGCGCCTGGTTGGGACGCTTCAGCGGCGCGGCCACCTGCTCGCGACGGCGTTCGCGGACCTGGCGGACGGTTTCCCAGTGCCGGCGGCACAGCGGGCCGACCGCCGAACCGAGCGCGGTGGCGCGCGCGGCGAACTGCTCGGCGCGATCGAATTCGCCCTGCGCCAGCGCGACCTCGGCGCGCTCCTGCAACACCGCCGGGTCGTCGGCGACGATGCCCAGCGCCTTGTCCAGCGCGGCGGCGGCGGCGGCGGCATCGCCCGCGGCCAGTGCCTTGCCGGCGGTATCGCGCAGATCCTCGACCTCCGGATCGCGCAGCGGTTGCACGTTCAGTTCGCGCTCGTCGCCGCCCTGCGCGGCCTTGTAGACCGCACCCAGCATCTGCGCGGGCGTGCGCAGCGCGACGGCGGGCGCCTCGGGCTCGGGCGGCGTGGTGACGCAGGCGGCCAGCGATACCGTGGCAATGGCAAGGATGGCGGTGCGCGGAAACGACTTCATCTTCATGGCGGTGATGCGGGCGGGGGAGTGTCTTCGGCGGGCGGGGCTTCTTCAGGCTTGCGATCCAGGCCGAACCAGCTGCGCCAGCCGCCGCTCTCTTCTTCCGGCGCCACCGGCGCCTCGATGACACAGGCGCTGTAGGCGGGCGCGAAGCCGGCCACGAACGGCAACTGGCGGGCACCGGGACAGCCGGGATCGGTGGTGTTGGAACCCATCACCCACTGCCAGTCCAGACCCTTTCCGGACACGTTCAGCGGTGCGCTGGGCAGTCGCGCGAACAGGTTGGACCACACCCGCATGCCGCCGGTGGCGCCCTGCAGGCCGGTCTGTTCGTTCTTGTCGTTGCCCATCCAGACCACCGCGAGGTGATCGCCGGTGTAACCGGCATACCAGCTGTCGCGGCCATCGTTGCTGGTACCGGTCTTGCCGGCCGACTGCAAGCGACCCAGACCGTCGCCAAGCAGCCGCCGGCCAGTACCGTTGCTGACCACTTCCTGCAGCGCCACGCTGATCAGGTTGGCGGCGATGGAATCGCCCTCCTGCGCGGGCGCGGGCGTCTTGTCGTAGCGCTTGAGCAGCTTGCCGTTGGGATCCAGCACGCCGCGCACCGCGTGCAGCGGCTGGATTTCGCCACCGGACGCGAGGAACTGGTACAGCTGCGCGATCGCATACGGACTCTGGTCGGTCGAACCCAGGATCAATGCGGGATTGGCGTCGGCCTTGATCCCGGCCAGCACGCGCAGCAGCTCGGCCAGCCGTTCCGGATCGACCTTCATGCCGATGCGCACGGTGGCCTGGTTGTACGAGCGCGCGAGCGCGTCGATCAGGCGCACGGTGCCATGGCTGCGATTGTCCGCGTTGCCCGGCGTCCAGCGCCGATTCTTGCCAAGTTGCACCGTCACCGGCGAATCGTCGACCCAGCTGGCCAGCGAATAGCTGTCCGGCTGCGCCAGCGCCAGCAGGTATACGAATGGCTTGAGCAGCGAGCCGACCGGACGCTGCGCTTCCACCGCGCGGTTGAAGCCTGGCTGCGACACGTCGCGGCTGCCGACCACCGCCACCACATCGCCGTCGTGCACGTCGGTCACCACCACGCCCGCCTGCAACGGCGGCCGGCGCTTGTTCTCCAGTGCCTTGATCGTGCGGGTGACCGCGCCTTCGGCATAGGCCTGCGCGGACGGCGACATGCCGGTCAGCACGGTCAGGCCAGCACCCTGCAGCGCGCTTTCCGGATAATCACGCGCCAGTTGCCGGCGGACCAGATCCACGTAGGCCGGGAAACGGTTGGCGGCAGCCATGCCCGGGGTCTGGGTGACGCCCAGCGGCGCGGCCAGCGCGCGCTTGTATTCCTTTTCGTCGATGAGCTTCGTTTCCAGCAGCTTGCCCAGTACGAAGTCGCGACGTCCCTTCGCCCGCTCCGGATTGCGACGCGGATCGTAATGGGAAGGCCCCTTCACCATGCCGATCAGCAGCGCAACCTGCTCGGTGGTCAGCGAATTGAGGTCGCGGCCGAACCAGAATTCCGAGCCCGCGGCAACGCCGTGGATCGCCTGGCTGCCGCGCTGGCCGAGATAGACCTGGTTGAAGTACGCCTCCAGGATCGTGCTCTTGTCGTAGCGCGCTTCCAGGATCAGCGCGAACAGGATTTCGTTGAACTTGCGCGAGGGCGTGACTTCCTTGCCGATGCCGAGCAGGCCGCTGCGCGCGAGCTGCTGGGTCAGGGTGCTGGCACCCTGGCGGGTCTCGCCTCCGGAACGCAGGGTCACCCAGATGGCGCGCACGATGCCGCTGAGATCGATGCCGTGGTGATCCTTGAAGTCGCGGTCCTCGACCGCCTGCAGGCCGGTCACCAGCAGCAGCGGAACCTCCTTCAGCCGGACCAGCCGGCGCTCTTCCTGCTTCTGGCCGTACAGGGTCGCGATGCGGGCGGGATCCAGTCGCGCCACCTTCAGGTTCTGCCGGCGATCGGGATCGCGCACCCCGGCGACCCGGCCGCCGGACAGGCTCACCTGGACCCGGCGTGGCGCCACCTGTCCGTCCACGTCGATGAAGCCGCGGCTGGAAATGGTGAAACGCCCACCTTCACGGGCGTAGGTGCCGGGCAGCTTGCCGGTGCCGTCATCGCGGTAGGAGGCGGCGGCCAGTTCGGTGTTCAGCGTCTGGGCATCCATCGCCACCCCGGGCGCCAGCGCGAGCGGGCGCGCGTAGACGCGCGTGGGGACCTGCCAGCGCAGCTCCCCGAACCGCTGGGTGACCTGGTGGTTCAGGTACAACGTATACGGAATCAGGAATCCCAGCCCCAGGCCCAGGGCTGCCAGGCCCCAGGTGATCAGTCGCTGGCGCCAGGCCGGGCGGCCCTCGGTGTCGTCCTCGTCGTACTCGTAATCGTCTTCGTCGTCGTAGTCGGTATGGGCCACGGGGATGCGACAATGGGAATTCCGGGCAGTCTACCCCAGTCCTGGCAACGGCCAGGATCCGGATCGCCCGCAATTCAGTATCCGCCCAGCTAACCGTGCTCCCACTGATAGGTTTCCATTGGCACCGGCTGCTTTCCAGGCTGCATCGCGTGCGCGTTGCCCTGGCGTCCAGGGGCATGGGCCATTTGTTGGACAGGCTGCGGGCCGGCCAGGTATCGGATCCGCCGACGCCCCCTTCCCCCGTCGCGCCGCGCCGTCTGGCGATCCCCGAGCATGACCCGCGGAATCGTTTGCTGGTCATCGACGGGAGTCTGCCGCGACCGGATCGCGATTCGGGTTCCGTCCGCATGCTGGCGATTCTGCGCCTGATGAGAGAGGCCGGCCTGGACGTCGACTTCCTGCCGGAGGACGGGGGGGAAGAAGGCACGGATGCCGATGCGTTGCGGGCATTGGGCGTACGGGTCCTCGGCCGAAGCTGGTCCTCCATGCCGGCGAGCCGGTTGCTGCGTTCCGCACCCCATGCCGGTGTGCTGGCATGCCGCTATCACCTGGCCCGCTACTGGTTCCCGCTCCTGCGGCAACACGCATCCACGACCCGACGCATCCTGGATACCGTGGATCTGCATTTCCTGCGCGAAGGACGCGAAGCCGAGCTGATGAACAAGGCCGCGCTCGCGCGTGCGGCGCGCGCGACCCGTCGACAGGAACTCGAGCAGATCGCCCGGGCGGACACGACCTGGGTGGTCAGCGAAGTGGAACGCGACCTGCTGGCCGAACTCGTGCCCGGCGCGACGATCGAAATCGTGTCCAACATTCACGCACCGCGCGCGACAATCCCGCATTTCGCGCAGCGCCACGGCGTGTTGTTCGTGGGCGGCGGCAGGCATCCGCCGAACGCCGATGCAGTGCGCTGGCTGGTCTCCGGGATCCTGCCGCGACTGGGCGAAGGGAAAAGGCAGGCGATCGATGTCCACCTGGTGGGAGCTGGGCTGCAGGAAGCATTGGGCGGCCTCAGCCTTCCCGCGAACGTGCAGGTGCATGGCCACGTCCCCGATCTGTCCCCCTTGCTGGAGCGCTGTCGCGTGGGTGTCGCGCCGTTGCGCTTCGGGGCCGGGGTCAAGGGAAAAATCAACCAGTACATGTCCCACGGACTCCCCACGGTGGCAACGTCCCTCGCAGCCGAAGCGATGCACTTGACCGATGGCCAGGATGTACTGCTCGCGGATGACGAATCCGGTTTCGCCGCCGCGATTGAACGGCTCCATGCGGAAGGGGATCTGTGGCAGCGACTGTCCGGGCACGGCCTGGCCAACATTCGGCGCCATTTTTCCGAGGAAGCGATGCTGCCTGCCATCCTGCGCACCTTCCCGCCGGCATCGACCTCCATCCGCTGACGCCGATCAAACTCGCCGCGCAATGAAAGAACCGACCACATGCGATTTCTGCTGATCGCCTACGAATTCCCGCCGAGTCCTTCGCCACAATCGCTGCGCTGGGCTTACCTGGTGCGCGAACTGATCGCGCTCGGGCATCAGGTCAAGGTCCTGACCATCCACCTGGGCGGAGAAACCCCGGGTCTGCCGCATCTTCCTTCCACGCTGGAAACGCATCGGACTTTCGCCGGGCCTGTGCGAGGCCTGCTTGCCTATTTGCGGGACCGCCGGCAGGCGCAGGCCTCTTCAGTGACGCCGGATGCCGGTTCTCCCACGCCATCTTCCTCTCCCCTGCGCCCGGCCCGCAGTTGGAAGCAATCGCTGTCGGAGACCGCGCAGGGGCTCGCGGCGCGCTTCGTGTTCCCGGATGTGCGCGGTGAATGGTTTCCCTGGGCCAGGCGCGCCCTCACCCGATGCCTGGACGAGTTCAAGCCCGACATCGTGATCAGTTCGCATGAGCCGGCGACGTCGCTGGAACTGGGATTGCTGGCCAAGGCGAAGGGCTTCCCCTGGATCGCTGATCTTGGAGATCCCGTGCTGGCGCCCTACACACCCGCGCGCTGGCGTGACCGCGCACTTCGTGTGGAAGGTGAGACCTGCAGGAAAGCCGATCACCTGATCGTCACGAACGCCGGAGCCGCAGCACTGTTGGCGGAGCGCCATGGACACAGGAACGACATCAGCATCATCTCCCAGGGCTTCGCGCCGGAGCCTCCGGCCGCTTCCGCGAATGTCCTGTTCGATCCGGTGCGGCTGGAATTGCTGTACACCGGCAGCTTCTACCATTTCCGCAAGCCGGACGATCTGGTGGCCGCCATCGCCGCCCATCCGGCGGCCAGGCTCAACATCGCTTCCGTCACCGTACCCGAGTCGCTGCTTCGCGCCGCCGAATCCATGCCGGACCAGATTCGCCTGCTGGGATTCCTTCCCCATCGGCATATCCTGCAGTTGCAGCGCTCGGCCGACGTGCTGATCAACATCGCCAACGACGATCCCTCCCAGGTTCCGGGCAAGCTCTACGAGTATCTGGGGTCGGGTCGTCCAATCCTGCACGTGACGCGCCAGCACGACATCAGTTCGGAGTTGATCGCCACGTCGAGACGCGGCTGGGTGAGCGACGGTTCCCTGGCTTCATTGCAGGGCTGGCTCGACCGGGCCAGCCTGCTGAAGGAGACGGCCAGCCTGGACGAGGGTTTGGAACTCGACCTGGAATCCGTCGCCCAATACAGCTGGCCCGCGCTCACCCGCAGGCTGGAAGCGATCGCGAATCAGGTGCTGCAGGCGCCGCAGCGCTAGCGCTGTGCCTGCCGCGCCAGCCTGACCCGCTCGGCGAAATCGGACAAGCCGGGTGCGCGCGGCTCGATCCCGCGCGCCTCCTCCAGCGCCTGCGCCGCGAAGGCGACATCGCCCGCGCCCAGGCGCTCGTCGCCGACCGCGATCCATTTCTGCGCCATCCGCCGGCGCGCCTCCGCCAGGGCGGGATCGCCTGGACGGATCGTCTGCCACGCGGACAGGCAGGACTGCGCACGTCGCACCCGGTTGCCGCGCCACTCCTGTTCGAAGCACTGCTGCGCCGCCGCCAGCACGCGGGAGGCGGCACGGCGGACGCGCACGTCGTCGGGAGCCAGCGCCTGCGCCGCGCGCAACCTGTCGTAGGCGCTTTCGCCCGGTGGCGTCATCCAGTCCCCGCGAGCCTCGGCCTGGGCCATGCCCGCCAGCAGGCTTTCCACCCGGCGCTGCCGTTCGCGCGGCGGCAGCGATGGCGGCAGGCTGGCCCGGGAGGCGCGGGCGCGCGCCAGGTACTGCACGGCCTCGCCTACCGCCGGCGATTGCGGCGACAGCTCGCGCGCCTGCGCCAGCGCCGACTCGGCCTCGCTGAAGCGGTAATCGCCCGCCTGGCGCCGTGCCGATTCGGCATAGGCGGCGGCGAGCCGTTCGATGCCCTGTCGCGCGCGCGCGTCGTCGCCCGCGGCGGACTGCACCGCCCGGTAACCCTCTGTCGCCTTTGCCAGTCGCCCACGGCGCAGATCCGTATCGGCACGGCGCAAACGCTCGTCGATCGCGCGCGCCAGCGAAGCCTGCGCCGCCGGCAGATCCACGTGGCCGCCGTCGTAGCCGCGCACCTGGGTGATCAGCCGGCCGGCCGCTTCCAGATCGCCGCGCGCCATCACCGTGCCGGCCTGTTGCAGCAGGTCGCTGAGGATGTCTTCGCGGGCCTCGAGTGCTTCGATGCGGTTGGGTTGCAGCGCCAGTACGCGCTGCAACAACGGCAGCGCCGCCGCGGGGTCGCCGTCGAGATGGCCGGCCGCCTGCGCCTCCAGCGCCTGTTTGAGCAGCGACTCGATGCCGGCGTCGGCGGCTTCGCGCTTGCGCAGTTGTTCGGCCACCCTGGCGGCTTCCGCGCGGGGCACCTGCAATTCGTTGGCCAGCGCGAGCGCGGTGTGCGCGGCGGCGAAGTCCCCGCGCGCGGTCGCCTGGCGGGCCTGTTCCAGCGCCGTCCGCGCCACCCGAGCCAGGCCGTCGCGGGCCTCGCTGCGGTCGCTGTCCAATGCCTGCGCGGCCTCGTAGTACTGGCGGGCGCCGGTGCCGTCGGGCGCGGTCAGCCGGCCCGAAGCGAGCGCGGCCTGGCCGTTGTCCAGCAATTGCTGGATTCGGGTGTCGGGCCAGAACAGGTTCGCCAGCGGTTGCCGGAACACCGCCAGCAGGGTCAGCAGCAGCACCACCGCCAGCGCGCCCCATCGCCAGGTCCGTCGTGCCCGCCACAAGGGCGGCGCGCTGCGCGGAGGCGCGTCGTCGCCGCGGAAACGCAGATGTTCCCAGTCGGCGATCGGTTCGATCCGGCCGTCCTGGCGGGGTTGCTCGGGGCTGTGCTCGGGCATCACCGGCCCAGCATAACCATTCAGGCTGAACGTCGCGCTTCCTCCACCCCCGGCAGCGCATCGAGTTTCCCGAGCAGGGTGGACAGCTGACCGAAATCGGCGACCTTCAAGCGCAGGCGCAACTGCACCCGGCCACTGGCGCCGGCCTGGTCGCTGTTGATGCCCAGCACGTGGGCGTCCTCCTGCGCGATCAGCGTGGTGATGTCCTTGAGCAGCCATTTGCGGTCGATGGCCCGCACCTGCACGTCGACTTCGTAACCGCCACCGGTCTGGCCCCACTCCACCGGCAGCACCCGCTGCGGGTTGGAGGCGGCCAGGCGCTGGAACGCGGCACAGTCGGTCCGGTGCACGCTGACGCCGCGGCCGCGGGTCAGGTAACCGCTGATCGCCTCTCCCGGCACCGGCTGGCAGCAGCGCGCCAGTTGCACCAGCAGGTTGCCGACGCCTTCCACCGTGAACTGCGATCTGGACGGCGGCGACGGCTTGCGTCCGCCCGGCTTCCGCAGCGGCAGGCCAGGCGGCAGGCCCTGCGGAGCGGCCGATTGCGCGGCCGCGCGCTGTTCCTCGTGCAGCGCGCGCACCACCTGGTTGGGGCCGACGTCGCCCAGGGCGATCTGGATGTGCAGTTCCTCGACGTTCTCGGCATGGAACTTCTTCGCCACACCGGACAGGTCGGCGTGGTGCAGGCCCAGCCGCTTGAGTTCCTTCTCCAGCAATTCACGCCCGGCCTGCAGGTTGCGCGCGCGATCGAGCTTGTGGAACCAGGCCCGCACCTTGTCGCGGGATCGACCCGAGGCGAGGAAGCCGTTGGCCGGCAGCAACCAATCGCGGCGCGGCTCACCGGTCTTGGAGGTCATGATCTCGACCCGGTCACCACTGCGCAGGGCATGGTTCAGCGGCACGATGCGGCCGTTGACCTTGGCGCCGCGGGTGCGGTGGCCGACCATCGTGTGCACGTGGTAGGCGAAGTCCAGCACGGTGCCGCCATGCGGCAGGTCGATGACCTCGCCCTTGGGAGTCAGCACGTAGACCCGATCCTCGACCAGTTCCGAGTCCAGGTCGCCGGCCAGTCCGCCGCCTTCACCGCCTTCCTGCGACTGATCCAGCAGCCGGCGCATCCAGGCGATCTTGCGATCGAAGGCTCGGTCGCCGCCGCCTTCCTTGTAGCGCCAGTGCGCGGCCACGCCGAGTTCGGCCTGCGCGTGCATCTCGTGCGTGCGGATCTGCACTTCCAGTGTGCGGCCTTCCGGGCCGACCACGGCGGTATGCAGGGAACGGTAGTCGTTGGCCTTGGGCCGGGCGATGTAGTCGTCGAACTCGCTTGGCACCGGCGTCCACAGCGCGTGCACGATGCCCAGCGCGGCGTAGCAGGCGCCGACGTCCTCCACGGTCACCCGCACCGCGCGCAGGTCATACAGCTCGTCGAAGGAGACCTGCTTGCGCTGCATCTTTCGCCAGATGCTGTAGATGTGCTTGGGCCGTCCGCTGATCTCGGCGACGATGCCGTGCTCGGCCAGCGCCTGGCGCAAGGTCGACTTGACCGATTCGATGTAGCGCTCGCGGCCGGCGCGCTTGTCATCCAGCTGCGCGGCGATCTGCCGGTAGGTATCCGGCTCCAGGTAGCGGAAGGCCAGATCCTCCAGTTCCCACTTCAGCTGCCAGATGCCCAGCCGGTTGGCCAACGGTGCATGGATGTCGCGGGTCAGCCGCGCCAGCGCGCGCCGCTGCGGGTCGTCCAGCAGGCCCGCGTTGCGCATCCGCGCCAGTTGCCGCGCCAGCAGTATCGGCACCACCCGCAGGTCGCGCACGATTGCCAGCAGCAACCGGCGCAGGCCTTCGTTGTTGGCGCCACGATGCTGTTCCGCGTGCAGCGCCCAGACCTGCGCGGCCGCCTGCTGTCCTTCCAGCAGGTCGACGATGCCCGTGGGCGCGGCCTTGCGTGGTCCGGATGCCTCCGGGATCGGCGGGAGCGCGAACAGCCAGGCCGCGGCGATCACTTCACCGGCGGCGGACAATGCGGCCAGCGTCTCCAGCGTGTCGACCAGCACCGGCAGCGGATCCTGCAATGGCAGCTCCGGCCCGGGCGAGGTTTCGATGCGTGTCCGGATGGCCTGGCGCGAATCCGCTGGAAGCATCGCGGCCGAGGGCCGTTGCAGCACTTCCAGCAGAGCTTCGCGCGGGACGGAGAACACGATCGGATCCTGAGGGGGCGTCCGGTTACGTTACCCGTACACGGCGCGAACGAACAGCCTTGCGGCGGTTTCCCTTCATGCCGGCCGGTTGTCTGCTGCTAACCACGCAACGCCTGCAGCCGCTGGGCCAACTTCTTCGGGGAAACGCCGCCGCGCGCGCCCAGTTCCTGGGCGAACATCGAAACCCGCAATTCCTCCAGTTCCCAGCGCAACGCCTGCCATCCCGGCTGGCGCGCCACGCCCAGTCGCGTCGCATCGGCCAGCGCGTCGGCGAACGGTTTGATCTCCAGCATGCGGGCCTGATCCCGCGCCGGATCGCGCAGAGCGCGTTCGGCGCGCAGGCGCATGCCCTTGAGGTAACGCGGCAGTTCCGCCAGCGCTTGCGCGGGCGTGTCGCGCAGGAAGCCCGGATGCACCAGGCCGTCCAGCTGCGCGCGCAGATCGTCCAGGTTGCCGCGCGCCCAGCCCATCAACGGCGATTCCAGTTGCGGCTTGAGTTCCGCGACCGCCGACAGGATCGCCTCGGCCAGCTTCAGCCGCTCCATCGCCTCGCCGAACAGCCGGCGGCCGGCGTCGTCTCGGCGCTGCTCGAACGCGACGCGATCCCGGATCCCTTCCAGTCCGTCGGCCAGCACGGCATTGAGCGCGGCGTCGGCGATGTCCGCGCGCAGACGCTCCTTTTCGCCCGCCTTGTCGCCCTCGGCGAAGCGCTCGATGGCGGCGTAGAGCAGCCCCACCTTCGGCGCCACCGGCAACTGCTTGCGCGCCTGGCGCACGCGATCGGCCAGGGCGATTTCGAGCAGGCGGCGCACACCAGCGGGATGGGCGGCCTCGGCTTCCGCGCGGTCGGCGAATACCTGCAACGCCACGCTGTCACCGTCGTCGCGCAATGCGGGGAACGCCGGCACGCCGGCTTCGCCCGGTACCTGCAACGGGATCGGCTGGGCCGGGAACTCGCGCAACCCGCTCGCCGCCATCGCGCGGCCGGCGCGCGCGGCGAACGCCTGCCCGGCGCGTTCGCCGAAACGCGCGCGCAGTTCATCGAGATCCCGCGACTCGGCCAGGATCCGCGCCTCCCCGCCCTTGCGCGGGTCCTCGCGCAGGCGCAGGTTCATGCGCAGGTGCGGTTCCAGCGCGGACTCGTCGAAGTCGGTGGCGGCCACCGCGACGCCGGTCGTGCGCGACAGGAACCGCGCCAGTTCGCCGCGGATGTCGTCGGCGGTGGCCTGCGGATACGCCTCGAAGAATGCACGCCCGAAATCCGGCGCCGGCACGTAGTTGCGCCGCATCGCCTTGGGCAGGCTGCGGATCAGGCCGGATGCCTTGTCGCCGATGAAACCCGGCGCCAGCCAGGACAGACGGGCCGGATCCAGCGCGTTGAGCAGGTGCAGCGGTACTTCCAGGGTGACGCCGTCGTCCGCCGCGCCGGGTTCGAAGCGGTAATGCAGCGGCAGGCGCGCGTCGCCGAGCGCGAAGTATTTCGGAAAGCGATCCTCCTCGCTGCCCTCGCCCGGCAGCAGATCGGCCAATGTCCACAGCAGGCGCCGACGCGCTTCCGGCGGCTGGCCCTTCCACCGCGCATCCAGGCCGGCGGCGGAATGGATGTCCGGCGGAATCCGGTCCAGATACCAGCGCGCCTGCCAGTCCTCGTCGGCCACCAGGCCGGCGCGGCGCAGCTTGGCTTCCTCCTCGCGCGCCTGTTCCAGCGTCTTCAGGTTGTCGGCGACAAAGCTGGCGCGAGTGTTGATTTCGCCGGTCACCAGCGCCTGGCGGACGAAGATGTCGTGCGCTTCCACCGGCGCGATGCGGCCGTAGTGGACCGGCTTCTTCGGCGCCAGCACCAGCCCGAACAGGCTGATCTGCTCCGACGCCAGCACATGCCCCTGCGCGCGCGACCAGTGCGGGTCGAAATGCTTGCGCATCAGCAGGTGCGGGACCTCGGCGATGACCCACTCCGGTTCGATGGCGGCGTTGGTCAGGCCCCACACGCGCTGGGTATCCAGCAGGGTGGCGCTGAGCATCCACGGTGGCGGCTTCTTCGCCAGCGCAGAGCCCGGGAAAACCTGGAAGCGGCGCTGGCGCGGCGCCTGGAAATCGCCCTTCTCGCCACGATGGCCCACCTGGGTGGGCAGGCCGGCGATCAACGCGCGGTGCAGCGCGACATACGCGGCCTGGCGCTGCTTTTCGGTGGGGCCGTCGGCCGTGGCGGGCGCGGCGGCCGCATCCGAATCGCCACGCTTGCGTGCACGCTCCGGTGTCTTGCGCGGGACGTCGCTGTTGGCCGCAGGCATTGCTTCCAGCATCCACCCCAGCTCCTCGCACAGCAGCAGCAACTGCCGATGCAGCTCGCGCCATTCGCGCATGCGCAGGAACCCGAGGAAGTGGCGTTCGCACCAGTCGCGCAGCTTGGACTGGGTCAGATCCTCGTGGGCCTGCCGGTAGGCGTCCCAGAGTTTGACGATGCCGAGGAACTCCGAGCGGGCATCGGCGAAGGTCGCATGCGCGTTGTCGGCGGCCTCGCGCGCTTCCGGCGGGCGTTCGCGCGGATCCTGGATGCCCAGGAACGCCGCGATGATGATCATCTCGCGCAGGCAGCGATGCTGCTGCGCGGCCACCAGCATGCGCGCCAGCTTCACGTCCACCGGCAGGCGCGCCATCTGCCGGCCGATGGTGGTGAGCTTGCGATCCTTGTCCACCGCGCCCAGTTCGGCCAGTTGCTGCCAGCCATCGGCGATGGCGCGCTCGTCCGGCGGTTCCAGGAACGGGAAATCCTCGATCCGGCCCAGCCCCAGTTGCAGCATCCGCAGGATCACCCCGGCCAGGCTCGAGCGCCGGATTTCCGGATCGGTGAATTCGGCGCGGGCCTGGAAATCGGCCTCGGCATACAGGCGATAGCAGATGCCTTCGGCGATGCGCCCGCAGCGGCCCTTGCGCTGGTTGGCGCTGGCCTGCGAGACCGGCTCGATATGCAGGCGATCCAGCTTCTGTCGCGGGCTGTAGCGCTTGACCCGCGCGTAGCCCGGATCGACCACGTAGCGGATCCGCGGCACGGTCAGCGAGGTCTCGGCCACGTTGGTCGCCAGCACCAGCCGGCGCTTCGGGCCGGGGTTGAACACCCGGTCCTGATCCTTCGCAGACAGTCGCGCGTACAGCGGCAGCACTTCGGTCTCGCGGTACTTGCGCCGTTCCAGCGCCTGGTGGGCGTCGCGGATCTCGCGCTCGCCGGGCAGGAACATCAGCACGTCGCCGCGCGGATCCTGGCGGGTGATCTCGTCCACCGCCGCCACGATGGCGTCGTTGACCGTGCGCTCGCCCTGCTGCTCGCCCTCGCCTTCCAGCGGCCGGTAGCGGACTTCGACCGGATAGGTCCGCCCTTCCACGCTGATCACCGGCGCGTCGTCGAAATGGCGGGAGAAGCGTTCGGTGTCGATGGTGGCCGAGGTGACGATCACCTTCAGGTCGCGGCGCTTGCGCAGCAGCTGCTTGAGGTAGCCAAGCAGGAAATCGATGTTGAGGCTGCGCTCGTGGGCCTCGTCGACGATGATGGTGTCGTAGGCCGACAGCCAGCGATCGCTGGCGATTTCGGCCAGCAGGATGCCGTCGGTCATGAACTTGACCCGGGTGTTGTCGCCGACCTGGTCGGTGAAACGCACCTGGTAGCCGACCGCGTCGCCGACGCCGGTCTTCAGTTCCTCCGCGACCCGGCGCGCGACCGCGCGCGCGGCGATCCGGCGCGGCTGGGTGCAGCCGATCATGCCGGCCACTCCGCGTCCGGCGGCCAGGCACAGCTTGGGCAACTGGGTGGTCTTGCCGGAGCCGGTCTCGCCGGCGATCACCACCACCGGATGGCGGCGGATCAGTTGGACGATGCGTTCGCCTTCACGGGCAATCGGCAGGGCTTCGTCAAGACTCACCTCCGGCACCGACGCCGCGCGCGCTTCGCGCAGCGACACCGAGCCGGCCAGTGCCTGGGCGAAGGCCTCGCGCGCGGCGGCATCGCGCGGCCGCGACTGCCAGCGCGACCAGAGTCCGTGCAGGCGTCCGCGGTCCCGGCTGAGCGCGCCGTCGATGGCGCGACGGGCGGCCTGGAGGTCGTGATCGGGGGAAGGTTCGATAGCGTTCATCAATCCAACGGCGTGAAACGTTTTATTACCCAAACTCGTTTAGGGTAGCTATTGTGGGCCATTGATCCCCCCTCAAGGAGAATGCAGATGTCCAAGACCAAGGCGAAGACCAAGACGGCCGCCGCGCCCGCGGCCACCTCCCCGAACATCGACATCGGGATCACCACCGGTGACCGCAAGAAGATCGCCGAGGGCCTGTCGCGGTTCCTCGCCGACAGCTACACGCTGTACCTGAAGACCCACAACTTCCACTGGAACGTCACCGGCCCGATGTTCAACTCGCTGCACACCATGTTCGAGACCCAGTACACCGAACAGTGGACCGCGCTGGACGAGATCGCCGAGCGCATCCGCGCGCTGGGCTACAACGCGCCCGGCTCCTATGGCGAATTCGTCCGCCTGTCTTCCATCCAGGAGGAATCCGGCGCCGATGGCGTGCCGGGTTGGCAGGGCATGGTGAAGCAGTTGGTGGCCGGCAACGAAGCGGTGTGCCGGACCGCCCGCCAGGTGCTGAAGACCGCCGACGACGCCGGTGACGACCCGTCCGTGGACCTGCTGACCCAGCGCCTGCAGACGCACGAGAAGTATGCCTGGATGCTGCGTTCGCTGCTCGAATGAGACTGCAACCGGCCGTTTGAATACGGCCTGTTGAAGACGACCCGCGCGCCCGGCTTCCGTCGGGCGCGTGCTTATGGGGCACCCTGACCCCCGAATCCGCCCTTGGCTCGCCGGCCGGGAAAATCCCGACAGGCCACTCGCGCATCCACGGACGGCGCTCCGGGCGGTTTTCCGAGCGCCGCGCGGCCGCCCGCCTGCTACCCTATCGCCCATGTCAGAACGTCCCACGGACCTGCTGCTGCGGGTCTTCGGCTACTCCCGTTTCCGCGGCCACCAGCAGGCCATCGTCGAACAGCTCGTCTCCGGCCAGGATGCCCTGGTCCTGATGCCGACCGGCGGCGGCAAGTCGCTGTGCTACCAGATTCCCTCGCTCCTGCGCGAAGGCGTGGGCATCGTGGTGTCCCCGCTGATCGCGCTGATGCAGGACCAGGTGGAAGCACTGCGCCAGCTCGGCGTGCGCGCCGCCTTCCTCAACTCGACGCTGGACGCCGCCACCGCGGCGGACGTCGAACGCGCCCTGCTGAAGGGCGAACTGGACCTGCTGTACGTGGCCCCGGAACGGCTGCTGACGCCTCGCTTCCTGTCCCTGCTGGATCGCAGCCGGATCGCGCTGTTCGCCATCGACGAGGCGCACTGCGTCTCGGCCTGGGGCCACGATTTCCGCCGCGAGTACCTGGAACTGACGATCCTCCATGAGCGCTGGCCCGACGTGCCGCGGATCGCCCTGACCGCCACCGCCGACCCGCCCACCCAGCGCGAGATCGCCGAGCGCCTGGGCCTGACCGAGGCGCAGCGCTTCGTCAGTTCCTTCGACCGCCCCAATATCCGCTACACGGTCACCCAGAAGGACAACGCCAAGCGCCAGCTGCGCGATTTCCTACAGGCCCACAAGGGCGAGGCCGGCATCGTCTATTGCCTGTCGCGCAAGCGGGTGGAGCAGTTCGCCGATTACCTGCTGGAGCAGGGATTCAATGCCCTGCCCTACCACGCCGGCCTGGACGCCGAGATGCGCGCGCACCACCAACGCCGTTTCCTGCGCGAGGAAGGCATCGTCATGGTCGCGACGATTGCCTTCGGCATGGGCATCGACAAGCCGGACGTGCGCTTCGTGGCGCATGTGGACCTGCCCAAGTCGCTGGAGGGCTACTACCAGGAGACCGGCCGCGCCGGTCGCGACGGCGAGGCCGCCGACGCCTGGCTGTGCTACGGGCTGGGCGACGTGGTGCTGCTGAAGCAGATGATCGAGCAGTCCGAGGCCGGCGAGGAACGCAAGCGGCTGGAGCGGCGCAAGCTGGATCAGCTGCTGGGCTACTGCGAATCCATGCAATGCCGCCGGCAGGTGCTGCTGGCCAGCTTCGGCGAAACCTATCCCCAGGAATGCGGCAACTGCGACAACTGCCTGCATCCGGCCGCCACCTGGGATGCCACCGAGGCCGCGCGGAAGGCGTTGAGTTGCGTCTATCGCAGCGGCCAGCGCTTCGGCGTGAACCACATCATCGACGTGCTGCGCGGCAGCGAGAGCGAGAAGATCCGCCAGTGCGGGCATGACCAGCTCACCACCTATGGCATCGGCCGGGATCTGGACGCCGGCACCTGGCGCAGCGTGTTCCGGCAACTGGTGTCCTCCGGCCTGCTGGAGGTCGACGCGGAGGGCTATGGCAGCCTGCGCCTGACCGAGGCCAGCCGGGCGGTGCTGCGGGGCGAACGCCGCCTGCTGCTGCGCAAGGATGCCCCGGCCCGGGAACGCGAGCGCTCCCCGCGCAGCGGCGTGGTCGTCGCACCTACCGACCAACCCCTGTTCGGCGCCTTGCGCGACCTGCGCGCACAGCTGGCGAAGCAACAGAACGTCCCGGCCTACGTCATCTTCCACGACAGCACCCTGCGCAACATCGCCGAGCACCGGCCCGGCACCCTGGACGAACTGGCCCAGGTCGGCGGCATCGGCGGGACCAAGCTGGCCCGCTACGGCGAACAGGTGCTGGAAGCGATCCGCGCGGCCGGTTGAGGGCGGACCTCCACGAACAAAAATGCGGCCGCAGGACCCCTGCGACCGCGATGAGAGAGCACAGCTATATTGTGGTTGTTATGCGGGGAACCGCCCGGCGGACACGACGGGAATCCGCTGGAGCGGTCCGGCATGGCCATGATTCCCGCTGCGGGAAGGCAGGGCGACGCCATCAAGTCACCGTGACCTTCGTCCTAGCCGGAAAGTTCATGCGGAAGCCAGCCTGGGTTCAAGCAGTGGCTGCTAGCGTCTGGCAACTGGCGCATGGATCGCGTACTGATCCGCATTCGACCGAGGCCCCCATGAAGGCAATTGCCCCGCTGCTGCTGAGTCTGTTGGCTTCCGGAAGCGCCCTGGCCCAATCGGCGGAGTCCCTTGATCTCACCCTGCCCCGGCCCGCGCTCTATTCGGCCGACCCGCCCGGCACCTATTACGGCGACACCAGCGGACGCCCGGCCCGCGCACTGCGTCCGGCGCCAGTGGCCCGCAATGCCTGCGGCAAGCCGGTCGACGAGGATGACGGCAAGGTCGATGTCTCCGGCAGCGTCGCCACCGGCATCGGCTATACCAAGGGCTATGGCAGTAGCCACTGGAACGCCGCCAACATCAACCTTTGCAAGTCCTACAACAACGACGAGGGCGAATCCCGCGCGTTCAACCTCAACATCGGCGTGAGCCGGTACGACGGTCCGGGCTTCCATGGCTATCGCCGGCTGCCCGGCGACGTGGGACCGCCGCCGCCGCGCGGCTTCGGCGGTACGCCGATGCGGCCCTGATCCGCACCCCATCGCCCCCTAAAGAAAAAGAGGCGCCTTCCGGCGCCTCTTTCGTTCGCCGCCCACAACTCGCTCACGGCATCTCGATCGGCGCCACCATCAAATCGATCGTTTCATGGACGCGCGCGAAGTACAGCTCGTTGGAATCCCACAGCATGGTCGGATGGAACTCGGTTCCCGCGCTGTTGACGCAGCTTCCCACGTTGACCGGATTGCCGAGCCGGCCGTTGCGCTCGATACGGCTGAGGTAGATGTCGACATCGCCCAGCCCGTCCTGCCGGCCCACCGTGGAATACAACAGGCTGCGGCCGTCCGGCGAGATCTGCGGATTGAATTCCCACAGGTGGGAATGGTCCACGCCCGGGCCGATCGACATCGCCGGGCCATAGCGGCCATCCGGCTGGCGCAGGCTCCGGTAGATGTCCCACTGCCCGCGGTCGCGATCGCTGGCGAAGTACAGGTTGCCGGCGCGATCCAGGCTGGCATACAGCTCGTTGTAGGGGCTGTTGACGTTCGGTCCCAGATTGACCGGTTCGCTCCAGCCCGAGCCGGTGCGCTCGACCACCCAGAGGTCGTTGAGTGGATAGGGGCCCAGGTTCCCGGGCCGGTTGGACGAGAACACCAGTCGCTGGCCATCCAGCGAGACGACCGGGTCCGAATCGGCGAACTGGCCAAGGCCGGAGAACGAGGCCACGTCCGGGGTCGACCAGCCGGTCGCGGTGCGCTGGGCGGTCATGATGGTGAACAGTGCGTCGGATCCGGGCGGGCCCGGGATCTCGTTGACGTGCCAGTAGATCGTCTGCCGATCCGGAGTGAATGCCAGTCGGCCTTCATTGAGTCCAGGCGTACTGATGACTCCCGGGGCGAACACCTGGGCCGGTCCCAGGCAAACCGGCGGCGGCGGCTTGGCCGCCCAGGCCGGTAGCGCCAGGACCAGTGCAACGGCGGCGGACAACGGGGCGACGTGCTTCATGGAAGTCCCTCGTGCGGATGGTGTTTGCACTGTCCGCGCCGCCGGCTCCGGCCGCCATGCGGCTGTGACGAACGCATCGCGGCGAGTGACCAACCGCTTTCCCGCGCGCGCATCCGGGTCAGGAGGCCTGCCGGTCAGGGAATGCCATTGCCGCCATGTCGGCGGAAACCCGGCCGCGCTTCCAGCCGATGCAGGTAGGCGGTCACCGCCGGCAGTTCCGGACGCTCCATCGGGGTCATCTTCCAGCGGTTGACCGACAGCCCCACCACGATGTCCGCCACGGTGAAGGCATCGCCGGCAACATGCGCGCCGGTCCTGGCCAGTTGCGCATCGAGGATACCCATCCGCCGGTTCCACTCCCGCACGCTGGCTTCGATTTGCGCGGGATCGGCGTGCTCGGGACTCTGTCGCACCCGTGCCATGAAGGCGTAGCGCCAGGCGTTGTTGAGTTCCGTGGCCTGCCAGTCCATCCATTGCTCGACCCTGGCCCTCTCGGCCGGCGCCCGTGGCAGCAGATCGTCGCGTTGCTCGCGACCGGCCAGGTAGCGGCAGATCGTGTTCGACTCCCATAGCACCTGCCCGCCATCGCGGATCACCGGCACCAGCGCGTTGGGATTCAACGCCAGGAATTCGGGTTCCGAAGTGGAGCGGTGGCCGCTGCCCCACTCCTCCAGCTCGAAGGGCAAGCCGAGTTCCTCGCACAGCCAGAGCACTTTGCGGACGTTGATGGAGGTCGACTTTCCCAGGATTTTCAACATGATTCGTGTCCGTACGCCCGCCGGGCGCGGGCACGCTACCTTAGCGCCCCGGAGCCTGCTGCCGCACCCGGCGGCGCAGGCCATCGCGTGCCAAGGCGGATCCGCTTAAAATCCGCCCAGCCCGTGGCAAACGGGCAGGGGGAACTCACATTGTGTTGAAGGAAGCAATGCCGGAACAGACGCAGAACCCATACAGCGAGAACTGGTTCGATCACAACATCCCGCACTGGCAGCAATGGCTGGGCGGTTTCCGTGATCGGCCAGGCATCCGTGCGCTGGAAATTGGCAGTTTCGAAGGTCGCTCCACGCTGTGGCTGTGCCAGCACATCCTCACCGGCGTGGGCGCACGCGTCGATTGCGTGGATCTGTTCGCCCCCGATCCCGTCTATGGCGACTACCACGCGCGGTTCCGTCAGAACACGGCCGCCTTCGCCGATCGGATCACCGAGCATCCGGGTTACAGCTTCGATTCATTGCGCCGGATCGAAGGCGAGTTCGATTTCATCTACATCGACG
The DNA here is from genome assembly GCF_016820515.1 of Pseudoxanthomonas beigongshangi. Classification (GTDB taxonomy): domain Bacteria; phylum Pseudomonadota; class Gammaproteobacteria; order Xanthomonadales; family Xanthomonadaceae; genus Pseudoxanthomonas_A; species Pseudoxanthomonas_A beigongshangi. The sequence goes on along the minus strand of NZ_JADHDV010000013.1, from coordinate 2,944 downwards.
GCTGGCACTCGGCTTTCGGCGCGCTTGCCGATGGCGTGATGACCTGGCCACTGCTGAAGGTCGGCGGCGTGATGATCTTCGACGACTATCTGTGGGTTCCGCCGAAGCAGGTGCCCCGCAAGCCGAACGCACTGGTGCGCAACTGGGCCAAGCTGCGGGGGCGCGACTGGCGCCGCGACGCACTGGAACGCCAGATCGCCAGCGTTCCCACGGAAACGCCCAAGCTGGGTGTCGACGGCATGCTCGCCACGTTGGCGGGACACTACGAACTGCTCGGCGTGACCAACCAGTTGGCGATACGCAAGACCCGCGGCTTCACCTTGGGGCAGGTCGGATACGACACCTGAGCGTTCGATGCCTGGATGAAACAAGGCCCGGTCATGCGCCGGGCTTTTTTCATCCAATGACGACTCCTCGAAACGTGGATGGCATCGGCGCCATTCCTGAATCCGCTTGACATCCGTTTCACGGACACGCTCGCACGCTCGGCTCCCGTCAAGACGACGATACTGCTGAGCCCGCCATGGACATGCGCATCATCATGCGGCAGTTCCCTACGTTGTTTCTGGTTCGCACGGCACTCGCACTGCTTGCCGTCGCAATCCCGCTCTCCAGCCAGGCCGCCCGCCTCGAGTACGTGACCGCAGTCGACGGCACCATCACCGACGTCACCCCGCAACGCATCCTGTTCTTCGTCATCGAGGATGGCCGGCCACTGCTGAAGGTCTACAACCGCGCGACGGGGAGCCTGCGCACGGTCCCGGATCCGACAGGCCATACGCCGGGTTACGAAAAGCTGACCGCGCGTGGCGTGGTGTACGGGATCACCGAGGACGACGAAACGTCGGTGTACGAATGGAACGGCGCCGCCGCGCCGTTGGGAAATGATGGAACGCCACGTGGCATGCGCGTCAGTCCGAACAACAAGCGCTATGTCATCTGGCCGACCTGGCGCCCGGGACGCTACCTGAACCTGCGCGACGTGATGCTCTACAAGGACACCCTGGTCGGCAACGGCCGCGTCGCCGATCTGGCCGATGTCGGCGACGGAGGCGAAGTCGTCTACACCGAAGGGCCGGCGCCCTACAACGTGTTCCGCTACCGGGCCGGGCAGACCGTGCAACTGACCCACGATCCGACCTATTCGCACTTCAATCCGTTGACCGACGGCATCAACGTGGTCTACCGCAAGCAGGTGTCGACCACGGCCTCGCAGATCGTCTTGTACAACGACAATCTCGGCGAAGTGGTCCTGCGCGATGCCAGCAGCGACTACTTCACGCCCCGTGCGGACTATTTCCCCAGCAGTGGATGGGTCGGTTTCACTCGTTTGAACACCGTGAACGGCAACACCGTCAGGCAGGTCTGGCTGCGCTCTCCGCAGGGCCAGCTGACGGCGGTCTCGCAGGCGGATGCGGACGCATCGATCCATGCGATCGCGGGGGGCCAGGTGATGTTCGTCAGCAATGGCTATCTCTACCTGGGACGGCCCGGCGCGGCGCCCGTGCTGGTTTCACCCTTTGCCGAAGGCACCGGCGGTGCCTGGCTGCAGGGCAGCTGGTACGTGTACTTCGGCGGCACCCTGTACCGGGTGGTGTTGTAGCCGCAACGGTCCAGCCCGCCCGCATGCAGCAGGTGGAGCCGCTGCACGGGAGGGGAGCCCTTCATGGGGTTCCCCAAGGTCCTTCCTGCCCGCCTGCCAGTGTTCCGCGACCACGAAAAAAGGCGCTCGCGCGCCTTCAGCCGCCTGCATCGAAATGGTGGGCCGTGAAGGATTCGAACCTTCGACCAAAAGATTAAAAGTCTGTTCGATTAAGCCGTACTTTCAATGGGTTAGAAAGATCCATTTTTCCAGACCGCAGCCGTGAAACCATTGACTTGTCGTAAGGCTGGACGCCATTTTTCCGGCGATCCCACGATGTCCGCTATCGACCAGGAGCGGACATCGGAATTAAGCTGACCCGCGACGCGGGTTCGGCTTGAATGAACTGTTAGGCCGCAGCACGGAAGCGCTGGACGGCCCGCACAAAAGCATGTGTCACCTCGAGCTTTAGTCGAGGTGCTTTGTTTTCCGCAAGCAGCCAGGATGCCAGAACATCTACTGGCAGATAGCTGGATCGGTTGCTGCGACCAATTGCCATCAGTTGGCCAAATACTCGGTGTTGGATCTCATTGATGTCGCGAAGGAAGCGCGGGTCTGTGACGCCGGGGCCCTGAAACTCGTAAGCCGTCCTGGCAATCACTGTGAGCTCATGCCCAAAGAGCGGCAGGAACCGAGCCATATCGGCGTCTTCCATCCTTGAAAGGAGCGTCTCGCATTCTTGCGGAGTGATACTCATGCGGCCTAACGCCTGAATTTAGCCGTGCCGCGAAGCGGCGTCGGCTTGAATGAATTGTTAGGCGTCCTGTCGACCATGCCGCAGCCCTCGCCAACCGATACCGATGATAAGAGTTGAGCCAATGAGAAGTACTGCATAGATCATCGCCGCCTCTATGCCGTATGCAATGAATCCGTACTTGCTGGACGAGAACTGCAACGAGCCAACGACCAGCGAAAGAATAGCCTGGTTCAGTGCTAGAAGTATTGTCGCTAAGCCGATTGCTATCGCTAGCCAGCTCCAGAACCTGTTTGAAGCGCCAGCAGCTTTCATAGACAAGCGTTTCACCCCCCCGGGCCCATTGGTTTGCTTAACTTGATACGCGAGTGCTGGCCAACAAGCAACGTCCGCTATCGGCCAGAAGCGGACATTGAATGCCTGAATTAAGCCGTGCCGCGAAGCGGCATCGGCTTGTTAGCCGCGTGGATCAGGCCATCTTGGCAGCGGTCTTTGCCTTCTTAGCGGCTTGCGTCTTCGCGCGTTTCTTGACCTTTGCCGACTTGCCCGTGCCTTCCATTAGGGTCTTGAACTGAGTCCAGGTCTGGACCGGCCAGCCTTTCGTAGAC
>NZ_JADHDV010000012.1 GCF_016820515.1 Pseudoxanthomonas beigongshangi | reverse complement strand
GTCTACGAAAGGCTGGCCGGTCCAGACGCCTACGGCCAAGCTTCCTGCTCCGGACCTGCGCGCTTCGCTTGCGTGCGGCTTCTACCCCGTTTCCACGGACGATTGGTTAAGAATCTAAAGGCCTGATCCCTGGCATCGAATGCGCGATCCGGTCCGTGGACCGGATCGCATGGCGCATCATGCGGGTTCAACGGGTGGTGTAACCACCGTTGGCGAAAATGGTCTGTCCGGTGACCCACCAGCCTTCGGTGACCAGGAACTTGACGAGCGGTGAAATGTCTTCGATGTCGGTCAGGCCGGTCTTACTGTACTTGCTTAGTGCCGCGGCAGATTTGTGATAGGCCACAGCATCCGGTTTCTCCTGCCCATAGAAGAAGGGCGTATCCATAGGGCCAGGTCCGATCGCATTGACTGAAATGCCTCGCTCGCCAAACTCCTTCGATGCGGCGCGCGTGTAATGCTCAACCGCCGCCTTGCTGCCGGGATAGATAGCGTAAAAAGGCGTATACGCCGCCAGCAGTGAGCTGACGATGGTGACAATCTTGCCGCCGTCGGCCAGCGTGCGGCCAGCTTGCTGGATGAAGAAAAATGCCGCTTTGGCATTTGCGTCAAAGCTCTTGTCGTAATCGGCTTCGGTGACGTCGGCGATAGGCTTCTTGATCACTACGCCCGCCGTATTTATCGCGATATCCACTTGGCCGAAGTGGGCCTTGGCTTGGTCGAACAGCTTTACGTTGTTGTCGACCACCGCCAGATTGCCCTGGAACAAGATCACCTCCGCACCTTTGGCACGCAGTTCGCCAGCGGTGTGCTCGGCCTCGGCCTTTGAAGCGTCGCTGTTGTAGTGAACTGCGATGCCGCGGGCGCCCGCATCCACAAACTGGTGAGCCACCAGGGCGCCCAGGTTCTTGCCTCCGCCGGCGATGACCGCAACCCTGTTTTTCAGTGAATGGTCGGCCATTTGAGTCTCCTCGTGTCGTGGGTGTGCTGTGAAGAACGCAATGCGGCGACTGGCCTGAAACTTCACGAAAGCCGGCCTCCGGCAGAGAAATCCTAATCGGGCAAAGTCGAAAAGTGCGTCGCCAATCACATTTGGTGACCGATAATCACGAGGCGCACGCGCTGGGGCCGAATATCGGCTCTGGCCTGCCATGGCGTTTGTACACACGCATCCGAGAAGAATTCCTAAGAGGCCTGGAGCGCGAGTGAGTGATGGACGAGCCAGGAAACGCGGCCAATGACCGACATGCGACTGGTGCGGATGCGGTCATACCCCAGCGCTGCTAGGGCCAGACCGCAGAAGTCATTTAACCAGGAAGACCATCGATCTAGCGCGTCAGACATACGTCATTTCCAAGCAAGATCCCGTCCAAAATCTACGGGGATGCCGTAGGGGCTAATGTGGCCAGTACGGACTCAACCATGTGTGCGAAAGAACGATGGCAGCGTTGAGACTTAGAAGCGGTAGGTCGCGGCCAAGGTGAAGTAGCGTCCGTAGACGTCGTCGACCGCCATGTTGTAGCCGCCGGTGTAGAAACGATAATTCACCGGACGCCTATCCAGCAGGTTGCTGACGTTGAGCGAATATGACCAGCCTTCCGGGCCTGAGTAATCGGTATTGAGGCCCAGAAGCGTCGCCGCCGGGCTGGCGCACTTGCCGGCGTCGCGATTCGCCTTGGGGCATGTCCCTCCGGCGGGATAGGCGTACGAGGAGCCGAAATGGCGCACGGTCAAGGTCGCGGTCCAGTGGCCATATCGCCATTGCACATTGCCCAGCAGGGTCAGCTTGGGAGTGTCATGTCCGGCGTTTTCGACGGCCTTGGGTTGGATGATGCTGGAAGTGGTATATCGGCTGAGATAGTGCGCCGCCAGATGGAAGCTGAACTCTCCCAGCTCATCGTGCCGCAGCAGGTAATTGGATTCGAACTCCCATCCGCGGGTTTCGGACCTGCCGATATTGGCAAGGAACCGGTTGGCGCGATAAAGCACGCCATTGGCATCGCGAACCAGCCCGTCCGGGAAAAGGGAGGGGTACCGAAAGGCATCCGCGATGCCGAACTCATCGGTGCGCGATACGTGGTAGCGGTCCAGACTCGCGCTGAAGGATGGTGTCGGAGCCCAGGCCACGCCGAACGTCAGGCTGCGCGAAAACTCCGCGCGCAGATGAGGATTGTCGCCCACCCCGTACTCGACCCGGCATCGATCGGACCCGACCAGGACGCAAGGCAGCAACTGCGGCGTGGCGCGCATGTGCAGAATATCGATACCTTCGTCAAACGGTACACGTACGTCGTTCAGACTGGGGGCTCGATAGCCTTTGCCAAGGCTGGCGCGTGCCAGAAACGTTCGATCCGGGGTCCACTTGAAACCGATCCGGGGAGAGGTATTGGACTGGAATCCCTGGTGATGGTCGAGGCGGGCCGCCAGATCCACTTGCAGCGTCCGGTGCAGTGGCAAGTTGAGTTCGGCGAAAGCGGCAGAATCGTGAGCATGAATACGGTACGGTTCAATGCCGACCGAACCGAAAAGAAGGCCGCCATTGACCTGCAATGGATCCGGAGTGCTTCGCCGCCGGGCGAACTGATGCGCCAACCCCACCACAACCTGTGCGGTCGCGCCAAAGGCGTCAAACAGCGAGCGGTTGGAAGTCGCTTCCAGTGTGTCGATTGAATAATACCCGGCGGAGTGGAGGGTCCCCCGCAGCGCGTTCATGACCTCCGTATTGTCCGACCCATCGATGCGGATACGATCGATATTCTCGGCCACCTTCTTTCGCAGCATGACGTTGTTGATGGTGCTGCGAACCCGGCTCTCGCTGCGGGACAGCGCGATGTTCCAGTTCCATCCGTGGGCCAGACCCTCCAGGCCAACCGACACGTCATTCGTGGTGCTGGCGGTATGGTTTCGAGGAACCCCGAATTCATAGAAAGCGTAATCGACATCCGAGTCGGGGCCGGGAGCCTTGGCATAGTCCGGGTGGGACGGTGTAATCCGGAAGAAGCTGAAAATGGGCGAGTACTGAAGTGTCTGTTCGCTCTGGGTGCGCAAGCCGGAAACATACAGCGAAAGTGAACTGCCAAAATCCTGATCCCAGCGGAAATATGCGGATTTGTTGCGCGCGCCGGGCTGCAAGGTCCGATATCTCGCGGAATCCAAGCGACAGTAGGGGGAGTCTGGATTTTCCCCAGCCGCCAGGCATCGCGGAAGCGGGGCCAAAGGAACCCCGAACCGGCTTGAGAATCCGATGAATACGCGCTCGTCCGGCAGTCCGAATCGGGAGCGATCGTTGGTGTGCCATTCGCGGCGATCGCCGCCGAGTTCGTCCTGCGAAGAAGTGTTCACCGCCAGCAACAGGTTTCCGCCGGATCGTGTGCGCGTACCGAACATCACGGAGGTCTGGCGGGATAGGGCATCTCCCTGCTGGGAAAGGCCAAGGCGCGAGGAGATCTCGCCTCCCTCATGACCCTTCTTCAGGATGATGTTGAGCGTGCCGGCCATTGCATCCGCCCCATAAATCGCGGAGGCGCCGCCGCGCAGGATTTCGATGCGATCGATGAAACTCATGGGAATGCTGTTCAGATCGATCAAGCCGCCGAGATCATTGGATGCGAGTCCGAATGAGGCAATGCGCTTGCCATTGAGCAAGTAGAGCGTCGCCCTCGGCCCGAGCGAATAGAGGCTGGCGCCGGAGGCCACCACGGTTGGGTAGTATCTCCCGTCGCCGGAAACAGTCATGGGGTGATGGCTCACCAGGCCAGGACGCTCGCTCAGCAGGTCGTAGAGCGTTCGCCGTCCGCTGCGCTCGATGTCGTCCGCGGTTATCACAGTCATGGGGACGGACAATTCCAGCGAGGTCTGCGGAATGCGCGTACCGGTGACGTCGACCGTGGCAAGCTCGGTCGTGCCTACCTCAAGGCTCGTATCCAAATTCCTGGCGGGAGCGCCGGCTTCGCGAACCTGATTCCCGGCGCTTCGCAGAAGGTAGGTGTTGGCGTTCACCGCGACCGCCGTCAGGCCATGCTCCGTCAGCAGTCGGGCGAGTCCGGCGGCAGGGGTGTGATTGCCCCGCAAGCCATCACTGTATTTGCCGCGCACCAGCATGGGCGAGTAGAGCAACTGGATATCCGATTGATTGGCGAAAGCCTGCAGGGCTTCGTCCAGCGTGCCCGCGCCAATCTCGTAGCGGGATGGCGCGGGAGAACTCGCCGATCCCGCGATGGCACTCTGCGTGGCCATCGCCAGGAGCGCCAGGACGAAGAGGCGCGCCAAGCTGCGGTTGAGGGAATCGCGATGTACAGTCGTTACGCGGCGTTTGCCGCTGGGACTGTTCGGCATGGTCGACAGTGCTCCCCAGCACCTATTGTTTCGATGCAGACAACTCGATCCGGTTGCCGCCGACGGGTTTCGCCTGCAGGCCCCAGCCTTGACGCAAGGTGGCAAGCAGTCCCGACTGGTCGCCGGCATTGAATACGCCGCTGACCCGGATCTCCCCCAGTTCGGCCTGGGACAGAACCAGTTGATCATGGGAGTATCGATTGAATTCCGCGATCAAATCCGCGAGGCGTTCTTCCTTGAAGACCAGCCGCCCCCGCGTCCAGCTCTCCGCGACATTGCGGTCAATGCTTCTGGGAGTTCCAAGCTTGCCATCCGCGTCGTAGACAAGTTGTTGCAACGGATGCAGCTCAATGGCATGACGGGGCGGATGGCCTTTCGTATCCACGATGACGCGCCCCTCCAGCAGGGCAACGACCGTGCTCTCATCCCGTCGTTCCACCTGGAAGACGGTGCCCAGTGCGCGCACGCTGCCGACTCCTGAGGCCACCACGAACGGCCGGTCGACATCGTGCGCGACGCTGGCCTGCAGACGTCCTCTTAGCAGGACGACGCGACGCTGCGAACGTTCGTAAGCCAACTGCACGAGCGTGTTGGTATCCAGAACCAACGCGGAACCGTCCGGCAGATCGACACGGCGCTGTTTCCCTATCTCCGTCGCATAGGGAGTGGCTGGGGTGCTCTGGAAATCAGCAAGAAGCCAGAGCCCGCCGCCCACGGCCAGCATCAGGGCGGCGGCCCAGGCCACGGGACGGTACCAGGTACGCCTGCGTCGAGTGGTCGGCATGCGGGTGGTCGGGATGGGTTCCGCACCACGCGGCGTCGAATCCACTCTCAATGCGCCGGCCAACTGGTGAATACGTTCGACCTCGGCGTAGTCGAGCGCATTGCGAGAGGACATGGCCAGCCAGTCCTCGAAAGCGGCGTGGTCGGACGCGTTGCAATCAGGTGACAGCAGGCGTGCCAGCCAACCTTCAGCCGAATCGGGAAAGTCCTGGTGGGAAGGTGTCGCGGTGTTCATGGGAGCTGCCCGGGTACGCCCACGGGGCGCGTCTGATGGGAGAGCGACTTCCTCAGCGAGGACAGCGCCTTCCCGATATGTTTCTCGACCGCCTTGACGGATATGCCGCATTGTTCGGAGATCTGGCTGTAACTCATCCCTTCAATACGGTTGAGCAGGTAGACCTCCCTACAGCGTTCCGGAAGGAGGCTGATGGCGGCTCGGACACGCTCCAGCTCCTCCCGGTTTTCCGCCCATTGTTCCGGTCGCGGCATCTCATCCTGGATGTCATGCGCCTGGAGGCCCATATCAGACAGGGATGTCTGGGGCATGCCGGACTGCCGCCGCCGGGAATCGTGGAGCGCGTTGAGCGCAATCCGGTATAGCAGTGGTTTCAGGGCTTCGACCGGCAAGTCGCGATAGCGCGTCAGCTTGTAGAGGCTTTCCTGCGCGATGTCCTGGGCATCATCGAGGGAAATCCCCCGGCCGCGCAAAAAACTGACCAACATGGGGCGTTGCTCGCCCAGAAATCGCTCGAAGAGCTGGTGACTGATCCTGGCGTCAAAAGTGGCACTCATTTGCCCCCGCTCGCAGAAGGAAGTCGCCTTTGTGACTGATTTTAACCAACCACCCAAGTAATTTCATCCGCTTCATGGACCGGCAACCGTTGCCGGTTCGGGCCTGGTGGGGGCGACGACCATCCGGCGATAAGGGGCGAAAGCCGCGGTGATGGCTTGTCCAGATGCGGTTTCAGAACGAATCGGGTGTTGATGACGGCTGGCCGGACAGGAGAACTCACCTGGCATCAGACCGCCCTCCGAAAATCCAACCCTTGCCTTCTGCCGGCGCTAGTTGGTCGGAGGTAGGGAGGTGGGAGCCATTCTGCGTTTCCAAGAGCTACGGGGATACCGTCTGCTTTCAGCAGACGGCAAGGGGTGCAAGCGTGGGAATCCTGTGGACCCGGTGCCGGGGATGTCCGCAGATTGATTGTTGTGGCGGACCGGAGTGGGCGCCATGCAAGGCAACTGCGTGGGCGGGATGGTGGATATTGGTCACAGGGTGATGGCCAACACGACTTTGCTCCCTTCATTGGGGTTTCCCAGCAGTTCCTTGCTAAGGGCTGAGCGCAAATACGGTTGAGGAGTTCACACGCGAAATCCTGGTGTCTTCGTCCCGACAAGGAGATTTGCCCGTCGTCGCACACGGAGGTAGGGAGGGAGGGCTGATGCTGCGTTTCTGGAGGGAACCTTGATCGGGGGCGGGGACGATGGAAGACATGGCGGCGCGCATCCGCATCGCGCGCCTGCGGGCGGAAATGACGCAAAGTCAGTTGGCGGAGCGGATTGGGGTGACGCGCAGCGCGGTTTCCAACTGGGAAATCAGCTCACGTCCCAAGCCCAACGTCGCCAACCTAGCTTCCATCGCGATAGAAACGAATGTTTCGTTTGAGTGGATCGCCTTTGGCCGTGGGGATATCGAACTAAAGGTGTGAGTCGATGGCTTTGTGACTTCCAATCACAAGGTGCGACCCGCTGAAAATTTATGTGCTTGGGGCGATGCGATTTATCAGTGTTGCCGGCTCCTGGGTCAAGGGGAGGGGCCCCGTACCCGATTTTCTACTTTTCTTGTGCGACGCCTGCATGGCGCATCGCAGGTGTGTAACGGACTGGACGCCAAGCCTGGGGGGTCGTTCTGCGTGTCGCCTAATTCCAAATTCATGCTGTGGTCGCGCCGAATTTCATCGTGTGCGTTCGCGGGCTGGCTCATGCTTGCCGTCGCGTCGGCGTTCGCCCAGACGGCAAGCAATACGGTTACGTTGGCCCCGCCAACGGGGGTGATCGATCCCGTATGCGACGTTGGGAACCCGCTTTGCAATAGCGCGACGGATACCGACACGGTCCTGTACGGGATCACACTGGGCAAGCAATGGTCAGGCGGGGTTGCCGGCAACACGGTGGCCCTGACCATGGGTGGCGCGGATGTCGTCAACGCGACGGCAGGGAGTTCCACCGCGCCCGGCACGACCACACTGGCGACCGCCAATGCGCCCGGCGGCACCTCGATCACCCTCACGGAGGCCTTTTCCACCGGCAACGTGGCCGCTCATGTGGTCACGTTGGTGTGCAACGGCACGTCCGTACCGGTGACGGTCAATACCGGCGCCAATGCCGCAACGGCGACTTTCACCACCCCAGCCACCGGCGCGGTCGCCTGCGAATACACGAATACCGCGCTGAGCCAGGCGCTGACGAAGGCGATGACCAACAACGCCGACGGCGACAACAGCGGAACGGTGAGTTTGGGTGACGTGCTGACCTATACGGTCACCGTANGTTTGGGTGACGTGCTGACCTATACGGTCACCGTAACCAACACCAGCGCCACCGGCAACCTGGCCAACGTGGTGGTGAGCGACAGCAAGATCACGCCCGGCACGATCACCTGCGCCAGCGTGGCACCGGGGGCGACCTGCGTGCTGGCGGGCACCTATACGGTGACCGCGGCGGACGTGACGGCGGGCAGCATCAGCAACACCGCGACCGCGACCAGCCCGGCCTGCCCGGTGGGCAGTACGGGCCCGGCGTGCAGCACGACCGTGGTGACCTCGACGACCGCGATGAGCCAGACACTGACGAAGGCGCTGACCGGCAATGCCGATGGCGACAACAGCGGCACGGTCAGCCTGGGCGACGTGCTGACCTATACGATCACCATGACCAACACCAGCGCCACCGGCAACCTGACCAACGTGGTGGTGAGCGACAGCAAGATCACGCCGGGCACGACTACCTGCGCCAGCGTAGCGCCGGGCGCGACCTGCGTGCTGGTGGGCACCTATACGGTGACAGTGGCGGACGTGACCGCGGGCAACATCCGCAATATCGCGACCGCGACCAGCCCGGTCTGCACGGTGGGCAGCACCGGTCCGGGGTGCACAACGACCACCGATACGCCGACCGCGCATCGGGTCATCGATGCCACGGGAGACACCTATACGGACATCAGCGGTGCGACAGGCAATTCCAATGCGGGCAACGCCTACACCGAGAACGACACGTTGAACAACCAGCCGGTGAATCCGGCTGACATCGTCGGCGCGGTGACGACGCCGGCGACGCCAATCAACGGTAGTCCGGTACCGGTGCTTGATCCGGCCACGGGCGTGGTGAGTGTGCCGGCGGGTACATCGGCGGGTACCTATTCGATCACGTACCGGATCTGCGAGAGAGTGGATCCGACGAACTGCGATACGGCAATCATCACAGTGACCGTGATCGCGGCGACGATCGATGCGGTGGACGACAGTTCGCCGTCGATAAACGGCAGCACGGGTGGCACGACGCCGTCGGTGTTGATCAACGACACACTGAACGGCCAGCCGGTGAATCCGTCTGACGTGACGCTGACGCCAGGAACCAGCCCGAATCCGGGCTTGACGATGAATCCGGACGGCACCATCACGGTGGCGCCGGGAACGCCAGCGGGTACGTACACGTATCCCTACCAGATCTGCGAAGTGCTGAACCCGGCCAACTGCGATAGCGCCAACGCCACCGTGGTGGTGGGGGCGGCTCCCATCGTGGCCAACGATGACACGTACTCCGGCATCAATGGCGCGACCGGCAATGCCAACGCGGGCAACGCGTACACCAACGATACGTTGAGCGGTCAGCCGATCACGGATGTGTCCCTGATCACGGGTACGGTGACGACGCCGGCGACGCCGATCAACGGTGGCCCGGTGCCTGCGCTGGATACGGTCACAGGTGTGGTAGGCGTGTCGCCGGGGACGCCGGCGGGCGCCTACGCGATTACGTATCAGATCTGCGAGAGGTTGAACGCGACCAACTGCGAAACCGCCATCATCACGGTGACGGTGGTCGCACCGGTCATCAATGCATTGGACGATACGCCGGAACCGATCAGCACCGGGGCAGGTGGCGTCACGCCCAGCGTGTTGGTCAACGACACGCTGAATGGAAGTCCGGTCGCGTCCATCGCCGTCACCCTGGTTCCGGGCGCTCGTCCGCACCCGGGTCTGACGATGAACCCGGACGGCACCATCACGGTGGCGCCCGGTACGCCGATGGGCGCCTACACCTATCCGTACACGATCTGCGACAGGGTCAACCCGACCAACTGCGATACGGCGGTGGCCACGCTGACCGTCGTGGGTCAGGCACAACTGCGCCTGGTTAAGACCGCCGGGGTCCGCGAAGCCAGGATCGGCGATTTGATCCGTTTCACCATCACGGCTGAGAACGTGGGCGACGCCGATCTGGTCAACGGCTATCTCGTTGATACGGCGCCGGCGGGCTTCACTTACGTGGAAGGTACGTTGTCGGTGGTCGATGGTGACAACGCGGCCACCGTGTCCGGTCAGAGCCCGGTCCGGTTCGGCGGCCTGGATATCGGCGTCGGCGAAACCGCGACGCTGGTCTACCTGATGCGCGTTGGCGCGGGCGTCCGCCCTGGGACTCATGTCAACCAGGCTCAGGGTTACTCGCTGACGGATCGACCCATCTCCAACGTGGCGACCGCCGAAGTCACCTTGGTCGCGGACCCCTTGGTGGACAACAGCCTGATACTCGGCACCGTGTTCGACGACCGCGATGGTGATGGCTGGCAGGACAGCGCGGCGCTGAGTGGGGTCCGCGTGCAGGGCGGCTTCAACCCGTCCGCCTACGTGCTCAACTCGACCACGATCGATCGCGGCACGGGCCCGCAGCCCGAGCCCGATGCGAGCGCGCCGATGCTGCACGGCATTACCGTAGGCACGATCGATGGCCGCCAGTCGGTGGCCGATCCGGAGAGCGCGCACCAAGCGGTGATCCGACAGACACTCAGCTCGCCAGATTTCACCGACGACTTCGTGCTGACCAGCGCGCAGGGCGTGACCGTACGCATGGACAAGGCGGGCAACACGACGGTCGAGAAGTCCGGTGAAGCAGCCAAGGGACGGAATGCGGCGGCGCCGAAGGTCGAGCGCAGGATTGCGCGGAGCGCGCACGGCTACGTGGTGGATTACATTCTCTCCAACGTCGGCGTCGACGAGCGCGGCATTCCGGGGGCGCGCATCGCGTCGGTGGAAGGCCTGTTGATCGAGACCGATCAGTTCGGGCGTTATCACCTGCCGGATACGTTCGGTGGTGCCGATCGCGGCCGTAACTTCATCCTGAAGGTGGATCCGACCACCTTGCCGGCCGGTACCGGGTTCACCACTGACAATCCGTTGCTGCGTCGCCTGGTGCCGGGCTTGCCGGTGCGCTTCGACTTCGGCGTGAAGCTGCCGGTTGAGCAGATCCCGGGCGGCAGCGAGCAGATCGAGCTAGAGATGGGTCAGGTGTTCTTTGCCCCGGGCAGCGCCGACGTGCGTATCGAGTTCCTGCCCGCCATCGACAGGATGGCGAACAAGGTCGAGCAGTACCAGGGCGGCGAGGTGGTCATTGCCGCCAACGGCGAGACCGACGCGCTGGCGTTCGACCGGGCCATGGCGGTGAAGGTCGCCTTGATGGGCAAGCTCGGCGCCGAGTCGGCCAAGGCATTGAAGATAAGCGCGCGCACCCATGTCGATGATCCGGACTCGCTGCTGGTCGGTGTGGAAGACGGTGGCGCCCTTCTGGGCACCGTGCTGTTCGACACCGACAAGTCAGTGGTCCGGCCCGAGTTCGAGCCGTTGTTGGACAAGGTCGCGGCGGCGCTGGAAAAGATGGGCGGCGGCCAGATTGGCATCGTCGGCCATACCGACGTGCGCGCCTCGCGCGAATACAACATCGCCCTGGGCCTGCGCCGGTCCAACGCGGTGTACGAGGCATTGACCAAACGCCTGAGCCCGGAGGTGCGAGCCAAGGTCCGTGTGGAAGTGAATGACGATCCGACCGCCGCTGTCGGCGCGAAGCGGAAGTGAGGGGGACGCGGATCATGCAGATGAAAATGAAGCTGCTGGATTACACGCTGATTGGCATCCTGGCGGGCATGACGCCGCTGGCCGGTGCGCAGGAAGCGGACGCGCGGACGCAGCCGCCGCAGGACAAGGCGGAGGGCACGGCCCAACTGCTCGAATGCACCGATGAATCCTGCGCTTCGCAGGAGGGCCTGCTGTTTCGCCTGCGTACCCGCAGCTACGACAAGCCGGTCACCCAGGGCACGGGCAAGCAATCCTCATCGGCGGAACTGCAGCCGGATCGCCGCGTGACCGTGGCGATCGAGCAGCCGGGCAAGGCGGTCGCGCTGGGGAAATTCTCGATCCCGCTGCCCGGCGGCGGCGCGATCTGGGCGACCGAAGACCCGACGCTGGGTGACGCATCGTTGACCGTTTCGGCGCCGTCACTGGTGCCGTTCGATGGCCAGGCGATCGTCCAGCCGGTGCAGTTCTATGTACGCAGCAACTACTCGGCATTCGTGCAGCGCTACGAGCTGTATGTGTACCGTGCGGCAGACGCGGACCTGATCGAGCCGATCGCCACGCTGCCGCTGAAGGTCGGCAACGTCGCCAACTCCGAATGGGACGGAAAACTGCCGGCGAAGTATCCATTCCGCCAGGGAGACGAGCTGGTCTACGTGCTGCGCGCCTACGACGCGCAAGGCAACTTCGACGAGACGTTCCCGAACAGGTTCCAACTGGTCAAACCGGAGGAGTTCGAGCGCGGCGCCAGGCTGCTGCGCGACAGCAGCCAGAGAACCCTGGGCACATCGATGAGCGTCGAACAGGCGCAGGCCCGGAGCCTGATCGACGCGGCGTTCGCGCAGAACGGCCTGCGTCAGCAGAACATCCCGTTGTACGGTTCGCGCATCCGCATCCAGGGCCGCAATCTGCCCGGCCAGACGCAGCTGCGGATCAACGGTGAAAGCTATCCGGTCGACATGGAGCGCAAGTTCGTCGCCGAGTACCTGGTGCCGGTGGGCAGCCACCGCTTCGATATCGTGGTTGGCGAAGGGTCCACCGCCGAAGGAGCGACACGCGATGCCAGGAATGGCGTCGCATCGCATACGCTGAACGTGGACGTCACCGGGAAGTACTTCTTTGGCGTCGGTCTGGCCGACGTGACTGTCGAGAAGAACAAGGTCAGCGGTTCACCGGCGTTGTCCGTCACCGACGTGCGCTACGACGACGACGTGATCAGCGACGGCCGCCTGGCGTTCTACGGCAAGGCCAAGTGGGGAGGGAAGTACTTGGTCACCGCGCAGGCGGACACCACCGAGAAGGATCTCGAGCATCTGTTCGATGGCTTCGGCCAGGCATATCCGCAGGACATCTTCCGCCGCCTCGATCCAGACCTGTACTACCCGGTATACGGCGACGACTCTACGGTGTATCGCGATGTGGACACCATGGGCCGCTTCTACCTGCGTGTGGACTGGGACAAGAACCAGGCACTGTGGGGCAACTACCAGACCGGCATCACCGGGACCGAGTACGCGCAATACGTGCGCTCGCTGTATGGCGCGGCCTTCAACTGGCGCTCGCGCGGCACCAATCCCTGGGGTGACCCGAAGAGCGAGTTGCGACTGTTCGGCTCCGAGGCGCAGAGCGCGCCGGGGCACAACGAGTTCATCGGCACCGGCGGCAGCCTGTACTACCTGCGCCACACCGACATCCTGCCGGGATCGGACGTGGTCGTGCTGGAGGTGCGGGACCCGACCACCGGCCGCGTCGAGCACCGCGCCACGCTGACCCGTGGCGCCGATTATGAGATCGACGAACTGCAGGGCCGCGTCCTGCTGACCCGGCCGCTGTCGCAGATCACCCGCGACAACGTGTCCACGCTGACGCGCGACACCCCGCTGGACGGGTTCGAGCAGCGCCTGCTGGTGGACTACGAATTCATCCCGTCCGGGTTCGATCCCGACGACATCGCCGCCGGCCTGCGCGGCAAGCAATGGTTCGGCGATCATGTCGCCGTCGGCGCCACCTACGTGGACGAGAACCGCGCCGGCGAGGACTACACCATCGCCGGCGGCGATCTGACCCTGCAGGCGGGCAAGGGCACCTACCTCAAGGCGGAATACACGCAGACCGAATCGTCCGCCGCGCCGATATTCTTCTCCGACAACGGTGGCCTCAGCTTCAGTCAGATCAATGACGCCGCTGGCCGCCGCGAAGGCGACGCCAGGGCGATCGAAGCGCGGGCCAATTTCAAGGAACTGGGCTGGGTCGAACAGGATTGGAGCGCGGGCACCTGGTGGCGCAAGGTCGGTGCCGGCTACTCGACCGGCCGCTACGGCAGCGGTGAGGAGATTACCGAGTACGGGGCCGAAGTGCTGGGGCAGTTCACGCCGGACGTCGGCGTGTACGCGCGATTCACCAAGGCCGAGCGCGGCGATGAAAGCTTGACCCAGGCCCAGCTGAGCGGCGAGTGGCGCATCGACGAAGCCAGCACGCTCAGCGGCGAGTTGCGTCGCGTCGAGGAGCAGCGCGTGGGCGGCGATGCCGCCGGCACGCTGGCCGCCCTCAAGTACGCACAGCGCCTCGGCACCCGCCTGGACCTGTACGGGCAGGCCCAGCTCACCGTGGACGACGATGGTGGCCGCTATGCCGACAACGATCTGTACACGCTGGGCGCCAAATACCTGTTCAACGGCCTGTCCAGCGTGGGCGCGGAAGTCAGCAGCGGTGACCGCGGTGACGCGGCCACGGTCAACGCCGAATACCGGCTCGATCCCGAACACACGATCTACGGCAGCTACACCTACAGTACCGATACCACCGAGTACGACCCGCTGTTCAACCCCAACCGGCAGACGGGCTGGACCTTGGGCCAGCGCTGGCGCCTGTCCCATCAGGTCAACCTGTTCAACGAGAGCCAGATGCTGAAGGGGCGCGGCGAATCGGGCCTGGCGCACACCTTTGGTATGGATTTCTATCCGGCGCAGGGTTGGAACACGGGCTTCACCCTGATGAAGGGCGACCTGACCCACGTGGACGGCGGGCAGGTGCGGCGCAAGGCGGTCAGTCTCAATGGCGGCCGCACTTCGCCGGCCACCGATTGGCAGAGCAAGATCGAGTGGCGCAAGGACACCGGCGCCGAGCGGCGCGAGCAGTGGGTCAGTACCCACCGCCTGACCCGGAAGATCAACGATAGCTGGCGCATCGCCGCAAGGCTGAACTATTCGAAGACCACCGATGAGGTGGATGCGGCGGCCGGCGCGAAGTTCATCGAAGGCAACTTCGGCTTCGCTTATCGTCCGTGGAACAGCGTGCGCTGGGGCTTGTTCGGGCGCTACACCTATTTGTACGACCTGGCCACGCTGGGACAGGTAGGTGGCGCGGACTACGACCAGAAAACCCAGGTGGTATCGCTGGAGGGCACGTACAAGGTGACCGCGCAGTGGGAGTTCGCCGCAAAGGTGGCACGCCGCGAAGGCGAGGTGCGCCATGGTCGCAATGCCGGCAACTGGGCCGACTCGACCACGAACTTCGCCGCGGTTTCGGCGCGCTACGACCTGGCCGGGCAGTGGCACGCACTGGCGGCGTATCGCTGGCTGGACGTGAAGCGCGGCGGCAGCACGGGCGGCGCGCTGATCGGGCTGGACCGTGACATCGGCAAGAACTTCCGTATCGGCGTTGGCTACAGCTTCACCGATTTCAGCGATGACCTGACCGACTTCGACAACGACCACAAGGGCTGGTTCATCAACCTGACGGGCCGGTATTGATTCGGCGGCGGTTCACGGCACGAACGCGGCAGGCGCAAGCCGACGGCCATTTCCAGTACGAAGCGTTTCGTCAAAGGTAGTGGGTTGGCATTTCATGGCAAAAACAGAAAATTTATGCGTGCATTCATGATGCCTATCAAAATCTCGAAGGTCCTACTGATCGCTTTGGCACTGTTCTCCTTTCGCGCCCAGGCGGATACCTATACGGTGACCACGCTGGGCGATGCGGCGGGGTCATGCACGGGCGTCAGCCCAAGCTTCAGCTGTACCACGCTGCGCGCAGCCATTGAGGAGGCCAATGCCACCACGGGGGTGGCTGACACCATCGTGTTCAGTGTGTCAGGCGCCATCGTGCTGGGTTCGACGCTTCCCGGTGTCATTGATACCGTGATCATCAACGGCGGCAATGTCGTCAGTCTTGCGGGTGGACCTTTCGACACCTTGAATTTTGAAGATTCGGGAGCCGACGACAGCCAGCTCCTGAACATGGGGTTCACCGGGACCGTCAATCCAGCCAGTACGGTGCGTGTCAACAGCGTATCGAACATGCTGATCCAGGGAAATACGTTCACGATGGGCGTGACGACGGGAAGCGCCATCCTGGTGCGCGACAGCGACAACGTCACCACCAACAACAATAACGTTGCCGGCGGTGTCTACAGCATCAATTACTACAATACCGCCAGCTCGCCTTACCTCGCGAATCCAGCTTACAACGGCACCATCACCAACAACACCGTGACGGGTGGAACTTCCGGTATCGTACTTTTCACGGCTGACAACATATTGGTTGATGGCAACAGCATCACCAACAGCACGGGTATCGGCATTCGATTGGGAATGCAGTTCGACGGCCCCTACGGAGCCAGCAACAACATCATCACCAACAACACAGTGAGTGGTGGAGGCGGCTCTGGTGTCTCCGTCACCGGTTACGGCGGCGGCGTCCAGGTGGGCGTGTTCAATAACAATCTCATCCAGGGAAACACGATCACCAATAACTCCGGATCTGGCGTGCTGCTTCCCAGCGCGAACTTGATTCAGGTCAACGGCAATGTCATCACTGGAAACAGCATTACAGACAACCGTGGTGATGGCGTAAACATCACCGGCGTTAATGCTGCAAACAACATCGTATACGCCAACACGAACATCTCCGGGAATCTGGGGTTGGGCATCGATCTGGCCAACAACGGTGTGACCCCGAACGATGCCGGTGACGTGGATACCGGCCCCAACGGTGTGCAGAACTTTCCGGTGGTCACCGGCGTTTCGGGCAACACCGTCAAATTCGTTCTCGATACCGTCGCAAACCCCAACGGTTATCGAATCGATTTCTACAACAACCCCGGTGGCGTGGATCCGACCGGCTACGGCGAGGGCCAGGTCTGGTTAGGGTCGTGCATCGTCGCCAGTCCCAGCGCCACCGTTCCCAGCAGCTGCAGTGTCGCGAGCGTGGACGCCGCCACCCTGCGCATGACCGCGACCCGCTGCCTGACCGCGGCCTGCGATTCTGGCGCGACCTCCGAATTCAATGGTCCGTCCACTACTAACCTGACCATCACCAAGACCGACGGACAGGCGACGTATGTCTCCGGACAAAGTCTGATCTATACGATCGTGGCGACCAACAATGGCAACGTCACGGTCAGCGATGCGGTCTTCACCGACCCGGTGGTGACCGGCCTGTCGGTGAACGCCGTGACCTGTGGAAACGCCACGCTCGGTTCGCAGTGCCCGGCCGCAGCCAACACCACCGTGGCGCTGATGCAGGGCCCGGGCATCGTCGTTCCCCTGCTGACCCAAGGTGGCAGCGTCACCTTCACGGTCACGGCGACAGCCACGGCCACAAGCGGCAGCCTGACCAACACGGCCGTCCTGGCTGTGCCGGCCGGCGTGACCGAGTCGACCCCGGCCGACAATACCGCCAATGACACGGACGTGCAGAGCGGCAGCATCACCATCGTCAAGGACGCGCTGCCCGACGACGCGCAGGACTTCGCCTTCGTCACCACGGGCCTGGGCTTGAGCGACTTCAGCCTGGACGATGACGCCGACGCCGCCTTGCCGAACACCCGGACGTTCATCGGCTTGGCCGCGGGCAGTTACAGCGTGGCCGAAACGGCAGTGGCTGGCTGGACCTTGACTGGCCTGATCTGCGCCGACCCGGACAGCGGTACCACGGTGAACCTGGGCACGGGCGTGGCCACCATCGACCTGGACGCGGGCGAGAACATCAACTGCACCTACACCAACAGCAAGCAGGCCATCGTGCGTCTGCAGAAGTCGCTGCCCGGCGGTCGTTTCAATACCACGGACCAGTTCACCCTGGGCATTGCCGGTATGGGCGCGCCCGCGCCCGTCACGACCGGCGGCAGCGGCGGCACGGCAACCGGGATGGTGACGGTGGGGGTGGCGACCCTCGGCGCGACCTACACCCTGTCGGAGTCGGCCGCGGCTGGAGCGGATCTGGCGAATTACGCCACCACCTACAGCTGCATCAATGCCGCCTCGGGTGGGCAAACCCCGGCCGGCAGTGGCACCAGCTTCAGCGTGACGCCGGCGGCGGGCGACGACCTGACCTGCAGCTTCATCAATACGCGGAAGCCGAAGGCGGATTTGTCGGTCACCAAGACCAATACGGCCTCGTCAGGGCCGGACGACCTGGCCAACGATACGGTGACCAGCGGCACTGCGACGAGCTATACGATCGTGGTGAGCAACGCGGGTCCGGACGCGGCGGATGGCGCGCTTGTTCGCGATACGGTCAGCGGGCTGAACTGTACGGCGGTGAGCTGCGGCGGGGCGACGGGGGGCGCGATATGCCCGTCCGCGCTGGATGTGAGTACCCTGCAGGGGCCCGGCGTGGCCATCCCCACATTTCCGGCCAACAGCAGCGTCACCTTCATCGTTACCTGCAGCGTGCCGTAGGCGTGCGGCGATGATGCACCGGCCGATGACGGCGCTGCTGGCCGTCCATGCGGGAGGTGGCGAACCCGGTCGTCGGCCGCGCTTGCCGGCCGCGCGGCTGGAAATCCGAACGTATTGATCTCTTCAGGGAGCGGGTGGCGCGAAGCGGGATCGGATGCGGGGATAAGACCCCGGGCGGCGGATGAGGCGCGATGCGGGAATGCGCGCTTTTCCTTCACGGTCGGGCGAGACAAGCGAAGGACCTGCCAGATAACGCGTCGAGCGGTCACCCGTCCGCGCGCATCCTTGCATGCGCGTGTCGCCGTCGTATGGCCATTTCCCGCAATCAGTCGTGGCGGCCGATCGTGGATTCGGACGGCTGCAAGGCGGCATGGCGCTTCTCGTCTCCGCTGGGGACCTTCTACGCAAACGCAGGCGGCCATCCCTGAATGACTCATTCCTGTCGCCCGCGAAGGGAGGTAGGGAGGCAGGGGCCAGTCCGCGTTTAACTCCAGAAGAGAACTCGGCGGAGACGAAAAACCATGGACATGGCGACGCGTGTGCGTGTGGCGCGCCAGCGTGCTGGGATGACACAAAGTCAGCTGGCGGAACGGATTGGCGTATCGCGCGGTGCGGTCGCCAATTGGGAGGTCAGCCAACGTCCCAAGCCAAGTGCAAGCAATCTGGTGGAAGTGGCGACCACGACAGAGGTCTCGGTTGAATGGCTGGCGACCGGTCGCGGCGAGATCGCGCTTCCCAGATGAACGAGGCAATCGGTTCCAAGGCATGGTGATTATCAATCACGAAATGTCACGCACGGATTTTTTCGCGATTCGCCGTCGTTACGCTTTCCCGTTAGTCAGTTGTCGAGTCCGAGCCCACCATCTTTTTCGCGGCCGGTTCCAACTCGTCGATCAATCTCCATAGAAGCGATTTCAATGAGCGCCAATTCATGTGGTCAGGCGATGCGTTCACCGGGTGTCTACGTATGCAACGGGTCGCCGTCACGCGGGCAACGGAATGCGCCAACGCGCGGCGGCCCATCCTGCGACTGGCCGGCACTCTGGCCCCGATTCGGCAAGCGGAGAATCAAGTGAAAATCCGCGCCGCCCTGTTGGGGTTCGTGTTTCCGTGCCTGGTGGAATCCAGCTGCCCCCCGTTGCCCCAGGACGCGCGCGGCTTGCCGGAGTTGACGGATCACGGCTGCTTGCAAAGCGCCGAGGGCAGGCAGGACATTCCCGTGGTCCCGAGAAGCAGCGCCACTTTCGGTTAGACGGGGATGCCGAGTGGCGGAAATCCGTCCCCGGCACGATGCGGCATGCGGAGAAGCCCGGACCCGGCATTCCCTGGTCCATAGGGGCTCGTCGAGCACATGCGGACGAACCGAGGGGCAATGATCCGGCCGATGACACGCGGAGCTGTCGCATCCAGCTGCTGGCGAACCGCAGCGACAGGCAGGATGCCGGAATCCGCGCGGTGGGAAACCGAACGAACAAGGAAGTGGGTAAGCCCACTTCGAACCCCCATCTGCCCGCTCCCGGAAAGCCGCCCCCCAAATCGGAATAGACAAGACGCGTCAGGCCCTGCAGCCGTCGATTGACCAGTAGCCCCACCGGAATTTCGTCCTTGGCCGCGCCAGAGGGGCCTGGGGCCCGTTCTGACCATCCGCGTCTTTCGCATCTGACCTTGGTCAACTTATGCGAGAACGCAAAAGCAACTTATGCGCTAAAGCCCATCGATGATGTTCGGGCCGCAACACGCCGTCACTTCCGATGTCGTTGCGAATGAGCCGGCTGCGTATCCCCCACCCAAGTGGACGATTCGGTGCACGGGCCTGTCGCAGGTTCAACCGAACTGTTCGGCCAGCGCTCGTCCGCGTGCATGCGCGGCGTCCACGGCCTCATCGATCAGCTTCGCCCAACCGCCATTTTCCAGGGTCTGGATGGCCGCCTCGGTGGTGCCGCCGGGAGAGGTGACCCGTCCGCGCAGTTGCGCCGGGGATTCTCCCGAGACCTGCAGCATGCGCGCGGCGCCAAGCAGGGTTTGCACCACGAGATGGTGTGCGATCTCGGGCGGCATATCGCGCGCGCAGGCGGCGCCCTCCATGGCTTCGGCCAACCGGTACAGATAGGCCGGGCCACTGCCGGAGATCGCGGTGACCATGTCCATCTGTGTCTCGTGCTCGATCCAGACGGTGGTGCCGGTGCTGCTGAAGACCGCCTCGGCGATCGTCCGCGACGTGACGTCCAGCGAGGGATCCGCGTACAGCGCGGTGATTCCCGCGCCGATGGCCGCAGGCTGATTCGGCATGCTGCGCACGAGGGTGTCGACGCCCAGCCATTGCCTCAATTGCGCATGGGTGATGCCGGCCATGACCGAGATGACCAATGGTCGCGTCCGCGCCGCCTGTCCGGCCAGCGCCTCGCAAACCGCGCGCGCCACCTGTGGTTTCACTGCCAGCACCCACAAGTCGGCGGTGGCGACCGCGTCGATGCCCTGCTCGAACACCCGGACCTGCAACTGCGTGGACAAGGCATCGCGGGTGGCCGCCACGGGATCGGCCACCGCGATCCGTGCCGGATCCCGGCCCTGGCTCAGCAATCCCTCCACCAGGCAGCGCGCCATGTGCCCGCCCCCGATGAAGGCGACCTCCATACCGAAACTCATGGGGACCGCTCCGTTCCCAGTTGCCGATCCAGCCAGTCCAGAACACGTTGCTGGACATCACGCCCGTGGGCGGTTTCGAAGAACCAATGCGGTCCTCGCGGATAGGTGACCATGGTCACCGGCGTGCCGTTGAAGACGAGTGCGCGATGCAACATCTCGCCCTGCGACAGCGGCACGCGCTTGTCCTCTTCGCCATGCAGGATAAGCACCGGCACTTTCACCCGGTCGGCGTAACGAATCGGCGAGTGCGCGTCATAGCGCGTGCGCTGCGTTACCGGATCGCCGAAATAGCCTGGCAGGTAGTCGGGTGTGTCGGTGGTGAGCGCCATGGCGCCGATGTCGATGACGCCCGCGCCGACAATCGCGGTGCGGAAGCGATCACTCTGCGTGACCGCCCAGGCCGCCATGTAGCCGCCGTAGCTCCAGCCGCCGATGGCCAGTCGCCGAGGATCGACCACACCTTCCTTTTCCAGCATGTCCAGGCCATCGAGGATGTCCTGGAAATCCCCGCCGCCCCAGTCGCCACGCGCCATTTCGGCGAAGGCATGGCCGCCGCCTTCCGAGCCGCGTGGATTGGGCAGGAACACCGCATAGCCGTGGGTCGCCAGCAGCTGCGCCCAGTCATGCCAGGAGCCCAGCCAGCCCGACCACCAGGCCCAGGCCGGTCCCCCGTGTCCCTGTACCAGCGTGGGCAACGGCGTGCCCGGCTTCCAGCCGGGCGGCGTCACCAGCAGGCCGGTGATGCCCAAACCATCGCGCGAGGACGTCCAGGCCAGTTCCCGCACCTGGCCGTGCGCCCATCCAGCGACCTGCGGATGCGTGTCGGTGCGTGCGGCGAGCGTGCCGCCATCCAGGGTCCATACCTCGGCGGGCTGGTCGTCGCGAATGCCCAGATAGGCGCTTCGACCGGTGCTCGTCGTGGTGAATGAAGCAAACGGAATCCGGGGCCGTGCGACTTCGCGCCACTGACCGGTCGTCGCATCCAGGCGCAGGAACGCGCCCCGCACACCGCGCTGGCCCAAGCCCAGCAGGGTGCGATCATCCCGCCAGCGCACCAGCCATAACGTGCCGTTCCAGCCGGGCGCCAACACCGCCTTCCGATCACTCCCGAGGTCGTGCACGGTGACGTCGGCGACCATGCCGTGCTCGCCCAGGTGGCCATAGAGCAGTCGCGTTCCATCGGGCGACCATTGCAGGGGATGCGCAGATGCGCGTGCTTCCAGTTCCTTGGCCAGCTCGCCGGTATCGGCGTCAATCAGCACCACGCGCGAGCGATACCAATAGTCATTGAGGGTGGTGCCACGGGATACCCGCATGGCAAGGCGTCGCCCATCCGGGGACCAGGCCAGGTCGTGAACCTGGAGATCCGGCGCGGTCAGTGCCCGGGCTTCCCCGTTGCCCAAGTCACGCAGCCACACGCGTGAGAACTGAGTGGAGTGATCCGCCAGCACCGCGTCATCCTTGGCCTCGCGCGCGGCGACGGTGGCGGCATTGGGCGCGTCCGCAGCCAGATAGGCGATGCGGCTTCCGTCGCGCGCGACTTCGAACGCACTGACATCACCGGGCGAATGCGTCAGGACGGTTGGATTTTCGCCGTTCGCGTCGACCCGCCACACCTGTGCGTCGGCCACGTCCTTGGAGTCATCCGCCGCGGATGAAGGTCGATTGGAAATGAAGTACAGGTAGCGGCCGTCCGCACTCCATCGTGGATGTTCCTCGTTGGCGTCTTCGGGAGCGACGACTTCCTGGGCGCCCCCTTTGCCCGTCGCCGGCACGCGCCAGATGCGACTGAGCGGCCGCTTCCCGTGGCTCCGGGGTGTCCCCACGGTGTAGGCGATCCAGCGGCCCTCGCGATCGATCTGCGGATCGCCGACGATCTTGAGCGCCATGATCATGTCCGGCGTGGGGATCACCGGTGACGCCTGTGCCAAGGCCAAGGTCGGTAGAGCGGCCATCATCAGGCCGATGACGAACAGACGGTGAAGCATCGGCCTCATGCAGGAAGTCCTTGCGAGGAGAAAACAGGAGTGTGTCGGCGTATCCATTCTGCCCCACGGGCAATGGCGTCGCGCGCCTGATCGGAGACCGACATCGCCTCGATGAAGCTGTGTGGCGCGCCGGGATAGACGTGGGTGCTTACCTGCACGCCCGCCTGTTGCAGCCGCTGCGCCATCGCCGCGTTCTGTTCGGCCAGGACGTCGCGGTCGCCCCAGAGCAGCAGGGCGGGTGGCAAGTCATGCAGTTCCGCAAGAAGCGGTGCCGACAGCGGAGTGACCGTGCGTTCCGCCTCGGGCCCCAGATACGCGGCCCAGAACTCGTCCATCTCCGCGCCACTGAGCATGTCCTCGGAAGTCCCCAGGGTCTGCCGCGCGACAGCGGATAGAACCGGCGTCCAGGCGCCATAGTTGAGGACCAACGCCGATATGCGCGCCAGCTGTCCGGCTTGGCGAAGGCGCAGCGCGGCCGCCACGGCAAGATTGGCACCGGCGGAATCACCGCCCAACGCAATACGCCTGGCATCGATACCCGCATCGGTGCCGTGCTCATGCAGCCAATCCAGCGCGATGACGGCCTGGTCGAGCGCGGCCGGATAGGGATGTTCGGGGGCCAGACTGTAGTCGATTGCCACCACCACCCGGCGCGAAGCGTCGGCGTACTCCCGCAGAAGACGGTCATGCGTATCGAGTCCGAACATGCACCATCCGCCGCCGTGGAAGTACACCAACGCGGGGGAGGGCTGCGCCTCCATGACCTGCGGATACAACACGCGCAGACCAAACTCACCGTGCGCAGAGGGCAGGCGATAGTCGCGGGTGGCAAGCATGCGGGGACCGCCTTCGCGCCACGGCGTGCGCGCCTGGGCCGCGATGAGCCGGCGCTCGGGCCAGTCCAGCGCGCGGCCACCGCGCAGCCGCGCGCCTTCCCGGCAGACGTCTTCGATGAAACGGCGGATTTGCGGGTCCAGCGCCTCCAGGCTGCGGCTCATGCGCGCTCCTTCGCATCACCGGCGAAATCCCGCATCCAGTTGACCAGTGCGTGCTCGCCACCGGCCTCCAGCCCGGCCAGCAATTGAGCGAAGTCATGCCGCGCTTCGTCCTGGCCAAGCTTGAAGGTGGCACGCACCTCCAGCACCGAACCACGCAACGCCACAACGCCCGAGGCCAATCGCGCATAGCGCTCGCCCATCTCCTCCAGCGACCAGGCACGCGGACGACCGGCCTCCATCTGTGCCGTCAGCGCCTCGAGTTCCGTCCGGATGTCATCCTCGTCCGAACTCACCGTGACCTCCAGGTCGAAAGCCACGGCGGCATAGTTCCAACTGGGCGCCTGGGTGCGGTCATCCAGCCAGCTGGGAGACACATAGGCTTGCGGCCCCATCACCAGCGCCTGCGCGCGGCCGTCGCGTTGCAGGCGAGCGACATGCGGATTGCGCTTGGCCAGATGGCCGCGCAACGCCACCAGCGTGCCGTTGGCGTCGCACTCCGCGCGCAACGGAAGCGGCGTGAACGCGGCATCCTCACCCCCGCATGACACAAGCCAGGCGAGCGGATGGGCGGCCAGCAGGCGCAGCACGTCGTCCTGCGTTCGCGCTGCGTAGCGGCTGTCACGGGCATGTCCCATCAGCGGATCTCCTTCACTGCGGCGGCGGCGGAAACATTAGGCCAACGGCCATGCCAGGGCGCTGCCTGTTCGAGTTCGGCGGCCAGTTGCAACAGCAACGGCTCCTGCCCGCGATCGGCGGCGAACTGCACGCCTATTGGCAGTCGATCGCTTTGCCCCAACGGCAGCGATATCGCCGGCGTGCCCGCCAGATTCTGCAGCGGGGTATAGCTCATCCAATGGAACATCGCGGGAAGCAGTTCCTCGAAGTCGCGATCCGGCACCAATTCGCCCAGCGGGGGAGGCGGGCTGCGCAGCGTTGGCGTCAGCAATACGTCGATATGTTGATGAAGTGCGGCGAACGCGGTGGGCAGCGCGGCCACCGTCGCATACGCCTGTTCCAGCTCCGCCACGCCGCAACGCGTGCGATGGTAACGGGCGAGTCCGTGCGTCCACGGCTCCAGCGACCGGGCGGCGAAGTCGTCGCCGCCTTGCGCGGCCGCCATCTCCACGGCATCCAGGCCAAGCCTGGACCACAGCGTGTACAGCGCCTGCCAAACATCAGAACCGGGCAGCGGATATTGCGTGGTCTCGACCTCGTGGCCGAGCGACGAACAGAGCGCGACCACGTCTTCCAGCACGCGGGAAACCGCAGGATCGGGCGCCAACCCGGGCAAGGAGGCGTCAACCACGCCGATTCGCAAACGCCTGGGCGGGCGCGTCAGCGCCTGCACGCTGAAGTCGGCATCCGGGTAGGCGGCCGCGAACGCCCAGGCCGTATCGCGCACGCTGCGCGACATCAGGCTGTCGGCCACGATCAGATCCTCGATGGCATGGCGACCGCGCACCGCCACCGTGGCGCCGCGCCCGGGCTTCAGGCCGACCACGCCACAGGCAGACGCCGGAATGCGGATCGACCCGGCCCCATCGCTGCCATGGGCCAACGGCACGATGCCGGCGGCGAGCGCGGCGCCCGCGCCACCGCTGGAACCGCCGGGCGAATGATCCAGGCGCCAGGGATTGCGCGTGACCGGGCCGAGCAGGGGCTCGGTGGATCCCATCAGACCGAACTCGGGCATGGCGCTCTTGCCAATCGCCACCAGTCCGGCCGCATCAAACCGCTGGACGAAGGGCGGCGCGTCGGTCGCCGGAACACTGCTGCGCGAACGCGAGCCGCCACGCGTGGGCATGCCCGGATAGCGCACCGAATCCTTCGGCAGCCACGGCACGCCGGCCATCGGCGCGTCGGGAGAAACGCGCGAGGCGCGATCCAGCGCGCCCTCGAAGTCGGCATGGCTGAGCGCGCCCAGCGTGGGATCGAGATGGCGTGCGCGCAGGATGCCGGCGGCGGTCAGCTCGCGTGGCGAGAGTTCACCGCGACGCACCAGGGCAGACTGATCGTGCGCATCCAGGCAGCCCAGCTGCAGCGCCTGGGCCAAGGGAAAAGCTTGAAAGGTCATGCGTTGGAATCCTGGATTTGCCGGCGTGCCCGGCGCTGGCCATAACCGAGATAAAGCGAGGCGCCTGCCAATACGTAAACCACCAGGATGCTGGCGGGCAGCACATCACCGCGCCGCACCTGCGCCACCATGTCGCCCAGGACAGGGGCCATCATCGCCAGGCACATCACGATGCCCAGCACGGGGACCACGCCAATCCACGTGCGGCCTATCCACACCCCGCCCAGCGGCACACGAAAACCGCCGCGCAGGTCCGGACGCCGGGAACGCAGCCACATCACCGCGATGCACACCACGATGAAGGCCGAGGCGATGCCCAGGCAGATCAGATCGCCCAGGATGCTGATGGGCAGCAGCGCCGCCAGCAGCGCGCTGGCCGCGCCAAAGGCCACGCTGGCCAGCCAGGGCGTCCCCAGCTTTGGATGCACGCGGGTGAAGAAGGCCGGCAGCAGGCCATCGCGGGCGATGCTCAGGCTGATACGCGAGGCGCCGTAGGCATTGGCCAGCAACACCGAGCCCAGTCCGGTCAGTGCCCCGATCTTGATCAGCACCGCGAAGCCGGGCCAACCGATGCGATCCACCGCCAGCGCCACCGGGTCCGGCACGCCGAGTTCGCGGAAAGGCACCAGGCCGGTCAGCACCGCGCCCGCGGCGATGTAGAGAATGGTGCAGACCACCAGCGAACCGAGGATGCCCACCGGAACATCCCGACGCGGCTGGCGCGCTTCGGCGGCCGCCATCGAAACGGTCTCGAACCCGAGGTAGGCGAAGAACAGCATCGCCGCCGCCCGCAGCACGCCAGGCCAGCCATAGGCAAAGCCGCCTTCGTTCGCCGGCAGGAACGGCCGCCAATTGGCCGCATCGATGAACTGCGAACCCACCGCCACGAACGCCAGCAACACCGCGATCTTGATCAGCACCAGCACCAGGTTCGCCCAGGCCGAGCGCCCCACGCCGGCAATCTGCACGGCCGCCGCGGCCAGCACGGCCAACATCGCGACCAGATTGATGCCGCCGCTGAACGCCAGCTCGGTGTGCCCGCCCTGCTGGCTGGCGGTGACGCTGGAAGTGGCCAACGCCAGCGGTACCGCGACATGCCAGTCACCCAGCAGGCTGGTCAGATAGCCGGCAAACCCCGCCGCCACCGCCGCGGCCGCCAGCAGATACTCCAGGATCACCATCCACGCCAACGCCCACGCCGCACCCTCGCCCAGGGTCACCTGGCAGTACGAATACGCCGATCCCGACACCGGGATGACCGAGGACAGCTCCGCATAGCACAGGCCGGTGAATCCGCAGGCCAACGCCGCCAGTACGAAAGCCAGCACCACGGCGGGACCGGCGAAGC
Source organism: Pseudoxanthomonas beigongshangi (assembly GCF_016820515.1). GTDB lineage: Bacteria > Pseudomonadota > Gammaproteobacteria > Xanthomonadales > Xanthomonadaceae > Pseudoxanthomonas_A > Pseudoxanthomonas_A beigongshangi. The sequence goes on along the minus strand of NZ_JADHDV010000012.1, from coordinate 116,083 downwards.
TGGCCGCCGCCGTGCCGGTGACGACATAGATTCCGGCGCCAAGAATGTTGGCCACGCCCAGCACCAGCAGGCTGCCGGCGCCCAGCCGCCGGTGCAGGCCGGCACGCTCGCCATCGGCCACCACCGCCTCCAGCGACTTGCGGCGGGTCGCCAACTGCCAGCGTCCCATCGAACGCGCTTTCACTAAGCCGCTCCCTTCCATCGCGTCAGTAGCGCCAATGCACGGTCACGCCGTAGGTGCGCGGCCGCACCACGCCCTGGCCGATGCCATTGGTCTCGGGCACGGTGCGGGTAATGCCGCGCTTGTCGGTGAGGTTGCTGCCGAACAGGGTCACCTCGGTGTTGCCGAAGGTCATCCGGTAACGCAGGTCGAACAGGTTGTAGTTGCCCTGGCGATTCGGAGTGACGCCCGGCACCGCGGAGTTGAGGTCGCTGATGCCGCCGCCGACATACTGGTGCGACAGCGAAATCGTCGGCGAGAAGCGCGTGTCGAAGTGGTAGCTCAGCAGATTGCTGACCGTCCAGTCGGCCGAACCCGGCAATTGCGAGCCGGCCGGCGCGGTGCCGTAGTAGAGGATGAACAGATCCTCATCCAGCCGCGCGCGCTGCCAGGTCGCCGAGCCCTGCCATTCGAAGGCATCCGTCGGACGCCAGGTGGCGGCCATCTCGATGCCGCGGCTGTAGGCCTTGCCGCCATTGCTCGCGTAGTTGAACAGGTCCGGTGTCTGCAGGCGCAGCTGGATGTCCTTCCAGTCCACGTAGAACAGCGTCGCGTCCAGCAGAAGGCGGCCATCGGCCCATGTGGTGCGCGTACCGAGTTCGTAGTTGATCAGGCTGTCGCTCTTGGAACCCGACGGGACCGGATACGCGCTGAGGCCGGCGGTGTTCGGCTCACCAAAGCGAAAGCCCTCCGAGACCAGGCCATAGACCATCACATCGGCGCTGGGTTGCCAGGTCAGCGCCACCTTCGGATTGAAGCCGTCCTCCTCGGTCTGCTGCCGGGAAATGATCGGGCTGCCGGGATAGGTCGAGAAGCCGACCTGGGTGCTGGTCGTTTGCACCTTGTTGCGGAACAGGCGGCCGCCGGCGGTGAGCTTCCATTGCTCATTGAAATGGAAGCTGGCCTCGCCAAAAAGCGCGGCCTCCGAGCCGGTGAGATCCGTGAAGTAACTGTTGAATATTTGCCCGTCCGGCGCGATGACCGCGCCGCTGCCCGGCCCGAACAGCGGCGACCGATCGAACGCCCCCGCCGCGCCCTCGGCGGCGATACGCTCGTACAGATCCTTGTCCGAGTCGAAGTACATGCCGCCAATCAGCCAGTCCACGCGGCCGCCCGGCTTGGACGCCAGACGCAGTTCGATGCTCTTGCCCCGGCTCTCGCCGCCGGACACGATGTACAGCGGCGTGCTCAGGTCCAGGCCCAGGTCGGCGTTGTAGGCCGCGCGGATGGGCGTGTAGTCGAACCGCCAGTCCTGCTGCTTCTTCTGGTACGCCAGAAGCGCCGTCAGATCCGCAAAGCCGAGATCCTGATCCAGCCGCAGGCTGTGCACGGCAATCTTGGTGTTGGTGAATTCCGGCAGCGCGGTGTTGCGCTCCAGGTCACCGAGGCCAACGATCTGGTAGCTGTTGTCGTCGCTGTCGCTGTTCTGCAACAGGCTCAGCCAGGTCAGGGTGGTCGCTTCGCTCGGAGTGAGCACCACCGACAGGCGGCCGCCCTCCAGCGTGCTGTCATTGGCGCCTTTCCGGCCCGTGCCGATGTTGTCCAGAAAGCCCGGCGCATCGCGGTACTGCGCCACCGCGCGCACCGCCAGCAGGTCCTCCTTGAGCGGCACGTTCACCATCGCCTTGGCGGCAAAGCCCACGTCGGCGTTCTTGGTCTGGCTGACGGTGAGTTCGGCGGAGGCATCAAACCCGCTGGCATCGGCCACGTTGGCTACATAGTTGACCGCACCGCCCATCGACGCCGATCCGAACAGCGTGCCCTGCGGCCCGCGCAGCACCTCGACGCGATTGAGGTCGAAGGCATCCACATCGGGAATGGCGATGGTCCAACCCGGCTCGGTCAGCGGCACCTCGTTGAGAAAGTAGCCCGTGGTCGGCTGGCCCTGCACATTGCCCGAGCTGGTGGCGATGCCGCGCATCACCACATGGGAAACGCCGGGCTGGTAGCTGTTGAACACCACACCGGGGGTGCGCTGGATGTAGTCGGCCAACGACTGCGCGCCCAGGTCCTGCAACTGCTGGTCGGTGACCGCCGAGACCGAACCGGCAATCTCGCGGACGGACTCGTTCAACTTGCCGGCGGTGACCACCACGGTTTCCAGGTTGGTGGCGGCGTCCGGGTCCGTCTGCGGCGCCGCATCCTGTCCCCAGGCAGGCGTACTGGCCATCAGGCCGAAACAGCAACCGAAACGGATGGCGCGGGTGAGCTTGCGAAGACGCGGATGCGATGACATGACACGGTTCCCCGGGATGGCGATGGAAAGGGCCGCCGGCGGCTTTCGCGCCTCGGCCAACATGGCTGACCCGAGTGAAAGTGAAAAAGGCCACCGCTGTCCAGCAGAATCAACGGGTGCCGGAACGGAAGTAACCGGTTGATTCAAATGGCATTGCTGGTCGGTAGGCCGAAGATGTGGTTGGTCTCCCGCAAAAAATATGCAGAATCTGCGGCGAGGACCGCCAAATGGTGAACAACCTGCGGCACCCCCCAACCGCCGGACACCCATGACCGCCAAAACGCCGGACCGCATCGACCTGAAGATCCTGGATGTGCTGCAGCAGGACGCGCGCATCACCAACCAGGCCCTGGCCGAGCGTGTCGCGCTCTCGCCCAGCGCCTGCCTGGCCCGCGTACGCACGCTGGAGGCCAAGGGTCTCATCCGCGGCTACCGCGCCCACGTCGCCGTGGACCGCATCCGCTCCGCGACCGTCGTGCTGGCCCAGGTCTCGTTCAAGCAGCACGCGCTGGAAGAATTCACCGAATTCGACCGCCGCATCCTGGCCATGCCCGAGGTGGTGGAGGCCTGCCGGATCTCAGGCGCGTACGACTACCTGCTGCGGGTCATCGTCAACGACGTGCACCACTGGAAAGACATCGCCCGCCTGCTGCTCGGCGGCGACTACGGCGTGGAGAAGATCGTCTCGTACTTCCTGATGGACGAGGTCAAGCCGTTCAGTGGGTATCCGCTGGTGGAGGCGTCGTCTACGCGGCGTGGGGGGCGGGGGTGACTTGGGGTGGTTCCACCTGAAAATCAGCCGCTTACGGTAGCTGGTCACCGCTTTGAGTTGTCCCTACCTATAACGCTTGTTTCCACCAGAGGTAATGCAATACCTGCCCCCGCGCGGGCCTATGCAGTTGGCGCTGCGCGAACAGGGACAATCATAGGTGGGCGATGCGCTGGATCGATAACGAGGCGTCTCAATCGGCGTAAATGACGTGGTCAGGTCCGATGATTGTGAACGTGCGGGGGTGCTTTGAGCTTCGGCACAGCCAATTTCCGAGCACAAATTAGGTCCAGAGACCCACTGCTCCGGCTGTCCATCTCGGCTAATGCGAACCCACTTTCCCCGATTTCCATAGATGCCTACTGGAGCGCCACGCGCAAGCGTGCCGATCACTGCGCCGTTGGGAGAAGATCGGACATTGAGTTGAATGGATCTGACGTAGCGAGTAGAAGAAGGCTCCGGGGAAGAGTTCGGAAGCGACGAATCCTGTGCTTTTTCTACTGATGCAGAAGGGGCTTGAGGAGAATCAAGACGCCCGCGAACGTCGGGTCTGCTGCAATAGCTCAATACAGTAAGAACCACGAGAGAAAAGAATAAAAGAGTTCCGCCCCTGGACTGAGACATCTGCTGAATCCCCTTACTGCTTGCGCATAGCTTCGCTGAACGCAGAAGCCAGAATGCCGGTAGGCATAGCGATTAGTCCAATACCAGCGATAGCGACAAGCCCTGCAACGAACTTGCCAGCGGCTGTAATGGGATAGACGTCGCCATAACCGATGGTGGTCAGGGTGATAACGGCCCACCACAGAGCACGTGGAATACTGCCGAATTTTTCAGGCTGAATGTCGCCCTCTATCCAATACAGAGCGGAGGCGCCGAATATCAGGAGGGTGCTAGCCAGACCGAGCGTCACCATCAACTCGTATCTGCGAGACGACACCACGCCGTAAAGAAGTCGAAGGGCACTCGACATACGACCCAGCTTGGCCAGGCGAACAATCCGTAGCAGCCTGACCAGTCGCAGCGCCATGACGTTCATTGCAAAGAACGGCACCAGGGTAATAACAATGATAAAAAGATCTAGCAGAGCACTGGGTCGCACAGCGAAGCGTAGGCGTTCACTAGCAGGACTCATGCCCGGGGTCTTTCGCTCGACCACGCTCCATAGCCGAGCGATGTATTCGACTGCAAACACGACTCCCAAGCCAAGCTCGAGGATACTGAACGTTCCTGCGAACCTCCCAGTCAAGGTAGGCTCCGTGCCGATGATTGCACTCATCGTTGCCAACAGAATCGCACCAACCAATAAGCTGTTGGTAGGTGACAGCCCTTTCCCTGTCCAAGCCGTAGGATCCAGTTGGATATGGACTATCTTTCTAAGTGTCCGCCTGGACATGTCAGTGCCGCCCTCTTATCGCCCCTAACGCCGGAAGAACAGAAACGCCCCTGATAGCCCTACATAGCCTCACGGGAGAGGGGGGCCTCGTCCCTCCCTAGCACAGTTCGGTTATCGCCACTCTGCATTCTTCGCATCATTGCCGAGAGGCTAGCGACAAGCTTCCCGCCCTTAGTTCCAGCCTTCCGTCCGATATCAATGCTTCGGCCCGCGCAATCAGCGCTGCCCTCAGTTGCGAACTCGTAGTGCGATAGCCGAGTCGCCTGGATACATGGAGCGCCATCTCGTCAAGCGTTGCGCCGAGATTTTCTTTGATCAAGCTCAATATCGCTGCGTCAATCTCCATGGGCGGAAGAAGTTCCGGCCTGCGCAGGGTGTTTGATTCGGTCGAGCTACGATCGCGTGCGATAACTTCTCGACCTGGCCAAAGCAGAAAGTCTCCGTCACGATTGATCATACGCTCTCGGACGGCGCGCTCAATGCCATCGTCAACTGCAGCCTGAATTCTGCCGCCGGTACGCTGTAGATCCCAAAGCGTGCGAATCCTCACGACCACCTCGGAGCAATGAACGGGGCCTTCTGCTTGGACAACGTCTCGTACGATTGTCGCCATACGCGCGGGCGGGACCAGGTGAAGCTCGTACTCGTGCTTAGGGACGGAGAACGAAGCTTCCACATAGGCTTGCGCGGGAAGCGCCTCAACCGGAACCAAGCCGACTTCCACATAGTCCTCGCGCTCAATGCTCTCAAAATCGACCGGCACTGCACGATTGCGTGAAACTCCCTCGGCGGCAAGAGGATCTGGCTCGGCCTTCGCCAGTTCTATGATGGCAATAAGCTCTTCGAGTTGCGCCTTTGGTCGACGGAACCACTCAGAACTCCAGATCCGATGAATGTTCCAGCCCTTATCGCGCAGCGCCTGCTCGCGCAAACGATCACGGTCCCGAGCGCTCTTTGCTGCTCGATACGATTCTCCGTCGCACTCAATGCCAAGAATGTAACGTCCGGGCTTGGCGGGGTCGTAGATGGCAATGTCAACGAAAATTCCCGCTTCACCGACATTCGTATGGAAATCATACCCCCGCATACGAAGAGCTGCGGCCACTTCTTGTTCGAACACGCTATCTTTGTGTTGCTCGGTGCTCGCGCTTATTTGCATGCGGCCTGTGCGCGAGTAATGCATAAAAAGCTTAAGCGCGGCGGTGCCTTTGCCTCTTCCGCGTTCAAGATCTATATCTTCATCGGTGATCGAAGAGAATACCTCGCAGCGAGACTTTGCTCGGCTGATAAGAACGTTCAGGCGGCGCTCGCCGCCCTCGCTACTCACCGGTCCAAAGTTCATGCTAACGTTGCCGTGCGCGTCGCGTCCGTAACCGATCGAAATCAGGATCACGTCACGCTCGTCACCTTGTATGTTCTCGAGACTTTTAACGAAGAAGGGCTCATGCGCATGCGCCCCAAAGAATCCTTCAGTCTCGGGGTGCTGCCGTCGCAGAAGCTCGATTTCGTCAAATACTGCACGTCGTTGTTGCGTAGAGAAGGTCGCAACGCCGAGAGTTAGGTTGGGCGTGGTCAGGGCGTGTGAAATGACGGCCTGAGCAATCGCTTTGGCCTCCTTGGGATTGGTGCGAGTATTGCCACGGTCGTAGATGGCATCAGAGAGATGGTGGAAACGCAGGCCAACACCGGCTTCGCCTGTGTAGGGGCTGGGCACGATGACCAGCCTGTTCTCGTAGAACTGCTGGTTGGAGACGGCAATCAGAGACTGATGTCGACTGCGATAGTGCCATTGCAGCATGCGCGCAGGGAGGCCCCTGGCCCTGCATAGGCCAAGAATGCTCTCGACATCGCCCGCCTGAGCACCATCGTCATCTGCACCATCATTGCCGTCGCCCAGTGTCTTTGAGAAGAAGCGAGTCGGCGGAAGTTGGCGCTCATCACCCACAACGACAATCTGCTTGGCACGCGCGATGGCTCCCAGCGCGTCGATCGGCTGCACCTGGCTGGCTTCGTCGACCACGAGGAGGTCAAACCCTATCTTGCCTGGCGGGAGAAACTGGGCCACTGACAGTGGACTCATCATGAAGACGGGTTTGAGCGCCTGGATGGCTGGCGCCGCACGCTCCATGAGGACACGGATTGGCAAGTGGGCTCGCTTCTTCGCCATTTCGCCCATGAGTGCGGCGGTAGGGCCAGTGGCCCCGCCTCGTTGCGGAATGCTTGCGCGATGTACCTGGCTAACTTGGCGTCGTGCCAAATCAATACGGTCGCGGTCCAGTGTCGTGAAGCTCTCTACGAGCGCCGTCTGCCGTTTGCCGTCGAACTGACCTAGCTCACGATCTCGAATGATCATCGCAGCGAGCAAAGACTCCATGTAGGCTAAGTCAAAGGTGCCCAGTGTGCGATCAGGCTCAAGGTTCCCCTGATGGAGCTCCTTGATGATCGCGCCGAGCCCCTGCCGCTGGGCACACTTCGCCTGAGCCAGGTAACCAACCCACTGCGGCAGACCCTCCGGGTCCAACTCCCAAGCATCAAGCTGCTTAATTGCCTCAGCAACCGAGGCCTTGGCGGGGTCCGCATTTAACAGCTGTGTGCCAGAGAAGGCGAGCGTTGCGAACAGACTCATGAGCTCGCCAGCCAGAACTTCACCCCCCGCAAGCAGGTCTAGGGCTTGCGTGCGCTTTGAGGTAGGGTCCTGGATCCCTGCGGCTAGGCCGCGCAGGTCCCCATTCATATGCATCCACGACAAAGCGGAGCCCAGCACTGCGGCATCAGAGTCGATGTCTAGCCACAAAGGGCCGAACGCGGACCGACCAAGGGGTGATTTTCTGTGCAGTTCCTTACGAGCGGCTTGGTCCCGCTCAAGCATGTCAATGTGCTCAGCTACCTGAGAAACTGTTAGATGGTCACGATCCACCAAGTGCTGTACATCGTCGAACGAGGTTGCAAAAGGGGCGATACGCTTGGTGATATCCGCCAGCGGAAGATTCACGAGCGATGTTTCATCACCCCATAGCTTCTTTCCGCCAACCAGTAATGCCTCATGCACAAACGCCAATGACTTCTGAGCACGCTCCAGGATGGGACGCACCCGGGAGGCGAGTTCGACCGCCAGGTGCCTGTCGGAGACGTCTGCCAGCTGCTCTCGGACACCTGTGCCGAGCGGCCGAAGAGTGCGCATCCAGGCGACAACGCCGCGCATGTACGCTGGGTTGGAGCGGTCTCGCTCCCAACTGGACCCAAATGCCTCAAGGCCTTGAGCATCGCTGGCTTGAACTCGCTGCAACGCAGCCTGACCATCGAGAAGCTGATCAAGCGCCGTCAGCATTTGGTCAGAGGGGAGCTTGGGGTTGGTGAGCTGAGCGCGAACAGACCGATTTGCGCTGCGCCATTGGCCGCTGAGGAACCTCAGCCAACTCCCACTCCGGCTCGCTAACTCTTCTCGCGCCGTCTCAAAATCCTTCGACCACGCACTATCACGGAGGATGCCGGCGATCTGTTTTCTTGCTCTCTGCACGCGTTCTACAGATTCGACCACCCCCTCCACCGTATCGACACCACGTTCCCAGATGCGGGCTACCAATGCATCGCGATCTAGCTCGGGGATCGTGGCCGCGCGTTCACCGATGGCTACCAGCCTGCTCGCACTGGTGAAAGTAAGCTCAGCGCGTTCCGATAGCAGCTGACCAAGGCGCGTCAAGTCAGGAGTTATTGAGATTAGGTCGCGATACGCGGCAGAGAGGATCTGAAGTTCAGATCCGACGGTGAAGGATTGGGGTAGATCTGCGAAAATGGCCTTTGTCCCAGACCAGTCCAAGTCACGGGCATCGTCGGCGACTAGTGATTGGGTGGTGTCTCTCAGCGTCTGTGCGAGTATCAGAGCCTGAAGAGCTTCTTCGATGGAGGCGATATCTTCCCAAGCAGCGTCTCTGAAAGAGGCCGAATCAAGATGCGGCGCGGTTAGGAGTAGGTCGCACCGAGCGACGGCTTGCGTGCATGCACTCAGTTGATCGGGTGGTGACAACGACAGTTCATCGTGAAGGCAAATGGCAGCTTCATGCCAAGACTTCAAGCGCTGCTTCAAGGCTCCGACTTCTTTTCCTAGGCGCTCAACGTCGTTGGGAAGAAGGACATCATTATCCACGCCCGACCAGGTATGGTTTGCGGGAACCCCCATGCTTATGATGCGATCGCAGATATCTACCAGTAGCTTCCGCCGAGCATCGACTTCGTGAGGAGCCCACTTCAGAGGCTCAGACAACGGCAGATGTTCTGTGGTGAAGCCCTCTCGGCGAAGCCTCACGAGTTCGCCGAACACGGCGTAGGGCGTCATTGCGGCGGGCAACAAGACGCGGTGCAAGCGCTGGACGTGGGCATTCAGTTCCGCCTGACGCTCCGCGAGCTGTTCTACTATCGCCCCGCTGGGTTCCTCCGGTAGTTGGGCCAACTGCCACGTGAGGCGAAGGTCCTCCAACAATGTGCGCTTGTTAGCCTTGTTACTGTGGAGTTCGAGACATGCGTTACCGATCCTGACTTGATCGAGTCGGCGCTTGACTACTTCCAGAGCGGCTAGCTTCTCGGCCACAAATAAGACCCGCTTGCCGGCAGCGACGGCACCGGCGATGACATTGGCGATAGTTTGTGACTTGCCAGTGCCAGGCGGTCCTTGTACCACCATGCTGTGTCCATTCAGAGCGTCATAGACAACCAGCGATTGCGAACTGTCTGAGTCGACGACGTGCCGCATGCTATCTGGCGTTATCTCCTTGTCTATATCGAAGTTATCGCCAGACAGCGCTGCCCCTGGAAATCCATCTGACACAACCCCCCGCAGCATGGGAATTGATTCCATCCCACCATGCGCTGTCCAGAGTGCAGGGTCCAGATCGCGATACATCATGAACTTGGCAAATGAGAACAGGCCAAGCACAGCATCATTGGACAGCACTTCCCAGTCAGGCGTGTCCTCGATCAATTGGGCCACTGACGCCAAGTAGGCATCGATATCCAGGGATTCAAAATCATCAATATCCGGCAGCTTCAGGCCGAACTGACGCTGGAGGAACAGTTGGAGCGAAAGGTTTGCCTGGATTTCATCACCCTGCCAGCGGAGATGGAACTTCTCGCCCGCATTGCTTCGCTCCAAGGCCACAGGGACCAGAACGAGCGGGGCGTAGCGATCGACTTTGGGGGCGCCTGGTGCGCGCCACTTCAAATAGCCGATGGCTAAGTAGAGAACATTGATGCCCTGTTCTTCTTGGAGCGTACGCGCGTCGATGTAGAGATCAAGAAGACGCTTCTGCAAGCCGGTCGGCGTGAAGCGTGTGGTTAGATGGGCGTCCCACTGGCTGACCACGCGGCCATGCTCGTCCAGCTCGAGATCAGGTTGGGCGAGGAGTTCCGGGTCTTCCGGTCCTTCATGAAAGTCGGACAGAGGTTCGCCATCGACGGTGAGCTCTATCGAGAGCCCAGGCAGTTCTTCTTCGACCTGCGTCGGTTCTGCCCGACCCGCGATGAACGTAAAGCGCTTACCGTCGATGACCAGAGTTTGGTACATTACCTTGGCGAGTTCATTAATGACCTCGACCGTCTTGGCGCGTCCGCTGCGCGGTGTATTAAGCAACCGGTTGCGCGTGGAGAGGTCTAACAACTCCAGCCGCGCCCGGTTGACCTTATCTACAAGTGGGCCTGCTTCTCTCAGGACCGAACCACTCTCTAGGGCGGACTTGCCCGCCTCTTCCTCAAGTCGTTCCATCGCACCTATCCCCTGCCGCCCCCCGGCGGCCAACAAGGCGCTATAGTGCTCCCAAATGAGACCGCCATCCACTATTTGAGGGCCTGAGGGGGCGCCATGGAGGGGCTTAAATCGAGCGAAATCCACTGGGTGGTTAACAATTACATCGGGGTCTCAGGTGGCTATCTGGGCGATTTCAGCTACGCCTCCCATCGTGAGTTTTATGCGGACTACTGCGATCTTGAGATCGATGTCGACGCATTCGCAGAGAACACGACAAGAAAGAAATTCATCGCCATCCTCAGCGCATCCGAGCCGCGCACCCAGGCTGCCATTCTGATTGGCTTGGCTCGGCGATTCCCAGTCGGTTCCGAGATGCAACGCAACGCGACCGCTTATCAGAAGCTATTGGCGTTAGCCAAGCGGTGCCAGCAAGTGGCTGTAGTCGACGGTGAGGAGCCGAGAGTCACCAGCGACATTGTTCAACGTGCTTTAGCAGAGGCGACAACGCTCCTCAAGACGCATGGTCCTACTAGTGCCGTTGATCGTTTGCATACGGCACTACATGGCTATCTAAGAACGGCCTGTCGTACTGCTAATTTGGATCTTTCAGATGCACCAAGCGATCCCAGAATCGTGTACTACTTCAAGGTGCTTAGGCAGCGCCATCCAGGCTTCGAGGCTCCGATGGCACAGCAAGCGGCCATGAAGAATATTCTCAATAGCGCCGCGACACTGTTGGAGCAGCTGGACCCGATCCGTAACCGTGCGACCCTCGCACATGCAAACGAGGAGTTGATCTCTCACGACGAGGCGCTTCTTGTTATCAACCTGGTCAGGAGCCTAATGCAGTACTTCGATGCAAAGCTGCGATCGTAAGAGTTGCCGTTCAGATAAAATGGGCTGCGGCAGATACCTGAAAGGTAAAGGCATAGAACCTATTTTGGAGAATCTCTAAAAACAGAGGCAGTTGCAGCAGCTGAAACCCATCGGAAACAGCAAGCGGTCAGCTGCTACGATACATGGGATGTAGCCCGATCCAGTCACTAAACTAACTTTGAACGCCAAAGCATTGAATGCGTTTAACGGCGAAGGCAGACTCGTCGCCGGAGTCTAGAAACTCCTTCATTGAGCGGAGCCATCGCAGCATCTCTCGGTGGCTCTTCTGTACTAGCGACATCGGTACTCCGACGCGATAGAAGTTCAGCGTCGGGAGGGCGGCTAATAAAACACCTCTTCTTGAGGGAATACGCCCGCCGACTCAATGCGGTTTTCTAGCCTCCCGACATCCCCGTTCGCACTTTAGTGAACGGGGTTCTTTCCCCGCGGACTGGAGTACCGCCGATGAGTTCTGATGCCCCCGCGACCCCGTTGCCACGCACGGGTTATTTCTTTTCCGAAGCCGCAATCTACGAGTTGAAGCAGTTGCGCAACCAGCTCAATCTGATGAGCTGTCTCAGCGCCGCGTGTGGTGGCGATGAGGACAACGAGCCGACCATGGCGATTCACCGCTGGTATGCGAGCTTCGAGAACATGGAGCGCCAGGTGGACCGGATCATGAGCCAGTCGGAGTGGATATCGGTCCGGGCGCCCGAGGCCGGCGATGGGTCCGAGCGAAAGGTGCTGAAGCGCAAGCGCGCGATGCGCTAGCACCGGGCGACGGTCATGCCAGGGCGATGTGTTCCGCCCTGGCATGTGTTGGCGGGGCAGGGCCTGCCTTGGAGGGCTTGGGTGCGGGCGTAAGAGGAGTTTCGGGCATGGCGCCCGCACGCGACCGCCTGTCGCGGTGCGTGGGGGATTGGGACAACTGGCTCGTCTGGGTTTTTGTCACCCAACGATGAGGTGTTCCATGCGCAGTCTGCTGCTGTTCCTGTTCGCTTCGGTCCTGGCTACTTCCGCGATGGCCGGCAAGGCCCCGCCCTACACGTATGTCCGCGTCGGCAGCGCGAGCGATGTCTCGCCGGCCACCACGTCCGGCACCGTCCTGATGGGCGGCGGCAGCGATGTCGATGCCGCGTTCCAGTGGCTTTGCAACCGGGGCGGCAATGGGGATTTCCTGATCATCCGCGCCACCGGCGCCGATGCCTACAACCCGTACGTGCAGGGCCTGTGCCCCAACGCGAATTCGGTCGCTACGCTGATCATTCCGGACGCGGCGGCGGCGAACCATGCGGACGTCGCGGCCATCATCGCCAAGGCGGAGGTGGTGTGGATTGCCGGCGGCGATCAGTCCAACTACATCAATTTCTGGAAAGGCACGCCGGTGCAGTCCACGCTCAACGCGCGCATCGCGCAGGGCGTGCCGGTGGGCGGCACCAGCGCCGGCCTCAACGTGCTCACCCAGTTCGTCTACAGCGCGAACGCCAGCCAGGGCGCGACCAGCAGCCAGGCCTTGGCCGATCCGTTCAACCGCTACCTGACCTTCGACCGCGACTTCGCCGCGGTGTCGACGCTGCAGGGCGTCATCGGCGACCCCCACTTCGCCGCGCGCGACCGCATGGGCCGCAACCTCGCCTTCCTGTGCCGCGTGGCGGCCAACGGCTGGAGCTCCGCGCCGCGTGGCATCGCCGTCGATGAAGCGACCGCCTTGCTGGTCGCCAACGGCGGCTATGCCAGCGTGGTCGGCACCGGCAAGGTGTATTTCCTGCAAGCGCCGGGATTGCCGCAGGTGTGCTCGGCCAAGCAACCGCTGACCTATCGCAACATCGGCGTCGCACGCATCGCCGCCGGCGATGGCTTCGATCTGGTCAACTGGGCGCCGGTGGGTGGAACCACCTACACGGTCACGGCCGAAGCCGGTGTGCTGAGTTCCACCCAGGCGGGTGGTTCGGCTTACTGAAACCCGCTCGGACATCGCCCGAAAGGGCGATGTCCATGGCGGTGGACAAACCGCAGTCGATGGTCATGCCAGGGCGATGTGTTTCGCCCTGGCATGCGCTGCGCGGCTCTGCCGGGTGGAAGAACTACCCGACACCAATGGAGATGGGCCGCAGTGCGGCCCATCCGTTCATCCTTGCAGCATCAGCGCCTGGTCAAGGGCAGATCTGGCTGACTTGCGCATTGCAAGACAGAGAGCCGCCTACCGGGTAGCTGCCTGCGCACCCCAGAACCACGGTGCCGGCACCCGTGGCGGAAACCGTCTGGCCCTCCAACATGAGTCCACTGAACCCAGGCGCCGTAACAAAGCACCTGGAGCTGGTACCACCGCCGGACGCAAACGTGCATTCAACGATCGCCGGTCCCTTTATGGCTGCGAGACCCTGCGTGGTACCTGCCCAATTCGCGGAGGCCGAGAGAGTCTGTTCAGGCGAACAGGTGGTGTCATCAACCTTTGCGGAACAAGACAATGACCCACCCACCGGGTAGGTCCCGGCACACGAAAGGGTGACCGTGCCTGGCCCGCTGGTCCCGATCGATTGTCCGGCCGTCAACAGACCACTCCAGCCGGGGGCTTGAATGAAGCACCGGGAGCTGGTGCCTCCCCCTGATGCGGATGTACACGTGACCTTGGAGGCCGACGACATCGAAGCACTACCCGTGGTCGAACCGTTGCTATTTGCCGTCGCGTAGATTGTTTTCGTTGTGGCGCCAGCGGTCGCGGCGAAAAATAGTCCAGTCATCAGAACCGCAAACACGCAGGATGACATCTTGCTCTTCATGGATTCACTCCTTGATTAGACGATTCCCAAGCGGGTCGATTTCCGTCCTCTGCTTCGTCGTGAAATACACTCACACAAAGGACCTCCCATGAAGTACCTCGGCCTTGCCTATTACTCCCCCGAAAAGTTCGCCGCAATGAGTCCAGACGAAGTGGAAGCGCTGGAGAGCCAGTGTCCCGCCCTGGACGAAAAGATGCTCGCGACCGGCAAGGTGCGGGTGTCCGCGTCACTGGGCGATACCGGAAGCTGGCGGACGCTTCGTCCGCGTGGCGGCAAGACGCATGTCACCGATGGACCTTACGCCGAGGCGAAGGAAGTGGTGGGTGGCCTGTTCATCATTGAGGCGGACAGCCCTGAGGAGGCATTGCGCATCGCCTCTATGCACCCGGCCGCCATCTTGGGCGAAGAGGGAGGGTGGGCCGTCGAACTCATCCCCATGGACTTTTATCTGGCCCCATAAGGGCTTGAACAAAATGCGCTAAAGGTTCCGGGGAGCCAATGCGCGCCTTTCTTGGCCGTTATCCGGCCGGCGACGCCAAGGGAAGCGTGATATGGACGGGGGTTCCCTTGACGGGCGGGCATTCGATGCCGGTCTCGCTACTGCGTCCGCGTACGGATGAATCCGGCGTTGCGGATGCTTGCCGTTGCTTCTCGCCTTCCCGGACGGCCTGCTCGCGACGCCAATGGCGTGAGTCACTGAGCACTTCATCGGTGGCCCGCACCACGCATGTCACCTGGCCTCTGTCTCCCAACCTTCTACCGTCCGCCCGTCTTGCGCTTGGCGAGGGTTTCGACCGAGGCACGCTTCACCAACTGATGCGGGACGACATGGTTGACCAGGGTGCGCGCCGAGGTATTCGGGCGCCGGATTTCGCGCAGCAGGATGTCGATGGCCGCATCGGACATCGAGGCGACCGGCTGGTGGACGGTGGTCAGTTCGGGCCAGACCATCGTCGCCGCCGAGGTGTCGTCGAAGCCAACCACGGAGAGATCGCGCGGCACGTCCAGGCCGCGGCGGTGGGCGACGGAGACCACCGCGGAAGCCATGTCGTCATTGCTGGCGAAGATGGCGGTCGGCGGGCGGCGCAGGGCCAGCAGGTTCTCCGCCGCTTCCAGGCCCGAGCGATAGGTGAAATAGCCGGGTTGGACCAGTGCCTCGTCGAAGGCGAGGCCGGCCTCGGCCAGGGCTTCCTGGTAGCCGCGCAGGCGATGCGCGCTGGCGGTCTGGTTGGGATCGCCCTTGATGTAGCCGATGCGGGTATGGCCGTGCGCGATCAGGTGCGTGGTCATTTCGTGGCTGGCGCGATGGTCGTCGATGCGCACGCAGGAAATCCGGTCGCTGAAATGCGCCGACGCGATCGCGACGACCGGAATTCCGGCCTGCGCGAACTCGGCGACGATCGCCTTGGACTCGCATAGCGGCGGCGGCAGGATCACGCCCGCCACGCTCTGCGCCAACTGCCGCGCGGCGGCGCGCTGGCCTTCCGCGTCGAGGGTGTCCCAGGTGGCGATCACCAATTGCGCGGCCGCGCGCGCCGAGCCGCGCAAGGCGCCGACCAGCAGCTCGCGCAGGTAGCTGGAGCTGGGGTTGGTGTAGATCAGCGCGATGCAGGTGTGCTGCGCCGCGGCCAGCGCGCTGGCGGCCAGGTTGGGCCGATAGCCGAGCTCGCGCACGCTGCGCATCACCCGTTCGCGATTGGCGTCGCGCACGCCTTCGTGGCCATTGATCACGCGGGACACGGTCATCGGCGAGACGCCGGCGTGCGCGGCGACTTCGTCGATGGTGATGGCCCGTCCCTTGCGGCGGACCGACTTGCTGGTCTTGTTCATGCGGGAATTCATCCGGTCATTCTGCGTGGTTCAGGCGGCCTGCGGGCGGGAAACCTCCATTACACGCGCAGTCCCGTGGCTGGAATCGTTTCCATCACGGTTCCTCCCAACGTACTCGGCGCGGTGTTTCGGGGACTTTGCGTCGATTTGCTGCGCTGCATGGTGACAAGGACGAAGACGCGTGATTAGTCTGCGGCCCAACGTAATGGTAGCGCTACCACTCGACTGCTGCACAGCCCGGTCAATGGCCTGCCCCTCCATCGCGCGCTAGTCGTCCAACCACGTTTTGAAGCCGGAATACCAGGTCGTGCGCCCTCGGACGCCGCGCCCGGTTCCGGTCTGGAAATAACGGGCCATGCCCGTGGGCGCCCTTGGGAGGGCGATACATCCATTGATCGTGAAAGGGGAGATCCATGAACGCGTGCAGTTTCCGTGCAACTCCAGACCTGAGGGCAAGTTCATGAGCCGGAAGTTGGCGAGATTCAAATCGAAGGCCATGTTCACCTTCGTGGGGGGCGTGCTGGTCATCAACCCCGCGTTCGGCCAGGACGCCGCCACGCAGGCCACGCCTGCGGACACCACCCAGCAATCCACGTCGCAGGCGACCGACCAGGCCAAGACCCTGGACACGGTCGTTGTCAGCGGCATCCGCAGCAGTCTGGATCAGTCGATGGGGATGAAGCGCGACGCCATCGGCGTCGTCGATGGCGTCACCGCCGAGGACATCGGCAAGTTCCCGGACACCAACCTGGCCGAGTCCCTGCAGCGCATCACCGGTATCTCGATCGAGCGCCGCGACGGTGAGGGCGCGCAGGTCACCGCGCGTGGCTTCGGCCCGCAGTTCAACATGGTGACCCTCAACGGTCGCCAGATTCCCGGCGCCGACGCGTTCGGCGCGCCGGGCCAGATCCCGATCGGCGGCGTGGACGGCGGCACCCGCGCGTTCAATTTCGCCCAGTTGGCCTCCGAGGCGATCAGCGCGCTGGAGGTCTTCAAGACCGGCCAGGCCACCGTGCCCAGCGGCGGCATCGGCGCGACCATCAACATCCAGACCGATCGGCCGTTCAACCATACCGGCGTGGTCGCCAGCGCCGGCGCCAAGGCGGTCTACGACGATTCGCAGCCGTTCGACACCGACATGACGCCCGAAGTCTCGGGCATCTTCAGCTACACCAACGACGACAAGACCTGGGGCGTCGGCCTGGCGGCCAGCTACCAGAAGCGCCACGGCGGTTCGGTGCAGGCGACCGAGAACGCCTGGAACATCCAGCGCTGGACCGGCACCGATCCGGCGCTGCGCGCCGGCGCGGAGGTGGTCAACGCGCCGGCCATCGGCCAGCTCTACGCGATGCCGAACGACCTGCGCTACGCCTTCGCCGATTTCGAACGCGAGCGCATCAACGGCCAGGCGGTGATCCAGTTCGCGCCGATCGACAGCCTGACCCTGACCCTGGACTACACGTACTCGACCAACGAGATCTCCGAGGATCGCGGCGAGCAGACAATCTGGCTTCAGCGCGCCAACAGCTTCACCCACCTGGCATTCGACACCAACGAGGCCGTCGCCACGCCGGTCTACCTGCGCGACATCGTAGGTGCCAAGGACTTCGGTTACGAGCAGCAGCACAACGAGCAGAAGTACAAGCTGGACTCGCTGGGCTTCAACGCCAAGTGGGACGTCAGCGATCGGTTCCGGCTGAACTTCGACGCCCACAACACCAAGTCAAGCAGCAAGCCGAACGACCCGCTGACCGGTGGCGGCGCGACCTACTTCAGCCTGGCCGGCACCAACAACTGCACGGTCGGTCCGTATTGCGGCGGCAACTGGGCGCAGGAGCTGCGCTTCAACAACGGCCTGCCGCTCGGCGCCCGCACCTGGTATCCGGACGCGGCATCGGCGGTGGCCGGCACCGGCGGCACCCTGAATCCCGACTTCCCGCCCGAGCAACTGGGCTCACAGGTGCTGCGCATCAACGCGCAGACCCAGGAAACCGAGATCAAGCAGGGCCGGATCGACGGCGAGTTCGATTTCGAGGATGGCCGCTTCCAGTTCGGCGTCGATTCCTCGCGCATGACGATGAGGCGGCGGCAGGCGACCGAGATGTACGCCACGCTCGGCGACTGGGGCGTGGCCAATGCCGGCGACGAACCGGGCCTGACCGATCTGCTGCGGCGGACCAGCATCATCGGCCTGTTCGACGACTACAGCGCCAACGGCGCGGCGCCCGGCGCATGGCGAGGCAACACCAGTGACCTGGCGCGGTGGGCGGCCGGCGAGTACGGGGCGAGCAACCGCTACAACCCGCAACTGGCGGCCGACAACAAGATCGAGGAAAAGACCGATTCGGTCTACCTGCAGCTGGAAATGCAGGGCGAGCTCGGCGGCATGGCCACCCAGACGCGGATTGGCGTGCGCTACGAGCGCACCGATGTCACCTCCACTTCGGCAGTGGCCGTGCCCAACGCGATCGAGTGGTCGGCCAACAACGACTTCCGCATCCTGCGTTCGGACGAGGTGCAGCCATTCAGCGAGACCAACCGCTACAGCTACCTGCTGCCGAACCTGGACTTCGGGATTGACTTCACCGACACCCTGAAGGGCCGCGCCTCGTTCAGCAAGACGATCGCGCGTCCGCCGTACGGCAACCTGTACGCCGGTCCGAACCCGAACCAGCCGACCGGTTCGGTGCTGGTCAATCCGTCCACGCGCGCCGGCGGCGACGCCCAGAACCCGGCGCTGGAGCCGCTGGAATCGGACAACCTGGACCTGGCGCTGGAGTGGTACTTCGCCGATGCCAGCTACGTGTCGGTGACCTACTGGAACAAGGCGGTCGACAATTTCATCGGCAACACCGTGGTCCGCGAATCGCTGTACGGCCTGACCGATCCGACCTCCGGTCCGGATGCGCAGGCGGCGCTGGACTTCCTGCAGAGCCAGGCTTGCGTCACCCAGGTGAGCGGCGCCGGCAACGACGTCGACGCCGCCTGCTCGGCCAACGACACGGCGCTGTTCACGGCCCTGGCCATGCTGCGCAACGCCGGTGCCACTGGCGGCCTGGCCGCCTACGACGGCAGCTCGGCGCAGGTGCTGGAGATGGAGACCGACTACAACCTGGTCGGCGAGGCGGACGATCCGCTGTACCTGTTCGACGTCAACCGGCCGGTCAACCAGAACAAGGCCAAGCTGCGCGGCTGGGAAATCGGCGGCCAGTACTTCCTCGGTGACAGCGGTTTCGGTCTGTTCGCCAACTACACCATCGTCAATGGCGACGTCGGCTTCGACAACACGGTGCTGGACCGCGACCAGTTCGCGCTGCTGGGCCTGAGCGACACCGCCAACCTGATGCTGATGTACGAGAAGTATGGCTGGTCGGTCCGCCTGGCGTGGAACTGGCGCGACGAGTACCTCATCGCGGCGAACCAGAACGGATCCAACCGCAATCCGTACTACGTCGAGGAATACGAGCAGTGGGATCTCAGCGTCAACTACGCGCTGTCGGACCGCTGGTCGCTGGGCTTCGAGGCGATCAACCTGACCGGCGAGGACGTGCGCTGGCACGGCCGCTCGGAGAAGCAGGTAATCAAGCTGGTCGATCAGAGTCCGCGCTACATGCTCGGTGTCCGCTACAAGTTCTAGGGTCCTGCGATACCGCCCTCTCCGGCTATCGTGAAGGATGGGATCGCTGCTTCGGCAGCGATCCCTTTTCACCCACCGGTCGCCCGCCCGGCTTTCGGCGGCGGCCCTTCCAATTCCGGCAGGGACGGTGCATAACTCCGCGCACGCCACCCGGTCCCGAATCACCATGGCACGACACGAACTGCTGAACAACGTCGCCCACAAGGACCTGCGGGTCATCACCCGCTTCGGGCCGGAGTTCGGCGACGATGTCGGCATGGTCACCGCGTTCCCGACCGAGTTCGCCGAATTGCAGCGCGAGTATCCGATTTTCTTCCGTCGCGACCGCAACCGCGACGGCGCCTGGCAGGCGGTCGCCCTGCTGGGCTTCGACGCGCGCGAGAACCTGTTCCTGCGCGATGGCCGCTGGAACGCCACCTACCTGCCGGGCATCGTCGCCAAGGGGCCGTTCCTAATCGGTTTCCAGGAGCGCAGCGTGGAGGGCGAACTCCGGCGCGAACCGGTGATCCATGTCGACCTGGATCATCCGCGCGCCAGTTTCAGCGAAGGCGAAGCGGTGTTCCTGCCGCATGGCGGGCACAGTCCCTACCTGGATCATGTTTCGGCGGTGTTGCGCGGCGTCCGCGACGGCATCGAATCCGGCGCGTCGATGTTCGCCGCGTTCGACGCGCTGGAGCTGATCCAGCCGCTGGACCTGGAATTGCAGCTGGACGACCAGCACCGGGTGAGCCTGGCCGGCCTGCATGGCGTGGATCGGGAGCGCCTGGCCGCGCTGGACGCGGGGGCGCTGCACGGGCTCCACCGCGCCGGATATCTGGAAGGGGCGTATCTGATCCAGGCGTCGATGCAGAACCTGCGCCGGTTGATGGCCGAGAAGCAGCGTCGCCTGCGCCAGGCACGGGCGGCCTGAGCGATGTTGCCTGCCGCCACGCCGCTGCCCGAACTGGCGCTGTCGCCAGGTGAGAACGTGCCCGTGCAGGCGCTGCTGGCCGGCGGCGAGCCGGTCGTGCTGCGCGGGGTCGCGCGCGATTGGGAACTGGTGCGGGCCGGCCGGAGTTCGATGCGCGCCGCGATGGACTACCTGCGCGATCACGACAATGGCCAGCCGGTCACCTATTCGTGGGGCGCGCCGGAGGTGGCGGGACGGCCGTTCTACGATGCCGGCTTCACCGGCTTGAACTGCGAGGTGCGCCGCGATGGCCTGGGTGATGTACTCGACGGGATCGCACGGCACATCGAAGACGAACGGCCGCCGACCTACTACGTGGCGTCGTTGCCGGTGGACGCCCGTCTTCCGCGCCTGCGCGCCGGCAACGATCTCGGGCTCGCGGCCCAGGGCATCCACGCGCCGCCGAGCATCTGGATCGGCAACCGGGTGATCGCGTCATGCCATTACGACGCCCTGAACAACATCGCCTGCTGCGCCGTCGGACGGCGCCGCTTCACCCTGTTCCCGCCCGAACAGATCGCCAACCTGTATCCGGGACCGCTGGCGCCGACACCCGGCGGGCAGGCGGTCAGCATCGTGGATTTCGCCTCACCGGATCTGCAGCGCCACCCGCGCTTCGCCGAGGCGTGGGCGACCGCGCGCGAGGCGGTGCTTGAACCCGGCGACGCGATCTTCATGCCGAGCCTGTGGTGGCACCACGTGCAGGGGCTGGAGCCGTTCAACGTACTGATCAACTACTGGTGGAGCAGCGCGCCGGCCTATCTGCCGACGCCGATGCACGCGCTGTACCACGCGCTGTGGACGATTCGGGATCGGCCCGAGCGCGAGAAGCGGGGATGGCGCGCGATTTTCGATCATTACGTGTTCGGCGCCGCGGATCAGGCCGGCGCGCACCTGCCCCAAGACGCGCGCGGGGTGATGGGGCCGCTGGACGAAGCGATGGCGCGGCAGCTGCGCGCCATGCTGATCGACAAACTCAATCGCTGACCGGCACGCCGGGAGAGGGGACGGATGGAAGCTGGACGGATACGCAGGGTGGTGATTGCCGGTGGGGGCAGCGCCGGCTGGCTGGCGGGCGCCGCGCTGGCGCACCAGTTCCGCGGACTGCTGGACATCACCCTGATCGAATCCGAGCAGATCGGCACGGTCGGCGTCGGCGAATCGACGGTGCCGCCGATCCGCAGCTTCCATCGCTTCCTGCAGATCGACGAGCAGGAATTCCTGCAGGCCGTGGCCGGCACGTTCAAGCTGTCGATCTCGTTCGAGCACTGGCGCCGGCACGGCGAGCGCTATATCCATCCGTTCGGCATCACCGGTCAGGGCACCCTGGTCTGCGCGTTCCACCATTTCTGGCTGGAGAGCCTGCGCCGCGGCCATGCCTCCGAGCTCGGCGACTTCTGCCTGGAAACCCAGGCGTCGCTGCGGGATCGGTTCGCCCTGGGCGGGCAGCCCGCGGTCAACTACGCCTACCACCTGGACGCCGGGCTGTACGCGCGTTTCCTGCGCCGGCATGCCGAGCGCAACGGACTCAAGCGGATCGAGGGCAAGATCCGCGAGGTGCGCCAGGACGCCGGGACCGGCGACGTGCGCGCGTTGCTGCTGGAGGATGGCCAGGTGATCGAGGGCGATCTGTTCATCGATTGCACCGGCTTTCGCGGTCTGCTGATCGAGCAGACCCTGCAAACCGGCTACGAGGACTGGAACCGCTGGTTGCCCAGCGACCGCGCGGTGGCGGTGCAGACCGAGCCAACCGGCGCGCCGGTGCCGTACACGCGCGCGATCGCGCATGCGGCCGGCTGGCGCTGGCACATCCCGTTGCAGCACCGGGTCGGTTGCGGCCTGGTGTTTTCGAGCCGTCATATGTCCGACGACGAAGCCAGCGCCAAACTGCTGGCCGACGTCGGCGCGCCGCCGGTGCGCGATCCATGGCGGGTGCCGTTCCGGACCGGGCGTCGCCTGCGGGCCTGGAACAGGAACGTGGTGTCGCTGGGCCTGGCCAGCGGTTTCATCGAGCCGCTGGAATCGACCAGCCTGCACCTGGCGATGACCGCGATCGTGCGGTTGATCGAACTGTTTCCGCTCGATGGCATCGATGACGCGCTGGTGCGGCTGTACAACGAGACCAGCCGGATCGAGATGGAGCACGTGCGCGACTTCATCATCCTGCATTACCACGCCAACCAGCGCGAGGAACCGATGTGGCGCGAATGCCGCCACATGGAATTGCCGGATTCGCTGGCGATCCGCCTGCAGGCGTGGCGCGAGCGCGCGCACGCCTGGCAGGGCGCCAACGAACTGTTCCGCGTCGATTCCTGGACCCACGTGATGCTGGGCCAGGGCCTGCAGCCGCAGGCGCACCATCCGCTGGCGCGTGGCCTGTCCGACCCGGATCTGAAGCGCCTGCTGGACGGCATCCGCGCGCCGATCACGCGGACGGTGGCGGCGATGCCGGCGCAGCAGGACTTCATTGAACGCTACTGCCCGGCCAACGCCGAGGTGTGGCGGCAACGTCCGGCCCCGGCGCGGGAGCAGCGGGCATGAAAGCGCACGGTCCGCCGTCCGCAAGTCCTTGTCGGGACGGGGATTCTGCGCCGCAGCATGTACTCCGGCGCGGTCGTGTATACAGTGGCCGCAGGCTAGGGACCGGGCCGCGGCAGCGGCTTTCCCGGCGGTATTCGCGGATGCGGATTTTTTTTACCGCCGAAATGGTAGCGCTAACTTTTCGTTCCGGGGACTTCGCATGGCACTGACCGCAGGCATCGACGCAGGCACGCAAAGCCTCAAGGTGGTGGTGTACGACCCGGAGGCCCGCGCCGTGGTCGCCAATGCCAGTGCGCCGCTGGCATTGACCAGTGGCGAGGACGGCAGCCGCGAGCAGCATCCGTCGGACTGGGTGGAGGCGATGCGCGATTGCTTCGATCGCATCGACCCGACGATCCGCGCGCGCGTGGATGCGCTGGCGGTGTCCGGCCAGCAGCACGGCTTCGTGGCGGTGGACATCGACGGACAGGTACTGGCGCCGGCCAAGTTGTGGAACGACACCAGCACGGCCGGCGAGTGCGTCGACATCATGGCGGCGGTCGGCGGCGCGCAAGGCGCCATCGAGTTGGCCGGCAATCCGATCCTGGCCGGCTATACCGCCTCCAAGCTGCCGTGGACGCGCAAGCATCGTCCCGAGGCCTACGCGCGGCTGGCGACGATCCTGCTGCCGCACGACTACCTGAATTTCGTGCTGACCGGACAGCGCTTCTGCGAGTACGGCGATGCCTCCGGCACCGGTTGGCTGGACGTGCGCACGCGCGGCTGGTCGAAGGCGATGCTGCATGCCACCGATCCGGATCGCGATCTGGTGGCCTGCCTGCCGCCGATCGCCGCGCCGGACGCGCTGTTCGACATCATGCCGGCGATGGCCGCGAAGCTGGGCCTGCCCGCCACCGTCAAAGTCGCGGTCGGCGGCGGCGACAACATGATGGCGGCCATCGGCACCGGCTGCGTGGCCGAAGGCCGGCTGGCGATGAGCCTGGGCACCTCGGGCACGCTGTTCGCGTACTCAGACACGCCGGTGGTCGATCCGGCCGGCGCGTGGGCGGCGTTCTGCTCGTCCACCGGCGGTTGGCTGCCGCTGATCTGCACGATGAACTGCACGGTGGCAACCGAGCAGGTCGCGCGCCTGTTCGGCTTCGACGCGCGCGACGGCGACGCGCTCGTGCAGTCCACGCCGGCCGGCGCCGACGGGCTGGTGATGCTGCCGTTCCTCAACGGCGAGCGCACCCCGGATCTGCCGCTGGGCAAAGGCGTGCTCGCCGGCCTGGACGTGCACAACCTCAGCCCGGCGCACCTGTATCGCGCGGCGATGGAAGGAGCGACCTACAGCCTGAAGTACGGCTATGACGCCTTCGTCCGCGCCGGGATGCGTTTCGATCGCATTGTGCTGACCGGCGGCGGCGCCAACAGCGCGGCCTGGCGGCAATTGGTGGCCGATGTGTTCGGCCTGCCGGTGGATGTGCCGCGACAGGCCGAAGGCGCGGCCTTTGGCGCGGCCCTGCAGGCGCTGTGGGCCCGCGCTCGCGCGAACGGCGACTCCGCGTCCATCGCCACCGTCGTGCAGGCGCATGTGACGACCGACCCGGCGTTGTCGGCCACGCCCGATCCATCACGCAGGCAAGCGTACGCCAACGGTTACCGGCGCTTCCTCCAGTACCTCGATGCCGTCACGCCGCTGCAGCGCGGCTGACGCTTCCCCTCCGGCACAACCCAAGGAAATCCAGCATGAGCACGCAGCCCTTCATCGGCGCCAAGGAATACTTCCCCGGCATCGGCCGCATCCCGTTCGAGGGCCGCGGCTCGGACAATCCGCTGGCCTTCAAGATCTACGACGCGAACCGCAGGATTGGCGGCAAGACCATGGCCGAGCACCTCAAGTTCGCGGTCTGCTACTGGCATACGTTCTGCAATGCCGGCCATGACCCGTTCGGCCCCGGCACGCGGCACTTCCCGTGGGAGGCCGGTTCGCCGATGGCCACCGCCGAAGCCAAGATGGATGCGGCGTTCGAATTCTTCACCAAGCTCGGCGTGCCGTACTGGTGCTTCCACGATGTGGATCTGGCGCCGGACGCGGAAGACATCGCCACCTACGAAAAGAACCTCCGGCACATGGTCGGCCTGGCCGGGGAGCGCCAGCGGGCGACCGGCATGAAGCTGTTGTGGGGCACCGCCAACCTGTTCTCGCATCCGCGCTACATGAATGGCGCCTCGACCAATCCGGACTTCGCCGTGGTCGCGCGCGCGGCGGTGCAGGTGAAGGCGGCGCTGGAAGCCACGGTGGAACTGGGCGGTGAGCACTACGTGTTCTGGGGCGGTCGCGAAGGCTACGCCTCGCTGGTCAACACCAACATGAAGCGCGAGATCGCCCATTTCGCCCGTTTCCTGGCCATGGCGCGCGACTACGGCCGCAGCATCGGGCTGAAGGGCAACTTCCTGATCGAGCCCAAGCCGATGGAGCCGATGAAGCACCAGTACGACTTCGACAGTGCCACCGTGGCCGGCTTCCTGAAGGAGCATGGCCTGGAGAAGGACTTCAAGCTCAACATCGAGGCCAACCACGCCACCCTGTCGGGCCACACTTTCGAACACGATCTGCAGGTGGCGGCCGATCACGGGCTGCTGGGCAGCATCGATGCCAATCGCGGCAATGCCCAGAATGGCTGGGACACCGACCAGTTCCCGACCGACCTGTACGACACCGTCGGCGCGATGCTGGTGGTGCTGCGCCAGGGCGGGCTGGAGGGCGGGCTGAATTTCGACGCCAAGGTGCGCCGGGAGTCGACCGATCTGGAGGACCTGTTCCTGGCCCACATCGGCGGCATGGACGCGTTCGCGCGCGGCCTGGAGGTCGCGCACGCGCTGTTGACCGAATCCCCGTGGGAACAATGGCGCGCCGAGCGTTATGCCAGTTTCGACAGCGGCGCGGGCAAGGACTTCGAAAACGGTAGGCTGGACCTGTCCGGACTGGCGGCGCTGGCCGCCGGGAACGGTGAACCCAGGCAGATCAGTGGCAAGCAGGAGCGCTACGAGAATCTGCTCAACCAATACCTGTTGCGCTGAGCGGTCGGGTGGCCATCGCAACGGTCATGAACTGAGCAAGGGGAGGACGGCATGAGCCAGGCGTTGACGGAGAACGAGAACACCCGGCTGATCGTGTTGATCAGCGTGGTGGCGACCATCGGGGGATTCCTGTTCGGATTCGACAGCGGGGTCATCAACGGCACCGTGGACGGCCTGCAGCAGGCGTTCGGATCCAGCAAGGCGGGGCTGGGCTTCGAGGTCGCCTCGATGCTGCTGGGGTGCGCGATCGGCGCGTTCTTCGCCGGCCGGCTGGCCGATCGCTGGGGCCGGCGCAGCGTGCTGATCATCTCGGCGGCGCTGTTCCTGTTGTCGGCGATCGGCGCCGGTGCCGCGCACAGTTCACTGGTGTTCGTGGCCGCGCGCGTGCTGGGCGGATTCGCGGTGGGCGCGGCCAGCGTGATATCGCCGGCCTACATCGCCGAAGTGGCGCCGGCGCGGTACCGCGGACGGCTGGCCACGGTGCAGCAGATCGCCATCATCAGCGGCCTGTTCGCGGCGTTCCTGAGCAACTATCTGCTGGCCCGCGCCGCAGGCGCCTCGACCGGGGCGCTGTGGGGCGGCCAGTCGGCCTGGCGCTGGATGTTCTGGATGCAGGCGTTTCCCTCGCTGCTGTTCCTGGTGCTGCTGCTGACCATTCCGGAAAGCCCGCGCTACCTGGTGGTCAAGCGCCGCAAGGACGAAGCGATGCGCGTGCTCACCCGTCTGTTCGGCGCGGGCGAGGCGCGCGTCAAACTGGCCGAAATCGATGCCTCGCTGTCCGAGGATCACCATCGCCCGCGCCTGTCGGATCTGAAGAACAAGGCCACTGGCCGGATTCGTCCGATCGTGTGGGTCGGCATCGGCCTGGCCACCTTCCAGCAACTGGTGGGCATCAACGTGGTGTTCTACTACGGCGCGGTGCTCTGGCAGGCGGTGGGCTTCTCGGAAAACGACGCCCTGCTGATCAACGTGCTGTCCGGCGCGCTGAGCATCGGTGCCTGCCTCGTCACCGTGCTGCTGATCGACCGCATCGGGCGCAAGCCGCTGCTGTGGATCGGTTCGGCCGGCATGGCGGCGTCGCTGGCACTGGTGGTGTGGGCCTTCGCCAGCGGATCGCTGGTGGACGGCCATCTGCAACTGCCCGGCGGCATGGGCACGCTGGCGCTGGTGGCGGCCAATCTCTATGTGGTGTTCTTCAACCTGTCCTGGGGACCGGTGATGTGGGTGATGCTGGGGGAAATGTTCCCCAACCAGATCCGCGGTTCCGCGCTGGCGGTGGCGGGTGCGGCGCAGTGGACGTCCAACTTCGCCATCACCGTGACCTTTCCGATCCTGCTGGCCGCCATCGGCCTGGCGGCGACCTACGGCATCTACCTGGCCGCGGCGGTGATCTCGGTGTTCTTCGTTCTTAAGTACGTGCACGAGACCAAGGGCAAGGAACTAGAACAGATGGAGGGGTGAGCCCGGACCGGCGCCGGCATCGCGATGAGCGGGCCGGCGTGGGAGTCGGCAGGCGTGGTGCGCCGTGCATCGTGACGCAGATTTGTTCGGACGGAATACAGACCAGGGTGGACGACCGGATCAGCTGATCAGGCATCCGTATCATCGGGAGGGGCGGGAAACAGCATGGGCATGTGGAACCCCGATATCGCAAGCGCGCTGGTCCGCCGGGCCGGTATGCCGCTGGCTGTCGACGATGCCGCTGCCCGGTGCGGTGCGGACAGGCCTTGCGACGCGCTAGCGACGTTTGGGCGGTGCCGCCACCGATTCGCGGCTGACCAGCCGGTGCGGGACCACGTGGTCCATCAGCACGCGGGTGCTGTCGCCCTTGCGGCGGATGCTGCGCAGCAGGATGTCCACGGCCGCGTTGGCCATGGACGCGATGGGTTGGTGGATGGTGGTCAGTTCCGGCCAGACCGTGGTCGCGGCCGAGGTATCGTCGAAACCGACCACCGAAAGATCACGCGGCACGTCCAGCCCGCGCCGATGGGCGACCGAGATCGCGGCGGCGCCCATGTCGTCGTTGCTGGCGAAGATCGCGGTCGGCGGCTTGCGGTGCGCAAGCAGTTTCTCGGCGGCCTTGAGTCCGGAGCGATAGGTGTAGTCGCCCTGCTGGACAAGGTCGGCGTCGACTTCCAGGCCGGCTTCGTGCAGCGCGGTGACGAAGCCGTCATAGCGCCGCGAACTGGCGCTCAGGTCGTTGCGTCCGCGGATGAAGCCGATGCGGGCATGGCCGCGTTCGATCAGGTGCTCGGCCATCTCCTTGCCGGCGGTGAAGTCGTCGATCCTGACGCAGGAGATGTCGTTGCTGAAACGTCCCGAGGCGATCGCGACCACCGGCACGCCGGCCTTGACCAGTTCGGTCACCGCGACCCGGGATTCGCACAACGGCGGCGGCAGGATCACGCCATCGACGCGGCGGGCGAGCGCGCGCGCCGCTTCACGCTCGGCTTCGCCACCCAGGCCGTCCCAGTAATCCACTACCAGCTGGATCGCGGTGCGCGAGGCCACGCGCAGCAGTCCCACCAGCAGTTCGCGAAGATAGGCGCCGCTGGGGTTGGTGTAGATCAGGGCGATGCGGGTGTGTTGGGCCGCCGCCAGCGAACTGGCGGCCAGATTGGGCGTGTAGTCCAGTTCGCGCACCGCCTGCATGACCCGCTCGCGGGTGGTGTCGCGCACTTTTCCCTGGCCATTGATGACGCGCGAGACCGTCATCGGCGACACGCCCGCCAGGGCGGCCACCTCATCGATAGTCACGCCGCTGCTCTTGCGGCGGATCGACTTCTTCGGCTTGTCCAACCTGTTTTCCCTTCTTCGACCATGGCCGCGTCTTTCCGCGGCCGCCCGAACCCGGCCAGGCTCGCAGGATGATGATGGAACACATCACGCCCGCGTGCCCGCCTGGCCGGCGAATGTTAACGCTAACCTTGCGCCGGGGCGACCCGGGCCGGCGACGCGTTCTGCCGGTGCTGGCCGAACTCCTGCTGCTGTGGATGGTGCTGATCGCGGGCGCGGCGCGCGCCGAGGACGGCTACGCGCTGTGGATGCGTTACGTGCCGATGGCTCCGGCACAGGCCGTGGAAGCCCGGGCGCGCCTGCGCGAATTGGTCGCGCCGGAGGCCACGCCGACCCAGCGCGCCGCGCGCGACGAACTGCTGCGCGGACTGGAGGGCTTGCTGGGGCGGGCGCCGCGCCTGTCCTCCGGCCCCATCGGCGAGGGCACGCTGCTGCTGGGCACGCCCGCTTCCTCGCGGTGGATCGCGACGCTGGGCGATGAAGTGCGCGGATTGGGGCCGGAAGGCTATCTCCTGCGCCAGACGAACATTGACGGAAAAGAAACCCTCGTCGTCGCAGGCGGCGGTGACATCGGCGTGCTGTACGGCGTGTTCCATCTGCTGCGGCTGTTGCAGACCGGTGCTTCGCTGCAGACCCTGAAGATCCACGAAGCCCCGCGGCTGAAGCTGCGATTGCTCAACCATTGGGACGATCTGGACGGGCACGTCGAACGCGGCTATGCGGGCGCGTCGCTGTGGGACTGGCACAAGCTTCCGGATTGGCGAGACCCGCGCTACACCGACTACGCGCGGGCGAACGCGTCGCTGGGAATCAACGGCACCGTCCTCAACAACGTCAACGCCAATGCCCTGAGCCTGACGCCGATGTACCTGGAAAAGGCGGCGGCGCTGGCGGATGTCTTCCGTCCCTATGGCATCCGCGTGTACCTGAGTGCGCGCTTCAGCGCGCCGATCGAGATCGGGGGGCTGGACAGCGCCGATCCGCTGGACCCGCGGGTGCGGCGCTGGTGGCGCGAAAAGGCGCGCGAGATCCACGGTCTGATTCCCGATTTCGGCGGCTTCCTGGTGAAGGCCAATTCCGAGGGCCAGCCCGGCCCGCAGGACTACGGCCGCTCGCATGCCGACGGCGCGAACCTGCTCGCGGACGCGCTGGCGGATTACGGCGGCGTGGTGATGTGGCGCGCCTTCGTCTATTCGCACGAGGTCCCGGACGATCGCGCCAGGCAGGCCCATGCCGAATTCGTCCACCAGGATGGCCGGTTCCGTCCGAACGTGCTGCTGCAGGTGAAGAACGGGCCGATCGATTTCCAGCCGAGGGAGCCGTTCCATCCCCTGTTCGGTGCGATGCCGAAAACGCCGCTGATGATGGAGTTCCAGATCACCAAGGAGTATCTGGGCTTCGCCACCCACTTGGTCTATCTGGGCACGCTTTATGAAGAGACGCTGCGCGCCGATACCCATGCGCGCGGCGCCGGATCCACGGTGGCGCGGGTCGTGGACGGTTCGCTGCACGGCGCGGCGCTGACCGGCATGGCGGGCGTGGCCAACGTGGGCGCCGATCGCAACTGGAGCGGTTCCCACTTCGATCAGGCCAACTGGTACGCGTTCGGCCGGCTGGCGTGGAATCCCCATCTGGCCGCGCGTGACATCGCCCGCGACTGGGTCGCGATGACCTTCTCGCCCGACCCGGTGGTGGTGCGGCCGGTGGTGGACATGATGATGGCATCGCGCGAGGCGGCGGTGGACTACATGACCCCGCTGGGCCTGCATCACCTGATGGCACGCGGTCATCACTACGGCCCCGGCCCCTGGGTCGACGGTGGCCCGCGCGCGGACTGGACCTCGGTCTACTATCACCGCGCCGATCGCGACGGCATCGGCTTCGATCGCAGCGTCAGGGGCAGCAATGCCGTGGCCCAGTACATGCCGCCGGTGGCGCGCGTGTTCGGCGACGTCGATCGCGTGCCCGAGCCGCTCCTGCTGTGGTTCCACCACGTGCGCTGGGACCATCGCATGCAATCCGGGCGTTCCCTGTGGGACGAAATGGTTCATCGCTATTCGCGCGGCGTGGCCCGCGTGGGCGACATGCGCGCCACCTGGGAGG
Organism: Pseudoxanthomonas beigongshangi; assembly: GCF_016820515.1. GTDB lineage: Bacteria > Pseudomonadota > Gammaproteobacteria > Xanthomonadales > Xanthomonadaceae > Pseudoxanthomonas_A > Pseudoxanthomonas_A beigongshangi. Next base: position 85,150 of record NZ_JADHDV010000012.1, on the reverse strand, counting down.
GCCTGCGTGGCCGGGTGGACGACGCGCGGCATCGCGAAGTGGCCGCTTTCCTGCGCATCCAGCAGCGTGAGGCGCAGTGGTGGCGCGATGCGAGCCTGGCCTACTTCCAGTCCATCAACGGGTTACCGCTGCCCGCAGGCGAAGCGCCGCCGCCGCGGCCGCTGGCGTACTACCAGTCCCTGCGATTTCCCTATGCGCCGGGAGATGGACGATGAACCGAGGAGTCTTGTTCGCCCGGGGCATCGCCTGCGTCGCGCTGTGGTGCATGGCGGCGCCATGCATGCACGCGCAGGAAGCGAACCGCCCGGCGTTGCTGCATGAGTTGTTCCAGGATCACGCGGTCTTGCAGCGCGATGCGCCGCTGCGTATCTGGGGCCAGGCCGCGCCGGGGCAGCAGGTCAGCGTGTCCTTCGCCGGCGCCGCGTCGGCGACGCGGGCGGGGCACGACGGCGCGTGGGAAATCCGCCTGCCCGCGCAGGCGGCTGGCGGACCCCATGATCTGCGGGTCGAAGCGGGCGATGCCGTGCAGACCGTGCACGACATATGGCTTGGCGATGTCTGGCTGTGCGCCGGGCAGTCGAACATGGAACTGCCCGTCTGGCGCTCGCTGGATGCGGGCGGGGAGATCGCCGCCGCCACGGACGCGCGCATCCGCCTGTTCACCGTTCCGCGGGCCGGTGCGATCACGCCGCAGTCGCACTTCTCCGAACCGACCGCCTGGCGGATTGCATCGCCGGAGACGGTACGGGATTTCTCGGCGGCCTGCTTCTACTTCGCACGCGAACTGCGCAAGACGATCGACGTGCCGATGGGATTGATCCAGGCGGCCTGGGGCGGTTCGCGGATCGAGGCCTGGACCAGTGTGGACGCGCTGCGCGCGGGCGGGCAGGGGGGCGAGGCGCTCGACGTGCTGTCACTGTACGCCGCCGACCCGAACGCCGCGGTCGCGCGCTGGGGCGCGCACTGGCAACGCTGGTGGAATGCGCGCAAGGAAACGGCCGCCGGTGACGAACCGTGGCGCGCGGATGCGCTGGCCGATCCGGCGTGGCGGCCGGCGCCCGCCGGACTTGGCGCCTGGGAGCGCTGGGGTGTCCCCGAACTGGCGGCCTACGACGGCATGGTGTGGTACCGCGCGCAGGTGGAACTGAGCGCGGCGCAAGCCGCGCGTGGAGCCGTGCTCGAACTGGGAGTGGCCGATGAAACGGACATGACCTGGATCAATGGCGTGCCCGTCGGTAGCAGCTACGGCGCCGATGCCGCGCGCGCCTATGCGCTGCCGCGCGGCCTGTTGCGGGAAGGCGCCAACAGCGTGGTCGTCAACGTGCTGGATACCTGGCGCGAAGGCGGGCTCGCCGGACCGGCGGCCGCGCATGCGCTGCGCTTTGACGACGGCAGCCGGGTGCCGCTGGATGCGGACTGGCGCTACCGGCCCGCGCCCGGTACCGACGCGCCGCCCAGCGCGCCCTGGCAGGCGGCGGCGGGTCTGTCGACGTTGTACAACGGCATGATCGCGCCGCTTGGTCGCTACGGACTGCGTGGTTTCCTCTGGTACCAGGGCGAGTCCAACACCGCCGACGGCGCGCGCTACGCGGCGCGACTGCGCACGCTGCGCGCGGACTGGCGCCGGCAACTGGGCGACGGCCTGCCGATGCTGGTGGCGCAACTGGCCGGTTACGGCATGCCGCCTTCCGCACCCACGGAAAGTAGATGGGCGGAGGTCCGCGAAGCACAGCGCCGGGTGGTGGCGGAGGAGCCGCGCTCGGGGTTGGCGATAACGATCGACATCGGCGATCACTACGACATCCATCCGCCGAACAAGCAGGAACTGGCGCGACGGCTGGCGCGCGCGGCGCGCCACGTGATCTATGGCGAGCGCGCGCTCGCGCCTTCCGGCCCGGTGCCGCGCGAGGCGCGGCGGACCGCGGATGCGGTGGTGGTGACGTTCGATGGCGTCACCGGCGCGCTGGCGACGACGGGCGCGGCCGGTCCGATCGGCTTTGAACTGTGCGGTGGCGAAGCGGACGGTTGCCGTTATGCGGACGCGACGATCGATGGCCATCGTGTGGTCCTGCGTGCACCGCAACGGTCCGGCGATGCCGGACGGGTGCGCTACTGCTGGGCCGACGGGCCGACCTGCACCCTGCGTGACGGCGCCGGCCTGCCCGCCGGACCTTTCGAACTTCCACTCACCGCGGCCGAGACGACCCGATGAACGCATCCTTCCGCAACGGAATTCGCGCGCGCGATCCCAATCCGGATCGAAACACGTCGCCATGCCTGCCATCGTCGGCCCGAATAAGGACGATGGGATGGCTGCTCGCCAGCGGCCTGGCCCTGCTGCTGGCCACCGCGTCGGCGCATTCGGCGCCACCGGCCGACGCCGCCGCGCCGGTGTTCTTCGACTGGTTCGAGTACACCGGCCGCGATGCCGCGTTCGAACCGGCGCTGCCCGCCGGCCACTACCGCAATCCGGTGCTGGCCGGCTTCCACGCCGATCCCAGCATCATTGCCGCGCGGGGCAAGTTCTACCTGGTCAATTCCAGCTTCACCTTCTATCCCGGCATCCCGGTGTTCGAGAGCGACGACCTGGTCCACTGGAAACAGATCGGCAACGTCATCGAGCGGCCCACCCAGCTGGATTTCGACGGGCTGAGCGTCTCGCGCGGCATCTTCGCGCCCACCATCGAATACCACGACGGGGTGTTCTACGTGGTCACCACGGCCACCGACAGCGGCGGCAATTTCATCGCCACCGCCCGCGATCCGGCCGGGCCCTGGTCCGATCCGCACTGGCTGCCGACCATCGGCGGCATCGATCCGTCACTGTTCTTCGATCAGGACGGCAAGGTCTACCTGCTCAACAACGACGAGCCGGTCGGTCCTCCGCGCTACGATGGCCATCGCGCGATCTGGATGCAGGAGATAGACCTGCAGCGCCTGCAGCCGATCGGCCCGCGCAAGGTACTGATCGATGGCGGCGTCGCCCCGGAAACGAACCCGATCTGGATCGAAGGACCGCATCTGTACCAGCGCGATGGCTGGTATTACCTGTCCGACGCCGAAGGCGGGACCGGGCCGCAGCATTCGCAGGTGGTGCTGCGCAGCCGGCAGGTGTGGGGGCCGTATGTGCCCTATCCGGGCAATCCGATCCTGACCCAGCGCGATCTGCCGGTCGATCGGTCGTTGCCGATCACCAACGCCGGGCATGCCGATCTGGTCGAAGGGCCCGACGGGACGTGGTGGGCGGTGTTCCTGGCCAGCCGCAATTACCAGCAGCGCCACTACAACACCGGACGCGAAACCTATCTGCTGCCCGTGCAATGGCGCGACGGATGGCCGGTGATCCTGCCGGCCGGCCAGACCATCCCGTACATCGCACGCGCGCCGTCGTGGATGCGCACCGATGCCACGCAGGCGCCGTCCACCGGAAATTTCGTCCATCGCGACGAGTTCGACGGCATGGCGCTGGCACGCGAATGGCTGCGCGTGCGCGTGCCCAGGCGGGATTGGGCGGATCTGGCCACGCGCCCGGGCGCGCTGGCCCTCCATCCGCTGGCCGAAGGCCTGGACACGCTGCGCAACCCGGCGTTCCTGGGACGCCGCCAGCAGCACCTTCGCTTCGATGCCAGCACGGCGATGTCGCTGCCCGGCGCCGGTGTCGCGGCCGGACTGGCCGCGTTCCAGAGCGAGACGCATTGGTATTTGCTCGGTGCGCGCCGAACAAGCGGCGGCAGGCTGCAGGTGTTCCTGGAGGGGCGGTGGGGCACCGGCGCCGCACGCACGCTTGCCACCCGCGAGGTCGAGGCCGGTGTCGCGCTGCGCCTGAAGATCGACGGTGACGAAGGCGCTTATGGATTCGCCTTCGATGCCGGCGACGGCCGCGGCTGGCAATCGCTGGCGCGCGACATCGACGGCACCGTACTGAGCACCGACCGGGCCGGTGGCTTCGTCGGCACGTTGCTGGGTCCCTTCGCGCGCGACGAACGTGCCCACTGAGCGGGAGAGAACGATGACCATCACCGAACCGAAATGCCAGGCACACCTCCGCAACGCGCCGCGCCTGCGTGCGCTGGCCCTGTGCGCGCTCGCGTTGCTCGCCGCGCGCCCCGTGGCCGCGCATGAACCAGCGCCTTGGCTGGATACCCGCAGCGGCTTCGAGGAACGCGCGGCGGCGTTGGTGGCGCGCATGACGCTGGAGGAAAAGGCCGCGCAGATGCAGAACGCCGCGCCCGCCATCGAACGCCTCGGCGTGCCCGCCTACGACTGGTGGAACGAGGGTCTGCACGGGGTCGCGCGCGCCGGCCAGGCCACCGTGTTTCCGCAGGCGATCGGCCTGGCGGCCACCTTCGACGTGCCGCTGATGGGCGAGGTCGCCACCGCCATCAGCGACGAGGCGCGCGCCAAGCACCACCAGTTCGTGCGCGAGGGCGCGCATGGCCGCTACCAGGGCCTGACCTTCTGGTCCCCGAACATCAACATCTTCCGGGACCCGCGCTGGGGCCGTGGCCAGGAAACCTATGGCGAGGATCCCTACCTGACCGCGCGCATGGGCGTGGCGTTCGTGCGCGGCCTGCAGGGCGACGACCCGACGCACCGCAAGCTGGACGCCACCGCCAAGCACTTCGCGGTGCACAGTGGGCCGGAAGCCGACCGCCATCATTTCGATGCCCGTCCGAGCCGGCGGGATCTGTACGACACCTACCTGCCCGCGTTCGAGGCGCTGGTGAAGGAGGGCCAGGTGGACGCGGTGATGGGCGCCTACAACCGCGTCTACGGCGAGTCGGCCAGCGCCAGCCGGTTCCTGATGCGCGATCTCCTACGGCGAGATTGGGGCTTCACCGGCTACGTGGTGTCCGATTGCTGGGCCATCGTCGATGTATGGAAGAACCACAAGATAGTGGCCACCCGCGAGGAAGCAGCCGCGCTGGCGGTCAAGAACGGTACCGAACTGGAATGCGGCGAGGAATACGCCACGCTGCCCGCCGCCGTGCGCCGGGGCCTGATCAGCGAGGCGGAAATCGACGAGGCGGTGACGCGGCTGTTCACCGCGCGGATGCGGCTGGGCATGTTCGATCCGGCGTCGCGCGTGCGCTGGGCGCGCATGCCGTACACCGTCAACCAGTCGCCGGCGCACGATGCGCTGGCACTCAAGGCCGCCCGCGAATCGCTGGTGCTGCTGAAGAACGACGGCATCCTGCCGTTGTCGCGCAGCCTGGAGCGCATCGCGGTGATCGGCCCGACCGCCGACGACACCATGGCGCTGCTCGGCAACTACTTCGGCACGCCGGCCGCGCCGGTGACCCTGTTGCAGGGCATTCGCGACGCGGCGCCGGGGATCCGGGTGACCTACGCGCGCGGCGTGGATCTGGTGGAGGGGCGCGACGACCCCGCTGCCACTCCGCTGATCGAAGCGACCTACCTGCGACCGTCCGCCGATTCCGTCGAACGTGGCCTGCGCGGCGAGTACTTCCGCAGCCGGGATCTGTCCGGCGCGCCGGCGCTGGTGCGAACCGACGCGCAGATCGGATTCCGCTGGGATCGCGGATCGCCCACCGACAACCTGCTCGCGCGTGGCGAGGCGGCGCCGGGGCAGGGGATACCGAGCGACGGCTTCAGCATCCGCTGGAGCGGCCAACTGCTGCCGCCGGTGTCGGGCAAGTACCGGCTCGAGGCGGCGGCCGACGACGGCTTCCGCCTGTACCTGGATGGCGTGCGGGTGCTGGATCACTGGACCGCCAGCGATCGCCTGCGCAGCGACGGTGTCGAGCTGGATCTTCAGGCTGGCCGCGCTTACGACCTGCGCCTGGAGTACTACGATGGCGAACGCGATGCCGCGGTCCGGCTGGCCTGGCGCATGCCGGGCGCCAAGCCGCCGTTCGAGGAGGCGCTGGATGCGGCGCGCGACGCGGACGTGGTGATTTTCGCGGGCGGACTCACCGGTGATGTCGAAGGCGAGGAAATGACCGTCAATTATCCCGGCTTCGCCGGCGGCGACCGCACCGATCTGCGCCTGCCGGCGACCCAGCGCAAGCTGCTGGAGGCGCTGCACGCCACCGGCAAACCGGTGGTGCTGGTCCTGACCGGCGGATCCGCGCTGGCGGTGGACTGGGCCGACGCCAATCTGAGCGCCATCCTGATGAGCTGGTATCCCGGTCAACGTGGGGGCTCGGCGGTGGCCGAGGCGCTGTTCGGCGACATCAGCCCGGCCGGCCGCCTGCCGGTCACGTTCTACAAGGCGGATGAAGTACTGCCCGCATTTGACGACTATCGCATGCAGGGACGCACTTACCGTTACTTCGATGGCACCCCGCTGTATCCGTTCGGGCATGGGTTGTCGTACACCCGCTTCGACTACCAGCGCCTGCGGGTGGACAAGCGTACGGTGAAGCCGGACGCGACGGTGCGGATCAAGCTGCGGGTGGAGAACATCGGCGAGCGCGCCGGTGATGAAGTCGTGCAACTGTATGTCCGCCCCGTCCAGGCCCGGCCCGGCGATGCGCGGCAGGAGTTACGCGGTTTCCAGCGCATCCACCTGCGGCCCGGTGAACGGCGTGCGCTGACGTTCGACCTGGTGCCGGAGGCCGCACTGCGACGCTACGACGAAGCACGCCAGGCCTACATTGTTCCACCCGGCCGCTACGAGGTGCGGGTGGGCGGCTCCAGCGCCGACGCGCGTGCCACCGCGCAATTCGAGGTGAAGGCCGCCGATGACTGATTCAACCGTGGGACCGGCATCGCCGGAATTGCATGGCACCGATGCCAGGGGGAAAACACGCATGTCCAGCCGAGAACAGCCGCTGTCGATCCGCGAGAAGCTGGGCTACAGCCTGGGTGATCTCGCGGCCAACCTGATTTTCCAGACGCTGATCACCTATCTGGCGTTCTTCTACACCGATGTCTACCGGCTGCCGCCGGCGACCGCGGCCACCATCATCTTCGTGGTGGGACTGCTGGGTGCGTTCGTGTTCACGCCAGTGATCGGCATCGTCGCCGATCGCACCTCCACCCGCTGGGGTAAGTTCCGGCCCTGGATCCTGTGGACCGCGGTGCCATTCGGCGTGCTGTCGCTGCTGGCCTTCAGTACGCCGGAACTGGGAGAGCGGGGCAAGATCATCTACGCGCTGGCCACCTACAGCCTGCTGGTGCTGGTGTACGCGGCCAACAACCTGCCGTACTCGGCGCTCAGCGGCGTGCTCACCGGAAGCATGGCCCAGCGCAACAGCCTGTCCTCGTACCGGTTCGTGGCGGTGATGATTGCCCAGTTCATCATCCAGGTGCTGCTGCTGCCGCTGGTCCTGATCCTGGGCGGCGGGGATCGGGTGAGGGGATTCGAGAGCGTGATGACCCTGTTCGCGGTGGTTGGCACGGTGTTCTTCCTGATCACCTTCCTCACCACGCGCGAGCGCATCGTTCCCACCCGCGAGCAGTCCGCCGGTGTGTTGCAGGATCTGGCCGATTTGCTGCGCAACCGGCCGTGGCAGGTGATGCTGGCCCTGACGGTGCTGGTGTTCACCAACCTGGCGTTGAAGGGCGGCACCTACATCTACTACTTCCAGTACTACATGAGCGAGGCCGCGCTGGCCGCTTTCCTGCGCGATTCCGGTTTCAATGGCCTGATCGCTTCGTTGAACGCCATGCTGACCGGCGCGGGACTGGCCGGCTTCCAGTGGCCGGAGGATCCGGCCACGTCCACCTTCAGCCTGTTCAACGGCGGTGGCATCGTCTGCATGATCCTGGGCATCGGCGTGTCGCGCCGCCTGGCCGATCGGTTTGGCAAGCGCGATGTCTTCGGCGTCGCGCTGCTGGTCTCCACGCTGTTCCTCCTGGCGTTCTACCTGTTTCCGCCCACCGCGGTGGGCTGGGTGTTCGTCGCCTTCATGCTGCACGGCTTCTGCTACGGCATCACCATCCCGCTGTTGTGGGCGATGATCGCCGACGTGGCCGACTATTCGGAATGGAAGAACCACCGGCGGGCCACCGCGATCATCTTCTCGGCGATGCTGTGCGGGCTGAAAATCGGCCTCAGCACCGGCGGTGCGTTGGTCGCCGGCATCCTCGCCCATTACGGCTACCAGGCCGGGCTGGAAACTCAACCGGCCGCCGTGGTGGACGGCATCCGCCTGACCGTCAGCGTCTATTGCGCCCTTCCGTTCCTGATCGCGGTGGCGCTGCTCTTCATCTACGAGATCGACAAGCGGATGGAAGTGCGCATCGAGCACGAACTCGACCAGCGCCGCCGCGCCGTCGACCGCCCCCTGCACGCCGAGGTTTCCTCCCCATGACCGACATCCTCCCCCACGGAGAGCCGGCAACGCCGGCCGCCGAACTGGAACGACTGGCCGCGTGCGCCATCTCGCAGCCGTTGCTCACCCATCTGTATACCGCGGATCCGTCAGCGCATGTGTTCGACGGGCGCCTGTACATCTACCCGTCCCACGACATCGACGGCGGTGCCGCCTTCGACGACGACGGTGGCCATTTCGTCATGGAGGACTACCACGTGCTGCGGATGGATTCGCCGGATGGCCCGGCGACCGATTGCGGCGTCGCCCTGCACGTACGCGATGTGCCATGGGCGGAGCGGCAGATGTGGGCGCCGGACGCGGCTTGCCGCGATGGAAAGTATTACCTGTACTTTCCCGCCAAGCAGGCCGATGGCCTGTTCCGGATCGGCGTGGCCGTTTCGGAGCGACCGGAGGGACCGTTCACCGCCGAACCCGAACCCATCGCGGGCGCCTACTCGATCGACCCGGCGGTCTTCCGGGACGATGACGGCGAGCACTACCTCTACTTTGGCGGCATCTGGGGCGGGCAACTGCAGAAGTACCGCGACAACCGCCATGACGCCATGCACGAGGAGCCGACTCCGGACGCGCCCGCGCTCGGGCCGCGGGTGGCCCGCCTGGATACCGGCATGAAGACGCTGGCCGAACCCGCGCGCGAAATCATGATCCTGGACGAGCAGGGACAACCCCTGCGTGCCGGCGATCACGAACGACGGTTCTTCGAGGGCGCCTGGGTGCACAAGCATGCAGGCCGCTATTACTTCTCCTACTCCACCGGCGACACCCATTTGCTCTGTTACGCGGTGGGCGACAGCCCCTATGGGCCGTTCACCTACCAGGGCGTGATCCTCACTCCGGTGGTCGGCTGGACCACGCACCACTCCATCTGCGCGTTCGCGGACAAGTGGTACCTGTTCTATCACGACGCCCTGCTGTCGGGCGGCGCCACCCACCTGCGCACCGCCAAGTGCACGGAACTGCAGCATGACGCGCACGGCCACATCCGCACCATCCACCCCTATGGCGACTGAGATCCGTCGTTTGCCCCGGGACGATGCGTCCGCACCGATGCCGCCGGGCGAAACGATTCGTCTGCACAGGGGATCGCTGAAGGTCGATCTGGCACCGGCCGCCGGCGGCCGCGTCGCCCGGATCCGGTTCGACGGCGTGGATTGGCTGATTGGTCCCCACGATGGCTGGCCCGACACCATCGCGTGGGGTTGTTATCCCATGGTGCCGTGGGCCGGACGCGTGCGCGCGGGTCGCTTCCAGGCAGGTGGGCGCGCCTACCAACTGCCGGTGAACTTCGGGGGCCACGCCATCCATGGCCTCGGCTTTTCCCGCTCCTGGCGAATCGAGTCGCAGGATGACGACGCCGCAACCCTGTCCCTGCTGCTGCCGCAGGATGGCTACTGGCCTTTTGGCGGTCTCGCGAGGCAGGTAATCACCCTGCACGACCACGGCCTGCGGCTGGACCTGTCGGTACAGGCTGGCGACCAGCCCATGCCGGCCGTGCTGGGCTGGCATCCCTGGTTCCGCAAGCCCGACCGGCTCGTCTTCCATCCCTCGGCCATGTATCCACGGGACCACGATGGCATCGCGACGCTCCCGCTGGTGCCGCCCCGGCCCGGCCCCTGGGATGACTGCTTCATCGCCGAAGACGGCGCCGTGCTGGAACGCGCGCGGCAACGACTCCACGTCACATCCGATTGCACGCACTGGGTGGTGTACGACGGCGCCGGGCACGCGACCTGCGTGGAACCACAGACGGGGCCGCCGGATGGATTCAATCTTGCGCCGCACATCGTTGAGCCGGGACAGGTGCTGGCAATGTGGATCGACTTGCGGTGGTCATGAAGCGTTGGCGGCTCCACCAGTATTGAACGCCGGGGGATTGAACACCTTCAATGGCAGCAACCGCCGCTTCGCCAAGCGCGTGGCCAAGCTGGGCGTTTTCCCCAAGCAGCTTGCTGCCGATAACGGCATCGACCCATCTGCGGGACAGCAACTGCTGAACACGCCGGTCGCTGACATCGATCCGATGTGACAAAGAGGATGAGCCTGCACGATATGCAAGATCGTGCAGGCCATCTCTTTAGAAAAGGGCGGTTTGCAGAAAGCACCTTTGTCCATGCGAGGCTCATGAGCGTGCCTCTCCGCGAACGGGCATTGACCAATGACTCTCCTGCAGTGCAAGGACAGGTGGCGGTCAACGGTGATCTCTATCACGAGTGTCCGCTTGAAGCGTAATGAAAGTGGTGACGGCATTCACCTCATTGCATCGTCGACGCACCACTTGGGTGCAATGATGTTCATGCCATTGCATTATCAAAACGGCTCCGATATTTATTACAACGCCATTACGGCAAAGCTAAAACTGATAGGGGGCGCGGTACAACAACGTCTTTGTTTTTCGGATTCGCAGGAATTCCGGCTTGGAAGGGGGCCGGCAGACCGGCGACGCGTCCCAGCGTCCCGTAGTCGCTTCTCCCCCACAACAGGAGCCGGTTCCAAATGAAGAGAGAGACATCCCGCACCTATCACCCCCGCGCTGGCAGGCTGGCGCTTGCCCTGACACTCGCGCTCGCCAGCAGCTCGGCATGGGCGCAATCCACGACCGGCAACATCTCCGGCAACGTGGCCAATGGCGCCGGCAAGACCGTACTCATCGAGAACAACAGTGGTTTCAGCCGCGAGGTCGCGGTGGACGAGCGTGGTCGATACGCACTGGGCAACCTGCCACTGGGCACCTACAAGGTCACGGTGAAGCAGGGCGGCGAGGCAGTCGAAACCCGAGAGAACGTGGCCATCACGGTGGGCGCCAGCACTGTCGTCTCGTTCGCGGGTACGGGCGACCTGCAGACCCTGAGCACGGTCAGCGTGACCGGATCGCGACTCAATCCCATCGATGTCACCACGGTGGACACCCGTACGGTGGTGACCTCTGAACAGCTGCTGCAATTGCCGTTGGGGCGCAACGCCGAAGCCATCGCGCTGCTGGCGCCGGGCGTGGTCAACAACAGCGGAGGATTCGACAATGGCCCGCTGGGCGGCTCGCTTCCCAGCTTCGGTGGATCCGCTGCCAGCGAGAACGCCTACTACCTCAACGGCTTCAATACCACCACGGCCAGCAACAGCCTGGGTGGCCTGACACTGCCCTATGGGGCGATCGACCAGCAGGAAATCTTCACCGGCGGCTACGGCGCGCAGTACGGCCGCAGCAATGGCGGCGTGATCAACCAGGTCGGCAAGCGCGGCGACAATGAGTGGCATTTCGGCGCGGCGGTGATCTGGGAACCGAACGGACTGAAGGCCAAGCAGAAGAATATCTACTGGCGTCCCGACAGCCTGGACAGCACCACCAACAACACGGCCTACAACTACGCCAGGGCGGCCAATGGCCTGTACCAGCCGTTGAGCGAAGCCGAGTCAAGCACGACTACCTACAGCGCCTATGCCGGCGGCCCGATCTTCAAGGACCGTCTGTTCTTCTTCGTCGCCGCCGAACAGGCGGATTCCGATGGCGTACGCGTGCTGTCCAACCGCGATTCCACCAACGGGGCCAACGGTGGATGGACGGACTACAGCTATACCCAGAAGCGCTGGTACGCGAAGCTGGACTGGTACATCACCGACAACCATCTGCTCGAACTTACCGGCGCCAGCGACGAGTACGAAACCAGCGGACAGATCTACCGCTACAACTACCTGACCCGAGAGCGTGGCACGTACTACACCGACGAATCCCGGCAGGAGGCCGGCCCCACTCTGTATCTGGGCAAGTACACCGGCTATTTCGGCGACGACGTCACCGTGACCGCCCTGTACGGCGAGATGTCCACGCCGGATGAAGTGACGCCGTTCGGCTATGACCCGGCCAACGGACCGGTGATTACCGACGCCACATTGCAGAACCCCGCGTACAACGGCGGTGCGCCGATCCTCGGTACGCAGAAGGTCATCTCGACCAGCGATCCGGACCGCGAGTACAAGAAAACCAATACCCGCCTGAACCTGGAATGGCGGGCCGGCGACCACACGCTCAGCTTCGGCATCGACAACCAGAAGTCCGAGGGCATCAACATCGGCTCGATCCTGTCCGGTCCTGGCTACTCGTGGACCTATGGTCGTACCGACGATCCCAACGGCCTGCGAACCAACGGCCTGATCACCCAGGCGGCGAATGAAGATGGGGGCATCGGTGCACCGAGCCCGGGCCTGGTGGATCCGGTGCATGGCGCCAGCGGCTACTACGTCATCAGGAACATCAACACCAGTCTGTATTCCTACGAGGCCAAGCAGAAGGCGTACTACATCGAGGACAAGTGGCAGATCACCGACAGCCTGCTGCTCAACCTGGGCCTGCGCAAGGACGAGTTCACCAACTACACGCCGTTCGGCCAGGCGTACATCGAGGTCAAGGATGCCTGGGCGCCCCGCATCGGTTTCAGCTGGGACGTCCACGGCGATTCCACCTTGAAGGTGTTCGGCAACCTTGGCCGCTACTACCTAGGCCTGCCGCTGTCACCGGTTGGCCTGTTCACCCCGGCGGTCAACACCAGCACCTACTACACCTACAGCGGTATCAACGCCGACGGCACGCCGATCATTTCCCAGCAGTTGGGATCCGCGGTGTCGGCCAACTCGCGCTTCGGTCGCATCGCGGATGTGCGCACCGCGGTGGCCAAGGACATCGAAGGCGAGAACCAGGACGAAATCATCCTGGGCTTCACCAAGCAGCTGGAGAGCGGCTGGGTATACGGCGTCCGCGCCACGCATCGGCGCCTGAATGCCAGCATCGACGACCAGAACTATGACGTGTCCAATACCGCCTTGATCGAGGCGGCCGCCGCGCAGGGCATCACCATTGACTGGTCGAAGGTATCCGGCGCGGCGCTCATCAATCCGGGCAAGACCAACACCTGGGGCGTTATCGGCACCGATGGCCAGTTCCATGAGGTCACGGTGACCCGCGAGGCGGCCGGATTCCCGGAACTCAAGCGCAACTACTCGGCGGTCGAGTTCAATCTGGAGCGTCCGTTCGACGGAAAGTGGTACACGAAGTTCAACTACGTCTGGTCGCACAGCTATGGCACCACCGAGGGCCAGTTGCGTTCGGACCTGTGGCGTACCGGTGGCGCGCTCGGCAGCTATCAGGGCCAGGCGTCGGTATCGACCACGCAGAGCTGGGACCACGCCGCGCTGATGGAGCACTTCAACGGCGATCAGTCCAATGATCATCGCCATCAGGTCAAGCTGTACGGCTACTACCAGTTGACCCCGGAGTGGGGCGTGTCCGGCAATCTGAGCATGATTTCCGGTGCCCCCCGCAACTGCCTGGGCAACTACTACGGCGACACCTACGCCGGCACGGACCCGGCCGGCTATGGTGGCAGCGCGATCACCGGCGGCCCGTACCACTACTGCTATGACCCGGAAACCGGTGTCGGCACACCCTCTCCTCCGGGCTCGAAGGGGCGCCTGGGCTGGGTGAACCAGATCGACCTGGGCGTGCTGTACAAGCCCGCCTTCGCCGATGGCAAGCTGGCTTTCAGCTTCAACGTCTTCAACGTCACCAACGAGGATGCGGCGACCAACATCTACCCGTTCTCGCAGTTGCCCGATGGCACGTTGAATCCGCTGTACAACCAGCCGGTCGCCTATCAGACGCCCACGTATGCGCGCCTGACCGTCAGTTACGACTACTGACCGGCGCAAACGCACGTCGCCGGCCTGGACGTGCAATCAGAAGGGCCGTCACCTTGCGTGGCGGCCTTTCCCTCATTCGCGTGTGGATTCCCAGGCGGTGGTGCACGACGGCCAGCAAATGGGTCCCGGTGGCAGCAATAAGGCCGCCAGCGCCACGTCAGCGAGAGGAAACGTGGATAGCGTCGCTGCCTGGCTGGTAGCGCGGAACGCCATACGCATCGGTTCTTCTCACGGATTGACAATCTACCTACTAGTAGGTAAAGTCGCCTCACTCTCCTGACAGGAACGACCCCCGTGGGCATTTCTCCTATTGGCTGGCTCCACACGCTGGGCAGCCTTCCGGCCATTCCCCTTGCCGCCTACATGCTGTTCAAGCACGGGCGGATCGTTCCCGAAACCCGCGCCGGGCGTGCGTATTTCTGGTTCATGCTGCTGGGGGTGCTGACGGTGTATCCGATTGCGCACCAGCCGATCAGCGCCATCGTGGCGTCCGTCACGCTGGCGATGCTGTTGCTGGGCTATGGCATCGCGCGGTGGCGAACCGCGAAGACCTTCTGGAAACATGTGCAAACGATTGCCCTGAGCATCAGCGTGTTCCTGCTGATGGTCCCCACGGTCAGCGAAAGCCTGCGCAGGCTGCCGGTGGGCCATCCGCTGGTGACCGATTTGAAGGACCCGCTGCTGCTCGGCGTGCAGGGCGCGCTGTTCCTGGCGTTGATCATCGGCGTCCCCTTGCAGATGCTCGCGCTGCGCAGGCAAAAAATCCTCCAGGCCGGGTGAACGATTGATGCCTACTCCAGAAACAGACATGCAGCCGCAGTACTCGCCCAAGGCGCAGGAGATCATCCAGCGGACGAACGAGCTGCTGGCCTCCGGCGGGTACAACGGTTTCAGCTATGCGGACATCGCGGAACTGGTCGACGTACGCAAGGCCAGCATCCACCACCACTTCCCCGCAAAAGTGGATCTGGTGAAGGCGACGGTGGCGCAGCATCGGGAGGCCACCCGGCGCGGCCTGCGCGCGCTGGACGAATCCACCCCGGATGCTTTCATGCGGCTGGTGGCCTATTCGCGCTACTGGGCGGACTGCATCCAGGCCTCCAATCCGCCCATCTGCATTTGCGCGCTGCTGGCGGCGGAATTGCCAGCAGTGCCGTCGGAAGTCGCGGATGAAGTGAAGGCGCATTTCAACGACCTTCATGCCTGGATTGGCCGGACCCTGGCGCAAGGCGTGGAGCAGGGCAACATGCGATTGAACGACACTCCGTCCGCCGAAGCGTCCGTGTTCATGGCGTCGATACATGGCGCCATGCTCTCCGCGCGGGCGACCGGCAATGCCTCGGTGTTCTGGGAGATTGCGAAGGCGGCGACCGACCGGTTGAGGTCGGTGTAGAGCCGGCGAGAGGCCTAGTCCAGCTTCCACACGGAAACCGGAATCGAGCCGTCCGGCCTGGCCGGCACCCGGTAGGTCAGCACGCCGTTGTCCAGGGTGTACTCGCGCTGCTGGCTTGTGCCTTCCCAGTTCGGGAACGAGGCGCCTTCGATGCGGAAGGTGAGGGTGTGCCGCGAGGCGTCGACCGCAATCGTGCCGTAGTGGGTGCTGGAACCCAGCGCGGCCGAGGCATACTCGTCGGCGCTGCCGCGTGCCTTGTCGTCCGATGCGAAACGCAGGCGTTCGGACTTGAAGATCTGCAGGGAATAGCGCCCCCGGGCATCGACGATCAGGCGGCCCGTGGGGGACTCGCCGTAGTCCCGGACGCGTTCTCCGCCGGGCAGGATCTTGTCCGCCGCGACCAGTGTCCAGGTGCCCCGCAGCGGCGATTCCGGTGAAGCGGCGCGGGCATCGTGCGCGGCCAGGCCGGCGAGCATCGCGAGGGTCATGCCGAGGATGGGATTCATGGTGGAGAGAACCGTGCGTGGGGGTGGCGAAAACGGTACCCTGCCGCCAGCATTTCAAAAATGCATTCATGATGATATCTGTCATTCCAAAATCGAATTCTTGAAATGAAGCCCCTGGACATCACCGCGGTGAGGGCTTTCGTGACGGCGGCGGAACTGCAGAGCTTCACCCGTGCCGCCGACGCGCTGGAGACCACGCAATCCGCCATCAGTCTCCGGCTGGGCAAGCTGGAGGCGCAGCTCGGCAGGCGCCTGATGGAGCGTTCGCCGCGCCACGTCCGGCTTTCCGCGGAAGGCCAGGCGTTCCTGGAGGTCGCGCGCGAATTGCTCGCGGCCCACGACCGCGCCGTCGCATCATGGGATGTCGAAGCGCGCCGGCTGGTGGTCGGCATCAGCCACGAACTGATCGGCAGCGAACTGCCTTCGCTCCTGCGACGGATCAACGTCCACGATCCGGGTTTGCGGGTGGAGATGCGCGTGGGCGGCAGCCGGGATCTGATGGCGCTGTACGATCAGGACGAACTCGACGCGGCCTGGGTGCTGCGGCCGGATGACCGTCGTAAACGAGGCAAGGCGGTTTATTCCGAACCGATGGCCTGGGTGTCGGTACCCGGTTGGCGGCCGGTTCCCGGTCAGCCGCTGCCGCTGGCCACGCAGGGCAAGGCCTGCCGCATCCGCAACGCGGCCACGCGCGCCCTCGATGAAGCCGGCATCGCGTGGGAAGAAGTCTTCGTCGGAAGAGGCGCCGCCATGGTCGGCGCGGCCGCCGCCGCCGGCATGGCCGTTGCCGTCCTGGCGCCGCGCACGGCGCCTCCGGGCACGGTGGACGCCGGCGAGGTGCTCTGCTTGCCGCCGATTCCCGCACAGGAAGTGATGCTGTACAGCAGCCTCAACGATCGCCGATCGCGCGAGGCCCTGCGCCTGATGTCGCTGGCTTTCCAGCAGGCACGTTGAGCCGTCGGGGCTGCGCGGCGCCCGCCTGTGCCACGGCCCGCCGGCAGTGGGATCCAATCCGTACTTTTTCTATGGCCTCAAGGTAAAGGCGCCGCATTGATCGGCTCCGGACCGGGGTATCTACTGCCGCTTCCGTCCTTCCCTCAGGTGCCGTCATGTACCCGGATGCAGATGCCGCGCAGATCGGATTCTTCCGGGAGCATGGTTACCTGGTGGTGAGGCAGGCTCTTCCGCAACCGGCGCTGGACGAACTGGAAAGTTACTGCGACATCCTCATCGCCCAGAAGAACGAACTGGCCAACGACTGGGCATGGAGCCAGGGCGAGTCCCGCGAGAACCGCAGTTTCCGCATCGTGCAATCGTCGCCGAGCAAGGTCTGGGCGGATATCGCCGGGCAGCCGTATCGCCGGTGGCTGGAACGTTTTTCGTCCCAGTTGATGGGATTGGACATGGCGTTCTGGTACGACCAGTTCCTCGGCAAACCGCCCGGCCATGGCGCGGTCACCGAGTGGCACCAGGACGAAGGCTACTGGGGGCGCAATCTGGCCGATCGCGGCATCACCGGCTGGATTCCCCTGCAGGACGTGGACGCCACCAACGGCTGCATGCATTTCATCGACGAAGGGCATCGGCTCGGCATCCTTCCGCATCGCCTGGTCGAAGGCGTGCAGAGCGATCTGCTCACCTGCGCGGTGGATGAAACCCGCACCGTCATCTGCCCCATGCAGCGTGGCGACGTGGCGTTCCATCATTCCAAGACGCCGCACATGAGCACCGCCAACCTCGGCCCCGCCTGGCGCAAGGCGGTCACCAACCATCTCCAGCAACGCGACGCGGGAGGCGAGGGCGATCACTATCCGTGGCGGGTGAAGGTCAACCAGCGCACCGGCGAACGCAAAGCGGTCGGAAGCACGGACCAGAAAGACGACGGCGGAGCCTGAATGCCATCCTGAGCGCGTCGATGCCTGGCGAGCGCGCATCAAGGCGCATCCGGGAACGATCGTGGCCATGTTTGAACAAGGCACCGATCACCATGGGTGATGTTTCGTTCCGTTGACGGCGGATTGCGCATTGCGAGCCGTGCGTTCATCGCTCTGAACCCTGGTGGCAAGTCACCCGGCGCTGAGCGGAAATGACGCGACGAGGCGCGCGTCGTTGTTGTGCCGTGCAGCATAAGATTTCGTGTCCGGAGTCTTGCATGAACACGCGGGGCTGCTTTATGGTGCAATCGATTGCATCAGGGCGAATCTTCGAGGTTTGTGCCGGTTGGGAGGCCGGGGATGGATGGATGTCTATTCGTTCGAACCGGCGCAGCACGCAGGCGGCCGGTGCGCTTCCCGTGGCACTGGCGTTGCCTCGAAAGATTCGTTTGAGCAAGCTTTCCTTTGTGGTGTGAGGACGCCGGGATGAATCCCCTGGACCCGAAGTTCACGAGACGAAGTGCGCTGCGCGCGGCGGTGATGGGAGGTATCGGACTGGCCGCCGCCGGGGTGATGCCCGGGTTTGCCGCCGAGAAGCCGCTCGCGCTCAAGGGCAAGCTGAAACATTCCGTCGCGCGCTGGACGTTTCCGAAGCAGTCGGTCGCCGAGCTGTGCCAGATAGTGAAGGGGATTGGTTTCTCCGCCATCGACCTGATCGGGCCGGAAGACTGGCCGACGCTGAAGGCGCATGGCGTGGACAGTTCGATGTGCAACGGCGCGGAGATCGACCTGGTGAAGGGCTTCGCCGGGACCGAGTTCCACGACGAACTGGTGGCGCGCTACACCCGCCACATCGACCTGGTGGCCGACGCCGGCTATCGCAACCTGATCTGCTTTTCGGGCAACCGCAACGGCATGGATCCCGAGCAGGGCCTGGCCAACGCCGAGGCCGGGCTCAAGCGCATCCTCGGGCATGCCGAGAAGCGCGGCGTGATGCTGGTGATGGAACTGCTGAATTCCAAGGTGGATCACCACGATTACCTGTGCGATCACTCCGACTGGGGCGTCGCCCTGTGCAAGCGGCTGGGATCGAAGCACTTCAGTCTGCTGTACGACATCTACCACATGCAGATCATGGAAGGCGACGTCATCGCCACCATCCGAAAGCACCACGAATTCTTCACCCACTACCACACGGCGGGCGTACCGGGTCGGCACGAAATCGGCGACGACCAGGAACTCAACTATCCCGCCATCTGTCGCGCGATTCGCGACACCGGCTTCGACGGTTACCTGGCGCAGGAGTTCATGCCTGCCGCACCGGATCCGGTCGCCTCGCTGCGTGAGGCGATCCGCCTCTGCGACGTCTGAAACAACAGCTATCCACCCAGGGAAAAACAGTACCCATGGCAGACAATCACTACGACGCCATCGTCGTTGGCTCAGGAATCAGTGGCGGCTGGGCTGCCAAGGAACTGACCGAGAAGGGCCTCAAGGTCCTGATGCTGGAACGCGGACGCAACATCGAGCACGTCAAGGACTACGTCAACGCGATGAAGGAGTCGTGGGACTATCCGCATCGCGGCCGGCCGACCCAGGCGATGATCGCGGAACATCCGGTCCTGATGCGCGATTACCCGCTTTCCGAGGAAACGATGGGGATGTGGGCCGACGAAAAGGATTGTCCCTATACCGAGACCAAGCGCTTCGACTGGTTTCGTGGTTACCACGTGGGAGGCCGTTCGCTGTTGTGGGGCCGGCAGAGCTATCGCCTGTCGGAAATGGATTTCGAGGCGAACCTCAAGGAAGGCATCGCCACCGACTGGCCGATCCGTTACGCCGACATCGCGCCCTGGTATGACTACGTCGAGAAGTTCGCCGGCATCGCCGGCACCCGCGAGGGGCTGGACGTGCTGCCGGATGGCGAGTTCCTGCCGCCCATTCCGCTGAACATCGTCGAGAAGGACGTGGCCGCGCGGATCAAGCAGGCTTTCGGCGGCACCCGCCACATGATCCACTCGCGCACCGCCAACATCACCCAGCCCAAGCCCGAGCAGGGCCGGGTCAACTGCCAGTACCGCAACAAGTGCATCCTGGGCTGTCCCTACGGCGCCTACTTCTCGACCCAGTCGGCGACGCTGCCGGCAGCGATGAAGACGGGCAACCTGACCCTGCGTCCGTTCTCGATCGTCAAGGAAGTGCTGTACGACAAGGATCGCAAGCGGGCGCGCGGGGTGGAGATCATCGATGCCGAGACCGGCCAGACCTACCAGTACACGGCCAACGTCATCTTCCTCAATGCCTCGTCGTTCAACTCGACCTGGGTGCTGATGAACTCGGCCACCGATATCTGGGAGGGTGGACTGGGCTCGTCCTCCGGCGAGTTGGGGCACAACGTCATGGATCATCATTTCCGCGTCGGCGCGTCCGGTCGGGTCGACGGCTACGAGGACAAGTACTACTTCGGTCGTCGTCCCTGCGGTTTCTACATTCCGCGCTTCCGCAACGTCGGCAACGACAAGCGCGACTATCTCCGGGGCTTCGGTTACCAGGGCGGGGCCAGCCGTTCCGGCTGGTCGCGCGAAATCGCCGAACTCAACGTGGGCGCCGAACTGAAGGACGCGCTGACCCTGCCGGGTGACTGGTCCATCGGCATGACCGCCTTCGGCGAGATGCTGCCCTACCACGAGAACCGGATCAGCCTGGACCCGGACCGCAAGGACAAGTGGGGCCTGCCGGTGCTGGCGATGGACGTGTCCATGCGCGAGAACGAGCTGGCCATGCGCCATGACATGGGCGCGGATGCGGCCGAGATGCTGGAGGCCGCGGGCGTCAAGGACGTCAGGACCCACGACAGCGACTACGCGCCCGGCATGGGCATCCATGAGATGGGCACGGCGCGCATGGGCCGGGATCCGAAGAACTCGGTGTTGAACAAGCACAACCAGGTCTGGGATGCGCCCAACGTCTACGTGACCGACGGCGCCTGCATGACCTCCAGTGCCTGCGTGAATCCGTCGCTGACCTACATGGCGATGACGGCGCGGGCGGCGGATCACGCGGTGCGCGAACTCAAGGCGGGGAACCTGTGATGGAACGTCGCGAACTCCTGAAGATGATCGCCGCCGCCACCGGCGCGGCCATGATTGGCATTCCGGGCTTTGTCTACGGACAGGCGCCGGCTCCGAACGGCAAGAGCGCTTTCTCGGCCACCGACATCGCCCTGCTGGACGAGGTCGCGGACACCATCCTGCCGCGGACCAAGACCCCGGGTGCCAAGGACGCGGGCGCGGGTCCCTTCATGGCGCTGTACGTGACCGACTGCTATACGCCGGAGAACCTGGCGATCTTCCGCGCCGGATTGGCCGATCTCGACAAGCGTGCCGGTGGCCGCTTCGTCGCGCTGGCGCCGCAGGCCCGCACCGAACTGCTGCGCGCCCTGGACGCCGAAGCGCGCGACTACCTGAGCACGGCGAAGGCGGCCGCCGGGGGCGCCAGCAAGGGTCCGGTGAAGCCGCACTACTTCACCATGCTCAAGCAGTTGTCGATCTTCACCTTCTTCACCTCGCAGGTGGGGGCGAACGAGGCGCTGCAGTACGTCGCCGTGCCTGGCCGTTATGACGGCGACATGCCCTACGTTCCGGGCACGCCCGCCTGGGCGACCGACTGATGGACATGGGCGCTTCGTCCGAACCGTTCTGGCTGGGGAACACGATGAGCAAACCGATCCTGATGGCGGCCTGCCTCCTGGCCGCGGGCCCCGCGCTCGCACAGGCGCAGGCCGACCCGCAACGCGATCCCGCCAAGACCGAGGTCTGGAAGCCGATTCCGGCAACGGTGGCCACGCCGCGCGAGGCCGCGCCTTCCGATGCGGTGGTGCTGTTCGACGGCAAGGACCTCTCGGCCTGGGAGAGCGAGTTGGGTGGCAAGGCGCCCTGGACGGTCGCCGATGGCGCGGTCACGGTGGTGCCGGGCAGCAAGGGCATCCGCACCAGGCAGCGCTTCTGCGACGTCCAGTTGCACGTGGAATGGCGCACGCCCACCGAGACCAAAGGCTTCGACGGCCAGCATCGCGGCAACAGCGGCATTTTCCTGCAGGAGGTCTACGAACTGCAGGTGCTCGACAGCTACAACAACGCGACCTATCCCAACGGCCAGGCCGCCTCGATCTACAAGCAGGCCATCCCGCTGGTGAACGCCTCGCGCGCGCCGGGCGAATGGCAGGCGTACGACGTCATCTGGAAGGCACCGCGCTTTTCCGAAGGCGGCGGGCTGCTCTCGCCCGCGCGCATCACCGTGCTGCACAACGGCGTGCTGGTGCAGAACGATACCGTGCTGTCCGGCAAGACCGAATACATCGGCGCGCCGTCCTACGCGCCGCATGGCTGCGCGCCGATCTACATCCAGGATCACGATTCCAAGGTCAGCTTCCGCAACATCTGGGTGCGCGAGCTGTAAGCGATGGCGCGGAGCGAGTCTCCGCGCGCGTCCTACTGCTTCAGGAAGGCCGCGAGGTCTTCGATATCCTTTTCCGACAGATGGCCGAAGGGCGGCATCATGCCGCCGCCCTTCCGGATGCGTTCCTTGATCTGTTTCGGATCCAGCCGCTTGCCGACATCGGTGAGCGCCGGAAACGCGCCCGCCACGCCCGCGCGGTTGGCGCCGTGGCAGGCCGCGCAGTTGGTGGCATAGACCTTGGCGCCCGCGGTGGCGTCTTCCGCCGAAGCCGCGGCGGTCGCCAACGCCACGGCGACAAAGGCCAGGGTCGCCATGCCGATGGATTTCAGCATCCGCTGCCCGCGCATCAGTGCGTCGCGCCGGCCGGCAGGTGTTCGCGCAGGTAGTCCGCGCCGGCCTTGACGACCGCGGCGGGATCGCGCGGCTGGTCGTGCTCGATGATGTACCACTGCACGCCAGCCTTCTCGGCGGCGGGGAGAATGGTCTTCCAGTCCAGGACGCCCTGGCCCAGCGAGGCGAAGCCGCCCTCGTCCGTGGCCTGGCCCTTCGGCGCGTTGTCCTTGGCATGCACCGCGAACACCCGTCCGCTGAACTTGCCGAGCATCGCGGCCGGGTCGTAGCCGGCACGCGCCACCCAGGCCAGATCCAGTTCGGACTTGAGCGCGGGGCCGGCCGCGTCGAACAGCAGTTCCAGACCGGTCTTGCCACCGAAATCGATCAGCTCGAAGTCGTGGTTGTGGTAGGCCAGGGTCATGCCCTTGGCCTGGGCCTTGCTGGCAATTTCGCCCAGTTCCTTGCCCAGTGCGGCCCAGCCGGCGGCGTCGGTGGGGCGTTCCTTCTCGCCGAGGTAGGGCACGACCAGATGGGTGTTGCCGAGCGTCTGGTTGAACGCCACCACGCCATCGAAATCCTTGCGCAGATCCGCCAGCTGCACGTGGGTGGAGACGGCCTTGATCGCATATTTGTCCAGCAGCTGCTTGAGTTCGGCGGCGGTGACGTTCTGCGTGCCGACGGTTTCCACCGCGTGGACGCCGGCGTCGTGGACGATCTTCAGCTGTTCATCCAGCGTGGCGACGTTGCGCAGCGTGTACATCTGCACCGCGATGGGCTGGGCCGGCGTGGCGGCGTCCCTGGCGAAGCCGGGCAGGGTCGCCAGGAGCAGCAGGGCGGTGGTCGCAATCTTGCGTGGGGTGGTGCGCATCAGGGTGTCCTCCGGGGATTCCGATGACTACAGGAAAGAAAAGCGGTCGGGGCCTGTCTTCGTGTGTTCAGGCGATGGGGGTCCAGGCGCGGGAGCGGGCCGAGGCGATGACGCGATCGACGATCAGTGCCGAGCGCAGTCCGTCTTCGAACGTCGGCAACCCTTCCGGCCGTTCGGCCAAGATGGCGCGATAGGTGTCCGCGACGAAGGCCTCGAAGCAGTTGCCGTAGCCCTGCGCGTGGCCGGCCGGCAGCACCGAGAGCCGGCGCTGTTCGGCGCTTCCGGCACCCGGTCCGCGCGTGAAGATTTCCTCGCGCTGGTCGGGCAGGCCGATCCAGAGGCGTTCGCTGTCTTCCTGATCGAACGCCACGCTGGCCTGGGCGCCATCGATTTCGAACCACAGGCGGTTCCGGCGACCGGCCGAGACCTGGCTGACGGTCAGCGAGGCCAGGGTGCCGTTGGCGGTCTTGAACAGGGCCGCGGCGACGTCCTCGCTCGACACCGCCTGCATCGCACCGCCCGCCGCCGGCGTGGCGAAACTCTGGCCGGTGGCGGCGGCGCGTTCGGCGATCACGGTTTCGAAGGCGGCGCTGACATCGACGAAACGCTCGCCGCTGACCCATTCCACCAGATCGCACCAGTGCGAACCGATGTCGGCGAACACGCGCGAAGCGCCGCCCAGCGCCGGATCCACGCGCCAGTTGTTGCTGGCCGGATCCAGCAGCCAGTCCTGCAGGTAGCTGCCGTGGATGAGCCGCAGCGGACCCAGTTCACCCTGGGCGATGCGCGCGCGGGCTTCGCGCACGACCGGGTGGTAGCGGTAGACGAACGGTACCGTGGCCACCCGTCCGGTGGAGGCGGCCAGCGCCGCCAGCGCCTTGGCGTCCTCCAGGGTGGTGGCCAGCGGCTTCTCGCAGATGACGTGCTTGCCGGCTTCCAGCGCGGCCTGCGCCATCGCCCGGTGCAGGTGGTTGGGCGTGCACACGTGCACGACCTGCACCTGCGGGTCGGCGAGCGCTTCCTCGATGTCGCGATAGGCGCGCGGGATATCCCAGGCCTGCGCCACTTCCTTCCCGCGCCCAGGTGACGAACCGACCACGCCGCGGACATCGGCGCCCGCCAGCAACGCGGCGCGGCGATGCACGGCGCCAATCATGCCGGTGCCGACGATGGCGACTCCAAGCTTGCTCATCTACGCAATCCTCAATGTGCGGACGACGCGGCGGCGGCCGGTCGATCACGGAACAGGAACAGGAAGGCGATCAGCACCACCAGCGCGACGCCCGCCGGGAACAGCCAGATCTGCCGCCAGTCCGGACCCGCCGCAGTGGTGTAGTGCTCCACGACCGCGCCGGACAGGAAGGTGCCGATCAGCATGCCGACGCCATACGTGGCCAGGGTGATGAAACCCTGCGCGCTGCTGCGGGTGTCGGGACCGGCATGCGCGTCGGTGTAGATCTGGCCGGTGACGAAGAAGAAGTCGTAGCAGATGCCGTGCAGCACGATGCCGATCACCAGCAGGGAGAACCCGCTGCCCGCGTCGCCATAGGCGAACATGCCGTAACGCAGCACCCACGCCGCCATGCCGACCGCCAGCATGGTCTTCACGCCCAGCCGCACGAACAGGAACGGCATGGCCAGCATCAGCAGCACTTCGGATACCTGGCCCAGCGACTGCAGGCCGGCCGCGCCGCGCACGCCCAGATCGTTGAGATAGGGATTGGTGAAGTTGTAGTAGAACGACAGCGGGACGCAGATCGCGATCGAGGCCAGGAAGAACACCAGGTACGAACGCGATTTCAGCAGGCGCAGCGCGTCCAGTCCCAGGATCTGTCCGACGCCCGCGTTGCGCTGCTGCGCCAGCGGCGGCGTGTGCGGCAGGGTGAGCGCATACAGGCCGAGCGCCAGCGAGGCCGCCGCGGCCATGCGGAAGGTGAGTTCAAGGCGATGGGCCTGTTCCCAGCCCAGCCAGCCGATCAGCACACCGGCGACGATCCAGCCGATGGTGCCGGAGACGCGGACGAGCGGGAACTGCTTTTCCGGCGACTGCATGTGGCGCATGGCGATGCTGTTGACCAGCGCCAGCGTCGGCATGAACAGCAGCATGTACACCATCACGCAGGTCGCGAAGGCGTTGAAGCTGGTGGCTGTGGACGCGACCCACATCAACACCGCGCCGGCCAGGTGCAACACCGCCAGGATGCGCTGCGCGGCGAAGTAACGGTCGGCGACCAGGCCGACCAGGAACGGCGCGACGATGGCGCCGATGGACTGGCTGAGGAACGCGGTGGCCACCTGGCTGGCGCTGGCCTTCAGCGGTCCCTGTACCAGATAGGTGCCCAGGGTGACGAACCACGCACCCCAGATGAAGAACTGAAGGAACATCATCGCGCTCAGGCGCGACATGGCGAACGTCATGACTTCCCCTCCCAGGTCGGTGTTGGTTCAAATCCCCAGCATGCCGCGCAACGCTTCCGGATCGGCGCCGCTGTCGGCAAAGTCGTCGAAGGCGCGCTCGGTGACGCGGATGATGTGGTCGCGGATGAAGGGCGCGCCCTCGCGCGCGCCGTCTTCCGGATGCTTCAGGCAGCACTCCCATTCCAGTACGGCCCAGCCCGGGAAGTCGTACTGGGCGAACTTGGAGAAGATCGCCTTGAAGTCGATCTGGCCGTCCCCCAGCGAGCGGAACCGGCCGGGACGATCGATCCAGTTCTCGTAACCGCCGTAGACGCCGCTGCGCGCGCTGGCGCGGTACTCGGCGTCCTTGACGTGGAAGATGCCGATGCGCTCGTGGTAGCGGTCGATGAAACCCAGGTAGTCCATCTGCTGCAGCAGCAGGTGGCTGGGGTCGTAGAGGATCTTGGCGCGCGGATGGTGATCGACCGCTTCGAGGAAACGCTCGAAGGTCGCGCCGTCGTGCAAGTCCTCGCCCGGATGGATCTCGTAGCAAAGGTCCACGCCGCAGGCGTCGAAGGCATCCAGGATCGGGCGCCAGCGGCGGCCGAGTTCTGCGAAGGCTTCTTCCACCAGACCGGGCGGCCGTTGCGGCCAGGGATAGAAGTAAGGCCAGGCCAGCGCGCCGGAGAACGTGGCATGCGCCTTCAGCCCCAGGCGCTGGCTGGCCTTGGCCGCCAGCTTCACCTGCTCGACGGCCCAGGCCTGCCGCGCGGCGGGATTGCCGCGCAGTTCCGGCGGGGCGAAGCCGTCGAACAGGCTGTCGTAGGCGGGATGGACGGCGACCAGTTGTCCCTGCAGGTGGGTGGACAGCTCGGTGATCTGGATACCGTGTCCGGCCAGCATGCCGGCCACGTCGTCGCAGTAGGCCTGGCTCTGCGCGGCCTGGGCGAGATCGAAGATATGGGGCGCGCTGGTCGGCACTTGTAGGCCAGAATAGCCGAGCCCCGCGGCCCATTCGGCCAGCGTGTCCAAACGATTGAAAGGAGGCTTGTCACCGATGAACTGCGCCAGGAACAGCGCGGGACCCTTGAGTGTTTTCACGTCAATCCGCCTCGATGCAATCGATTGCATTATCCTAGCATGGGCCAACCCGGACACGTGTTGTGCACCGCATCGGGGAACCCGGGACTGACATGGCGACCATCTACGACATCGCGAAGCACGTCGGCGTTTCGGCAGGCACCGTGTCGCGCGCGCTGTCGCGGCCGGAAAAGGTCCTGCCGGCCACGCGCAAGCGCATCGAACAGGCGGCGGCCGCGCTGGGCTATGTCCCCAACACGGTGGCCCGGACGCTCAAGACCCAACGCAGCAGCAAGATCCTGGTCACGGTCCCGGACATCGCCAATCCGTTCTTCGCCCAGATCCTGCAGGGTGCGGAGGAAGCCGCGCAGGCGGCCGACTACGCCGTCCTGCTCGGTGATACCCAGCACCAGCCGGATCGGGAGGAGCGCTACGCGCAGATGCTTCCGCGCAACGAAGCCGATGGCCTGATCGTGCTGGGGCACCGGCTGCCGCCAACGGCGCAGGAAATCGTCCGGCAACTCGGCGCCAACGCGCCGGTGGTCAACGGCAGCGAATTCGATCCGGCGCTGGGCATTCCCAGTGTCCACATCGACAACGCCGCCGCCGCGCGCACCGCGATGGAACATCTCTACGGCCTGGGCCATGAGCGGATCGCCGTGATCGGCGGACCGCCCGACAATCCGCTGCACCAGCAGCGGCTGGAAGGAGCCCGGATCGCGGCCAGGGTACGTGGCCGCCTGCGTCAGCTGACGATCGTGCCGGGCGACTTCTCGGTGGAATCCGGCTATGCGGCCGCGAAGCGGTTGTTGGGCCAGGCGGCCGCGCCGACCGCCGCATTCTGTTTCAGCGACCAGATGGCGCTGGGCATGCTCGCCGCGTGCCGGGATCTGGGCATCCGCGTGCCGGAGGACTTCTCGATCGTCGGCTTCGACGATCTGGCCTCGTCCCGTTACCTCAACCCGCCGCTGACCACCATCAGCCAGCCGATGCGCGAGATCGGCATGCGTGCGGTCAAGCTGCTGCTCGCCATCATCGAGGGCGTGGACGTACCGCATCAGCAGACGCTGGAATTCAGCCTGATGTTGCGCGGGTCGACTGCCGCGCCCGCCTCGTAGGGAAGCGCCGGAACAGGGCCGGATGATCCCGCCGGGCAGCCGTCAGGGCAGGCCCGCCAGGCGCAGCCCTTCGGTCAGCCGCGCGAGATCCTGCGGGCGATGGATGGGCAGCCAGTCGGCGAGGCTGGACTGGGACAGCGACGGATCCAGCGCGCGCACGTGCGCGACGGCGAGGCCGGCCTGCCGCGCGCGTCCGGCCAGCGCATGGCTCGCCGCCGCCACCACGGCGGCGACCAGCAGCGAGGGCAGGTTGCTGAGCGCTTTCTCCGCCCAGATCGATGCGGCATCGAAATCGCCGGCGAAGAAGTGCGCCAGCGCGATGCCCGCCTGCATGCGGAACATTTCCGGATCCAGCGGGCTCAGCCGAACCGCGCGGGAAAACAACGCCATCGCGCTTTCCGATTCGCCGTGGAAGATGCGCAGGAAACCGCCCAGGAACCAGGCCGGTGCGAAGTTCGGATTCAGCAGCACCGCCCGATCCAGCAGTGCGATGCCGCCGTCCAGATCGCGGGTCAGGTGGCCCAGCGCATGGCCACCGCGGGTCAGCGCCACCGCGTCGTCCCGTCCCCAGGTCACCGCCAGCCGCGCCAGGCGCACGCCCTCGGCGACCTCCGCGGGCCGGTCGATCATCCAGCCATTGACCTTGCGCCAGACATGGCACCAGGCCGCCCCGCCGTAGGCCGAACCGTATTCCGGATCCAGCTCGATGGCGCGATAGAACTGGCGCAGCGCTTCCTCGATGGTTTCGCGGCTGCCGCTGTGCAGGTTCGCGACCCCGCGCAGGTAGTAGTCGTACGCATCCAGGCTCTGGGTCGGCTTGCGCTTGGCGCGTTCGATTTCCGCGCGCTCCAACTGCGGAGAGATTGCGCCAACCACGCTTTCGGCAACCTCCGCCTGCAGCTCGAAGATATCGTCGAGCGTGCCCTCGAAGCGCTCGGCCCACAGGTGCGTGCCGGTCGAGGCGTCGATCAGCTGCCCGGTGATGCGGACCTTGTTGCCAGCCCTGCGCACGCTGCCTTCCAGTATGTAGCGCACGCCCAGCTCGCGGCCGACCGTCCGCGGATCCACCCGATGGTCCTTGTAGGCGAAGCTGGTGTTGCGGGCGATGACGAACAGCCAGCGCACGCGCGAGAGCGCGGTGATGACGTCCTCGACCACGCCGTCGGCGAAATAGTCCTGGCCGCTGTCACCGCTCAGGTTCTGGAACGGCAGCACGGCGATGGAGGGCCTGTCGGGCAGCATCGGTGCGGACAGCGCGCCGACGCCGCTGCCATGCGCATCCGGCAGGGCCGGTACCGGCGCGATGTCGTCGTCCCGGATCTCGCCGATGAAGCGGAACCCCTTGCGCGCGACGGTGCGCAACAGGCGCTGTTCGGAGCCGGTGTCCGCGATCGCCTTGCGCACGGCGTTGATGTGGCTGGCGACCGTGGACTCGGAGACGATCCGGCCGCTCCATACCACCTGCAGCAGCTCGTCCTTGCCGACCACGCGGTCACGATGGAGCACCAGGTACAGCAACAGATCGAAGACCTGCGGGCCGATGGAAACGGGCTGCCCGCGCAGCGTCAGTTCCCGGCGCTCGTCATCGAGCAAGCAGTCTTCGAACGCGAATCGCACGGTCAACGCCCTTGCCGTACCCTCGCGCCCCGTGCCCGAGGGAATCGCGTCATGGTACCCGATTGAATTGCACGGCCGTACGAACCAGGCCGGCGGCCAGTCCCGGCGCCGGCGCGAATCCAAGCGAATTCCAAGGTTTCTTGAAGGTCGCCGCAAGGACTTCGCCGGGACCGGCGCGCAAGCTTTCTCCATCGGCGGCAAGTCCTGCCGTTGACCCAGCGGAGAACATGCAAATGAAGATCGTCGTCATCGGGGGCACCGGCCTGATTGGCTCGAAACTCGTCGCCACCCTGCGCAATCACGGTCATGAAGTATTGGCCGCCGCCCCGGGCACCGGGGTGAACACCATTACCCGCGAAGGCCTGGCCGAGGCCATGGACGGTGCTCAGGTGGTGGTCGACGTGGCGAACGCACCGGCCTGGGACGACCAGGCGGTGCTGGAATTCTTCGAGACCTCCGGCCGCAACCTGTTGGCCGCCGAAGCCGCCGCCGGCGTACGCCACCACGTGGCGCTGTCCATCGTCGGAAGTGAACGCAATCCCGACAACGGCTACTTCCGCGCGAAGGTGGCGCAGGAGAACCTGATCAAGGCGTCGGGACTTCCGTACACCATCGTGCGCGCCACCCAGTTCCACGAATTCGTCGCCGGCATCGCCCAGGCGGCCGTCGTCGGCGATGAAGTCCGCCTGTCGCCAGCGCTCATCCAGACCATTGCATCGGACGACGTGGTGGCCGCGCTGGCCGATGTCGCGCAGGCAACGCCAATCGACGGCACGATCGAGATCGCCGGCCCGGAGGCCGTCCCGCTCGACGAAATGGCCAAGCGCCTGTTCGCGGTGACGGGAGACACGCGCAAGGTCGTGGCGGACGTGCATGCGCGCTACTTCGGCGGCGAACTGGACGACCAGTCGCTGACGCCCGGTCCCGATGCGCGCCTGGGCGCGATCCGTTTCGAGGACTGGCTGGTCCGTTCGAACGCGGCTGCGTGACCGCAGCGCCGTCAGGACCATCGCGAGAAGGAACCGACATGCCTTCGTCTGAAGAAAATACCCGCGCAGGGGAAGGGGCGGCGCCCAACCCCGGAGCACCGGCACTTCCGCGCGGCCGCGCCCGGAAAATCGGCGTGCTGCTGTGCCTTGGGGCGATCATCGCCGTCGGGGCCGGCTGGGCCTGGGCGCGTGCCGGCGCCAGCGTGTCCACCGACAACGCCTACGTGCGCGGGGACGTCACCTCGCTGGCGCCCAAGGTCGCCGGCTACGTCCGGGAAGTGAAGGTCGGGGACAACCAGGCGGTGCGCGCGGGCGATGTGCTGTTCCGCATCGACGACAGCGACTACCGGGCGCGGCTGGCCCAGGCCGAGGCCAACGTGCAGGCGGCGCGGGCGCGGCTGGTCAACGTCGATGCGGAGACCGCGTTGCAACAGGCGCTCATCCGCCAGGCCAGTGCGCAACGGCATTCGCAGCTGGCCGAGATGCGGCTGGCGGCGAAGGTGTCCGATCGACGACGCGAGCTGATCCGCGGTCGTTTCGTCAGCCAGGACCAGGTGGATGAAAGCGACGCGGCGCGCTCGCGCGCGGAGGCCGGCGTATCGGCGGCTTCGGCGACGGTGGAAGCGCAGACACGCAGGATCGCCGTGCTCGCCACCCAGCGCGAAGCCGCGCTCGCGGCGGTCGCCCAGGCCATCGCGCTGCGCGACCTGGCGCGCATCGATCTGGACGGCACCGTGGTGCGGGCGCCGCTGGATGGTGTCGTCGGCAATCGCCAGGTGCGGGTCGGCCGCTTCGTCACGGCGGGCGCGCCGCTGCTGGACATCGTGCCGGTCGATGACCTGTGGCTGGTGGCGAATTTCAAGGAAACGCAACTGGCGGACGTCCGCCCCGGCCAGCGCGTGCGCATCGAGATCGACGGTTACCCCGACGCCGCGTTCCGGGGCGTGGTCGACAGCTTCGCGCCCGGCAGCGGCTCGTCCTTCAGCCTGTTGCCCGTGGACAACGCCACCGGCAACTTCGTCAGGGTCGTGCAGCGGGTGCCGGTGAAAATCCGCTTCACCGGGCAACCGTTGCCGGCGCGTCTGGTGCCCGGCCTGAGCGCGCGCGTGTGGATCGATCGACGGACCGGGTCGTGAACCTGGACGTGGCCGCCGCGCCGGCCCATGCCCGCTCTGCCACGGGATCGTTGCTCGTCGCCGGCATCGTGCTGGCCACGCTGACGGAAGCCGTTGCCGGTACCGTGCTGTCGCTAGGGCGGATGGACATCATGGGCGACACCCATGCCACGCCGGACGAATTCGCCTGGCTGGACGTGGGCTACGTGTCGATGAAGCTGGTCGGCTTCCTGCTGGCGCCCTGGCTGATCGCGTGGCTGCGGGCACGCGATGTGATTGCCGGCGCCGCGCTGATGATGGGAGTGGCTTGCCTGTTCGCCGCGGCTACCGCGCGGCTGGATCTGCTGATCGCGCTGCGCTGCCTGCAGGGGGTTTCCGGCGGCGTGCTGCTGATCGCCGGGCAGGCGCTGCTGTTCCTGGCCTTCCCGCGTTCGCGCCAGCCGCTTTTGCAGGCGCTGTTCGCGATGGGATCGGTGGTGGCACCCGCGACGCTGGCGCCCGCCCTGCAGGGCTGGTTGCTCGATACCCAGGCGTGGACCTGGATTTTCTTCGGAGTGGTGCCGATCGCGCTGGCGGCGGCGGGCATCCTGCTGCTGGCGGAGATGCCGGACATGCCGGTGAACGACGCGCCCGCGCCTTTCGACGGAATCGGCTTCGCCCTGGCGGGTGTCGCGTTTTTCTGCCTGGGCTATGCCCTGATCCAGGGCAACCGGTGGGACTGGTTCCAGGAACCACGCATTGCGTGGATGACCGCGATAGGCGCGACGAGCCTGCTGGGGTTCATCGGCTGGCAGTTGCGGATGCGCGGCCGGGGCCTGGTCGACTTCTCGGTATTCGCGGACGAGGAATTCTGCTTTGCCTTCGTCGTCAGCTTCGTGGCCGGTGCCGCGTTGTTCGGCAGCGGTTACCTGATCCCGGCGTTCGCGGTGTCCGTGCTGGGTTTCACCCTGACCGACGCCGGGCGACTGCTCCTGCCCGGCGGCGGCATGTTCATCGTGGCGCTCCTGATCGCCGCTTACCTGATGCAGGCGCGCCGGCTGCCGCCCGTGGCCACGGTGCCGTTCGGCATCCTGATGATCATGACGGCCATGTGGATGCTGTCGGGATCGAATCGCGCAAGCGGCGCCGACGACATGATGGCGGCCATCCTGCTGCGTGGATTCGGCCTGGGCTTGCTGTTCCTGTCGATCACGCTGATTGCCTTCAGCCATCTGCCTTCGCGGAACCTGGCCAGCGGCATGGCCCTGTTCAATACCGGTCGCCAGTTGGGCGGCCTGATCGGCGTGGCCGGCCTGCAGACCCTGATCGAGCACGAAACCCACATCAACGCGACGGTGCTTGGTGGCCACCTCACCGCCGGTGGCGCGCCCCTGGGTGAACGGCTGGCCGCAACCACTGCGATGCTCGCCGGTCACGGCATGGATCTGGCGTCCGCCACCCGCGCGTCGTTTGGTCTGCTGGGCAAGGCGATGGCAGGCCAGGCCACGGTCATCGCGTTCGACACCGCGTTCATGGCCGTGGCATTGCTGTTCGTGGCGGCGGTCCCGGTATTGCTCGGGACCAAGATCGCGCTGGCGAAATTCGCGAGTCGCCGCAACCGTTCGTAGTGCGGGGGCGGGGAAGGGGTGATGACCACCGGCGACGCCCCGGCCATACCGGTGGCAGCCGGTCTAGGCGGGGCAGGGGCCCATGCCCATCCGGTGCCGGCGACCGCCGCTTGGCCCCTGAACAGGGCATTCTCCGGGCAAACCGGGCAAAACAAATGCGAATGAATTGCAAAACGATAGTCATTCGCATTTAATGTGAGGCCGCAGGAGCCGCCGGAACTCGCTGCCGGCCCGTGCTGTGTCCAGCGCGCCGCGTGCGGGTGGGCGGCGGCCGGACGTCCTGCCGACCCCCTCGCCATTCCGACCAGCAGATCACCCCCCATGCGTCCCACCCCTCCGTCCCCGTTCTTCCGTTTCCGTGCCCCGCCCGCCACCCACCGCCTCGGCGCGGCGATTTGCCTGGCCCTGGCCGCGCTGTCGGCGACCTCCCTGGCTTCGGCCCAGGAAACCGCCGCCGTCCCGACGGTCGCCAGCGACGCCGCCACCGATCTGGACACCGTGCTGGTGGTCGCGCAGCGCGCCAACCGCGTGAGCAACGGCGCCACCAACCTGGACCTGGACATCAAGGACACGCCGCAGTCCATCAGCGTCGTGGCCGCCACCCAGATGCGCGAGTTCGGCGCCGACAGCCTCAATGAAGCGCTGCGCCTGGCCACCGGCATCCAGGTGGACGAGTGGGAAACCAACCGGACCACCTTCACCTCGCGCGGCTTCGACATCGCCAACACGCAGATCGATGGCGTCGGCCTGCCCAACGACTGGGGCATCGTCACCGGTGCCATGGACACGTTCGGCTACGAGAAGCTGGAAGTCATCCGCGGCGCCAATGGCCTGCTGACCGGCGTGGGCAATGCCGCCGGCACCATCAACTACGTGCGCAAGCGCCCCACCAACGAGCGCCAGGGCGCGTTCGGACTGAGCTACGGTTCCTGGGCCACGGTGCGCGCCGAAGCCGATTACTCGACGCCGTTCACCGCCGATGGCCGCTGGGCCGGGCGCTTTGTCGCCGCGCATGAAAAGGGAGACTCCTGGCTGCGCGCCAAGCAGGACCAGCGTGATTTCCTGTACGGCGTCGTCGATGGCCAGATCGGTGAGAACGGCACGCTCACCCTCGGCTATTCCTGGCAGAAGGGCCAGACCGACGGCAACATGTGGGGCGCGTTGGCCTTCATGTACAGCGACGGCACGCAGGCCGAGTGGGATCGCAGCGCCTCCACCACTCAGGACTGGACCTACTGGGACACCACCCAGCAGAACGCGTTCGCCGAATACACCCACCAGCTGGGCGCGGACTGGCAACTGAAGGCGACCTACAACTATCGCAAGGTGGAGAACGACGACAAGCTGTTCTACGCCACCGACTACGCCGGCACCGGGCTGGAACCGGGCACCCACCTGGGCCTGTACGGCTATCCGTGGCGCGGCGAGGACGAGATGACCGCGCACCTGGGCACGCTGACCGCCAACGGCCATTTCCAGATGGGCGGGCGCGATCAGGAAGTGATGTTCGGCGTCAGCTGGTCCAAGAGCGAGACCCGCAGCTACGAGTACGCCAACGCGGTCTATGACAGCGATCTGTTCGGCTACATCGAGATGCCCGGATTCCCGTGGGCCGGCAACATCATCCCCGAACCGGAGTGGGGCAGCGCTTCGCTCTACAGCACCCTGAACCAGCGACTGAAGCGCGCCTTCGGCGCCACCCGGCTGGCGCTGACCGATCGCCTCAAGGCCGTCGTGGGCGCGAACTACGCGCAATACCACCGCGATGGCGTGAACTACGGCGTGGTGTTCGACCAGACCGAAGGCCACACCAGCCCCTACGCCGGCCTCACCTTCGATTTCAACGCGCATGTGCTGGGCTATGTCAGCTATTCGGACATCTATCAGCCGCAGAGCCAGTCCGACGAGAACGAGCGCTATCTCGACCCGACCAAGGGCACCAACTACGAGATCGGCGTGAAGGCCGACTGGCTGGACAAGCGATTGCTGACCACGCTGGCGGTGTTCCAGGCCAAGCAGGACAACCTGGCCACCGGTGCCGGCTACAACGACAACGGCCAGTTCTACTACACCGGCGTGGACGTGGAATCCCGCGGCATCGAGTTCGAGGCCACCGGCCGGATCGGCGAGCACATGGATCTGGTGTTCGGTGCCACCGCGCTGAAGTTGACCGGCCAGGATGGCGACGACACCTATCGCTGGGTACCGCGCCGCACCGCCAACCTGATGCTGAGCGCGCGCCTGCCGGGCCACACAGCGGTCTCCTACGGCATCGGTGGCCGCTGGCAGAGCGAGATCTCCAACGTGGAGAGCAACGGCTTCACCGTGAGGCAGGGCAGCTACGCGGTGATCAACGGTTACCTGGCCTGGGACTTCCTGCCCAATGCCACCTTGCGCCTGAACGCCAACAACCTGACCGACGAGAAATACATCAACACGCTGCGCTACAGCGGTTACTACGGCGCGCCCGCGAACTACACGCTGAGCCTGAACTGGCGGTTCTGATCGCCGTCCACCGCCGAAGAGGTTCTGTACGCCATGTCACGCACGACCACATTGCCATCGGCCACCGCCACCTCCCGCCTTCGCGTGGCCTCGCGCGCGTGCGCGGCGGTGCTGGGCGGCTATGCCTTCGCCTGGGGCGCGGTCGCGCTGGTGACCGCGCTGCTGTTCGCCGCCGGGCTGGATTTCCACGATGCCGAGTTCATGGGCGCGCTGCTGGGCCTGCTGGCCTACCTGGCGGTGTTCCTGTGGACCATCGCCACGCGCCGGCTGGGCCGGGCATGGGCGGTGTTGCTGGCGGCGGGCGCGCTGATGACCGGCGCGGCTTCGCTGTTGCAATCGATGCTGGCCTGAGACGGAGAGACGCCATGCACAACAGTTTCCGACAGGCCATGGCTTGGCTGCATACCTGGTTCGGCCTGGTGCTGGGCTTCGTGCTGATGGCCGCGTTCTTCTTCGGCGCGCTGTCGGTGTTCGATCGCGAATTCGACCGCTGGGCGCTGCCGGCCACCCGTTTCGAGCCCCAGCCGATGCCTTCGTTCGAACAGGTCCTGCGTCCGGCCTTCGAACGCATGCAGCCCACGTCCGAGGCGATCGAGCAGATGCGCCCGCGCGTGAACGGCGACATGCCGCGGCGGTTCGACACGGTGGTCAGCTGGAGCGCCTACACCACCCACCGCGATCCGGTGCTGGCCCTGTACGCGGGTTACGAGGTGCCCAACGCCAAGGATCCGGAAGAAGCCATCTGGGCCTACGGCACCATCGATCCGCGCAATGGAACTGCGCTGCGCGACGACCAGTTGAAGATCGGCAGCGAGTTCTTCTATCCGATGCACTACAGCCTGACCTGGGACTGGAAGAACCTGGGTTTCTGGATCGTCGGTTTCTCGGCGCTGGTGATGCTCGCCGCGCTGGTCAGCGGCGTGGTCATGCACCGGAAGCTGTTCCGCGAATTCTTCACCTTCCGCCCGGGCAAGGCGCGCCTGCGCAGCACCCTGGACCTGCACAACCTGACCGGCGTGGTGGCGTTGCCGTTCCACTTCTTCTTCGCCTTCACCGGCCTGGTGATTTTCGCCGCCACCTATTATTTCCCGGTCGGGCATACCCAACTGCACGAACTGCACGACCTGCACGCGCAGGTGGAGGCGCGGGAAACCGGCCTGCCGCATGAGCGCTCCGGCGTGCCGGCCGGGCTGGCCCCGGTCGATGCGATGGTGGCCGAGGCGAAGCGGCGGTGGGCGGCAAAGGACAAGGCCGGTGATGTGGGCTTCCTGGTGTTGCAGCACGTGGGCGATGCCAACGGCTACGTCAGCGTCTATCGCGCCGGTACCGATCGCATCGCGCTGGTCGGCGACGGCGTCCACTTCAAGGCGGCCACCGGCGAGCTGATCCGCGAGGATCCGCCCGCCACCGCGGTTGGCCGCGTCAGCGAATTCCTCACCGGCCTGCACCTGCAGCACTTCCGCCATTGGCTGCTACGCTGGTTGTATGTGCTGGGCGGATTGGCCGGCGCGGTGTGCATCGCCACCGGTTTCATCTTTTTCGTGGAAAAGCGCAAGCGCCAGCACGCGCAGCAGGGCAGCCAGGGCGCGCGGGTGGTCGATGCGCTGGCCGTCACCACGGTGACCGGCATGGTGCTGGCGACCCTGGGCATCCTGATCGCCAACCGGTGGTTGCCGGAGACGATGCCCGGGCGCGGCGACTGGGAGAAATACGCGTTCTGGGGCATGTGGTGCCTGGCGCTGGTGCATGCCGTCCTGCGCAGCGCGCCGGTATCGAAGGGGCTGCCGAACCCGGCATGGCGCGAACAATGCTGGACCATCGCCGTCTTCGCACTGGCGGCGGTCGGATTGAACTGGATCACCACCGGCGATCATCTGCTGCGCACGCTGATGGCCGGCTACTGGCCGGTGGCCGGCATCGATCTGGCGCTGTTGGCCACCGCCGGGCTGGCCGCGCTGGCCGCACGCTGGTTGAGGCGTCGCGCGGTCGCGGCGGATGCGCGCATGACAGGCGGGGAGGCGGCGCATGTCTGACGCCGCCGTGTCGAACTGGCTGCTTGCGGCCGCCGTACTGGCCGGCATGGCCGGCATGGGCTGGCTGGCGCTGTCGATGCAGGCGCACGCCCAGCAGGTATGGGGCAGGGCATTGCCCGCCACCGCCTCGCGGCTGCTGCGCTGGCTGGGCGCCACGGGCATCGGCGTGGCCCTGGCGTTGTGCCTGCGCGTGGATCACGCCTCCATGGCAGTCCTGGTCTGGGTGATGACGCTGGCGTTCTCGGCACTGGTGATCGCGATGTCACTGGCATGGCGTCCGCGCGCGTTGCGCGTGCTGGCGCCGTGGACAGGATCTCGCCGCTGACGCCGCCGCATTCGACTCTTCCCGCTGTATCCACGTCTCGACTCCCGTTCCGGATTCCAGCAGGGGTATCGCCTTGTTCCCGCACGCCATCCGTACCGCGCTGCCACGCCATTCCGTCCTCTGCCTCGGCCTGATGCTGACGACCTCCGGCGCACGCGCGCAGGAAGCGACCGCGCAGGATCCGCCCGCCGGCAATGGAGCCAAGCAATTGGACACGATCCATGTCGAGGGCCAGCGCGTCGACCTGAACCTGGACCAGGATGCCGGCGTGGGCGTGCTGGGCAACAAGCGCCTGCTGGATACGCCGTTCTCGGTGACGGTGGTGGACGAGGAGGACATCAACAAGCGTGGCGCCACCACGCTGGGCCAGGTGTTCATCAACGATCCGTCGGTGTTCGCCGCCGAGCCTTCGGCCACCACCAACTGGTGGGGCACGCAGATTCGCGGCATCGGTGTGCTGAACCACTACGTGGACGGCGTGCCGATGCTGATGGAGTGGGGCGGCGAGTTCCCGCTGGAAGCCGTGGAGTCGGTGCAGGCGCTCAAGGGCCTGGGCGGCTTCATGTACGGCTTCGGTTCGCCCGGCGGCATCATCAGCTACCGGCTCAAGCGCCCCACCGACACGCCGCTGCTGGCCACCACGCTGGGCTATCGCAACGACGGTGCGTACGCGTTGCGTGTGGACGCCAGTGAACGGGTGGACGGGCCGGATTCGCTGGGCCTGCGCGTCAATGCGGCGACCGAACAGGGCGATGCGTACAACGGCGCGGGCATCGACCGCACGCTGCTTTCGCTGGCGCTGGACCGGCCCATCGGCGACGCCCTGCGCTGGCACGCCGAAGTGGTGAGCGAGGACAGCAACCTCAAGCACGAACCGCTGTACTTCTATTGGGATCGTTACGAGGGCACGCGCCTGCCGAAGCCGACCTACGACTACGAGAACGTCATCGTCCGCAACGGCTACTACAAGTCCCGGACACTGCATGCGACCACCGGGCTGGAATGGCGCCTGGGCGATGCCTGGCGCATCGATCTGACGGTCGGCAGCAGCCGGCGCGAGCACTACTCCAACAAGATGTTCGCCGACCTGCTGAACGAGGCGGGCGACTATGCCGGAAACGTCTACAACTTCGCCGGCGATCTGCGCAACAGCGTGGGCCAGCTGCTGGTGACGGGGGAAGCGACGACCGGCGCGCTCCGGCACGAACTGGTATTCGGTGCCAGCTACCAGCGCAAGTGGGAGCGCTGGGGAACGGACTGGTACTGGAGCAACGATTTCAACGGCAACCTGTACCGGCGGCTGGACTTCCTGTCGACGCACGTCCCCGACTTCGGCTTTGGCCCGGTGGATTACGACGAACGGCAGAAGTCGCTGTTCGTCAGCGACACGATGCATTTCGGCGATCACTGGCAAGCCGTCCTGGGCGTGCGCCACGTGGATTACGAGCAGAAGGACCTGGACGGCGATCCCCAATCCGATTCGCGCTATACCACCTCATCGCTGACACCGACGCTCGCCCTGGTCTACAAGCCGGTGGACAACCTGTCCCTCTATGCCAGCTACGTGGAATCGCTGGAGGCCGCCGGCCGCGTGGCGATGGACGCGGAACCGCCTTACGTCAATGCGGGCGAAGCGCTGGATCCGACCACCAGCAAACAGTACGAAATCGGCGCGAAGTACCAGGCCGGCCGCTTCGGCTTCACCGCCGCGGCGTTCCGCGTCGAGCGTGCGGCCCAGGTGGACCAGTGGCGCGGCGCGGAACGGTACCGGGTACAAGATGGCCTGACGCTGTATCGCGGCCTGGAGGCCATCGGCAGCTTCGGCCTCACCCACGATCTCGACCTTGGACTGGGTTTCCTGTGGCTCGACGCGAGTCTGGAAGACCTGTCGCCGGAAAACGCCGCTTTGCAGGGCAATCGCCCCGCCGGATCCTCGCGCCGCCAGATCGTGGCCAACTTCGAGTATCGGCCGCCGTCGGTAAGCGGCCTTAGCCTGCACGGCAACGTGCGCCACTCCGGCGACCAGTACTACGAGGACGCGAACCGCGTGCTGATTCCCGGGCGTACCCTCACCAGCGTGGGACTGCAGTATCGGACCCAGATCGGCGGACGCATGGCCACCGTGACCGCGAACGTCAACAATCTGTTCAACCGGCGGTACTGGAACCTGGATACCCTGGGTGAAGCCAGGAACGGATCGCTCGCGTTGCGGATCGACTGGTAAGCCCGCGCCTCGCCGCGTGATGTCGCGGCCTCAGTAGGTGCCGAACCGGATCTGCACGCGGCCGCCCTCGGTGACGTTGATGACGCCGATTTCGTCGGGCGCGATCTCGTAGACGGCCGGCCATGAATGGCGGAAACCGATTGGCCAGGCGGGTTCGGGCAAGCGTTGCCAGTTTCCGCCACCGTCTTCGCTCACGCTGATCTCGTTCTGGCAGGAGGTGACGAACATCGTGCCGCGGGTGGTGGTGGTGATCTGCGGCCCGCAGCGCTGATCCGCCAGCGGCGTGCCCAGTCCGGCGGGCCAGGAACGGCCATCGGGCGAGATTTTGGAAGAAACCGGGCAGTGCTTGTCTTCGCCACAGATTTCGAACACCAGCACGTAGCCGCCCTGCGGACGCCGCGCCATCACCGGCATGCCGGGTCGCAGCGCGCCGCCGCCGGGCTGGGCGGCGATCACCGCCCTGGATTCCCAACTGCGTCCTCCATCGCGCGACAGGCGCTGCGAAACCACCTGGTTGTAGGCCGGCTGGCCGTCGGCCAGGGTCTCGTCCGCATACAGGACCGACAGCGTGCCGTCGTCGAGGAGGGTGAGCACCGGTTCCCATACGCCGCGATCGTTGCGGCCGCCGGGCGTTTCGTTCTGGTCGATGACACTCAGGAACCGCCAGCTGCGGGCGCCGTCATCGCTGGCGTAGAGATGCAACCGGTAGGAGGCGCCGTCCACCAGCGAGCGCATCGCCAGCAGCACGCGCCCATCGGGCAGGGCGAGGACTTCGCCGTTGTCGATCTTGCGTCCGGGTTCGGCCAGTTCCGACCAGGGCTGCCAACTGCGCGCGTGGTCGTCGCTGACGGACAGCGCGAGCGTGGTCGGCCGGTCCTTGTGGAAGCGCGTGGTCACCGCCAGCCAGCGGCCGTCGGTCAGCCGGGTCATGCGACCCCAGCCGGCGTCCCGTGCGGCGACGGTGGCGGTATCGGTCCAGCGCACCTCGACTGCCCAGATCGGGGCCGCGGCCAGCATCAGGCCCGCCAGGAGCGCGCCTTGCGCCGACATGCGAAGCGCGCGCATGCCCATCACCAGAAAACCGCGTACAGCGCGACCAGGATGGCAACGACCGCGAGCGAGGCAACGTTGAACGAAGGCGCGGTGGCGTAACTGACGTCGGCGGTGCGGATCCGATCGCGATCGCCACTGGCGCGTGTCGCCAGCGCGACGCCCACGGCCAGGACCAGCGCCAGCAGGAACACCAGGCCGATGCGATCCATGAACGGCAGCGCCGGCCACGCCAGCTTGAGCGCCAGCGACAGCAGGAACGAACCGATCGCGGCGGCGAGCGCGCCGGCCTCGTTGGCGCGCTTCCAGAACAGTCCCAGCAGGAAGATCACCACGATGCCGGGAGTGAAGAAGCCGGTGAATTCCTGGATGTACTGGAAGCCCTGGTCGAATCCGCCCAGCAGCGGACGCGCGGTCAGCACCGCCACCAGGATCGCCACGGCCGCGGCGATGCGGCCCACCCGCACCAGCTTGGCCTGCGAGGCCTCGCGATCGCGCTTGGCGTAGAAATCGAGGGTGAAGATGGTCGCCACCGAATTGATCTTGGAGGCCAGCGACGCGACGATCGCCGCCACCAGCGCGGCGAACACCAGTCCCAGCACCCCGCTGGGCAGCAGCCGCATCATCGTCGGATAGGCCGCGTCCGGGCGTTCCAGTTGCGGCGCCAGCACCACCGCGGCGATGCCCGGCAGCACCACGATCACCGGCATCAGCAGCTTGAGGAACGCGGCGAACACCACGCCCTTCTGCGCTTCGCGGATATCCTTGGCGGCGAGCGCGCGCTGGATGATGTACTGGTTGAAACCCCAGTAGCTCAAATTGGCGATCCACATGCCACCCAGCAGCACCGACAGGCCGGGCAGATCCTTGTAGAAGGGATTGGCCGGGTCGAGGATCATCTCGAACTTCTCCGGCTGCTGCCGCCACAGCGTGGTGAACCCGTCGATCACGCTGCCATCGCCGATCTGGCCCAGGGTGATGCCGGTGACCAGCAATCCGCCCAGCACCAGCAGCGACACCTGCACGATGTCGGTCAGCGCCACCGCCTTCAGGCCGCCGTACAACTGGTACGCCAGGGCGAAGGTGCCGAGCAGGATCAGCGCCAGGTTCTGATCGAGGCCGGCCACCTGCGAGACCGCGATGGATCCCAGCCACAGGATCGAGGTCAGGTTGACGAACACGTACAGGCCCAGCCAGAACACCGCCATCAGGGTGCGGATGCGATTGCCGTAACGCTCCTCCAGGAACTGCGGCATGGTGGTGATGCCGTTGCGCAGGAAGATCGGCAGGAACCATTTGCCGACGATCAGCAGGGTCAGCGCCGCCATCCACTCATAGGAGGCGATGGCCAGGCCGATCGCGTAGCCGGAACCGGACATGCCGATGATCTGTTCGGCCGAGATGTTGGCCGCGATCAGCGAGGCGCCGATCGCCCACCAGGGCAGGGCGCGGCTGGCGAGGAAGTAATCCTGCGCGGACTTCTCGTGTCCCGCTTTCTCGCGCGAGACCCACTGCGCCAGGATGAAGATGGCGGCCAGGTAGGCCAGCACGATGCCAACGTCGAGTGTGGAAAGCGTCATGGGATCTCCGCGGGAGGGGGCGCGCGTCAGCGGCGCGGCTTGGCGTCGGGGTTGCCGGCGAACCGGGGCTCGGGCAGCCCGGCGATGCCGGGAGTGAAGGCGAACACGTCACCGGCATGGCGATCACGCTCGCGCGCATCCGCGTCCAGGCCGTCATGCGCGCTGGTGACGTACAGCGTGCGCAGATCGGCGCCGCCGAAGACCGGGCGGGTCGGCTGCGTGGCGGGAATCGACACGCGGCGATCCTCGCGGCCGTCGGGCAGGTAGCGCACCACCCGCACCGCGCCCCATTGCGCGTTCCACAGCCCTCCGTCGGCATCCACCACGCTGCCGTC
Organism: Pseudoxanthomonas beigongshangi; assembly: GCF_016820515.1. Taxonomy (GTDB): domain Bacteria; phylum Pseudomonadota; class Gammaproteobacteria; order Xanthomonadales; family Xanthomonadaceae; genus Pseudoxanthomonas_A; species Pseudoxanthomonas_A beigongshangi. Next base: position 41,749 of record NZ_JADHDV010000012.1, on the reverse strand, counting down.
CGGCTCGCCGTCCTGCGTGGTCAGGTCGGCGAAGGGGGAAGCCGGACCCAATGCGTCGCCATAGTCGCAACGCTGGATGACCTTCCGCAGCGAATCGCAGAAGTACATGGTCGCGCCGTCGGGGCTGAAGGCGACGCTGTTGGCGATCGCCACGCGTGGCAGCGGCAGGGCTTCCAGCGACAGGTCGGCATGCAGGCGATGGAATCCGCCCACCGCGTATCGGGGTCCTCGCGCCGGTTCGTGCAGGGTGCCGAACACGAAGCGTCCCTGGCGATCGCAGGCGCCATCGTTGGCGCGGGTCTCGGGCACGATGCCGATGCGGTGCAGCTCGCGCAACTCGTAGCGCTGCGGGTGGAAGAATGCCAGCCGCGAGGCCAGCGCCAGCAGCAGCCACCCCTCCGCCTCGCACAGCGCGAACGAGGCCAGGCGCTCCGGCAGCGGCCACTGGTCGACCTTGCCGCTCGTGGGCGCGTACCGCCACAGCCGCGCGGCATGGATGTCGGTCCAGTACAGCGCTTGTTCGCGGTCGCACCACAACACGCCTTCGCCGAGCCGGTTGCCGGCGGGCACCACGATGCTCACGTCCATGTTCACACCCAGCCGCCGTCGACGATGAAGTCCTGGCCGGTGCACATGCGGCTGTCGTCGGCGGCCAGGAACAGCGCCGCGCGCGCCAGGTCTTCGGCTTGCAGATGGCCGGGCAGGCACTGCGCGCGCCGGATCTGCGCCTCGCCTTCCGCATCCAGCCACAACCGCCGCTGCTTTTCGGTGATCACCCAGCCCGGCACCAGCGCGTTGATGCGGATGCGATCCGCGCCCAGTTCGCGCGCCAGACCGTTGACCAGCCCATGCACGGCGGACTTGGCCATCGCATACATCGGATAGCCGGCGTTCTTGATCATCCAGCCGGTGGAGCCCAGGCAGATCACCGAGCCGCCGCCGAGCGCGCGCATGTCGGCCACCACCGCCTGGGTGGCGAAGTACTGGTGGCGCAGGTTCACCGCCACATTGCGCTCGAAGTCGGCCGGCGTGGTATCGCCAAAGCCGTGCCGCCCATCATTGGCGGCGTTGTTGACCAGCACCGCGATCGGCCCGACGTGCCGGCGCGCATCGGCGATGGCCGCATGCAGCGCGTCCAGGTCGGTCACGTCGCAACGCAGGTAGACGGGGACGTGCTCGACCGCGCCGAGGCCGTCCAGCAGATCCTTGGCGCCGGCATCGTCGATGTCCAGGAAGGCGACGCGCGCTCCCTGGCGGGCGAAGTGTTCGACGAAGCTGGCGCCGATGCCGGTGGCGCCGCCGGTGATCAGCACGCTGCGGCCGGCGAGGCTGGGATAGCGCGCCATCGCGCCCGCGGGAGGTGTCGTTTCAGTCATCGGGATCACCACTCCGCCACGCTGCCGTCGGCATGGCGCCAGACCGGATTGCGCCAGCGATGTCCTTCCGAAGCCCGCTCGTCCACGTAGGCCTGGTTGATTTCGATGCCCAGGCCCGGGCCGCCGGGAATCGCCACGTAGCCGTCGTTGTAGGCGAACGGCGCGCGGTCGGCCAGGTAGTCGAGCAGATCATTGGCGGCGTTGTAGTGGATCCCCAGGCTCTGCTCCTGGATGAAGGCGTTGTAGCAGATCGCGTCCAGCTGCAGGTTGGCGGCCAGCGCGATCGGCCCGAGCGGGCAATGCAGGGCCAGGGCGACGTCGTAGGCCTCGGCCATCGCGGCGATCTTGCGGGTCTCGGTGATGCCGCCGGCGTGCGAGGGATCCGGCTGGATGATGTCGACGCCGCCGGTCTGCAGCACGCGCTTGAAGTCGAAGCGCGAGTACAGGCGCTCGCCCAGCGCGATCGGCGCCGGCGAGAGCGCGGCCAGTTCGGGAATGGCTTCCAGGTGTTCGGACAGCACCGGCTCCTCGATGAACATCAGCCCGAACGGCGCGAGTTCACGCATCAGCACCTTGGCCATCGGCTTGTGCACGCGACCATGGAAATCGACCGCCAGGCCGATTTCGCGGCCGACCGCATCGCGCACGGCCTGCACGTTTTCCAGTACGTGGGTCACCTTCTCGTGGGAGTCGACGAACTGCACCTCCTCGGTCGCGTTCATCTTGACCGCGGTGAATCCGCGCGCCACCGCTTCCTTCGCCGCGCGCGCGGTGTCCGCCGGGCGGTCGCCGCCAATCCACGAGTACACCCGGATCCGATCGCGCACCTTGCCGCCGAGCAGCGCATGCACCGGCACGCCCAGCGCCTTGCCGTGGATATCCCACAACGCCTGGTCGATCCCGGCCAGCGCGCTCATCAGCACCGGCCCGCCGCGGTAGAAACCGCCGCGATACAGCACGTTCCAGTGATCCTCGATCAGGCGCGGATCCTGGCCGATGAGGTAGTCGGACAGCTCCTCCACCGCGGCGGCCACGGTATGCGCGCGGCCCTCCACGATGGGTTCGCCCCAGCCGCTGATGCCCGCATCGGTATCGATGCGGACGAACAGCCAGCGTGGCGGCACGAGATAAGGCGTGATGGCGGTGATCTTCATGGGGTGGGGTCCCGGTTGGTCTTGTTCCATGCATCGATGAAGGCGCGCGCCCTCCGCGCCACTTCGGTGGGCGGGGTGCCGGGCGCGTACAGCGCCGAGCCGATGCCGAAGCCCGTTGCACCGGCGTCGCGATAGGCGGCCATGCGTTCGGGCGTGATGCCGCCCACCGGCAACACGCCCGTGCCGCGCGGCAGCACGCTGAGCCAGGCTTTCAGCACCGGCGGTGGCAGTTGCTCGGCGGGAAACAGCTTCAGCGCGTCGGCGCCGGCGCGCAGCGCGGCGAAAGCCTCGGTGGGGGTGGCGACGCCGGGCGTGCAGCGCAGCCCGAGCGCGTGCGCCGCGGCGATGACGTCGACATCGGCGTGCGGCATCACGATCAGCCGGCCGCCGGCGTCCTTCACGTCCTCGACCTGGCGAGGCGTGAGCACCGTGCCGGCACCGACCAGGCAATGGTCACCGAGCGCGCGCGCCAGCAGCGCGATGCTTTCCAGCGGTTGCGGCGAGTTGAGCGGGACTTCCAGGATCCGGAAGCCGGCCTCGGCCAGCGCCAGGCCGATGGCCGGCGCTTCCTGCGGGGTGAGCCCGCGCAGGATGGCAACCAGAGGGAGGGGTTGCATCCAGGCGGTGCTCATGGGAACTCCTTCAGCGGGTGGACTTGCGCGTGCGCCCTCGTCCTTTCTTGATGTTGGCGCGCGAGTCCTCGATCATGCCGAGCATCGCCTCGCGCGCGGATTCCGGCCGCTTGAGCCGGATCGCGTCGTAGACGTCGAAGTGGCGCGGCAACGAGTACTTGAAGTCCGCCGCGGTCTGAGCCGACAGCAGGAAGTACGCGCCCAGCGCCGCGTCGATGACCGAGAACAGCGAAGCCATCAGTTCGTTGTTGGTCGCGTCCAGCACGCTCTCGTGGAAGTCCAGGTCCGCCTTGGCCCAGGCGTCCTGGTCGGTGGCCGCGGCCATCGCCTCGTAGGCCGCCTTGATCTTCGCCAACTGCTCCGGCGAGCGCCGCCGTGCCGCCGCCGCCGCCGCGGCCGGTTCGATGATTTCGCGCATCTCCACCAGCTTCTCGACGAAGTCCTCGGTCGGCATCGAGGCGCATCGCCAGGCCAGGATGTCGCCGTCGAGCTGGTTCCAGTGGCGCGGTTCGCGCACCCGGGTGCCGGTCTTCTGCCTGGTTTCGATCAGGCCCTTGGAACCGAGTACCTTCAATCCTTCCCGCAGCGCGGTCCGGCTCACCGCCATGCGCTGGGCCAGCACTTCCTCGCGCGGCAGGAGTTCGCCGGGCTTGATCTCGCCGCTGACGATCATCCGGCCGATCGCCTGGATGACCTGGTCGTAGAGATTGCGTACCGCGATTTGCTTCACTGGAGCCCCTTGGGTTCGGTGCGCCGCGTCCGGCGGCCACTCTGATTATCCGACAATAGGGGTATAGCACGACTGGGGGCATGGCATGGGAACCGTGGGAAATCATGGCGCCACCGTCGCGGGGCGTGCTGGCGGCGGAAGCGGGGGAGGGCAGCTCCCGGCCATTCACCCGCACGCGCGGCGCGGCGGCGAAGCCGATGTCGGCGTAGCGCAGGCGGATGTGGCGATCGCCGGCGCGTCCGGCCCGGACCTCGAACACGAGATCGGCGCCGGCGCCGCTGGCCAGGCGCACCTTGCGGCCGGCCGACGCGCCGGCGTCGTCGATCTGCGCGGCGCGGCGGCGGACCGCGTTCTCGGCTTCGTACCGCCCCAGCGCCAGCGGCGCGGTGGCATGCAGGATCTCGTTGGACTCGGCCCGCGCGGGCGCCGAGGCGATGGAGGAGGAGGTGATGTGCAGCAACTGGCCGTCGGCGCGGACCAGCATGGCCTGGGTCCAGCCGGCGTGGATGTTGCCGCTGGCCTTGCGCACCGGGGCGTCGACTTCCCACCAGGGTCCGCGTCCGCCATGGTCATTGCGATAGAGCGTGCGGCCACCCGCATCGCCACCGCCGCCGGCCCGTTGCGCGGCCACCAGCAACACGCCATCCGCGGTTTCGCCGGGCAGCCAGCGGATGCTCGGGCACGCCGCCGGCCAGGCGCCTGCGGCGGTGCGCAGGGCGATGCCCGGATCCTCCGGTGCGCCCCAGTCCAGTCCATCGGCGCTGAATTTCAGATGGACCTGGCCGTTGCGTTCACCGTCGATGTTCTCGAACACCATCGCGTAGCCGCGACCGGGGACGCGTTCGACGATGGCCATTCCGGGGCGTTCGACACCACCCGGGAGTGCGACGTCCACGGTCTCCTCTCCCCAACTGCGGCCACCGTCGAGCGAGACCCTGTGCGCCAGCAACTGGTTGAAACCGGCCGGCTTGTGTTGCTCGCTGGAGTAGAAGGCGACCATGCGGCCGTCGTCCAGCACCACGATGTAGGGTTCCCAGACCCCTTGGTTGAGCCGATCGGAGGGCTGGCCGCCGCCCTGCACGATGCTGCCGCGATACTCCCAATGCCGGCCGCCGTCACGGCTGGCGTAGAGCTGCAGGTCCTGCGCGATTACCTGATCATGTTCGTTGCGGCCGGTCGAATTGGCGGCGAGCAGCAGGGTGCCTGCCGGAAGGTCGCCGCTGGAACGGGCCAGTTCGCTCAGGTGCGGTTGCCAGCGCAGTTGCCAGCGGCGCGCATCGCCGTGCGGCTGATCGGTGATCTCGCCGACCTGCCGCCAATGCCCACCCGCGTCCCGGCTTTCGTACAGCGGAATGCCGCCCGGAGCGGACGGCTCGAACACCAGCAACATGCGCCCGTTGTCATCCGCACGCGGCTGGTGCGCCAACTGGATCGCCGACACATAACCGACGCCCGCGGCCAGGCGCGCGCCGCGGGCGGCATCGTCCGTGGCCGGCGCGGCGGTGGCCGCACCGGCGCACAGCAGCGCCGGTGCCAGCCACTTCACGCGGGGCGTCGCGTGCTTCTTCACAGCTTGAACCGCAGGCCCAGGGCGAGGGTCTTGTCCTGGAAGCGGATGTCGCGCGGACGGGTATCGCCGTCGCCCCAGAACTGGTGCAGGTTGTTGCCCAGCAGGTTGGTGGCCGAGAACACCAGCGTGGTCTGCGGGGTCACGTCGTAGCTGACCGAAAAGTCCAGCGAGCTGGCCGGCTCGACCTGGTCTTCGTTGCCCGACACCGTGGACTGGGTGAAGAAGTCGATGTAGCGGCTGCGATAGCCGTAGGCCAGTCGCGCCGAAAGCCCCTGGTTCTCGTAGAACAGCACCGCGTTGTAGTTGTTCTTCGACACGTTCTGCAGCGGCCGCGAGATCACCGGCCCGCCGATGAGGTCCGGCGACCGGGTGGAACCATCGATGTAGGTGTAGTTCAACTGCGCGCCCAGGCCGCTCCAGGCACCGGGCAGGAAGTCGAAGGTCTGCTGGTAGGCCAGCTCGACGCCCTGCAGGTGTCCGGTACCTGCGCTCTGCGGCAAGGACAGCTCGTACGGTGCGCCGCCGATGGTCACGTTGGTGACGTAGGTCTGGATGTAGCCGTCGATGTCGCGATAGAACACGCCCGCGCTGGCATAGCCCACCGGCGAGAAGTACCACTCCAGCGAGGCGTCGTAGTTCATCGACTCGATGGGCATCAGGTCCGGATTGCCGCTGGAGGCGATGCCAGGCCGGTTGATGGTGCCCGGATTGAGCGAGATGGACGGATTGAGCGCGCCGAAGTCCGGGTAGCTGATGGTCTTGGCCGCGATCAGGCGGAGCTGCCATTCATCGCTGAAGTGCAGGTTCATGCTGGCGTTGGGCAGCGTGTTGGTGTCGTCGGTCTGGCGCGTGATCGGGCTGTAGACGCTGGTGCTTGCATCGAAGGAGAAGGCGCTGAGATCGCGCTTCACCTTCTCCACCCGCACGCCGACCAGGCCGTCGACCGGCAGGCCGAACAACTCGAAGTCGTACTTGGCCTGCAGGTAGCCGGCGGCCTTGCGCTCGCCGATGTCGAAGAAGCGGCCGGGATTCTCCGGCGCCAGTCCGGCGGGCAGGCCATAGAACGCGCGCAGCGCGTCGGCGTTGTCGATCAGGTAGTCGTAGCAGGGCACCAGGAATTTCTGGTGCAGCGCGGCGTTGTCGCGCTTGCTGCAGAAGAAGCTGGAGGCCGGGAAAAGGCCGACGACCTGATTGTCCGGGTTCGGGTTGGCGGTATCACCCGCGCCGCCCGGCGGCGGCGTGGAGATTTCCACGCTGCCCTTGGCACTGGCGGTGCGATCCGCATAGCGCAGGCCGAACTGGATCGAGGCGATCGGGCCGTCGAGGAATTCGAAGCGGCCATCGCCACGCCAACTGTTCTCCTCGCCACGCGAGTGCGCCCAGGTCTGGAACAGGCCGTTGAGGTGGAAGCGCGACGGATCCAGCGCCGGATCGCCGGCCAGGTACCAGTTCTGGTGGCTACCGGACGTGCCTTCCCAGACCGTGGTGATCGGGCCGCTCAGGAAGGTGTCGATGATGAAGTTCTCGTCGCGGTAATAACCGGACGTGCGGGTGAACTCGGTGGACAGGTGCAATTGGTCGCCGTCCCACTTCACCCCCAGCGCGTTCTGGATGTCCTGGCCGCGCTGCTCGTGCGCCTGGGTGCTGGTCGCGGCGTAGCTGTTGCCGGTCCAGGTGCCGCTGGTCGCGTCGCAGACGGTCTGGCCGGCCAGCGGTCCGTCCATCTGGTTGGGATAGCAGTGGTTGCCGACGTTGAGCTGCGATGGAGCAATCGCACCGTTCGGGAACGAGAAGTAGAACGCCTGGTCGAAATCGTCGCGCACCCAGTCGTACAGTCCTTCCAGGTAGACCTCGGTGCGATCGTTGGGCTTCCACTGCAGGGCGTAGTTGAATGCGCCGCGCTTGCGATCGCCCTGGTTGTACGCCGTGCCCCAGCCGTTTGGCGCGGCAATGAGATTGCCCTCCGCGGTTCGTATCGGAGGTGTGGTGCCGCCGCTGTTCACGATCTTCGGGAAGTCGCCCCACACCGCGTCGTAGGCGTAGTGCTTGCCCAGATAGCCGAAGTTGACCAGCGCGCCGAATTCGCCGGCGTCGGTGTCCCAGCGGTTGCTGAGCAGCAGGCTGGCGTTGGGGTCGACCTTGCCGCCGTACTCGCTGTGGGTACCGGTGAGGGTGCCGGCCACTTCGGCGCCGTCGAAGTCGAACGGACGGCGCAGCTCGATGTCGACCAGGCCGGCGATGCCGCCCAGCGGCAGGCTGGCCTCGCTGCTCTTGTAGACGCGCAGGGTCTTCACCGCGGTGGCCGGCAGGTTCTGGAAAGCGTAACCGCGCCCGGAACCGCTGAAGATCTCGCGACCGTTGAGGGTACTGATGACGTTGGGCAGGCCGCGGATCACCACCGAGGTCGTCTCGCCCTGTCCGCCCTGCGCGATCTGCACGCCGGTCACGCGCTGGAGCGCGTCGGCCACGCTGTTGTCGGGCAGCTTGCCGATGTCCTCGGCGACGATCGAATCGACCACCATGTCCGCGTCCTGCTTGATCGCCTGCGCGGTCTGCAGGCTCTGGCGCAACGCGGTGACCACGACCGTATCCAGGTTGGTGGCGTCCTGGGAGGAAGGATTCTGGTCGGCCGGCGCCTGCTGTGCGGTCGTACCGGCGTTGCCATCCTGGGCCATGGCCAGCGTCGGCAACATGAGGGCGGACAGGATCGAAAGCGACAGCAGGGAGCGGGGAAAACGAGTGTTCATGACATCTTCTCCGGAAGAGGGGCATGAGCGACCCGCCGGCCGCGGGAGCGGCCGGTGGGGCGTCTCGGTTCAGTGACTGGGAACGGCGTTCCCGGGCGTGTTGGCAAGCTTGCGGAACAGCTCGGCTTCACGCGTGCGGTAGGGCGTGCCGTCGGCCTTGAGTAGATCGTGGAACCACAGGGTCGGCTCCTGCATGGTGTACGGACGCTGCCAGCTGTCCCACGGGAAGCGGGTCTGGATGGCACCGTCGACGAAGCCCCAGTTGATCATGCCGATGTTCTCGCGCCGCGCGATCGGCAGGATGGTGTCCACGTTGGAGCCGTTGCCGCGCGCCAGCCACTCGGTGCAGATCAGTGGGCGGTCGTAACCGCGCAACTGGGCGACGCGCGCCTCGAAGGCTTCGGGCTGTTCGTAGTTGTGGAAGGTGATGACGTCGGACTGCTCCAGCTGGGTGCGCTGGATGGCGTTCAGGCTCCTGGCGCCAGGCGACCAGTCGTCACCGATCCACACGCCGCTGGTGAGGGGCTGGATCGGCTTCTTCGCGCGCGCCCATTCGAAGACCTTCGGCAGCAGTTCCTCGATGCGTGCCTGCTCGCGATCCAGTTGCTTGTCCATGTAGTTGCCGCCGCCCGGGTTGTCCGGTTCGTTCCACAGGTCCCAGGCCAGCACCCGCTTGTCGTTGGCGAAGGCACCGACCACGCCCTGCACGTAGGCGCGGAAGTGCGCGTCGTTGGCCGGATCGACCAGTTCGTGCCGGCCCGGGCTCTGGAGCCAGCCGGAGTTGTGCACGCCGGGAATCGGACGGCGCTGCGCGCCGAGCACCGGATCCGGATCCCAGCAGCTGTCGAACAGCACCAGCATCGGCCGGATGCCGTGCTTCGCGGCGATGACGAGGAACTGGTCGAGGCGCTTCAGGAAACCTTTCTGGTCCTGCTTCCACAGCAGGTCATGCAGGTAGACGCGCATGGTGTTCATGCCGAACTTTTCGCGCGCCCAGCCGAGCTCGCGATCGATCGCCACCGGATCAAAGCTCTCGGCCTGGAACATCTCCAGCTGGTTGATCGCGTTGGAGGTGGTGTAGTTGGCGCCGACCAGCCAGGGCTGCTGTTCGTACCAGCTCTTCGCTTCGGCCTGCGACCAGCGTTCGCCGTCGGCGGCCGTCGCCATCGGCGCGGTCGCGGCGAGCAGGATTGCAAGCAGGGGGGTGAGCCACTTTTGCATCGGATGCATCTCCATTACCTGAGAGGATTCGGGCATGCCTCCGGCATCCACGACGGCCGGGGCCGTCGCGGTGGGTGGCATGCGGCGCCGGTTGGCGCCGGGATCAACGGGTGCTGCTGGCGTCCTTGTCCGTGGAGAACCGGTAGACCATGCGGTTCACGTACTGCTGGCCGGGCGCAAGGCGCGCCGAACCGAAAGCAGGCTGGTTCGGCGTGTCGGGAAACAGCTGGGGTTCGAGCGCGATGGCATCGCCCTGGCGGTATACGCGGCCGCTCTTGCCCACCGTGGTGCCGTCCAGGAAGTTGCCGGAATAGAATTGCAGGCCGGGCTGCGCGGACACCAGCGACATCACCCGGCCGGAACGCGGGTCATGCACGCGCGCCACCTCGCGGGCTTCCTTCGCCGGTTCGCGGCTGATCACCCAGTTGTGGTCGTAGCCGCGACCATGCAGCAACTGCGGCTCGCTGCCGGTGCGAAGATCCCGGCCGATTGGCTTGGGCGTGCGGAAGTCGAACGCGGTGCCGGCCACCGGCCGGAACTCGCCCGTTGGAATCAGGGTGGCGTCGACCGGCGTATAGGCGTCGGCGGCGATCATCAATTCGTGATCCATCGCCGTGCCCGAACCTTCGCCGGACAGGTTCCAGTAGGCGTGGTTGCTCAGGTTGACGATGGTCGGCGCATCGGTGCTGGCACGGTATTCGATCGCCAGCCGGCCATCGCCTTCGAGCGCGTAGGTGGCGATGACCGTCAGCGTGCCGGGATAGCCCTGGTCGCCGTCGGCGCTGACGTGGCGCAGGGTGGTGCGATCAGGCTTGGCCTCGACCACGTCCCAGACCACCTTGTCGAAGCCGCGGGTGCCGCCGTGCAGGCTGTTGGGGCCATCGTTGGTGGGCACGCTGTATTCGCGTCCATCCAGCGTGAACCTGCCGCGGGCGATGCGGTTGGCGAAGCGCCCGACGACGGTGCCGAAATATTGCGGCTTGGCCAGCGTGGCCTGCAGCGTCGCGTCGCCCAACACCACGTCGGCGTACTTGCCGTCGCGATCCGGCACTTCCAGCGAATGCAGCGCCGCGCCCAGCGTCAGTACGCGCGCCTGCATGCCGCTGCCGTCGCGCAGCAGGATGGATTCGACCTTCGTGCCGTCCGGCAGCGTGCCGATGACCGTGCGCTGCTGCGCGCCCGCCGATGCGGCGACCGCGAGCGCCAGCGCACCCATGCAACCAACTGCCATCCCCTTGCCAAGCAACATCGCTCTTGACCTCTCCCAACGGCGTGGAAGGCTACAAAAACATATAATCAGACAATATGCACGTTGCGGCGCAACACATGGCAGGCGGCCTCGGTCACGCGGCCCGCGTGAGCAACCTCGGCCAACCTAGCCGCGCAACGCGTGGATGCCGGTGAATCCGCGTACGACGGCATCCGCCGAGGCGACCGGCCGCGAGGCGATCCCCTGCACCGCCAGCGCAGCCTGGTACAACATGCACACCGGTGCCGATCCGACCAGCGGCACGGTGGTGGCGCGCAGTTCCGGAAACAGCGCCAGCGCGTCGGCGATCTCGGCCCCGATCAACAGGCCGCGCAGGTAGGCGCTGGCGTCCGCGCGCGGCAGCAGGCCGCGAATCACCCGTGCGCGAACGCCGAACAGCAGCGCGCCCAGGCCGAGGGCATGGGCCGCGGCCGCGCCTACGCCGTCCCGGAACGCGGGGCCATCGTGGCCCGGGCCCTCCACGATCGAGGCAAGCAGGCCCGCCGCGGACAGGCGGTCGTGGATTTCGCCCGACATCGCGGTCATGAAGTCATGCACGCGCCCGTCGCGCAGGCGCACCCATTTGGTGTGCGTGCCGGGCAGGGCGATCACGGGCGAATCACCGAGTCGATCGCCGGCCAGCAGGCCGAACAGTTCGGTTTCCTCGCCGCGCATGATGTCCGGCGTGCCATCGGCCTCGCGCACGCAGGCCAGGCCGGGAACGATGTACAGCGACAGCTCCCCGATGCGCACGGGCACCAGGCCCGCGCCCACCGTCCGCAGGCCGGCCGGGCAGTCGACATAGCCCGCGTCGATCCAGCCGATGTTGGAGCCGATCATGCCGGCCGCGTAGACGGCGCCGGCCTGTGGCCAGCGTGCGCGCACGCGATTGGCGACATCGACCATGCCCTCGCGCGAGAGCGTGGTGATGCCGGAGGCGGATTCGAGCGTGTCGATCACCTGGCCGTCGGTGGCGATGAGATAGGCGCGGAAATTGGAGCTGCCCCAGTTGATTCCGACGATGCTGTCCGCGTGCGCGTGGTTCATGGCGAGGCTCGAATGAGGGCGGTGCGATCCGCTGGCCGCGATCGGCGCGGAGGCGGCTTGTATATTGTCGGATTATATGATTACGTTGGCGGCTCCATGCAAACCGGGTCGCACGCGGCCCGTCTTCCCGCCGTCGTCCGCATCACGCGGCGCCGGGCTGACCGGAAACCGAGGAGGACTCATGTTCCATTGGCCGGCACGCCTGTTGCTGGGCGCAATCCTGCTGTACACGAGCACGGCGAACGCCGCCGAACCACCGGAGTTCCGGAATCCGCTGCTGCCTTCCGGGCCGGATCCCTGGATCGTCCGCGACGGCGGGATCTACTACTACATGGGCACGCACGGCAACCGGCTGGCGATACGCAAGACCCGCGACCTCGCGCGCCTGGCCGAGGCGGAGGAGACGACCATCTGGCGGCCGCCGGCGCGCGGTCCGAACGCCCAGTCGATCTGGGCGCCGGAGCTGCATCGCATCGACGGCAAGTGGTACGTGTACTACACCGCCGCGGCCAGCGGCCACGATGACGACGATCATCGCGGCGTCTTCGTGCTGGAAAACGGAAACGCCGATCCGACCACCGGCGAATGGCGCGATCGTGGTCGGCTCGCCACCCGGCATCCCGGCATCGACGGCACCACGTTCGCCATCGGCGACAAGCGCTACTTCGTCTATTCGCCATACGTCGGCCCGGACAGCGTGCTCGCAATCGTGGCGATGTCCGATCCGTGGACGCTGGTCGGCGAGGAAACCATCATCGCGCGCCCGGACCAGGACTGGGAGCGGCAGGGCGGCCGGCAGATCCTGGAGGGGCCGGAATTCCTCGCCGGGCCCCGGGGCGATCTGTTCCTCTCATACTCGGGCAGCGCCTGCTGGTCGGACGATTATGCGATCGGCCTGCTGCACGCGCGCCCTGGAAGCGATCCGCTGCAAGCCTCGTCGTGGATCAAGGCGCCGCAACCCATCCTGGCGAAGAATCCCGCTGGCGATGTCCACGCACCCGGCCACAACGGCTTCTTCGACATGCCCGACGGCAGTGCCTGGATCGTGTATCACGCCAATCCCGGACCCGACATGAAATGCACGGCGAAGCGATCCCCGCGCATCCAGCCGGTGCATTGGCGCGAGGATGGAACCCCATGGCTGGATCCGCCGGTCGGCGAGAGTGCCGCGCCCGCAGCCGAGCGTAGATGAAGGTCCCGTGGTGTCTGCGAACGTCTGGCGGTGCGCCCGGCAAGCCGCGCGGTCAGTGGCCCGACGCGTTTGCCCGTCGCATGAACGCCAGCACCGTGGCGACGAACGCCGAGGGGTTCTCCAGCGGCAGAAGTTCCCCGGATCGCGGGATCAGGCTTCCGGCGGGATTGACCGCACCGCCGGCGCGCAGTCCAGCCAGGTATTCCTGCAGGTCGGCGGGGTCCGCATCGCCACGGACGTAGGCCAGGGCCGTATCGAAGGGCACGCATTCCCGGTTCCGCTCCGCGTCCTCGGGCATGGCCCGGTACCACTCGAACCCGGCACGCAGGGCTTCCGGGCGCTGGTAGGCTTCGGCGAAGCGCTGGCGCATGTCGTTTCCAACCGCCTGCCTGTCGCGTGACAAGGCATCGATGAAGTAGTCGAAGTAGGCACGCTGCCTGCCCGCCACCAGCGCTTCGGGAAGAGACGGCACCCGATGGAAAGCGAAATGCCAGATGGCCGGATTCGCGACCACCTCGTCCCACGGATCCAGTCCCGGCACCGCGGTATTCATCACCATCGCCCCGGCAATGCGATCGCCGTGGTAACGGGCCGCCGCGTACGCAATCATTCCACCGACGTCGATGCCGGCCACGACGGGGCGCGATCCCCCCAATCGTTCGGCCGCCGCGATCGCCACGTCGGCCAGGGTGGCCTTGTCGGAAGACGGCGGTGGGCCCCGCGATTCGCCTACTTCCGGCAAGTCGATGGCCATCGCGAACGCGTGTCCGCCCAATGCGTCGATCACCGGATCGTAGAGATGGCGGCAATGCGGCCATCCATGCAGCAACAGCAGTGGCGGCAGTCGATCATCGCCGGCAAGCGTGGCCGCAAGCTTCATTGCGTCGATCTGGACGGTAGTGGTTCGCATGCGGACTCCGCTTGCCTGTTGCCCGTGTCCACCCGCACCGACGGCGATGCCCGCGAAGCATGGCCACGCGGGCCGGACGGCGGCCGGCGGCATGGGTCACTCCGCCCGGAACCTGCTCTCGGTCGCGCCGATGTCCGGCGCGTTGCCGCGCACGCGCGCAAACGGACGCCCACGCTGGTCGTGGCGGAGATCGAGCAGGTTGCTGCCACGATCGATGGCCGGGCTGCCGCGCAGGAGCAGGTGGGTGGGCGACGGACCGCCGTGGTCCGCCAACGGCGAGAGCAGCGGATCGGCCTGGAGGGTGTCGGCCGGCAACGAGGCCTGCGATGACTGGATCAGGTTGTGGCCGCCCACGACGCCGTCGATGTAGACGGAGACGTCGATGGATGGCGCGCCGAGGCAGGTGTTGCGTGCGACCACGGTGCTTTCCAGGTCGAGTTCCAGGACCGACCGAAGCGCGCCCCTGCAATCCAGGGTGTTCTCGTTGAAGGCGATGGTGCTGTTGAGGATCCTTGCCCCGCCGCCCTGCAGGAGCATCGCCGCCCAGTATTCGGCGACATTGCCGCTGAAGGTGCTGTTGACGATGACGGGACCGGAGTAGGCGTTGATCCCTCCCCCGGCCAGGGCCTCGTCGCGGGCAGGATGCTGCGGCTCGGAGGCGGCATTGCCGGAAATCGTGGAGTCCTCGATCAGCGCGGCGCCATCGATGTGCAGTCCGCCGCCGACCCGCGCCCGGTTTCCGCTCACGACCGAACGTCGCAACGTCAGGTCGTTCGCGGCGATGCCACCGCCGTAGTACGCCGAACTGTCGCGGATCTGGCTGTCCAGGACCGTCACGGTGCCGCCCGCGTTGACCGCACCGCCATAGCCGAAGGTCGTCACGTGGGCATCGGACACGATGCTGCGCTCGATGAGCACGTTGCCGAAGGCATAGATCGCGCCGCCACGGCCCTCCTCGGTCCAGTAGATGTCATCGCGGACGACCAGCAGGCAGTGGTGCACGCGGGAGCGCACGATCTCGATGTTCCCCAGCGACTTGATGCAGCCGCCCATGTCGTGCGAGCCGCCTAGCTCGTCGCGCGAATTCTCGATGGAAAGATCCTCGATGCGCAGCGTCCCGCGCCCCCAGTGCTCGATGGCCCGGTTGCCGTACCAGTTGCCGTCGATGGCCAGTCGCGCGCGCCCGGGACCCTTGAAGGTCAGGTCCTCCTGCCCGAAGTACAGGCTGCCGCCGAGCACGATGCGATCGCAGGCCAGCCCGCGCAGGTCGATGATGTCGCCGCTGGCGGCGGAACCCACCGCCGCGCGGAGGCTTCCGGGACCGGCGTCGTCGCAGTTGCCCACCGTGATCGTGGCCGCGTGCGCCTGGCCGGATCCGGTGATCGCCGCCATCCCGGACAACGCGGCAAGCAGGAGCCCTGCAAACGAACCACGACGCATCATGGCGGAATCTCCGGAGGCACGGCGTTGCCAGCCGAGCCTGCGGCCGCCAGCGTGGTCGGGTCGTGAAAAGCACGCCTTTGCCGGCGAGTGGGCGCAGGTCCCCGGTTGGGTGCCGGATTCCACCCGTGCATGCCAGCGGACGCGACAGCAGGCGTCAGGAGGGACGATCCCGCCGCAGGCGGCGCCTTCACCGGCTTGCCACCGCTCCGGGGAGGCAGAATGGGGCCGGCACCCTCATCGGAGCGCCTGTCATCGAAACGGAAGTAAGAACGCTGTTTGAACGCTACGAGCGGCTGTTCCGGCAAGCCTTGGCGGGCGAGGCGGACATGGACGAGGTCGCATCCCTGTATGCCTCGGACTTCATCGCCGCTTCGCCGGCCGGGGTGATGTCGGGCAAGAACGATCAGCAGCTCAGGAACGTCATGGCCCAGGGGTATGCGTACTATCGCGACATCGGTACCCGGCGGATGCGGATACGGGATATCCGCGTCGCGCCCATCGACGGGCTTCACTGCATGGCCAGCGTGGCATGGACCGCGACCTATGCGCGCGACGATCTCGCCGAAACGGCGATCGATTTCGAGGTGCATTACCTGGTCCAGGTTCGGGACGGCGAGGCCAGGGTCTTCGGCTGGGTATCGGGCGACGAACAGGCGCTGCTGAAGCGGCACGGCGTCGTCTGAGCATCGCGTCCGCGGGGTCTCCCGCGGGCAGGCCGGACCCGGCGGACGATGGGATTGCGCGATGGCGGTGCGCGGCGCCGGCTGACGGCCGGCGTCCAGGAAGCGTCGAATCCCCCCGACGATGCATGCCGCCCCGTTATCCCCCGGCCCCGGGGTGGCTACACTGGCGCGGGGTCATCGACACGTCGATGACGGGAGGCAGGCCAGGCTGGCGTCTGGCCGGGTATGGCGAGGGGGCGCGGTGGGCGCTGGGAAGCAGGTCAATCGGTGGTCGGACGGCATCGCGCTGGCCGTGCTGGTCGGAGGGACGGCGTGGCTTTCCCTGAAATGGGGGAAAGGCGCGGACGAACTCGCAGCCGTCTGGATATCCAGCGGAATCCTCACCGGCTGGCTGCTGGCGCGCGAGACGCGCGCCTGGCCGCTCTGTCTGGGTGTCGGCATCGCGGCGGACCTGCTGGGCCAGTGGCTGGCCGGGGTGCCGCTGGGAGCCGCGGCCTTCCTGGCGACCTGCCATCTGATCGAAGTGCTGGTGGTCGCGTGGTCGGTGCGCCGGGTGGTGCCGAACGTGGGCGACCCGCAGCGCTGGCTGACCCTGGGGGGCGTTGCCACGGCCAGCACACTGGCCGGCTGCGCGTTGTCCGGCGTGCTGGCGGCGTGGATGGCGGAAGCTTCGCTGCCGTCCAGTTTCGTGCGGGCGTTCCTGGGCTGGTACGCCGCGCACGTGGTGGGCATGGTGATCTTCGCCACCACCACCCTGGTCCTGCACGTGGAAGGCTGGCGGGCCGTCGCGCCGCGCGGCAAGCGGCGCAGCTTCGTCATCAGCATGGCGCTGATTGCCGCGGTGGGTGCGCTGGTGTTCAGCACCTCGTACCCGGTGCTGTTCCTGACCTATCCGCCGCTGTTGCTGGCCGCGTTCCGGCATCGGTTCCCGGGCGTGGCGGCGGGCGTGATCCTGCTGGGCGTCATCGGCGGCACCCTGACCGCCCAGGGCAACGGTCCGTTGTGGGGACCGGAGGATCTGGGCGATGCCGGCCGCATCGCGCTGCTTCAGCTGTACCTGGCCGGCGGCTGCCTGATCACCATCCCGGTGGTGCTGGGCATGGCCGAGCGCGACAAGCTGACTTCCAGGGTGCGCGAGAACGAGCACCGCTACCGCCTGCTGGCCGACTACTCCGGCGATCTGGTGGTGCGGCTGCGGCCGGATGGCGAGCGCGTGTACGTGTCCCCCGCGTCCGAGGACATCCTGGGCTGGAAGCCGGCGGAAATGCTGGGCCTGCGCTGGAGCCTGGTGCATCCCGACGACCAGGGCCGGCAACGTGTGGCAATGGACGAGGTGCTTGCTTCCGGCCAGCCGCAGACGCTCAAGTACCGGGTCCGCCACCGCGACGGGCACTACCTGTGGATGGAGGTGGTCATGCGTCCCATCCCCAAGGAAAACAATCCGGCGGAGAACGACTTGATCCTGACCGGGCGCGACATCAGCCGGCGGGTGGCGGCGGAAGAAGCGCTGGAAGCCAGTCGCCGCGAACTGGAGCGGTTGAGCCGGGTGGATGCGCTGACCGGCGTGCCCAACCGCCGGCAACTGGAGGAACGGCTGTCGCTGGCGTTGCTGCGCATCGAGCGCAGCGGCGAGGCGCTGGCGCTGATGTACCTGGACATCGACCACTTCAAATGCATCAACGACACGCATGGACACGCGGTCGGCGACAGGGTCATCCGCGAATTCGCGCGCCGGCTGGTGTCGTGCGTGCGCGCGACCGATCTGGTGGTGCGGCTGGGCGGTGACGAGTTCGTCATCCTGCTTGAACACATCACCCACCCGGTGATGGTCAAGGTGGTCGCCGAGAAGATCATCGCCAGCGTCCGCGAACCGCTGCAGCTGGAGGATCTGACCTTGCAGATCTCCACCAGCATCGGCGCCGCCTTCGCCCGCGAAGTGGAGGCGCAGGAGGATCTGCTGGTGGCGGCGGACGATGCGCTGTACGAGGCGAAGGAGGGGGGCCGTGATCAATACCGGGTGAGCGTGCTGGGCGCGGAAGCGCCCAGTGCCTGAGTTCGCCTGGAAATGTCCCGCCATTCGCATCGTTGGCGGATGGCTTGCAGCTGCAAGGATCCCTTGCCGGAATCCGCAGCCGGCTCGCGTTTCCGGGTCAACGGCAAGTGACGACATTCATCACAAAAACACCTTCGCGCACTCGGTAACGTAAAAAAATCATCCCACCCGTGGAACGAGGGCCGTCCTGAGCGATCTTCCCCGCCATGACTGACGATTCAATGGACATGAATCCCGCAAGGTTTGCCACGTTGGCCCGTTCCCTGCCGGCATTCCGGCGGTTCGGCATCCTGCTGGGGCTGGCGCTCACCGTCGCGCTGCTGGCGGCGATCGTGCATGACCGCGGCACGCGGGTCGATGCCGCCGAGCGCCACAGCCTGGCGGTCGCGGTGGGCATCGATCGCCTGCTCCATTACGAGCTACGCCACCTGGAACGCGCCCTGCGCGGCATGGCGGGCGATGCCGACGGCTACGTCCGCGACTATCCATCGCAGAGTACCTGGGACATCTCCTCGGCCATCCGCGCCGTGATTTCCAGGAATGCCGAACTGCAGGACATCGATCTCTATGATCGCGAGGGAAAGCCGATACGGCGCGGGGTCAGCGAGTATTCCTCGCAGTCGAACTTCCAGCCGCCCCCGGGCGAAGGGGATCTCAGGACCGGCAGGCTGCAGGTGCAGGGCCACAGCCACCCGGTGGTCCCGCTGGCGTTGCGGACCCCCGATGGCAACTGGCTGGTGGCGCGTTTGCGGACCGGCGAACTGCAACGCCTGCTGGAAGGGTTGGACATCGGCCAGCTCGGCAGCGCGGCCATCCTGGATCGCGATGGGTACCTGCTGGCGCGCCAGGGTGAGGCGGGGGATATCGGCAAGCGGATGGACATCCCGCTACTTGCGGCGGGAGAAACCACGCAGGTCAGGCGGGTCAGCCCCCTCGACCAGGTCAGGCGCTACGCCAGCTTCACCTCCACCAGCGGCTATCCGTTCGTGGTCGCGGTCGGCATCGCCGAACGGGAAGTGCTGGCGCCATGGTGGAATTATGTGATCAGCGCGTCGCTGCTGCTGGTCTTCTACTGGCTGGGTGCGGCCTATCTGGTCAGGCGATTGCTGTCCTCGGAAACCGCGCGCCTTGCCACGCAGGGAGAACTGGTGCGGCATGCCGACTGGCTGGCCAAGGCGCAGGAAGCCTCGCGTGCCGGGGTCTGGGCGCTGGAGCTGGATCAGGAAAAGGTCCGCGCCTCCGCGCAGGCGGCCGCATTGTTCGGATTCGACCAGAAGCCTGACCTCATTCCGCTGGAGGACTTTTTCGAACGCATGCACGACGAGGATCGCCAGCGCGTCAGCCGCGAGTTTTCCGACTCGCTGTCCAGCGGGCAGTCGTTCCATTCCGAATACCGGGTTGTCCTTCCAGACCGGAGGATCCGCTGGATCAGCGCGCGCGGTGCGCGGGTGGCAGACGAAGCCGGCAAGCCGCTGATGACCGGCACCATCGTCGACATCACCGAACGGCGCGAAAGCCAGGCGCAGATCGAGCGCGCGGAAATCCAGTTCCGCGAGCTGTTCGATCTGAATCCGCTGCCGTTCTGGGTATTCGATCTGGAATCGCTGCGATTCCTGGCGGTGAACGAGGCGGCCATCCGCAAGTACGGCTATTCGCGCGAGGAGTTCCTCGGCATGACCATCCTCCAGATCCGTTCGCCCGAGGAACAGGCCGAGGTGCTGAAGTCGGTGCGCGATACCGCCGAGCCGCGCGAATCGGAAAATGTCTGGATCCACTACAGCCGCGACGGACGCCCCATGTACGTGCGCGTGCACAGCAGCAGCATCCAGTTCGACGGACGCCCGGCCCGGCTGGTGTTGGCCGAGGACGTCAGCGAACGCGTCGCCTACGAGGAGGATCTGGCGTGGCGGGCGACGCACGATGAAAGCACGGGCCTGCTGAAACTGCGCGCGCTGATCGATCAGGTGAATGCGCGCTCGCAGAACTGGCATACGCCCTATGGCGCGGTCTACCTCCAACTGCGGGACCTGGAGGTGGTCTCCCCCACGCTCGGCCGGCGGATGGGCGAAGCCATCCTGTCGGAGATCTCGCGCCGGCTGTCCGCGGTGGCCGGCCGCTACGGGCCGGCCGCCTACCTGCCCTCTGATGCGTTCGTGCTCGTCGCACGGGACGCGCGCGAGATCGAGCGGCTCGTCACGGAGGTGGTCAGGGTGTTGGCGGATCCGGTCGAATTCGAAGGCGGCAGCCATCGGGTCGAAGCCTGGATTGGCGTGGCCGATTCGCCGGGCGTGGTGCCCGGCGCGGCGGAGCAGGTGGTCGATCACGCCGCGTTGGCGGCGCTGCATTCCCGCAACGAGAACGAGCCCGCGACCGTGTTCCGGCTGGAAATGAACGAGCAGGCCGCCGAGCGCCTGGCCATCCTGTCCCGGCTCCGCCGTGCGATCGCGGGCAACGAGTTCGAGCTGTTCTTCCAGCCCGTCACCTGCCTGACCACCGGCGACATCGTGGCGATGGAGGCCTTGCTGCGCTGGCGCCAGCACGACGGCAGCTACGTACCGCCGGCCTATTTCGTGCCGCTGGCCGAGGAATCCGGCTTGATCGTGCCGATCGGCGAATGGGTGCTGGAGCATGCGGCCCGGGCGAGGGCGCGGCTGGGCGCGGCAGGCTGGGACGACATCGCCATCGCCGTCAATGTGTCCGCCGTGCAGTTCCTGCAGGGCACCCTGCCATCGAGTCTTCGCCAGGTGCAGGACAGGCATGGATTGCCGCGCGGCGCCCTGCATGTGGAGCTCACGGAAACGGCGATGCTCAAGAGCCGGGAGGCCGTGCGCGCTTCGCTGGAGGAACTGCAGCGCCAGGGCGTCTGCATTTCCATCGACGATTTCGGCACGGGCTTCTCCAGCATGGCGTACCTGCGCGATCTGCCGCTGGATTACCTGAAGATCGACCGCAGTTTCGTGATCGGCGTGCATCGCGACGAGAAGAATGCTTCCATCTGCCGCGCGCTCATCGCGCTGGGGCGAGGCCTTGGCTTGCGCACCATCGCCGAGGGCGTCGAGGAAAAGGGAGAGTACGACTGGCTGCGCGACAATGCCTGCGATTACGTGCAGGGCTTCTACGTGGCCAGGCCGGCACCGCTGGAGGTGGTGATGGAACGGCTGGACGCGGACCGGCGGGTGGTTTCCCGGCGATAGCGTGCGGCGGGACGTCGCGACGGCATCATGTATCCGTTGCGACAGCCCCGGTCAGCGCGGTTCCTTCAGCTCGCGTTCGATGCGCCGGCGCATGACCTCGCGCTCGAAGGTCATCGGCATGCGTTCCAGCACATCGGCCAGGTGTTCCTTGTCCTGGCGTTGACCCAGCCGATTGCTCTGCTTGTGCAGGATGCGGATGGCCTTGCCCGGAGTCTCGCCGTGAAGCGTCTCCGGATGGAAATCCGGGACCAGCGTGCGCAGCAGTTCCAGTTGCATGCGCAGGCGCCGCGCGCGGCGGCGCAGCCGGTGCAGATGCTCCGGAGACGGATTGCATTCCGCCTTGCGTTCGGCTTTTTTCAGGCGCTTGCGCGAATGACGGAGCGCCTCGTGCAGGTCGTCGTCTTCCAGTTCCGACCACGCTACCGTCTCCAGCGCGCGCGTGCAGGCATCAAGCAGCATCTGCCGGCGCGCGAAGTCGGGATCGCGGCGGAGCGCGCGTTCCAGTATGTGATCGCGGCGTTCGGCCAGCCAGTGCACGACGTTCTGCGCGGAGGCCGGTTCCTGCGATGCGATGGCCTCGGCCGTTTCCAGCGCGACCTGCGCATCGCGCAGCCGGGACAGGCTGTCGCCGAGGCGCCGCAACTCCCGGCCCACGACTTCGATCGCCTCCAGCCGCCGCACGGCCAGCGCCAGCAACGCGCGCAGGCGCCGGATGGCCTTGCGCGCCTCGTGCACCGCGCGGTGCGGATGACGCCGATCGGCGAGCGCGCGCCGCACCGCCCGCAGTTCAAGGCGGACGCGGCGGTTGATCCGAGCCTGCAGGGTTCCCCGGGCGGAGGACTTCATCGGCGGCGCCGGCGGCGTGGCGGACCGCCACCTTAGTCCCGGCACGCCCGTCTGCCAAGCACGGCACCCGTCGGCCAAAGGACGGCGTTTCCCGCGGGGACCCGACCTGCCTGATGGAAGGCAGATTGACGTCGCATGTCCCCGGTGCAGGCGAGGACGGCCGCCCCGTTGGTTCACCGCTCCCGATGGAACACAGATTTCGAGCGGGTTCCCGGGCAGGGAGAGTGGTGCCGGTGCGATGCTGTCGGCCCCCCTGAACCCGGTTCCCGCGAATGAGCAATCCCATCAACACCCGTATCGTCCTGGCGGCGCGTCCGAGTGGCGAGCCCGACGCGTCCCACTTCCGGCTCGAACGATTGCCGGTGCCCGCGCCCGGTCCGGGCCAGGTGCTGCTGCGCAACCGCTACCTGTCGCTGGATCCGTACATGCGCGGACGCATGGATGCCGGGCGTTCCTATTCGCCGCCGGTGGCCATCGACGACGTCATGGAAGGGCGCACGGTGGGCGAGGTGCTGGAATCCCGCCATCCCGGATTCGCGGTGGGCGATCAGGTCGTGGCCACGGGCGGCTGGCAAACGTTCGTGGTCGTCGATGGCGATGCGATCACGCGCAGGCTCGACGGCATGACGCTGCCGATCAGCACGGCGCTGGGCGTGTACGGAATGCCGGGCTTCACTGCTTACGCGGGCCTGCACGAGATCGGCAAGCCGCAGCCGGGGGAAACGCTGGTGGTCGCCGCCGCCAGCGGCCCGGTCGGCGCCACGGTCGGCCAGATCGCGAAGATGCGCGGTGCGCGCACCGTCGGCATCGCCGGCGGCGAGGCCAAGCGGCGGTACCTGGAAACGATCGGCTTCGACGTCGCGCTGGATCACCGCGCGGATGATTTTTCCGAGCAGCTGCGCGCCGCGGTACCGGATGGCATCGACGTGTACTTCGAGAACGTGGGTGGCAAGGTGTTCGACGCGGTCGTTCCCCTGCTCAACGACTTCGCCCGGATCCCGGTCTGCGGCACGATTGCCACCTACAACGCGCGCGGCCAGGTATTGCCGGGACCGGATCGCCTGCCCGGATTCTTCAGCCAGATCCTGCGCCAGCGCCTGAGCGTGCGCGGCTTCATCCAGCGCGATTTCATCGATCTGTTTCCCCGCTTCCTGGAAGAGATGGGCCAATGGCTGGCGGACGGCCGCATCCAGTATCGCGAGGACGTCGTGGAAGGCCTGGAGAACGCGCCCGAAGCCTTCTTCGGCCTGCTCAAGGGACGCAACTTCGGCAAGCTGGTGGTGAAGCTGGATTGAGCGTCAGCCGCGATGGCGGCGCGTCGAATGCGGTGGAGCCGAGCTTGCTCGGCTCCGCGGATTCGAGCGGCGGTGGAAAGCAGCGGAGCAAGCTCCGCTCTACGTAGAGCCGAGCTTGCTCGGCTTCGTGGATTCGGGCGGTGCCGGAGGAGCAGCGGAGCGAGCTCCGCTCTACGGGGTGGCGGCGGTGGTGTAGTGCAGCGGCAGGCTGGCGGCGCCGACGCTCAGGCTGGAAGCGGACAGGGGCGAGACCACGACGCGGGGCATGACGAGTTCGGGCGGCAGGGTCTGCGGCACGCGCTGGCGCAGGAGATCGGCCAGCAGGTGCAGCAGCTTTTCCGGAATCAGGCCGTGCAGGACGATGCCGTCCAGGTCCAGCGCGACGGTGAGGAACCTGCACAGGTCGTGCATGCAGGGATAGACCCGCTCGGCCCACCCGTGGAGCAGATGTTCGGGAATGTCCTCGATCACCACGTCGCGGACATGCCGCGGCGGCCGCGCTATGCGTTCGCCCAGGTAGGCGAGCAGATCGCGGCCCGAGGGGCGGATGCTGGAGTAGGGGAACAGCCCGCCGAATTCGCCGGCGTGGCCGCGTGCGCCACGAAACGGACGGCGGTCGAGGATCAACCCGCCGCCGAAGCCGTAGGCGATGTGCATGACCGCGAAACTGCCCAGCCGTTGTCCCTCGCCGTAATACATTTCCGCCAGCGCCACGGCCTTGGAGCTGTTCTCCAGCCAGCAGGGCAGTTCCAGCACTCCGGCGAAGAACGCCTGCAGATCGAGCGGCTTCCAGTCCTCGAATTCGTCGGGCAGATCGTTGTTGCCTTCGGGGCGGGTGCCGGAGCCGTACGCGCCCAGCGCCACGCCGGGCATGGAAACGCCGGCGCCGATCAACCGGGACGTGTCGATGCCGGCCTCGGCGATCAGTTGCCCGAGCATGCGCGAGGCCGCCGCGCCCACCTGATCCGGCGCCAGGGTCGGCAGCGGCAGCCTCGCGCTCGCGCAGACGCCGCCCTCCATGTCGACGATGCAGCCTTCCAGGTATTCGCTCTGCACGGCGATGCCGGCGGCGAAGGCGCCGCGCGGATTCAGCCGCACCAGCTGCGCGGGTTTGCCGCGCTGGCCGTCGCGCACCTTCTCGGACTCGATCACCAGTCCGCGGTCGAGCAGTTGCTGGATCAGTCGCGACAGGGTGGGCGGCGCCAGATCCGATTCGCGCGACAGTTCCGCGCGGGACATCGGTCCGCGATAACGGAGCAGGTCGAGCACGCGCTGCTCGCTGGGCGCCAGTCCCAGGGCTATGGACATGGATCCATTCCTTTATATTCCAGTGACAAAGATATTACGGGCGAATTTCGTCAAAGACACAGAATAATTCGCGATTAAGCATGAAATCCGGCTGAAACAATCAGCAAGTATGTTTCTTGGCGGAATATATTTTGCCCCGCCACCCCCACCGGAGCCACCATGTCGAGCCTTACCCGTCGTTCTGCCTTCAGGCTGTCCGTCCTCGCGGCCGGCATCCTGACCGCGCTGCCGGGGTTCGCCCAGAACCCGCCGGCCGCCGCCGATACCGCCCCGGCGTCCGCGGCGCAGGACACCCCGGCACGCCCCGCCGATGCCCGCCCGGGCAACACCGACGCCAACACCCTGGACGCCATCGTGGTCACCGGCGCCGCGCGCACCCAGCGGCGGTTCGACGCCTCCTACGCGGTCAATTCGCTGACCGCCGAGGAAGTGCAGCGGCTAGCGCCGAAGAGCTTCGCGGATCTGCTGGGCAGCGTGCCGGGCATCCATGTCGAATCCACCGGCGGCGAGGTGCAGAACATCACCCGCCTGCGCGGCATACCGACCGATCGCGGCTACATCGTGTTCCAGCAGGACGGCCTGCCGTTGTTCCACGAGATCGACGGGCACTTCTTCAACTCCGGCGAGGGCATGCACCGTTTCGACGTCATGAACCAGCGCGTGGAAATCGTGCGCGGCGGTCCGGCGCCGATCTATGCCAGCGGCGGCGCGGCCATCGTCAACAACGTGCTGGTCGAGGGCGGCGACGAAACCCGTGGCAAGGCGCAGCTGACCCTGGGCGACACCGGGCTGTACCGCGGCGAGGCGTACCAATCCGGCGCGCTGTCGGAGGACACCTATTACGCGGTGGGCGGATTCCTCCGCCATCACGACGGCTATCGCGACAACGATTTCCCGAACGACCAGGGCGGCCAGCTGCGCGCCAACATCAAGCACTACATGGAAGACAGCTGGATGAAGTTCAGCGCGACCTACGTCGACGACCACAACGTGTTCTACCTGCCGATCCCGGTCGCCGATCCGCGCAATCCCTCGGTGTCGCTGAATCCGTACCTGGATTACTTCGAGGGAACGATGAACTCGCCGTCGCTGCGCAACGTCTCGCTCAAGTACCTGGACGCGGCCGGCGTGATGCACGGCCTGCGCCGGGATCTGGCCGACGGCCGCCACATGCGCTTCGGCAACGTCGGCTTCCAGTACGAGAACACCGCCGGTGACTGGACCATCTCGTTCAAGTCCGGCTACACAAAGGGCAAGCTGAGTTTCGACGCGCTGTATTCGACGACCAATCCGGCCGATGGCAACACCTTCGCCAACAGCTACCTGGAGCGGGCGCGGGCCGCGTTCGGTCCGGACGTCGCCCGGATGGGCTATGCCCTGGCCGGCAGCCGCGGCACGGCGGCCTATGACCCCTATGGCGCCTCCGGCCTGGTGATCTCCGCGCAGTACCGCGCGATCGAGTCGGAATTCTATTCGGCGCAGGCGGATCTGAGCGCCGCGCGCAGGTTCGAAACCGGCCTGGGCGCGCACGAGGTCAATTTCGGCATCTACACCGCCTTCTACGGCACCACCGCGTTCACCGCCTACCAGGACATGCTGCTGGAGGTGTCCGGCAAGCCGAGGACGCTCGATCTGGTCGCCTATTCGGCCGCCGGCGCGCCGCTGGGTTACGTCACCGACAACGGCGTGCTGCGCTACACCACCACGCTCAATGCCGGCGAAGTGGATGCGCGGATGCTGGCGGTCTACGCCAACGACACCTGGGAAATCACCGAAAAACTGAAACTGGATGGCGGCATCCGCCACGAGAAGTACAGCTACGACGGCTACGCCGAAGACACCGCCGCCGCGAACCTGGGTGATGCGACCACCCTGGCCGACGACACCACCCGCCGCTTCAACGGCGCCACCCAGACCCACAACCTCAGCCCGTCGGTCACCAACTGGACCGTGGGCCTGAACTACGACTTCCGCCCGGGACTGGGTGCGTACGCACGCGCCTCCCATGTGGAGATTCCGCCGCAGTCCAGCGTCGCGCGCAGCATCAATCCGACCATCGTCAAGACCGCGACCGATCAGTACGAGCTGGGCCTGAAGGCATCGTTCGGAGCCTCGTACCTGTACCTGACCGCGTTCTACACCAAGTTCGATCCGCTCAACGCCTCGTTCGTGGCATACAACCCGACCACAGGCCGCAACGACCAGTCGGTGCCCTTCATCGGCACGGCGGTATCGAAGGGCGTCGAGATCGACGGCCTGTTCCGGGCTACGGACTGGTTCGCGGTGGCGGGCGCGGTGACCTTCAGCGATCCGCAGTACAAGGATCTGCAGAACAATTCCGGCGCCGACCCCAGCGCGGTGAACGGCAACCAGATCGTCCGCGAGCCCAAGTTCTACGGACATATCCGCCCGACCGTGAACTTCGACGCCGGTGATGGACAGATCGAGGCTTATCTCCGCTACGATGTGGTCGGCAAGGCCTACGTGGATCTCTTCAACCGCACGATGCTGCCGTCCTATCAAACCCTCGGTTTTGGCGTGTCCTGGAAGCGTGGCCCGTGGGGCGTGCAACTGGTGGGCGACAACCTGACCAACGAAGAGGGCCTGACCGAAGGCAACACGCGCACCGACGCGTTGTCCGGGCAGGGTTCGAGCGAGGCCATCTACGGGCGGCCGCTGTTCGGGCGCAACTTCCGCCTGGTCCTGAGCCGGAGCTGGTGATGCGCGTCGCGGCTCTGCTGTGCCTGATGCTGGCGGTGGCCCAACCCGGATTCGCCGCGACCGTGGAAGACGGCGTGACCGCCGCGCTGGGCCAGCGCCTGTTCCCGGCGCTCGCCGCGATCCGCCGCGACCAGGCGGGCACGGAGGTTCGCACCCTGCTGGCCGCGCGCGAGCGCCGGCTCACGCAGTGCGGTGACGATGCCGCCTGCAAGGTCGACGCCGCGCGCTGGAACCGCCAGGAGATCGACGCGATGGCGACGCTGGCGGCGCCGGACCGCCCGCCGGAGGCGATCCGCCGCGAGCTGGCCGGACTCAATTCCATCCTTGATGTCTACGGCAAGGGCGCGGCTTCGCGCTATCCGCGAATCGACGGACCGATGGGCGAGGCGGGCAGCCAGCGGCTTGCCGCCGACGTCGCCACCGCCGTGGCGATCAGCGAGGTCGGCCGCGGCGAGGCGGTCGCCTCGCTGGACGCCAGCATCGGCCTGGCGCTGGCGCTGATCGACGTCAACGACCGGCTCGACGCGATCGCGTTCGAGCCCATCGAGGGTGGCCTGAACGCGGCCGCCTTCGCCCAGGCGAAAACGCTGGACTGGTCGCGCTACCGCTACACCGCGATCATCGTGCTCGGGGCCGGGCCGGAAGATCCGCTGACGCCGCTGAGCGCGCGCGGCAAGCTGCACGTGAAGGTCGCCGCGCAACGCTATTTCGACGGACTGGCGCCTTTCATCATCCTCAGCGGTGCCGCCGTCCACCCGCGCGGAACCCGCCATGTCGAAGCAGTCGAGATGCGCCGCGCGCTGGTGGAGCGGTACGGCGTTCCGGAGAACGCGCTGGTGATCGAACCCTATGCCCGGCACACCACCACCAACCTGCGCAATGCCTCGCGCCTGTTGATGGCGATGAAGGCGCCAGCGGATCGCGATGCACTGGTGCTCAGCGACCCGAAGCACATCGATTACGTGGTGGGCGCGGAATTCGTCGAACGCAACCGGACCGAGTTGGGCTACCTGCCGGGCACGCTCGGCAAGCGCACCTCGCCATTCGACGTGCCGTTCCGTCCCTCGCCGGATTCGGCGAAGGTGGATCCGCTGGATCCGTTGGATCCCTGAGGGACGGCTTCAAGCACGGGAGACGGGCGCGGGCGCCCGGCGTGCGATCCGCGCAGCGACTTCATCGTCCGATAGATGACCATGGTGCAGACGAGTGCGCCGAGCGCGGCCAATGCCGCCGCCCGCGCCAGGGCAAGCCCGTGATCGGCCGCCGGCGACCGCGCCACCGCCGGATCCAGCACCTGGCCCAGCATCAGCATCGACAGGGCGATGCCGAGCTTGGAAGCGAAGGTGTAGATGCCGTAGGACCAGGTGTCGGCGCGCGTCGCGGTCCGATCGTGATGGCGATGGATCAGATTGGCGGCCGTTCCCCAAAGCAGCATGGTGCAGCCGAATGAGCCGCCGCCATAAAGAAATGCGAAAGCATTCAGTCCGATATCCCCGGCAACACCCGGCAGCGCGAACGATCGTGACAGGCCGAGGCAGGCGATCGCGGACAGGCAGGCGCCCAGCAGGAACGCCGCATGTTCGCCGCGGCGCGAGGCCAGCTGCCGGAACAGCGGCAGCAGCGCCAGCGTGCCGATGGAAAAGACGATCAGCACGCCGGAACGCGACGCTAGGTAGGGCATCATCCTGCCCATCACCGAGAGCAGGCCGGCGTTGACGAAGGTGGCGATCAACAGCATCGCCATGCCCTCCGGCAGGCGCGGAAAAGTGCCGCTGCGGATCCGGACGGCGACGCCATGGACATTCCTGTTGGCGGAATCGTCCACCGGTTTCCGGACGACGCGGGCCAGTCGCCAGGCGGAGAGCAGTGCCGGCGCGCACAGCACTGCGATGAACAGCGCGATGTGCCGGCCGGAAGGCGACACCGCATGTTCGCCGACCAGCAGATAGGCGGCGAGGGCCACCAGGATGCGCGCGGCGCCACTGAGGAAATAGCGCCCGGCCGAAAGTTGCAGGACTTCCCGGTGGTCGCGCGCGAGCACCGATGTCAGCGCATTCTGGGGAACGTCGTAGAGCTTGTAACAGAGCTGGAACACCAGCCCGGTGCCAAGGGCATGGACGACCGGCGACAACGGCAGTGGCGCCGAGAACAGCGCCATGAACGCGAGCGTCGAGATCAGCGCTCCCCACGCCTGCAGGCGGACCAGCCGGTGAGGCACGTCCGGGCCGCGTCCGATCAACCAGCCCGCCACCGGATCGGCCAGCGCGCCGAACAGCATCAGCGCCATCGTCAGCAGCCCCATCGTCTGCGGCGGCAACT
The DNA here is from genome assembly GCF_016820515.1 of Pseudoxanthomonas beigongshangi. Taxonomy (GTDB): domain Bacteria; phylum Pseudomonadota; class Gammaproteobacteria; order Xanthomonadales; family Xanthomonadaceae; genus Pseudoxanthomonas_A; species Pseudoxanthomonas_A beigongshangi. Next base: position 12,059 of record NZ_JADHDV010000012.1, on the reverse strand, counting down.
GGAGATGCTGGGTCAGGAAATAGGCGAACAGCAGATCGTAGGCGTGCCAGACCAGGCTCTTTCCACCGTGAGCACCCAGGTAATCACGGAACGGCTTGTGCATGGCGGGTTCCGCAAGGGGCTCGGGTGCGTGGGCGGGGGCGTGGATCCTCCCGTGTTCCGGGCACAGTTATAGAGCCGTGACGCTACGTGTTCATTTCAACCATGGCGCCGCGGCCGCGTGGCGACCGCAACAGGATTTGCGATTGGGTGAAACGTTCCCGTAACCGGGGCAGCGGAAAATTCCCTCCGTAGCGACGAGGCTCCCTCTCTCCCCCTCCGCCGCTGCTTGCAGAGCCCGGCATTCATTGCCGGGCTTCGCTTTTTCCGGTCGTGGCGAACGGGCGCGTTGGCCCGTTCATCCGGCGCGCGAAACAGGCGCGTGGCTCAGGGCGCCGATGACGCCGAGTTCCAGCGCGGTGTTGGCCGATCCTGGAGGTGGCGGATGAAGAAGTCGTAGTGGCGGCGCTGGACGTAGTCAAAGGGTTCGGACCAGCGTCCCACCGAATGGCCGGCACCGGGCATCATCAGCAGTTCGAAATCCTTGTCGGCGCGGATCAGCGCATCGGCCACCTGCAGGGTCGAGGCAGGATCCACATTGGCGTCCTGTTCGCCCACGATCAGCAGCAGGTCGCCGCGCAGCTTGCTGGCGTGTTCTACGCCCGACGCGGCCGAGTAGCTGCCGTTGACCGGCCAGCCCAGCCATTGCTCGTTCCACCACAGCTTGTCCATGCGGTTGTCGTAGCAGCCGTTGCTGGCCACGCCAGCCTTGTAGAACTCCGGATGGAACAACAGCGCGTGCAGGGTGTTCTGCCCGCCCGCCGACATCCCGTGGATGCCGACCCGGCCGATGTCGTAGGACGGATCCGTCGCGGCCATCGCGCGGTGCCAGGCGATGCGATCCGGGAAACCGGCGTCCTGCAGGTTCTGCCAAGCCACGTCATGGAAGGCCTTGGAGCGGCCGGTGGTGCCCATGCCGTCGATGCGGACGACGATGAAGCCCAGATCCGCCAATGCCTGCATCCGTACCAGGCTGTCGCTGCCCGAATCCATGTCGAACGGCCAGAAGCGCTTGGGCACGAAGGCGCCGTGTGGCCCGGCGTAGATCGACTCGATGACCGGATAGTGCTTCGACGGGTCGTGATCGCGTGGACGCACCGCGATGCCCCAGATGCCGGTGGCGCCGTCGCGGCCCTTGGCGGCGAAGATCTGGGGCGGCTTCCAACCCGCCGCGCGCAGCGCGCCGACATCGGCGCGTTCGAGCACCGACACCAGGCTGCCGTCGGCGCGGCGCAGTTCCGAGACCGGCGGCAGATCCACCCGCGAGTAAGTATCGAGGTAATAGGCCATGTCGCTGGAGAAGGCGACATCGTGCCAGGCGTCGGCTTGGGTCAGGCGGGTAAGATTGCCGCCGTCGAAGTCGACCCGGAAGTAATGCTGAAGATACGGGTCCTTGCCCGCGTCCATGCCGCCGGCGGTGAACCAGATCCGGCGCTTGTCGTCATCGACCTTGACCACGTCGCGCACTACCCACTCGCCGCGCGTGATCTGTCGCTTGACCTGGCCGCTGGCATCGTCGAACAGGTACAGGTGGCGCCAGCCGTCGCGTTCGGAGATCCACAGCACCTCGTTGCCGTCCTTGCCGACGTCATGGCGATAGAGGTTCCAGGCATTGACGAAGGTCGGGCTGTCCTCGCTGACCGCCACCCGCGCCTGGCCGCTGGCGGCATCGACGCTGATCACGCGGACGTGCTTGAAACCACGCTGGATGTATTCGAACGCGAAGCTCTCGCTGTCCTTGCGCCACTGGATCTCCCACAGTTGCAGCGGGTTGGGGAACAGCGCGTCGTCGACGACCCGTACCGTGCGTGAATCGACATCGATCAGTACCGGTCGTTCGATGTCGACCTCGTCGCCCGGCTTGGGATACAGCTGGGTGTGGACGATTGGCTGGATCTGGTTGCGGGGAGTGGATTCGACCCGGGTGACGCGGCGATCGGTGCCGGGCTTGACCCGGTAGACCGCCAGGCGCCGGGAATCGGGCGACCACGCGATTGATTCGGGATCGTAGAAGGCGTCGGCGCGGCCGTCGCGGGTGAGCGGTTCGGGCTGCGCCAGTGAACCGGCCGCGCGGATGACCAGGTCGTGGCCCTGCGCGAAGACTTCCCATTTGCCGTCCGGCGAGCGGCGCGGCGCGTTGTCGGCGGGCTGGGTCATGTCGCGCACGACGCCCCAGCCGCGCGGGCGGCTGGGCGTGCCACCGTCGCGCGCGCAGGTGTAGTTCTTCAGTTCGCAACGCCATGGCCGCGGCTCGGCCAGGCCGATTTTCATCTTGATGGCGCGGCCTTCGTCGGCGAATTCGAAATCGCGGAACGGCAACCGCAGCGGCTCGTAGCGTTCGCCGGTGGCCTTGCCCAGCGCCGCCGCCAGGCGTGCCTGGTCGAAGGCCGGGCGCTTGCGCTGGTCCTTTGGGTCGACGATCACGTAGCTGAAACCGCCGGGCACCGTCTTGCGGTAGTAGAAGCGGCCATCGTGGGTGGCCTTGGCCGCGAAGGGCAGGTCGCGGGTCAGGTACATCCATTCCTGTCCCAGGTGCAGCGAGCGCTGATAGTCCGCATCGCCGGGGGCGGTATCACTCGCTGAAGCGACGAACGGCGAGAGCAGGGCCAGTACGGTCAGGGCCGCGCGTGACCGGCGGGTGGCGGCAGGTGGGCGAAGGGCATCTTTCATTCGATCTTCTCTGGAGCAAAAAAAGAAGGGGCCGGCCATCGCCGGCCCCGGGGAAACACCGATCACTGGAACCGGTAAGCCAGCTGCGCGCCGATCTCCCGCCCGATCGGGCTGTAGGTCCAGTAGAAGTACGGGTAGTCGGCGTAGCTGTCGTCGCGCGGATGGATCTTGTCGAACACGTTGTTGACGAACAGGGTCACCGACATCCTGTCGGTGATCTTCTTCGACAGGTTCGCATTCCACAGCAGGTAGGGCGCGATGCGGCGGTCCAGGTCGTAGCTGGGGATCGAGCCCATCCGCGAGCCGTAGACGTTCGCGCCCCAGTCGCCGCGATTCCAGTTCACCGACAGGTTGGCCCGGCTGCGGGCGTTCCAGTTGTAGGAGCGGTTGTCGCGGTCGTAGAGCACGCCATCCTCGGCGTACTGGGTGAACTCGTAGCTGAGCGTGTGCGACCAGCCGAGCAGGACGTTGAAGCGACCGAGGCGATCGGTGTCCCAGCGATAGCGGACCGTGGCGTCGATGCCGGTGGTCTTCTCGGTGGCGGTGTTGATCGGCCCGACCGTCAGCAGGGTCACCGCGGTGCCTTCGGGGTCGGTCGGCGACGGCCGGCGCTGGACGAAATCCAGTGCGGTCTGGCAGAGCAGCGAGTTGGTGTCGACCGGATTGCCGCTGCGATCCACGCCCAGCCGGCAATCGGCTTCACGCTTGAGCACGTAGCCGTTGGACAGATCGTTGACGCCCTGGTCGAGCTGGATGCTGTAGTAGTCGGCCTGCACCGACAGACCGTCGAGGATGTCCCAGACGAAACCGGCGGTCCACGACTTGGAGGTCTCTTCCTCCAGCAGGCGGTTGCCGCGCCGGCCACCCTCGGTGTAGTAGTAGTAGTCGGTGTTGCTGTTGTCGCGGCACGCCGCCGCCAGCACGTCGTTGTTGTTCTCGGCGCGGCAGCGGTATTCGTCGAAGATCTGGATGTAGTAGCCGGATGGTTCGGCGAACACGTAGTGCATGTCCGGTGCGCGGAAGCTGGTGGCGTAGCTGCCGCGCAGCAGCAGGCTGTCGACCGGACGCCATTCCAGGCCGGCGTTCCAGGTGACCGCGCCGTCCACCTCGGTGATGTCGTCATACTTGTCGTAGCGCGCCGCCAACTGCGCCTTCAGGGTGCTGAAGATCGGCACGCTGAACTCCAGGCCCAGCGCATAGCGGTCCCGGGCGCCGCGGCCGCCGGTGTCGTTCCAGTTGTAGGCTTCCTCGGCGGGGTCGGCGTTGGGCAGGGTGCGCGGATCGGCCACCAGCTCATATTCCTGCGAACCCCATTCCAGCACCGAGGCCATGCCGACCGGCCCGGCCGGAAGTTCGAACAGATCGCCGCTCAGGGTGGCCTGGAACTGGCTGGCCTCGGAGTAGCCGCGTGGCCGGATGGTCGCCGACATCGCCGCGAACTGCGACGGCGTCAGCGGGGTGGTGAAGCGGTCGTAGTCCAGCCGGTAAGCCGGGTAGTAGTCGTAGACCGGATCGTTGCCCAGGCGCGGACCAAGGAAGTAGTCGGCGACCTTGCTGGCGATCAGGCGCGGGGTGCGGGTGTCGGTCTCGTACTCGGCATGGCTGTAGGAAAGTTCGTAGTCGAAGCGGTTGTCGAACAGGCTGCCGCGGATGCCGGTGGTGATGCTCCAGGATTCCTCGTCGTTGTCGGTCATCAGGCCATCGCGACCGGTTTCCTCCGGCTGGAACACGCGCAGCGCGTCCATCAGCGCGCCGCGGCCGACGTCGTAATAGTAGTAGCCGGTTTCCTCGTTGTAGGGAGACCACCACTGGGTGCCGGTGGAATAGCGCGCCTTGGATCGCCACCACATCGCATCCATGAAGATCTGCGCGTTCTCGCTGATATCGAACACGCCGGAGCCGTACAGCGACAGGTTGTCGTCGGAACTGCGGATGGTGGAATCGGCCAGGCGGTCGTACTGCGCGCAGCGGCTGCCGGATGCGGTCGTGTAGACCACGCTATGGCCGAAGAAGCGGTCGCAGGCGTCGGCGATCTCGCTGACGTAGCCGGGCGCGTCGAAGTCGTACAGGTACAGGTTGGCCCATGGCGTGCGACCGCTGGCGATCGGGCTGTCCCGCATCGAATCCATGAAGTCGCGCTGGCGGGTGAAGATGGCCTCGCGGTTCATGTATTCCATCGCGTAGGTCAGGCTCCAGCGGTCACCGGACTTTCCACCCACGATCTGCAGGTTGCCGGTGTCGCCGCCGCCGCGTGTGGTCGTGCTCCCGTAGAGCTTGGCTTCCAGCCCTTCGTAGTTCTTCTTGGTGACGATGTTCATCACCCCGGCCACCGCGTCGGAGCCATAGATCGCCGAAGCGCCGCCGGACAGCACCTCGATGCGCTCGACCGCGCTGCTGGGAATCGCGCCCAGATTGACGAAGTTGCTCTGGCCGCCATAGGGCAGCGGGTACTCGGCGACGCGGCGGCCGTTGATCAGGATCAGCGACCGGCCCGGGCCCAGGCCGCGGAGATTGATGATGTTGGCGTTGGGCGCGAAGATCGACTGGCTGGCCAAGGTGGATTCGTTGACCACGGTACCGTTGGCCTGGGTCAGCGTGTTCAGCGCGTCGAAGACGGTCTTGAAGCCCTGCTTCTCGATATCGTCGGCGGTGATTACCGTCACCGGCGCCGGGCCTTCGACTTCGGCGCGCTTGATGCGCGATCCCGTGACGGTGACCTGATCGAGCGTCCTGGTCTGGCCATTGGCCGATTGTTCGGCGGTGTCTTCGTCCTGGTCGGTCGATGCAGTGGCCTGCGGTGTTGCGCCGTCTGCCTGCTGCGCGAACAGCGCCCCCGGTGTGCCTGCCGCCAGCGCCAGCACGAGCGCATGGCACAGGATTGTCGGCCGCAGCCGTTCTGAATGCGTCTTCATTCCCTCTCCCCGATGGTGTTTTGGCCGGATGCCGGCAAACGTCGTTCGCCCCTCCCAGGGCTTACGTGTCGTTTTTCACATTAGGTGCGAGAGCCGGCCGCGTTCTAGGCGTTGATGGCGCGGAGGGATGCGGAAAACCGCATAACGAAAGTGCGTCATGCGGATGTCGGAGAGCCGCGGTGAGCTCTGCCGGAGCAACAGGCGCGCAACGCCCGTCACTGGGTTTGCAGATGACATGCTTGATGCCAATCCCCGATCCCGACAAAACGGGAAAAATGGAAACGGGTTTGTGCTCACTTCGCCGCCAGGACCGACGGAATCCGCCAAGACCCGGGCAAAACGCGCTTTCTAGACTCCATTGACCGCCACGCACGACCGGATGCACCGGACACGGCACGGCGGGACGAATCGCCCGCGGTTCCCGGTGGGGGCCGCGGGCGGAGCACGGCAAGGCAACGAGCTACCCGGGGGGGATGGCATGCAGCAGGGCAAGTTCAAACGAAGTCTTTCCGTGGCGGACCTGACCCTGATCGGGCTCGGCGCCATCTTTGGATCCGGCTGGCTGTTCGCGGCCAGCCACGTGGCGTCGATTGCCGGCCCCGCGGGAATTCTCTCCTGGCTGATCGGTGGCGTGGCGGTGCTCCTGCTCGGCCTGATCTACTGCGAGCTCGGCGCCGCGTTGCCACGCGCGGGCGGAATCATCCGCTATCCCACCTTTTCGCACGGTCCGCTGCTGGGTTACCTGATGGGACTGATCACGCTGATCGCGTTCTCCAGCCTGATCGCCATCGAAGTGGTGGCGGCGCGGCAGTACGCGGCGGCCTGGTTTCCCTGGATGAACAAGCCTGGTTCCGGCGATGCCAGCCTGGCCGGCTGGACCGTGCAGTTCCTGCTGCTGTGCCTGTTCTTCCTGCTGAATTATTTCAGCATCCGGACCTTCGCATTGGCGAACAACATCGTCAGCGCGTTCAAGTTCGTTGTGCCGATGCTGGTGATCGGCGTGCTCGCGCTGCATTTCCAGCCAGCCAACCTGTCCGAACACGGCTTCGCGCCGTTCGGCATGGCCGGCGTGGGGGCGGCGGTATCCGGCGGCGGCATCATCTTTGCCTACCTGGGGCTGACACCGATCATCTCCGTGGCCAGCGAGGTGCGGAATCCGCAGCGGACCATTCCGATCGCGCTGCTGCTGTCGGTGGTGTTGTCCACGCTGATCTACGTGCTGCTGCAGGTGGTGTTCCTGGGCAGCGTGCCGGCATCGGCGTTGACGCAGGGTTGGGGACCGGTCGGTGGCGAGTACTCGCTGCCGTACCGCGACATCGCGCTGGCGCTGGGCGCCCGCTGGCTGGCGGTGCTGGTCGTGTCCGATGCCATCGTTTCACCCAGCGGTACCGGCAACATCTACATGAACGCGACTCCGCGGGTGATCTATGGCTGGGCGCGGACCGGTACGTTCTTCCGGTTGTTCACCCGGGTCGGGGTGTCATCCGGCATCCCGCGCCCGGCCTTGTGGCTGACCTTCGCGCTCTCGGTGTTCTGGACACTGCCGTTTCCGTCGTGGGAAGCGATGATCAACGTGGTGTCGGCCGCGCTGATGATGAGCTACGCCGTCGCACCGGTCACCGCCGCCGCGCTGCGTCGCAGCGCACCCGGACTGGACCGGCCATTCCGGGTGAAGGCGCTGGACGTGCTTGGACCTCTCGCTTTCGTGGTGGCCTCGCTGATCGTCTACTGGTCCGGTTGGTCCACCGTGTCCTGGCTGCTGGGCCTGCAGGTGCTGCTTTATCTGATTTACCTGGCCTGCGCGCGGCTGATGCCGGCGGGACAGCTGCCGCTGCGCGCGCAGATCCGCTCCTCGCTGTGGCTGATCGGGTTCTACCTGATGATGATCGGCGTGTCGTACCTGGGCTCGTTCGGTGGCCGCGGCATGCTCGTCCATCCCTGGGACGCCACGGCGGTGGCGGTGTTCGCCCTGCTGGCCTATTGCTGGGGTGCCGCCACCGGCCTGCCCGCCACGCAGCTGGATCTGGGTGCGGAGGACGATCAGTAGCGCGCCCCCGCAGGGCGGCGGTCAGGTGCCGGCGATCGGCGCCGCGCGCGGATGCCGGCCAAGCGCGCGATAGTCGCGCGGGGTCATGCCCACGGTGGCCTTGAACTGGCGGGTGAACGCGCTCTGGTCGGCGAAACCGCAGGCCTGGCCGATGCTGGCGATGCTGGCATCGTCCTGCAACAAGCGCATCGCGGTCTCGATGCGCAGCTTGGTCAGCATCTGCTGCGGGGTGAGCTGGAAGACGCGGCGGAAGTGCCTTTCCAGCTGGGCGACCGACAGGCCGGCGAGATCCGCCAGGGCGGTGATGCGGACGTTCTCGCCGTGGTGCTCCTGCATGTGGTCCACCACCTTCATCAGGCGCGGGAAGGTCGAATGGCGATTGTCCGGCTGGCCGAGATCGCGCGAGATGCCGATCAGCCCGACCACCGCGCCGGCCTGCAACACCGGCCGCTTGAAGGTGAGCGCCCAGCCCGGCATGCGATTGGGGAACAGGTGGACTTCCAGCTGGTTCTCGATGATCTCGCCGCGCAGCACGCGCAGATCCTGCTGCTGGTAGCTGTCGCCGAAGCGTTGCGGGAACACTTCCACGGTGGTCCTGCCGAGCACGTCGGCGCGCTGCTTGCGGCCCAGTCGGCGCATCAGGGTGAGATTGCAATGGGTATAGCGGCCCTGCGCATCCTTGATGAAGAACACCACGTCCGGCAGAGCGTCGTAGAGCGCCTGCAATTCCTGTGACGGGATGTCGATGTCGAACGGCATGGGCATGGACTCCGATGGCGGCGAAACGCGGAGAGTGCATGCGCGTCCACGCACCGCCAGGGCGCGCGCCGCGTTCGCAATCCTGCGGCATTCGGCATCCGCCACGACGCCGGCGCGGCATCGTGGCGTTAGTGGAACCGCGTTTCCGCGGGCACCGTGTACCCCTCTCCGTGAAGCACCATAACAGTGATTCGCGCCGATATGTCAATGCCATCCGGCAGGGATGGAAATGCTGCGGCGCACCGTTCCGGTCGCGTCAAAATCATGCCGAATTCCGCATCGGCACCGGACATTGCCGGCTATCCGCTGCCAACCCGCGGATGAAAGCATGTCCGCCATGCAGACACTCGACGTCATCGATTCGCACACCGCCGGCGAACCCACCCGGGTGGTTGTGGCCGGTTTTCCCGATCTCGGCGGCGGCGATCCGGCGGCGCAACTGCGCCGCTTCCGCCAGGATTTCGATCATTGGCGCAGCGCCATCGTGTGCGAGCCGCGTGGCTCGGACACGGTGGTGGGAGCGCTGTTGCTGCCGCCAACCGAGCCGGATGTCGCGGCGGGCGTCATCTTCTTCAACAACGTCGGCTATCTGGGCATGTGCGGGCACGGCACCATCGGCGTCGTGCGGACCCTGCATGCGCTGGGGCGGCTGGCGCCGGGCGCGCATCGTCTGCAGACGCCGGTGGGTACGGTCGGCGTGGAACTGCACACCGACGGCCGTGTTTCGGTCGACAACGTGGAGAGCTACCGGCTGGCGGCCGACGTCGCGGTCGACGTGCCTGGACATGGCCGTGTGCGCGGCGACATCGCGTGGGGCGGCAACTGGTTCTTCATCACCGCGCAGACGCCCTTGCCGCTGGTGCTGCGCCACCAGCGCGAGCTGACCGCCTACAGCGAAGCCATCGGCAACGCCCTGCGGAAGTCGGGGATCACCGGTGCCGATGGTGCGGAGATCGATCACATCGAACTCAACGCGCCGGCCGGCGACGGCAGCGGGGTAATCGCCAATTTCGTGCTGTGTCCCGGACTGGCCTATGACCGCTCGCCCTGCGGCACCGGAACCAGCGCGAAGATGGCCTGCCTGGCCGCTGACGGAAAACTCGCCGAAGGCGAGACCTGGATCCAACAGGGCATCCTCGGCACCCGCTTCGAAGGCCATTACCGGCGCGGCACCCGCGGCATCCTGCCGCGGATTACCGGCCAGGCCTACCTCACCGCCAGGGCGCAGCTGTGCATCGATCCCTCCGATCCCTTTGCCTGGGGCATCGGCGCGACGGGTGACGGCGCGCGGTGAACACGTTCGATCTCATCGTCGTCGGTGCCGGCATGGTTGGCGCGGCCTGTGCCGACGCCGCCTGCGCGGAGGGACTGAAGGTGGCGCTGGTCGAGCCGGGTCCGATCGGCGGTGGTGCGACGGCGGCGGCGATGGGGCATCTGGTGGCGATGGACGAGGATCCGGCGGAACTCGCGCTGGCGGCGTACTCGCTGTCTTTGTGGGAGGAATTCCCGGATCCGTGCGCGGCCGAATTCAGTCGCTGCGGCACGATCTGGGTCGCGCGCGACGAACGGGAACTTGAGCGGGTAGCGCCCAAGATCGCGCGCCTGGCGGCCGTCGGCATCCAGGCGGAGGCGCTGGATGCCGCACGCCTGCGGGCACTGGAACCGCATCTGGCGCAGGGCGTGGCCGGCGGCCTGCGGGTCGAGCGGGAGGCGGTGGTGTATCCACCACGCGCAGCGCGTTGCCTGGTCGATCGCGCGCGGACCCATCGCCTGCACTTGTTCCTTGGTCGTCGTGCAGAGGCGCGATTCGAAGGCGGCGTGAAGCTGGACGACGGTACCCGCCTGCACGGGCCGGTGCTCGTCGCCACCGGATGCGCGGCGCCGACGTTGTTGCCCGGGCTGCCGCTGCGTCCGCGCAAGGGGCAACTGCTGATTACCGACCGCCATCCCGGCATCGTCCACCACCAATTGCTGGAATTGGGCTATGCCGATTCCGCGCACGGCAACGCAGCCAGCAGCGTCGCCTTCAACGTGCAGCCGCGTCCCACCGGGCAACTGCTGATCGGTTCTTCCCGCGAGGAAGGCGTGACCGATGCGTCGGTGTCTATCCCCATGTTGCAACGCATGCTGGCACGCACGCTGGACTACCTGCCGATCCTGCGATCCGTGCAGGCCATCCGCGTGTGGACCGGGTTTCGCCCGGCCACGGCGGACGGGCGTCCGTATATCGGAGCGATGCCCGACGCGCGCGACATATGGGTGGCGGCCGGACACGAAGGGCTTGGCATCACCACCGCGCTGGGCACCGCCCGCCTGCTGATGGATCTGTTCCTGGGACGCGAGCCGGCGATCGACCCGGCACCGTATTCGCCCGCGCGGGGGATGTCGTGAGCGGCGCGGTGCGGGTGAGGGTGAACGGCCAGCCTGTGGACGTGCCGGCGGGCAGCAGCGTGGCGGCCGCGATCGCGCGGGCCGGTGTGCTCTCGACACGCCGTTCGGTCGGTGGATTGCCACGCGCGCCGCTGTGCGGCATGGGCGTGTGCTTCGAATGCCGGGTGCAGGTCGACGGCCTCGGCCAGCGACGCGCGTGCATGACGCCGGTACGCGACGGCATGCGGGTGGAAACCGATGGCTGAGCGCGTGCGCGACTACGATGTGCTGATCGTGGGCGCCGGGCCGGCGGGCCTGGCCGCGGCGCTCGCGGCACGTGGCCATGGCGCTCGGGTGGGCTGGGTCGATGCGCAGGCCACGCCGGGCGGCCAGGTGTGGCGAAACGCGGTCGGCCAGTCCGCCACGCCCGCCGCGGGATATCTGCGGCAGGCGCTGGCCGCCGGCGTGCAGTGGCACGCGCAGACCCAGGTCATCGCCACCGCCGGAACCACCGGGGAGCTGCTGGCCGAAGACCCGTCTGGCGCACTGCGCCTGCGTTTCCGCGCCTTGATTCTCGCCACCGGCGCCCGCGAGCTGCTGCTGCCGTTTCCCGGCTGGACGCTGCCGGGCGTGACCGGCGCGGGCGGCGCGCAGGCGTTGGCCAAGCAGGGCGTTCCGTACGACGGTCGCCGGATCGTGGTCGCCGGTCGTGGTCCACTGCTGCTGGCCGCCGCCGACACCCTGCGACAGTACGGTGCGCACGTGGTCGCCCTCTGCGAATGGACCCCGCCTGGGCGCCTGTGGCGTTTCGCGGCCGGATTGCCGCGCTGGCCGGGCAAGGCCGGGCAGGCGATCGCGCTGCGCCTGCGGCTGGCACGCGTGCCGTACTGGCACGACAGTGAAGTGCTGGCCGCGCACGGCGACGGATGCGTGGAAGCCGTCGACATCCGGCGCGGCCGCGAACGCCTGCGCGTTGCCTGCGACGGCGTGGCGGTCGGCTATGGGCTGGTGCCCAATATCGAACTGGCGCAGTCGCTGGGCTGCGCATTGGAACCGGCACCGCGGCATCCGCGCGTGTGGGTGGACGCCAATCAACGGACCAGCCTGGCCGAGGTGTACGCGGCGGGCGAAGCCTGCGGCGTCGGCGGCCGCGACAGCGCGCTGCTCGAAGGCGCCGTCGCCGGCCATGCCGCCGCCGCCGG
>NZ_JADHDV010000011.1 GCF_016820515.1 Pseudoxanthomonas beigongshangi | reverse complement strand
GCCGCCCAGGCTGGCGACGCCGCTGCCGCTGCCACCACCGACGCTGCCGCCACCGCGGCTGGCGCCGTGGCCGACGCCGCCCAGGCGACCGCCGACAAGGCTGCCGAAGTGGCCGACAAGGCTGACGCCAAGGCTGAAGAAGCCAAGAAGTAATCGTCCGGCCAACGCCGAACACGACAAGGCCCGCGCAAGCGGGCCTTGTTTTTTTGCGGCGCGGAAAGTTTGGCGGACCTGCGGCTTTGTGTTTACATGCCGCCTTTCCCGTTCCGGTCGCCGCATGTCCGCCATCACTTCGCAACTCGATCCGCGTTCGCAGGAATTCCTCGACAACGCCGAATACCATCGTGCGCTGGTCGCCGAACTCGATCGCCGCCTGGCCCGGGCCGCGGACGGCGGTGGCGACAAGGCACGCCAGCGCCATACCGAGCGCGGCAAGCTGCTGGCGCGTGACCGCATCACCGCACTGCTCGATCCCGGTTCGCCGTTCCTGGAAATCGCCCCGCTGGCCGCCGAGGACATGTATGACGGCGCCGCGCCCGCCGCCGGCATGGTCTGCGGCATCGGCCGGGTGATGGGCCAGGAAGTGGTAGTGGTCGCCAACGATGCCACGGTCAAGGGCGGCACGTACTTCCCGATGACGGTGAAGAAGCATCTGCGCGCGCAGGAAGTGGCGCGCGAGAACCGCCTGCCCTGCATCTACCTGGTCGACTCCGGCGGCGCGTTCCTGCCGCTGCAGGACGAAGTGTTCCCGGATCGCGAGCACTTCGGCCGGATCTTCTACAACCAGGCGCGCCTGAGCGCCGACAACATTCCGCAGATCGCAGTGGTGATGGGCAGTTGCACCGCCGGCGGCGCCTACGTGCCGGCGATGAGCGACGAATCGATCATCGTCAAGGAACAGGGCACCATCTTCCTGGGCGGCCCGCCGCTGGTGAAGGCCGCCACCGGCGAAGTCGTCGATGCCGAGGCGCTGGGTGGCGCCGACGTGCATACCAGCGTGTCCGGCGTGGCCGATCACTTCGCCGAGGATGATCGCGACGCCCTGCAGATCGCCCGCCGCCTGGTCGGCAACCTCAACCGGCGCAAGGCCGTACCGGTCGCGGTGCGCGAAGCGCGCGAGCCACTGCATCCGGCCGACGAGTTGTACGGCATCGTGCCGAAGGACACCCGCCGCCCGTTCGACATCCGCGAGGTCATCGCCCGCATCACCGACGGCAGCGAACTGGACGAATTCAAGGCGCGCTACGGCAAGACCCTGGTGACCGGCTTCGCCCACCTGCACGGCTATCCGGTCGGCATCGTCGCCAACAACGGCATCCTGTTTTCCGAGAGCGCGCTCAAGGGCGCGCACTTCATCGAACTGTGCAATCAGCGCGGCATCCCGCTGGTGTTCCTGCAGAACATCACCGGCTTCATGGTTGGCCGCAAGTACGAGAACGCCGGCATCGCCAAGGACGGCGCCAAGATGGTCACCGCCGTGGCCTGTTCGTCGGTACCCAAGTTCACCGTCGTCATCGGCGGCAGCTTCGGCGCCGGCAACTACGCGATGTGCGGACGCGCGTACGGCGCGCGCTTCCTGTGGATGTGGCCCAACGCGCGCATCAGCGTGATGGGCGGCGAGCAGGCCGCGAGCGTGCTGGCCACGGTCCGGCGCGATGGCATCGAGGCCGGCGGCGGCCATTGGGCGGCGGAAGAGGAAGAAGCCTTCAAGGCCCCCATCCGCGAGCAATACGAAACCCAGGGCAGTCCCTGGTACGCCACCGCGCGGCTGTGGGACGACGGCATCATCGATCCGGCCGACACCCGCCGCGTGCTCGGCCTCGGCCTGTCGGCCTCGCTCAACGCACCGATCGAACCGGCGCGCTTCGGCGTGTTCCGGATGTAATCCATGGCGGCGCCTGTCCTGCTGGTGACCGGCGGCGGCCGCGGCATCGGCGCCGCCACCGCCCGCCTGGCCGCCGCGCGCGGCTACACGGTGGCGATCAACTACCGGCGCGATGCCGTCGCCGCGCACGCGCTGGTCGAGCGCATCCGCGCCGACGGCGGGCGGGCCGCCGCGTTCGTCGCCGATATCGCGGTGGAAGCCGAAGTGGAACGCCTGTTCGCGGAAGTGGACGGCGCCTTCGGGCCGCTCGATGCGCTGGTCAACAATGCCGGCGTGCTGGAAACCCAGATGCGGGTGGAGGCGATGGACGCGGCCCGCGTGCAGCGCATCCTGGCCACCAACGTGGTCGGCCCCCTGCTCTGCTGCCGCGAGGCGATCCGGCGCATGTCGACCCGCCGGGGCGGCCGTGGCGGCGCGATCGTCAACGTGTCCTCGGTGGCGGCGCGCACCGGTTCCCCCGGCGAGTACGTCGACTACGCCGCCTCCAAGGGGGCGCTGGATACGCTCACGGTCGGGCTGGCCCAGGAAGTCGCCGCCGACGGTGTCCGGGTCAGCGCGGTGCGTCCCGGGTTCATCCATACCGACATGCATGCCAGCGGCGGCGAACCGGACCGGGTGGAACGGGTCAAGGCGTTTGTGCCGATGAAACGCGGCGGCCAGCCCGAAGAGGTCGCCCGGGCAATCCTCTGGCTCCTTTCGGAGGAAGCCAGCTACACCAGCGGCACCTTCCTCGACGTCGCCGGCGGCCGCTGACCGCCCCCCTCTTCAGCTGCGTGAGTACGGCCTGCACATCGCCGACCCTCGCATGAATCAGGGCAACGAACCGACCAATGGGCAAAGACGGTCACAACCTTGACCCCGGCGACGGGCGATAGTCGGCCGTTCACATCGCCCGGAGTTGCCGCTTTATGTCCATCTGGAAAGACCAAGGCCCCGCCAAGAAGGATGCCGTTCCGCTGCCGCCGGAACCTTCGCCCGCGCCTGCGCGCGAATCCACGGCGGCCGCGGATTTTTCCCCGACCGTCAGCAATCCGCCGGGCATGCGCGCGGCCCCCGCCCCCGAGCGCGAAGTCAAGGAATCGCTGATCGCCGCCGACCTGACCATCGAGGGCAAGATCGAGGGCACCGGCCACATCCGCATCGCCGGCAAGTTCAAGGGCGACGTCAATGTGCAGGGCGACCTCACCATCGAGAACGGCGCCAAGTTGAACGGCGGCGTGCGTGCCAAGAAGGTGATCATCGCCGGCGAGCTGGAGGGCAACATCGAATCCGCCTCGCGGGTGGAGCTGCTCGCCTCCGGCGTGCTGGTCGGCGACGTCAAGGCCGGCTCGCTGACCGTCGCGGCCGGTTCGCGGATGCGCGGCCAGGCCGACTTCGGCTGGGAAGAGGACAAGGCCGCGCCGCGCGCCGCCAAGGCGGCCAATGGTCCAGACGCCGGCTAAGGCATGAGCAGCCCGCGCCCGGGGATGGCCGGGGCGACCCGTACCTGCCCGCACTGCAAGACCACCATCCTGGAAAGCGCCGCGGTCTGCCCGGCGTGCCGCCACCACCTGCGCTTCGACGAGGCGTCGCTGGCGGCCGCGCGCACGGCGCAGACGGTGGTGCCGCTGAAGGTGGAGGGCAGCGTCCGCCATCCCGCCGATGGCGGTCCCTGGGAGTACTCGGTGGTGATGAGCATCCGCAACGATCGTGGCGAGGAAGTCACCCGCCAGGTGGTCGGCGTGGGCGCGATGCAGCCGGGCGAGCAGCGCACCTTCACCCTGAGCGTGGAGATGTTCCCGCGGCCGGGTGGCCGCGGGCCGCGTCGCTGAAGACCGCCTGCGGGCGAGCGCGCCGCATCCTCCGGGTACCCGCCACTGCTTCCCTGCCCTTACACTGATCGCCGATGCAGGGAAGGATCCAGGGGACTGAATGATTGTCGGCATTGATCTGGGGACCACCCATTCGCTGGTGGGCGTGTATGGCGAACAGGGACCACAGCTGATTCCGAATGCGCTGAACAGCTACCTGACGCCGTCGGTGGTCAGCGTGGATGGCCAGGACGCGGTGCTGGTCGGGCAAGCCGCGCGCGAGCGCCTGATTACCCATCCGCAGTCCAGCGTGGCGCATTTCAAGCGCTGGATGGGCACTGATCGGGTCACCCGGCTCGGCAAGCATTCCTTCCGGCCGGAGGAACTATCGGCGCTGGTGCTGCGCGCGCTGATCGCCGACGCCGAGGCGCACCTTGGCCAGAAGGTCGGCGAAGCCGTCATCAGCGTGCCCGCCTACTTCGGCGACGCCCAGCGCAAGGCGACCCGCATCGCCGGCGAGCTAGCCGGCATCAAGGTCGAGCGGCTGATCAACGAACCCACCGCGGCGGCGCTGGCTTACGGCCTGCAGCAACGCGAAGGCGGCGGACGCTTCCTGGTGTTCGATCTGGGCGGCGGCACCTTCGACGTGTCGATCCTGGAAATGTTCGAGGGCGTGATGGAAGTGCACGCCAGCGCCGGCGACAACTTCCTCGGCGGCGAGGATTTCCTGCATGCGCTGCGCGATGCCTGCCTGCAGGATCTCGGCATCGCCCCGGGCACCCTGCAACCGGCCGAATCGGCGCAACTGCTGCGCCGGCTGGAACTGCTCAAGCGCGAGCTCTCGCACGCGTCGGCTACCGAACATGCCGTCGAACTGACGCTGGCCGGGCAGGCACGCAGCTGGCAGCTGGACGAAGCCCGTTTCGCCCGCATCTGCGAGCCGTTGGTGCAGCGCCTGCGCGCGCCGCTGGAACGCGCCATGCGCGACGCCCGGCTCACACCCGCGCAGCTGGACGACATCGTGCTGGTCGGCGGCGCTTCGCGGATGCCGCTGACGGCACGGCTGGTGTCGCGCATGTTCGGCCGGCTGCCGCTGCGCCACATCAATCCCGACGAAGCCATCGCGGTGGGCGCGGCGATCGCGGCCGGCATGAAGGCGCGCGACGAGAAGCTGGAGGAAGTGATCCTCACCGATGTCTGTCCGCACACCCTCGGCGTCGGCACCAGCCAGCAGGGGGCCAACGGCCAGGTCACCAGCGGCATCTTCTCGCCAATCATCCACCGCAACAGCACGGTGCCGGTCAGCCGGGTCGAGCGCTACCAGCCGCTGCAGGACTGGCAACGGCAGGTGGAATTCGAGATCTTCCAGGGCGAAAGCCCGCGGGTGGAGCACAACGTGCGGCTGGGCAAGATCAGCGTGGCGGTCCCGGCCAAGGCCGCGCACGAGAACCCGGTGGACATCCGTTTCACCTACGACGTCAACGGCCTGCTCCAGGTCGAGGCCACCGTGGTCGCCACCGGCGAGACCCACGAGGTCATCCTGGAACAGAACCCGGGCATCCTCTCGCAGGCCGAGATCCGCGAACGCCTGGCGACGCTGGCGGCACTGAAGATCCACCCGCGCGACCAGCAGGAGAACCTCAGCCTGATCGCCCGCGCCGAGCGCCTGTACGAGGAACTGCTGTGGGCACGCGGCGATCTGCAGGACGCGCTGGTGCGCTTCCGCGGCGCGCTCGACAGCCAGGATCCCGACGTGATCCGCGAACACCGCACCCATTTCGCCGCCATGCTCCAGCACATCGAGTCGCAGGCCTGAGATGGCTCCGTTCGATCTGCTGGGCGTTCCCCGCGACGCGGATGAAAGCGCGATCAAGCGCGCCTACGCGCGACGCCTGAAGGTCACCCGGCCGGATGACGATCCGGAAGGTTTCCAGCGCCTGCACGAGGCCTACCAACAAGCCCTCCAGCATTGCCGGCAGCGGGCGATGGCAGCCGCCTGGGAGGAAGAGGAAGACGACATCGAAGCGGCGGACGTAGCCGCGGTCGGCGATGACGACCAGCCGCAGGCCGGACGGGAACATGGACACGGGGAAACGGAACTGCTGGCGGATCCCGCGACGGCGCACACCGTCCTGCTCGACGCGGAACAACTGGACGCGCTGATCTCCGGGCGCACGCCGCACCTGCCATCGCCGGTCGCCAGCGCCGCCGCAGCAGCGGCCTCCGCGGTTGCGGATGCGACCACGCGACGCTTCGACTTCGATGGTTTTTTCGCGGAAACCGTGCAACGGGCCCGCGATACACCTCCCGCCGTACTGTCGGCCTGGCTGGCGGCACACGACGACCTTTACCAGTTGGAACTGAAACAGTCGGTCGGCGATGCGCTGTTCCAGCGCCTGGGTTACGACGGCGTCACGATTCCACCCGCGAACCTGTCCGCGCTGGAGACCTTCTTCGGCCAGCAGGACTATTGGCTGGAGCAACGGATGGCGGTGCGCTGGGCGATCGAACGCGAGCAGACTTCCCGCTACGACGAGCCACGTCCGCTGGCGATCCGCCAGCTCAAGCGCCCTTTCCGATGGCCGCAGGCGCTGGCCATCGCCTGCGTGCCGGGAATGTCCGCGCGCATCGCCCGGTTGTCGCAACGCCTGAGCGAGGACTACGGCGATCTGCCGGATGGCATTGATCCGGGCCAGGATCAGTTCTTCCGGCAACTTGCCCGCAAGGACTATCTCGGCGTCTGGCGCTGGTTGCCGATGCTGGCACGCGCCGTCCTGTTGGCGCTGCTGGGCTATCTGCTCGCACCGGTCGTGTTCGCGCAATCGCGCCCTGCCCTGCCGACCGCGCTGGTGGTCGGTGGAGTTGCCCTGGCAATCCAGGGCGGCTGGCGCCTGATGGTGTGGCTACACGCGATCAGCCTCGGCGACAACGGTTCCGCCAACGAGAACCGACGCGCGCTGATACCGGTGTTGCTGGCAGTGACGGGCCTGGTCCTGGCCGCGCTGTCGGGAGTGGACTGGCTGGCGTACCCGCTGGTTGTTCCCGCCGCCCTGATTCATTGGCGACGCAGCTTCGATGCCTTGCGATTCCTGCTGGGTGGCATCGCCATGCAGCCCTTGTTGCCCGACACGCTTCCCGATCTGTGGTCGGCCGGGGCGGTCGGCTTCGCCATGGTCCCACTGGGCCTTGCGCTGTTTGACGGACTCTACGCGCGCAGCCAGCGGATTCCATTGTCCGCCGCCGCGGGCAATGGCTGGACCACGCTGGCCTCGTACGGCTTCTTCGTCGGCTGGGTGCTGGCGCGGGTGTTCTAGGCGGTCAGACCTTCGACGACGGCCCGCAACTGTTGCAGCCGCCGCAGCCATCGCCACCACCGGAACCGCGCGGCTCCGGCGCGATCCAGCGCCCCAGCGCATGCAACCAGCCTGGACGACCCTCGCGCAGCAACGGCAGCGCCAACGCCACCCGCGCCTTGCGCAGCGTGCCCGGAAACTGCTTCTTCAGCACCACCCACACGCTGGCCAGCGCCAGCAGGCCGATGATCGCGTATTGCAGGATCAGCGAGCCGTCCACGTCAGCCCGCTCCCAGCGCCTTGGCGATCTGGTAGGTCAGCAGCGAGGCGACATAGGCCATCGCGAACAGGTAGAACGCCGCGTACGACATCTGCTTCCACGAGTTGGTCTCCCGCTTGATGGTCGCCAGCGTGGACAGGCACATGGGCGCATAGATGTACCAGACCAGCAGCGACAGCGCGGTCGCCAGCGACCAGCCATCGCTGATCAATGGCGACAACGCCTGCGCGGCTGCGTCGTCGTCGGCCGCGGACAGCGCGTAGACCGTGGCCAGCGACGCCACCGCCACTTCACGTGCCGCCAGGCCCGGAATCAGCGCGATGCAGATCTGCCAGTTGAAGCCCAGCGGCGCGAAGAACACCGCCATCGCATGACCGATGCGGCCGGCAAAGCTGTAGTCGATGGCCGGCCCCACCGCGTCGACCGGTGGCGCGGGGAAGTTCAGCAACACCCACAGCAGCACTGTCATCGCCAGGATGATGCCGCCGACCCGGCGCAGGAAAATCCAGGCGCGCTCCCACAGGCCGATCGCGAGATCGCGCGGATGGGGAATGCGGTAGGAAGGCAGCTCCAGCATCAGCGGATGCTCGCTCTTGTCGCGGCGCCACTTCTTCATGACCCAGGCCACCAGCAGCGCGCTGAGGATGCCCGCCACGTACAGGCCGAACAGGACCAGGCCCTGCTGGTTGAACATGCCGATCTTCTTTTCCGGCACGAACGCGCCAATCAGCAGCGCATACACCGGCAGGCGCGCCGAGCAGGTCATCAACGGTGCGACCAGGATTGTCGCCAGGCGATCGCGCGGATCCTGGATCGAACGGGTCGCCATGATGCCGGGAATGGCGCAGGCGAAGCTCGACAGCAACGGGATGAAGGAACGCCCCGACAGGCCGGCCGAGGCCATCATCCGATCCAGCAGGAACGCCGCACGCGGCAGGTAGCCGGATTCCTCCAGCGCCAGGATGAAGGCGAACAGGATCAGGATCTGCGGCAGGAACACGATCACGCCACCGACGCCGGCGATGATGCCGTCCACCAGCAGACTGTTGAGCGGGCCTTCCGGCAGCGTGCCGCCCACCCATTCGCCCAGTGCGCCGGTCCCCGCTTCGATCAGATCCATCAACGGGGTGGCCCAGGCGTACACCGCCTGGAAGATCAGGAACATCACCACGATCAGCGCGACGAAGCCGATCACCGGGTGCAGCAGCCAGCGATCCAGCGCGTCGTCCACCTGGGCGGTGCGTTGCGGCATGTCCACCGCCAGCGACAGCAGACGGCGCGTTTCCGCGTGCAGGTCGGCGTCGCCGCCCAGCCGGTGCTTCGGCGGATGCGGCGCATCGGCCATGCGCTCGATCTGCTCGACCAGCGCGCGCGCGCCGTTGTGCTTGACCGCCACCGTCTCCACCACGGGCACGCCGAGTTCGCGCGACAGCGCCTCCAGGTCCACGCGGATGCCGCGGCGGCGCGCGGCGTCCATCATGTTGACCGCCAGGATCATCGGCTTGTCGAGCTCGCGCACTTCCAGCGCGAAACGCAGGTGCAGGCGCAGGTTGGTGGCATCGACCACGCAGACCAGCACGTCCGGCGGCGCCTCGCCGGGCAGGAAGCCACGGCAGAAATCACGGGTGACCGCCTCGTCCAGGCTGGCGGCATGCAGGCTGTAGGCACCGGGCAGGTCCAGCAACGCGTAGCTGCGTCCCGATGCGGTGTGCAGGCGGCCTTCCTTGCGCTCCACGGTCACGCCGGCATAGTTGGCAACCTTCTGGCGGCTGCCGGTCAGCTGGTTGAACAGCGCGGTCTTGCCGCAGTTCGGGTTGCCGACCAGGGCCAGCCGCAATGGCTGCGCGCTCATGCCGCCGCTCCCGCCGGACGGACCCGGATCCGCGCCGCCTCGCTGCGACGCAGGGCGAAACGGGTGAAGCCCACCTGCACCAGCAGCGGTTCGGCGCCCAGCGGTCCCTTGGCGACGATCTGCACCTCCTCGCCGTCGACAAAACCCAGCTCGCGCAGGCGGCGGGCGATGTTGTCGTTGGGGTGGCTGTCGTCGACCGATTCGACGATGGCCAGGGTCCGGGGAGGCAATTCGGTCAGCATCACGCGGCAACTCTCAAATGCGAACTATTCTCATTGTAGCATCGCCGCAGCGCACGAAGGCCAAAATCGGCGCAGGGGCTATCATTTGCCGCTTTCGGGAGGAGCAGACATGACGGAGCCGCACGCACCGGCGCTGGCCAGCCATCTGGATGATGGCGTGTTGCGGCTGCGGCTGAACCGCCCGGAACTGCACAACGCGTTCGACGCCGGCCTGATCACGCAGCTGACCCGTGAACTGGAAGGGGCTGGAGCCAACCCCAATGTCCGGGTGGTGGTGCTGGAAGGTGCCGGCGCCTCGTTCTCGGCCGGGGCCGATCTGAACTGGATGCGCGGCATGGCCGCCGCCGGCGAAGCCGAGAACCGCGAGGACGCGCTGGCGCTGGCCCGACTGATGCGCACGCTGGACGAACTGCCGCGTCCGACTCTCGCACGCGTGCATGGCGCGGCGTTCGGTGGTGGGGTCGGTCTGGTGGCCTGCTGCGATATCGCCATCGGCGTGCCGGAGGCGAAGTTCGGGCTGACCGAGAGCAAACTCGGTCTGTTGCCGGCGGTGATTTCGCCCTACGTCATTGCCGCGATCGGGCCGCGCCAGGCCCGGCGCTGGTTCGCGACCGCCGAGATTTTCGACGCCGCCACCGCGCTGGACATCGGCCTGCTGCACCAGGTGGTCGAAGCCGACGCGCTGGATGCGGCGGTGCAACGCCAGATCGATCTGCTGCTCAAGGCCGGACCGCAGGCCGCCGCCACCGCCAAGCAACTGGTCACCCGGGTCGCCGCGCAGGCGGACCGTGATTGCCTGGATGCCGACAATGCCGCGCTGATCGCGCGCCTGCGGGTGTCGGCCGAAGGCCAGGAAGGCCTGTCCGCCTTCCTGGAAAAACGCGCGCCGGCCTGGGTGCCCGCGCGCTGACGCCACTGGCGCGGGGAGCGCGCCGCCCTCTTCCCTCCAAGGTGTGCCGACATGATTGACCATGCTGGTTTTGCCGTCGCCGACTATCCGCGCAGCCGCGCTTTCTACGAACGGGTGCTCGCACCGCTGGGCTACGCGGTGGTCATGGAAGTGACCGAGCGCGAAACCGGCCCGGGTGGCTACCAGGGCTGCGGATTCGGACCGCCGCGCAAACCGGCGTTCTGGGTCGGCACCGGCGCGCGTCCGGGCACCGGCACCCATGTCGCCTTCGTCGCCCCCGACCGCGGCGCCGTCGATGCCTTCCATGCCACGGCCCTGGCTGCGGGCGCGACCGACAACGGCGCCCCGGGCCTGCGCCCGCACTACCATCCCGATTACTACGCCGCGTTCGTGATCGATCCCGACGGCAACAACGTCGAAGCGGTCTGCCACGCGCCGGCCTGATCCTCGCCTCGCTTTCCTACCGAACCGACACGGAAATCCCGACCCGCATGTTCGACAAGATCCTCATCGCCAACCGCGGCGAAATCGCCTGCCGCGTGATCCGCACCTGCCGTCGCCTCGGCATCCGCACCGTTGCGGTGTATTCGGAAGCCGACGCCGACGCACAGCACGTGCGCCAGGCGGACGAGGCCTGGCCGATCGGCGGGCCGCGGCCGGCCGACAGCTACCTGCGCGGCGACGCCATTCTGGAAGTCGCGCGCCGCTGCGGCGCGCAGGCCATCCATCCCGGCTATGGCTTCCTGTCGGAGAACGCCGACTTCGCCGAGGCGGTGGAATCGGCGGGTCTGGTCTTCATCGGCCCGGGCGCGGCGTCGATGCGCAAGATGGGCAGCAAGGCCGGAGCCAAGGAGTTGATGGCCGCCGCCGGCGTACCGGTGGTGCCGGGCTACACCGGCGAGGATCAATCGCCCAACACGCTGTCGCGCGAGGCCGCACGGATCGGCTTCCCGCTGATGATCAAGGCCGCCCATGGCGGTGGCGGCAAGGGCATGCGGATCGTGCACCGGCTGGACGACTTCATCGCCCAGTTGGAAAGCTGCCAGCGCGAGGCGGCCAACGCCTTCGGCCGCGACCGCGTGCTGCTGGAACGCTACGTGTCCACGCCGCGCCACATCGAGATCCAGGTGTTCGCCGATCGCCACGGCCATACCCTGCATCTCAACGAGCGAGAGTGTTCGGCGCAGCGGCGCTACCAGAAGGTGCTGGAGGAAGCGCCCTCGCCGTTCCTGACCCCGGCGCAACGCACGGCGATGGGCCAGGCCGCCATCCTTGCCGCGCAGGCGATCGACTACGTCAATGCCGGCACGGTCGAATTCATCGTCGCACCCGACGGCGAATTCTTCTTCATGGAGACCAACACCCGCCTGCAGGTCGAGCACCCGGTCACCGAGATGACCACCGGCCTGGACCTGGTGGAGTGGCAGTTGCGGGTGGCGGCCGGCGAGCCGCTGCCGCTGGCGCAGGACGCGATTCCGCAGCAGGGCCACGCCATCGAGGTGCGCCTGTACGCCGAGGATCCGGAAGCCGGGTTCCTGCCCGGTTCGGGCCGGCTGGAGCGCCTGCGGCTGCCGCCGACGGACCCGCACGTGCGCATCGATTCGGGCGTGACCGAAGGCGATACGGTCACCATTTTCTACGATCCGATGATTGCCAAGCTGATCGTCCACGACCGCGACCGCCCCGCCGCGCTGGCGCGCCTGCGCGACGCGCTCGAACAGTGCGACGTGATCGGGCCGAAGTCGAACATCGCGTTCCTGGAGCGGCTGGCGCGCCACCCGGCGGTGCTGGAGGGGCGCATCGATACCGGCTACCTGGATCGGCACCTGGACGAGTTCCTCGCCGCCGGCGAACCCGACCCGGCCGCCCTGTTGGCCGCCGCCACCGCCACCCTGCTCGCGCAGGAGGCCGCTGCCGGCGATACCGCGCGCGCGTCCGCCGATCCGGGTTCGCCCTGGGCCATCGCCGACGGCTGGCGGCTGGGCCATGCCGGCCAGCGGCCGCTGAGTTTCGTCCACCGGGGACAGACCTTCGCCCTGAAGGCACAGGGTACCCAGGGCCGCTATGCCATCGAACACGACGGCCGCACCCACGCCATCGAGGGCGCGCGGTTGACCGGCGACCTGCTCGGTTTGCGTATGGATCATGAAGCACGGCGTTTCCGCGTCCTGCGGGAAGGCGAGCGCATCACCGTCCACGACGGCCGGCAGCGGGTCGTGCTGGAACAGGTGCCCGCCTATCGCAGGACCGCGACCGCCGATGCCGGGGGAGACCACCGCGTGCGCGCGCCGATGCCCGGCCGCGTGGTGGTGGTCCGCGCCAAGGCCGGCGACACGGTGACCACGGGCCAGGAACTGCTGGTGATGGAAGCGATGAAGATGGAGCTGGCATTGAAGGCCCCGCGCGATGGCGTGGTGGGCGAGCTGCGCGCCAGCGCCGGCGACTTCGTCGAAGCCGATGCCGTCCTGGTGACCCTGGAATGACGGGCCGCCGCCGCATGCCGCTGTTGTTCCTGCTGGCCCTCGCGTTGCCGGCCCTGCCCGGCTGCCTGATGTTCGAACGCGCTCCCGCCGAACTGGGCTGCGACCCGGCCCTGGCCGGCCGCTGGCTGCCATTGCCCGGCGCGGATCCGGAAAAGATGCCGCTGGGCTCCGGCGACTACGCCGAGATCGACGCGCAGTGCCAGGTCTCGCTGGTCGAAAGCGGCAAGACGCCGCGCACCCGGTTCCGCGCGCTGGGTTTCGAACTCGACGGCACGCGCTACCTGGCGCTGGACCAGGACGACATGCGCGATCTGTTCAACGACCCGAAAGCGCCGGCGGGAAACAGCAAGTTGCCCGCCACCAGCGTGCTGCTGCTCAAGTACCGCATCGCCGACGACGTGCTGGAAGTGGCGATGCCGCGGGCCAGCCGCGCGCTCGAACGCATCCAGCAGGGCGACCCGGGCATTCGCGAGGTCGACACGATGGTGTACCTGCTGGGAGGCGAGGCCGACGCACTGCGGGCGACGCTGGCGGCGGATCCGGGGCTGTTCGACAGCTTCGATCCCGCCTCGCGCAATCCGCGCCTGCGCCGCGCCGGCATGGAGGCCGCGCCATGACCGACTTCGTCCGCATCGTCGAGGTCGGTCCGCGCGACGGCCTGCAGAACGAGAAGGCGGTGATCGCCACCGCCGACAAGATCGAACTCATTGATCGCCTCTCCCGTACCGGCCTGCGCACCATCGAGGCCACCAGCTTCGTCAGTCCACGCTGGGTGCCGCAACTGGCCGACGCGGCGGAAGTGTTCACGGGGATCCATCGCGAACCGGGTGTTGCCTATCCGGTGCTGGTGCCGAACGAGACCGGCTACGACCGCGCGCGCGCGGTCGGCGTGGAGGAAATCGCGGTGTTCACCGCCGCTTCCGAAGCGTTCAACCGCAAGAACATCAATGCCGGCATCGACGAATCCATCGAGCGCTTCCGGCCGGTGCTGGCGCGCGCCGCCGCCGACGGAGTGCGGGTTCGCGGCTACGTGTCCACGGTGCTCGGTTGCCCCTATCAGGGCGATGTGCCGGTGGCCGACGTGGTCAGGGTCGCGAGCCGGCTGCACGAACTGGGCTGCTACGAGATTTCGCTCGGCGACACCATCGGCGTGGGCACCCCGCTGAAGGCGCGCGTGATGCTGCAGGCGGTCGCCAGCGTGGTGCCGCTATCGTCGCTGGCGGTGCATTTCCACGACACCTACGGCCAGGCGCTGGCCAACATCCTGGCATGCCTGGAGGAAGGCGTGCGGGTGGTCGACGCCGCGGTCTCGGGGACCGGCGGCTGTCCCTACGCCAAGGGCGCCAGCGGCAACGTCGCCAGCGAGGACGTGGTCTACATGCTGCACGGCATGGGCATCGCCACCGGTGTCGACCTGGACCGGCTGGGCGAAACCGGCCGCTGGCTCGCCGCCCTGCTCGGCCGCGAGACCGGCAGCAAGGCCGGCAAGGCGATGGCGGCCACATGAACGTCGCCGGCGCGTCGGCCCCGGACGATGCCGCCAGCCCGGCGGCCGTCCCCGTCGCGCCGGAGACCGAAGCCACCTTGCAGGCCATCGCCCGCGCGATGGCCGATCCCGCGGTCGACGAGGGAACCCGCGCCCTGCTCGCCCGCGCCCGCGAGACCCTGCTTGCCGCGCTGGCCAGCGCGGAAGCCGAACGCCAGCGCTACCGCAATCTTTTCGACGCCGTGCCCGATCCGGTCAGCATCATCGCCGAGGACGGGACGGTGATGGATCTCAATCGCGCCGGCATGCGCGCCTACCGCCGGCCGCGCGAGGAGATCGTCGGCAAGAACATCAACGTGCTCAACCCGGATCTGCCGCGCGATCACCTGATGCCGGTCTGGGAGACGCTCAACCGTGGTGACACCTATGTCATCGAGGTCACCAACATGCGCGGCGACGGCAGCCGCTTCCCGGTCGAAGTGCATTCGGCCAACATCAATTTCGACGGGCGCAAGAGCATCGTCGCGGTGGCACGCGACATCAGTACGCGGCGGGAAGCGGAGATGCGCTACCGCGAACTGATGGAAACCATCGACAAGGGCATCGTGGTGCAGGACCACGATCTGGGCCTGCAGTACTGCAACGGCGCGGCCATGCGCATCTTCGGCATCCGCGAGGATCAGCGCACGGCCGACGAGTTGGGCATCGAACACTGGCGCATCGTCGGGGCGGATGGTCGCGAGTTGCGCCGCGACGAACTTCCGGCGCAGCGCGCGCTGGATACCGGCCATGTCGTCGAGAGCGCGCTGCTGGGTATGTACCACCGCCAGCGCCGGCAGATGATCTGGTTGACGGTCACCTCGGTGCCGCAGTTCCTGCCCGGCGGCAACCGGCCGGCACAGGTGACTTCGCTGTTCAGCGACGTGACCGAGCTCAAGCGCGACAGCGCGCTGTTCGATCGCGCGCAGTCGCTGGCGCACATCGGTGGCTGGGAATGGGACATCGCCCGCGACCGCCTGTACCTGACCGAGGAAGCCATCCGCATCCTCGGTGCCGCCCTGCCCCCCGATACCCTCGATGCGCTGCTGGCCTGCCTGCGCGAGCCGGATCGGCGGCGCCTGCGTTGCATGGTGGAACGGGTCGCCACCGGTGGCGCCGGTTTCGATCTCGAGCTGCAGGGACGCCGCCACGACGGCCAGCCGTTCTGGATCCGGGTGATCGGCGACGCCGAGCCCGGCGACCCCGGCAACTCGCGGATCACCGGCACCCTGCAGGACATCTCCACCGACAAGCAGGCGGAAGAGACCCTGCGCATCCAGGCCCGCACCGATCCGCTCACCGGCCTGATGAACCGCGACGCGGTGCTGACCGAAATCGCCGAGCGCCTGGCCGATCCCGTCCACCCGCAGGCTTCGGTGCTGTACATCGATCTCGACCGCTTCAAGATGATCAACGATGTGCTGGGCCACAACGCCGGCGACGAGCTGCTGGTGCAGGCGGCCAACCGCATCCGCGATGCGGTGGGCGAGCACGGCATGATCGCGCGCTTCGGCGGCGACGAGTTCCTGGTGGTCTGCGATGCCGGCGGCGACCGTGCCCTGCCCGAGCGCCTCGCCGACGCCATCCTGCGGGCGTTCGCCGAAGCCTTCCGCTTCGACCAGGACGAATTTTCGATCACCGCCAGCATCGGCATCGCGCGTGCGCCCGACGATGGCCTGCGCCCGCAGCAATTGATCCAGAACGCCGACATCGCGATGTACGACAGCAAGCACCGCGCCCGCAACGGCTGGCAGGTGTTCTCGCCCGAACTGGCGCAGCGCCAGCAGGATCGCCTGCAGATCGAGACCCAGCTGCGGCGCGCGGTGGACAACCAGGAATTCCGGCTGGTCTACCAGCCGCAGGTGGATCTGCGCCAGGGCCGGATCGTCGCCGCCGAGGCGCTGATCCGCTGGCAGAACCACCAGCTCGGCGAACTGCGCCCGGACCTGTTCATCAGTCACGCCGAAACCACCGGCGACATCGTCAACATCGGCAGCTGGGTGCTGCGCGAGGCCTGCCGCCAGGTCGCGGAGTGGCGCGATCAGGGCCTGGGCATCGTGCGGGTGGCGGTCAACGTCTCCTATCGCCAGTTCGTCGGCGAGGATCTGGCCGACAAGGTGCGCCGCCTGCTCGAAGAGTTCCAGTTGCCGGGTTCGGCGCTGGAGCTGGAGTTCACCGAACGCGTGCTGATCGAGGACGCGCCGTCCACCCTGCGTACCTTTGCCGGGCTCAAGGCGCTGGGCGTGGTGCTGACCATCGACGATTTCGGCGAAGGCTACAGCGCGCTCAATTACCTGCGCCGACTGCCCATCCACGGGCTCAAGCTCAGCCAGCTGTTCACCGAGGGCGTGCCGAACAACCGTTCCGACGTGGCGGTCTGCCAGGCGGTTTCCGCGATCGCCCGCAGCCTGGGCCTGGGACTGGTCGCCGAGGGCGTGGAATCGGAGGCCCAGCGCCAGTTCCTGCTGCAACTGGGCGTGCCGGTCGGCCAGGGCTTCCTGTTCGCCCCGGGGCTGTCGCCGGACGAGTTCGCCCGCCGCCTGGACCTGCCGTTGGACCGCGCCTCCAACGGCTGAGCGCGCACCGCTGCCGGGGCGACCGGTCATTCGCGTAAAATGCGGGTCTTTCCGTCCCAGGTTTCCCGCATGCAAGTGTCCGCTACCCGCGCCGTCATCACCGGCGGCGTCTCCGGCCTCGGCTTCGCCGTGGCCCAGCATCTGGTCGCGCAGGGCGGCAAGGTCGCGCTGTTCGACGTCAACGACGACAAGGGCGCGGCCGCGGTCGCCGCGCTGGGCGAGGCCAATGCCCGCTACTTCCGCACCGACGTCACCGACGAGGCCGGCGTGACCGCGAACATCGCCGCCGCCAGCGAATTCCTCGGCGGGCTGAACGCCGCCGTCAACTGTGCCGGCATCCTCGGCGCCGGTCGCGTGCTGGGCAAGGAAGCGCCGATGCCGCTGTCGACCTTCCAGAGCACGGTGCTGGTCAACCTAGTGGGCAGCTTCAACGTGGCCAAGGCCGCCGCCAACCTGATGCAGCACAACGAGGCCGGCACCGACGGCGAACGCGGCGTGATCATCAACACCGCCAGCGTGGCGGCGTACGAAGGCCAGATCGGCCAGGCCGCCTACTCGGCCTCCAAGGGCGGCGTGGTCGGCATGACCCTGCCGATGGCGCGCGAGCTGTCGCGCTTCGGCATCCGGGTGATGACCATCGCTCCGGGCATCTTCTGGACCCCGATGGTCGATGGGATGCCCGAGGCCGTGCAGCAATCGCTCAGCGCATCGATCCCGTTCCCCTCGCGCCTGGGCAAGCCCGACGAATTCGCCGACCTGGTCGCCTACATCCTTTGCAACACCTATCTCAACGGCGAGACGATCCGCCTCGACGGCGCCGTCCGGCTGGCACCCAAGTAAGCCGGGATTGGGGATTCGGGATTGGAGATTCGCAGAAGCACTCCACCGAAACCCATCCCGCTTTTCCCGAATCCCCAATCCCGAATTCCCAATCCCATGAAAGCATTCGACATCAAGAAAGGAAACGTCGTCGAGCACAACGGCGGCGTGTACCAGATCCGCGACATCGACCGCAGCTCGCCGCAGGGGCGTGGCGGCAACGTGCGCTTCCGCTTCACCATGTACAGCGTGCCGGGCGGCAACAAGCTGGACGCCAGCTTCGATGCCGACGACAACCTGACCGAAGTGGAACTGCTGCGCCGCCAGGCCACGTTCTCGTACAAGGACGGCGACGCCTTCGTGTTCCTCGACGACGAGGACTACACGCCGTACACGCTGGATGCGGACGTGCTGGGCGATGACGCCGGCTACATCACCGACGGGCTGGCCGGTTGCTACGTGCAGGTCATCGATGAACTGCCGGTGGCCCTTCAGTTGCCGCAGCACGTGGCCCTGGAAGTGGTGGAAACCCCGCCGGAACTGAAGGGCGGCACCGCCACCAAGCGCCCGAAGCCGGCCAAGTTGAGCACCGGCATCGAAATCATGGTGCCCGAGTACATCACCAACGGCGAACGCATCCTGGTCAACACCACCACCGGCGAATTCGGCGGCCGCGCCGACTGACGCCGCCCACGGTTCCGGGGCGGGTCCGCGAGGGCCCGCCCTTTTTGTTTTTCATTCTTCAACCTGCAACGCGTCATGTCCGAGCCCCGCTTCCGTCTCGCCACCGCCGATGACATTGACACGCTGGTTCCGATCGTCCGCGAGTTCTACGCCGACGAGGACATTCCGTGGGACGAGGCGATGCTGCGCGAGGCGCTCGACGCCCTGCTGCGCGATCCCGCCAACGGTCGCCTGCTGCTGATCGAACGCGGCGGCACGCTGGCCGGCTACATCGTGGTCGGCTTCTGCTTCAGCCTGGAGTTCGGCGGGCGCTACGGCTTGCTGGACGAGTTGTACGTCCTGCCCACCCAGCGCAGCGGCGGCCTGGGCAAGCTGGCCCTGGCCGAGGTGGAAGCGCTGTGCCGGCGCGAAGGCCTGCGCGCGGTACGGCTGGAAGTCAGCGACGACAACGAGCACGCCCACGGCATCTACCAGCGCAGCGGCTACGACGCGCATCCGCGCCGGCTGATGACCCGCTGGCTGGACGAGAACGCCTGAGCTCAGTTCAGCTGCAGTCCGCCGGCCTGGCGATGCAGTTCGCGCAGGTGCGCGCCCAGCCATGCGATGTTGGCATCGACGGCCTCGCGATCTCGGGCCTGGGCCGGACTGAGCAGCGATCGGGCCTGCTGGTCCAGCTGCCGCTCCAGATCGCGCAGGCGTTCGCGCCGGGCCGCGCTGCCGGCCTGGAGCGCTGTCCGTTCTTCCGCCTGCGGCAAGCCATAGCCGGCGCCTTCGAGCAGATCCGCGGGGCGGCTCATCCAGGCGGTTTCCCGCAGCAATGTCCGCAAGGTCCCGGCCGCCGCGCCCAGCTCATCGCCACCTGATTGCAGGTAGCGACGCTTGAACGCCTCGCGGAACCGCGATTCCTGCTGCCGTCGCGCCGCCTGTTCGAGCACCAGCAACGCGGCGGCCGCCTTCAGATCGGCACGTTCCAGCCACGGACGCCGCTGTTGCGGGGACGTGGCCAGCCACTCCTCGACTTCGCGTTGCGGCAGGTCCGTCCGCGCGCGGGCGACCTCGAACAGGCCCTGGAAACGCTCGCGCAGTGAATCGAAGCGGTATCCCTCGCGCAGCGCCCGCGCCGGATCCGCCAGCACCGTCCCGTCGGCGATGCCGGCGCGTTGCAATCGCCGCGCCAGCCCGGTCGGGGTGATGCCGCCCAGATCCGCGTCGCCGAGCCGGGGCGCGCCGTCGCGCAGCAGCTTGTAGGTTTCCACCGCGCAATTGTTGCCGAGGAAGAAGTAGTGGCCGTCATAGCTCCAGTGAAGCTGCGCGGCACGCTCGACCAGCGTTGCGATTTCCGAGCGCTCCAGCCGCAGCGGCACGGATTGCAGGCCGCGCAGCTCGATCTTGGTGTACTCGTCGATCACCTGATCCAGCGGCAGCACGAACAGGCGCGAGGGATAGCGGCCGGTCAGCCCACGCCAGCTGGAAATCTGCAGATCGCCCACGAAGGCGCGGAACGACAGCACCCGGTGGTGTTCCAGGTCCAGCCGGCAATCCGGGCCGAGCGGCCGCCCTGGCGCGCAGATCACCAGCCGCAGCATGCTGTGCCCCCAGCGGCTCATCATCGCGTCGTTGCCTTCGGCCAGCAGGTAATCCACCTGGTAGATCCGTTCTGGATCCAGCGTGCCCAGCCGTCCGCCGGTCGCCGACGCCGCATCCGCGCCCGCGCCCACGTCGCCCGCATCGACGTAGGCGAATCCATCCGCGCATGCCGCACTCGCGACCGCGGGTGCCCCCCAGCGCTGCGTGAAGTAGCGGTACTGCGCCGGTCGCCGGCAGGCGTAGTCGGCATCCAGCAGGAAATGCTCCAGGTTCACCGCGACGTATTCGCGGGGATTGTGCAGTTCGTAAGGATCCGGGCTGCGTTCGCGGAAATCGTTGCCGCGCCGGCGCCCCATCAGCCGGGTCAGGCCCGGCGTGGCGCGGATCTGCCAGCCGGCCAGATCCAGCAGGCGCGGATCCCGTGACATCGCGCCGCTCGCGGAGCGATCGAGGAAATGTCCCAGTTCGTGCAGCAGCGCGGCCAGGGCCGGACGTCCGTCGCCCTCGCCCACTGCGGGCGAGGCCATGAGCCCAGCCAGCAGGTTCCGGTTGAGCAGCAGGCGATCACCGGTGGCGCGGCCATGCACCTGCGCGTCCAGGCGCGGGCTCCACTGCACGCGGATGTCGCGATCCAGCGTCGCGCGCATCGCCGGTGTCAGTCGCGCGACCGCCTCGGCCAGCAGTCGTTCGCTGGCGGCGATTTCATCGGGTTGGAGACCGGCGGAATCCAGCCGCAGGCGCGGCGATGCCTGCGCGTGCCCGGCGACGCAGGCGAGCGCCGCCAGCAGGGCCAGGGCGCGGAAGCCCGCGCCGGCGCGGCGCGGGTTCCGGCCGCCCGGATTCACAGCGCCAGGATGGCCTGCGCCAGGGCCATGTCGCTGGCCTCGCGCGCGTTCGTGTCGCGTTCGCGCAGGTGCCGCAGCGCAGCTTCCAGGCGCGCGCCGCGGATGCGGCCTTCGCTGGCCACGAAGCTGGCGGCGTCGTCACGGGCTTGCAGCACCACCTTGTCGTCGCCGGAGGAACTGCCCGACGAGGCGGAGGAACCGGCCGAGGAGGCGCCGGCGGAGGAACCGGCGAAGCTGCCGGCGAAAGCGGGAATCGAAAGGACCAGCAGCGCGCTGGCGACAAGCAGGCGTTTCATGCGCGGAAAGACACTCGAATCAGGGGTTGGCAAAGACTACCGCAAATCTCCCGAATCGCCTGAATCCCTCCTTGTAGGAGCGACGTCAGTCGCGACCGTGTCGTCCGGGCCGGCACCCCAAGCCGGGATCGGTCCTCATGGACCTTGACCCGGACCTTCCCGCTTGAATGCCGACCGCGCTTGCCCCGACCTTGCACGGTCGCGACTAACGTCGCTCCTACAAAAGCAGGTTCCGTCAGTCCGGGTCGAACAGCTTGCCCGGGTTCATCAGCCCGTTCGGATCCAGCACCCGCTTGATCCCGCGCATCACCACGATTTCCGCGGCGCCGCGCGTGCTGTCCAGGTAGGGCTTCTTGACCAGGCCGATGCCATGCTCGGCGGAAATGCTGCCGCCGTGCCGCCGCAGCGAGGCCGCCAGGAGCTTGGTCACGTGTTCGCACTGGCGGACGAATTCGGCATCGTCCAGGCCATCGGGCTTGAGCACGTTGATGTGCAGGTTGCCGTCGCCGATGTGGCCGAACCAGACCACCTCGAAATCCGGGTAGGCATCGCCCAGCAGCGCCTGGGTCTCGGCCAGGAACGCCGGCATCGCCGAAATCCGCACCGACACGTCGTTCTTGTACGGCTTGTAGCGCGCCAGCGCCTCGGTGATGCCCTCGCGCAGGCGCCACAGCTGGGCGGCCTGGGCGTCGCTCTGGCTGATCACGCCGTCGCTGACCCAGCCCTGCTCCAGGCAGGCCTCGAACGCGGCCATCGCCGCCGTTTCCTTCGCCTCGTCGCCGATCGCGAATTCGGTGACCACGTAATAGGGATGGACTTCCGCGAACGGCGGCTGCGCGCCGTGCGCCAGCACGTGCTCGAGCGCCCGCTCGGTGAAGAACTCGAAGGCTTCCAGTTGCAGGCGCGCGCGGAACTCGGCGAACACCCGCATCAGCACCTCGAACGAGGGCAGCGCCAGCAGCATCACGTTGGTCGGCGGCGGCGGGTCGGTCAGCCGCAGGGTGGCCTCGACCACGACGCCCAGGGTGCCCTCCGAGCCGATGACGAGCTGGCGCAGATCGTAGCCGCTGGAGTTCTTGATCAGCCCGCGATTGAGATCCAGCAATTCGCCGGTGCCGGTCACCAGCTTGAGGCCGGCGATCCATTCGCGGGTGTTGCCGTAACGGATGACCCGGATGCCGCCGGCGTTGGTGGCGATGTTGCCGCCGATCGAACAGGAACCGCGCGCGGCGAAATCGACCGGGTAGACCAGTCCGTGTTCGCGGGCAACGTTATGCACCGCCTCCAGCGCCATGCCCGGCTGCACCGTCAGGGTCCGATCGACCGCGTCGAAGGCCAGCACCTTGTTCATCCGCTCCAGGCTGAGCACCAGTTCGCCGTTGGCCGCCACCGCGCCGCCGGACAGGCCGGTGCGGCCGCCGGACGGCACCACCGCCACGCCGTTTTCGTTGGCCCAGCGCACGATGGCCTGCACTTCCTCCACTGTGGCCGGCAGCGCGATCGCCAGCGGCGCCGGCGTCCAGCGGCGGGTCCAGTCGCGGCCGTAATGTTCCAGCTCGGCGGCTTCGGTGGTCAGGCGCAACTCGGGCACGGCCTGCTGCAGCGCCTGCAAACGCGGATCGGTCATTGATTCGTACGGACGGCATCGGGGGAACGCCAGCGTGCCAGCGATGCTGCGGCGCGTCCAGACGGCGCGCCGGTTGCAGCCGAAACCATTTGGGAACCAGCGTTCCGGGGCATGTGGCGATGCAGCAAAGGCGCGCCGCTTCTGGCATAGTGGAAAGCCCTTCCCCGCCACCTCGCGCCCGCCGCAATGTCGACCAAGAAGACCTCCTATCCGAAGCAGGACATCCGCGTGCTGTTGCTGGAGGGAGTGAGCCAGACCGCCGTGGAAACCTTCCGCGCCGCCGGATACACGCAGATCGATTTCCACGACAAGTCGCTGTCGGAGGACGAGCTCAAGCAGCGCATCGCCGAGGCCCACATCATCGGCATCCGTTCGCGCACCCACCTGACCGGGGACGTGCTGTCGCATGCGCGCCGGTTGATCGCGGTGGGCTGCTTCTGCATCGGCACCAACCAGGTGGATCTGGAAGCGGCCGAGCTGGCCGGCATCCCGGTGTTCAACGCGCCCTATTCCAATACCCGCAGCGTGGCCGAGCTGGTGATCGCGCAGGCGATCATGCTGATGCGCGGCATCCCGCAGAAGAACGCCGAATGCCATCGCGGCGGCTGGTCCAAGTCGGCCGCCGGCAGCCACGAGGCGCGCGGCAAGACGCTCGGCATCATCGGCTATGGCCATATCGGCACCCAGGTGGGCGTGCTGGCCGAGGCGATCGGCATGAACGTGATCTTCCACGACATCGAAACCAAGCTCTCGCTGGGCAACGCGCGCTCTGCCACCAGCCTGGACGATCTGCTTGCGCGCAGCGACGTGGTGACCCTGCACGTGCCGGAGACCGCCGCGACCCAGGGCATGTTCGGCGCCACGCAGATCGCGAAGATGAAACACGGCGCGCACCTGATCAACGCCTCGCGCGGCACCGTGGTCGACATCGATGCGCTGACCGCGGCATTGAGGTCCGGCGCGGTCGGCGGCGCGGCGGTGGACGTCTTCCCGGTCGAACCCAAGGGCAATGCGGAGGCCTTTGAATCGCCGCTGCGCGGTATCGACAACGTGATCCTGACCCCGCACGTCGGCGGCAGCACGCTGGAAGCGCAGGACAATATCGGCGTGGAAGTGGCGGCCAAGCTGGTGCGCTACAGCGACAACGGATCGACCCTGTCGGCGGTCAACTTCCCCGAGGTCACGTTGCCCGGCCACGACGGCAGTCGCCGGATCCTGCATATCCACCGCAATGTGCCGGGCGTGCTGTCGCAGATCAACGAAATCTTCAGCAAGCACAACGTCAACATCGACGGCCAGTTCCTGCGCACCGATCCCAAGGTCGGCTACGTGGTGATCGACGTCACCGCGACCGAGGAGCAGAGCGCCGAGTTGAAGGACGCGCTGTCGGCGATTCCCGGTACCTTGCGGACGCGCATCCTGTACTGAGTTCATTCCCGCGGGCGGCCACTGGCCGCCCGCATCGTTTTGAAGCGGCTACTGGCCGCTCGCAACGTTTCCGGAGGAGAAAAACGATGGCCCGCGCGGATACCGCATTCCTGTTCGATCTCGATGGCACGCTGGTGGACAGCGTCTACCAGCACGTGCTGGCGTGGAAGGAAGCCCTCGATCGCGAGGGCGTGGATCTGTCGGTGTGGCGGATTCATCGCAAGATCGGCATGAGCGGCGGCCTGTTCACCCACATCCTGCTGCGCGAGACCGGCCTGGACATCACCGAGGATCGGCTGGATCGCCTGCGCCGCTGGCACGCCGAGGCGTATTCGCGGCAATCGGAACAGCGCGCGGTGCAGCCTCTGCCGGGCGCGCGCGAATTGCTGGCGTTCCTGACCGAACAGGGCATCCCCTGGGGCATCGCCACCAGCGGCCGGATGGAGACCGCCGCGCACAACCTGCATGCACTGGGGGTGGATCCGGCGCAGGTGCCGGTGATCACCCGCGATCTGGTGCGCCATGCCAAACCGGATCCGGATCTGTTCATCGCCGCCGCCGATCGGCTGGGCGTGGACATCACCCGCTCGCTGGTGATCGGCGACAGCATCTGGGACATGCTGGCCGCCCAGCGCGCCCGCGCGCTTGGCGTGGGCCTGCTGTCCGGTGGCTACGGCCAGGAGGAACTGGAGCGCTCGGGCGCGTTCCGTGTCTACGAGGATCCGGCCGATCTGCTGCGGCATATCGACGAGGTGGTGGCGCGCAGCTGAGCGCGGGGCCTTCCACCACCGATGTCTCCCGGCAAAACCATCGGCCGCGCGTCCAGGCCGCGACGCGCGATTCAATCGTCAACGGTCGATCAGGCCCCGGCCTGCGCCTGGGCGGCGAGCCACTTGCGCGCCATCCGGCTTAGCGATTCGTCGGGCTCGTCGGCGATCGGCGCGATCTCGCGCCAAGCCAGGTCCAGCGATTCCTCGCTAACCACGTAGCGTTCGTCCGCGCCGGCGCGAATCACGTAGCGGACGTCGTAGTGCCAGTGTCCCGGCACATCCTTGCGTTCCGGAATCCAGTGCCGGTCCAGATCGAAGATGGCGGTGTCGTCCAGCTTCAGATCCGGCAAGCCGGATTCCTCCTCGGCTTCCTTCAGCGCGACCTGGCCCATGTCGGTGTCGCCGTCGGCATGGCCGCCCAGTTGCAGCCAGCGCGCCAGCTTGCGGTGGTGGGTCAGCAGGGTGCGCCGGCCGTCGGCGCTGACCAGCCAGGCGCCGCCGGTGAAATGCCCCTCCAGGCGTTCGCGCAGGAACGGATTGCGCGAATCCGCCAGCAGTTCGAGGAAGTCCTCCACGACCGCGGCCTCCTCGGGCCAGCGCGCCCGATAGACCTGCAATTGTTCCATCAACGGTGATTCAAACACGCGCCTGCCCTGTTCAGTTATGCGGAGAATGATGCTCGCCGCCATTATCCCTCCCCGTGCTGCATCCGCGCTTGTGATCCCCGGCTCGCTTTGGCAAGGTACAGCGCTTCCGTGCGGGTGACCCACACACCCGTGACCGCCAAATGACAGGCACCGGCCAAGACCGGTCGCCAACTCCGGGGAAGTCGCGAATGCTCAAATCTTTGTTCAGGGTCAAGCCGGTCGAACCGGCCGGCCATGTGGATGCCGGTGAACCCTTCGAAGGCAGCCTCGATGGCGAGGCCACCCTCAAACGGACCCTGACAGCGAAGCACCTGACCATGCTGGGCGTCGGTGCGGTCATCGGCGCGGGCATCTTCGTGCTCACCGGCCAGGCGGCGGCCAACCATGCCGGTCCGGCCATCATGCTGAGCTTCGTGCTGGCCGGTTTCGCCTGCGCCCTGGCCGGCCTGTGCTATGCCGAATTCGCCGCGCTGATGCCGGTGTCGGGCAGCGCCTATTCCTACTCCTATGCCACCCTGGGCGAATTCGTCGCCTGGTTCATCGGCTGGTGCCTGGTGCTGGAGTACCTGTTCGCCTCCTCCACCGTCGCGGTGGGCTGGTCGGGTTACCTGGTCAGCTTCATCACCACCACGCTGCACCTGCCTTTCCCGATGCAGCTCACCCAGGCGCCGATCGACTGGAACGGCACCGACTTCGTTTCCACCGGCAGCCTGTTCAACCTGCCGGCGATCCTGATCGTCGCCGCCATCAGCGGCCTTTGCTACGTCGGCATCACCCAGTCCGCGTTCGTCAATGCGATCGTGGTGGCGATCAAGGTCACCGTCATCTGCCTGTTCGTCGGTTTCGGCCTGCAGCACATCGATCCGGCCAACTGGACCCCGTTCATTCCGCCGAACGAAGGCCCGGGCAAGTTCGGCTTCGAGGGCGTGACCCGCGCCGCGGCGATCGTGTTCTTCGCCTACATCGGTTTCGACGCGGTCTCCACCGCCGCCGGCGAGGCCAAGAACCCGCAGCGCGACATGCCGATCGGCATTCTCGGCTCGCTGGCGATCTGCACGGTCATCTACATCGTGGTGTGCGCGGTGCTGACCGGCATGACCCACTACAGCCTGCTGGGCACGCCCAAGCCGGTGGCGACCGCGCTGGAAGCGTTCCCGGATCTGTCGTGGCTGAAGACCGCGGTGGAAATCGGCGCCATCGCCGGCCTGTCCTCGGTGATCCTGGTGATGCTGATGGCGCAGCCGCGCATCTTCTACAGCATGTCCAAGGACGGCCTGATGCCGAAGCTGTTCGGCAAGGTCCATCCCAAGTTCCGCACGCCCTACGTCGGCACGATCATCGTCGGCGTGCTCGCCGCCATCCTGGCCGGCCTGATGCCGCTCAACGTGCTGGGCGAGCTGGTGTCGATGGGCACCCTGCTGGCCTTTGCCACCGTCTGCATCGGCGTGCTGGTACTACGCTATACCCGCCCCGAACTGCCGCGCCCGTTCCGCGTGCCGCTGGCGAACATCATCTGCCCCGTGGGCGCGCTCGCCTGCCTGTATCTGTTCTGGCAGCCCTTCGTGGAGCACTGGCCGATCTTCGTCGGCTGGACCGTGTTCGGCCTGCTGATCTATTTCAGCTACGGCTACCACCACAGCAAACTGCGGCAGAAGGCCTGAGGGCCCGAACGGGCCGGCGCACGGCGCCGGCCTTTTTCATTGCATGCATCATGACGGTGGCCGGGATATCGCCCGTCCATACGTCTTGATGAGGAACGACGATTGGAAGTGGATTGATGTTCGGACAACTCTGGGCCACCAAGCACCCCCATGCCAGCCATAGCGACGCCGAAGGCCTGAGCCTGCGCCGCACCCTCGGACCGTGGGGCCTGACCGCGCTGGGCATCGGCGCGGTGATCGGCGGCGGCATCTTCGTCATCACCGGCCAGGCGGCGGCCAACCACGCCGGCCCGGCGATCATGCTGAGCTTCGTGCTGGCGGCGATTTGCTGCACCTTCTGCGCGCTGGCCTATGCCGAGTTCGCGGCGATGGTGCCGGTGTCCGGCAGCGCCTACACCTACACCTACGCCACCCTCGGCGAACTGGCGGCCTGGTTCATCGGCTGGATGCTGGTACTGGAATATGGCGTCTCGGCCTCGGCGGTCGCGGTCAGCTGGACCGGCTATTTCCTCAGCCTGCTGGAACACTTCGACATCCACCTGCCCGCGGCGCTGGTCAGCGCGCCGCTGGACGCCAAGCTGCAACCGACCGGCGCCATCGCCAACCTGCCCGCCGCCGCCATCGTGCTGCTGCTGACCTGGCTGTGCTACGTCGGCATCCGCAAGTCCTCGGCGATGAACATGGCGATGGTGCTGCTCAAGAGCGGCCTGATCGTGCTGGTCATCGTGGTCGGCTGGAAGTACGTGGATCCGGCCAACTGGCAGCCCTTCATCCCGGCCAACGAAGGCCCCGGCAAGTTCGGCTGGGAAGGCGTGCTGCGTGGCGCCTCGATGGTGTTCTTCGCCTACATCGGCTTCGAGGCGGTTTCGGTGGCGGCGCAGGAGTCGCATAGTCCGCAACGCGACATGCCGGTCGGCATGCTGCTGTCGCTGGCCATCTGCACGGTGCTGTACATCGCGATGGCCGCGGTCATGACCGGACTGGTGCCCTACACCCTGCTGGGCACCGACGAACCGGTGGTCACCGCGGTGGCCGCGCATCCGCAACTGGGCTGGCTGCGCGTGGTGGTGGAAATCGGCGCGCTGGTCGGCCTGTCCTCGGTGGTGCTGGTGATGATCATCGGCCAGCCGCGCATCTTCATGATCATGGCCCGCGACGGCCTGCTGCCGCCGGTGTTCACCAGGATCCATCCCGAGTACCGCACCCCGCACATCAACACCGTCATCACCGGCATCGGCATCGCCCTGCTGGCGGCGCTGTTCCCGCTGGACGTGCTGGGCGAGCTGACCTCGATGGGTACGCTGATCGCCTTCGCCGCGGTCTGCCTGGGCGTGCTGATCCTGCGCCGGACCCAGCCCGACCTGCCGCGCCCGTTCCGGATTCCGGCCGCCTGGCTGATCTGCACCCTGGGCATCCTGTGCTGCCTGGCGCTGCTGTCGGCGATGACCGCGCACAACTGGTTCCTGATGGCGGTCTGGACGGCGGTCGGTTTCGCGATCTACTTCCTGTACGGTCACCGCCACAGCAAGCTGCGGCGCTGAACCACGCCACCGGGCCGCGCCTGCGCCCCGTCCTCGCGCCGTCCCGCCCAGCCGGGGCGGCAGGCGCTAAAATGGCGCCATGAACGCCCCCCTGCCCTATGACGCCGGACGCCTGAGCGAACTGGCGAAGCTGTTGATCAGCAACATCCGCGAGCTGTCGCAGGCCGGCTGGACGCCGGCCACCAGCAGCAACTTCTCGCACCGGCTGGACGATCGCCACGCCGCCATCACCGTATCCGGGCGCGACAAGCGGCGGCTGGAGGAAGCCGACATCATGGTGGTGGACTTCGACGGCAAGGCGGTCGGCAGCGACCACCGTCCCTCCGCCGAGACCCTGCTGCACACCCAGCTGTATCGCCGCTTCCCCGAGATCGGCTGCGTGCTGCACACCCATTCGCCGGTGCAGACCATCGCCTCGCGGCTGTACGCCGGCGCCGGCCACATCCGGCTGGAAGGCTACGAGCTGCTCAAGGCGTTCCACGGCAATACCACCCACGAGACCGAAATCCAGGTGCCGGTGTTCAGCAACACCCAGGACATGCCGACCCTGGCCGCCCAGGTCGACGCGTTGCTGGACCGGCAGCCGCTGTGGGGCTACCTGATCGACGGCCACGGCCTGTACGCCTGGGGCCGCGACATGGCCGAAGCTCGCCGCCACCTGGAAGCCTTCGAGTTCCTGTTCCACTGCGAACTGGAGCTGCGCAAGCTGGGTTGCCGGCGCTGAGCCGCTGATAACCCCGTGCCACGCCGCGCGCCTGCGCGGTAACTGGACCGGAACCAGGTGCCTGCTACCCTTGTATTCCCCACGCGTCGAGCCATATCGCCATGAGCCGCCTCCGCATCTTCCATGAAAGCGACCCGGTCACCCCCGAGTTCGCCAGCTACGATCCCGATTTCATCGCCACCGAGCTGCAGAAGGTCGGCGTGACCTTCGAGCGCTGGAAAGCCAACAAGGCGATCCAGCCGGGCGCCGCGCCGGAGGACGTGATGGACGCCTACCGCACCGACATCGACCGGCTGGTCAGCGAACGCGGGTTCAAGACGGTGGACGTGGTCAGCATCGCGCCGGACAACCCCAAGCGCGAGGAAATGCGCGCCAAGTTCCTCGACGAGCATTACCACAAGGAAGACGAAGTGCGCTTCTTCGTCGCCGGCTCGGGCCTGTTCACCCTGCACGTGGACGACAAGGTCTACGAGGTGGAGTGCGTCCAGGACGATCTGATCGCCGTGCCGGACAGCACCCTGCACTGGTTCGACATGGGGCCGGAACCGCATTTCGTCGCGATCCGTTTCTTCACCGAACCGGACGGCTGGGTCGGCCATTTCACCGGCACCACCATCGCCCAGCAGTTCCCGCGCTACAACGGTCCGACCCGGCCCGAGTAAGCCCGTTCCGCCTCCCGCGACGCGGTGGCGTGCCCGCCGCCGGGCGCCGCCGTTCCCAACTCATTCCCCATTCCCGAAATCCACCCGCCCCATGCTCCGCGCCATCCTCACCGATATCGAAGGCACCACCAGCAGCATCTCCTTCGTCAAGGACGTGCTGTTTCCCTACGCCCGCCGCGCCCTGCCCGGCTTCGTCCGCGAACACGGACAGGAACCGGAGGTGCGCCGCTGGCTGGATGCGGTCGCCACCGAACACGGCGCGATCTGCAGTGACGATGTCATCGTGGAGACCCTGCAGGGCTGGATCGATCAGGATCGCAAGCACACCGCGCTGAAGGCGCTGCAGGGCATGATCTGGGACGCGGGCTACCGCGACGCGGACTTCACCGCGCACATCTACCCGGATGCGGCGCCGGCGCTCGCCCGGTGGTACGAGCAGGGCTATCCGCTGTACGTGTATTCCTCCGGCTCGGTGCCGGCGCAGAAGCTGTTTTTCGGCCACAGCGACGCGGGCGACCTGACCCCGATGATTTCGGGCTGGTTCGACACCGAAATCGGCGGCAAGCGCGAGGCGGACAGCTATCGCCGCATCGCCGAGCGGATTGGCGCGCCGGCCGGCGAAATCCTGTTCCTGTCCGACGTGGTCGAGGAACTGGACGCGGCCCGTGAAGCCGGCATGCGCACCCAGTTGATCGATCGTCCGCAGGACTATCCGCAGCCCCGGCTTGACGGCGCCGCCAACGGCCATCCGCGCGTCACCGCGTTCGACGCCATCGAACTGCCGCACTGACGCTTGTTGCGAGCGATTCGCATTTCATCATCCGGCAGCGACAACGGCTAGACTGCGCGCCGTTGCCAGCCAGCCCGCGCTCGCCAGCACGTCCCGCCAGCCAGCATTCGCCAGCCAGCCGGGAACCGAAAACGCCCCGCCGGGGCGTTTTTCATTTGCGCCGCTATTTCGCGTGGATCTTCTCGCCGCGCGCCAGCATCGCGACCAGTTTTTCGATGCGGGCCGCCCGGGTTTCCGCCTTCTTCGCCGTGTGCACGCGCCAGCAGACCGCGTAGCGGTTGGTGCGGTCCAGGGTTTCGAAGAAGCTCGCGGCCTTCGGTGCCTTCGCCAGCGCCGCCGCCAGTTCCGCCGGCACCTCCATCACCGCCGCGCTTGCGTAGGCCGCAGCCCAGCGTCCGTCGGCGCGTGCCAGTTCGATTTCACGCAGGCCGCCCTCGCGCATCCGGCCCGAGGCGATCAGTGCCTCGGCCTTGCCGACGTTGATTTTCGACCACAGGCTGCGCGGGCGTCGCGGGGTGAACCGTTGCAGGAAACTCTGTTCGTCGAACGTGCGGCGCTGACCGTCGATCCAGCCATGGCACAGCGCCACCTCCAGGGCCTCGGCATAGCTCACGGAAACCACGCCCGCGTCCTTCTTGGCGATCCTCAGCCACAAGCCCGGAGTACCCGTATTCGCGGCGAGCCATTTTTCCCAGGCCGCGGCGTTGCGGAACAGCTTGATCGGAAGGTCGAGCGCATCGTTGGCCATCGGCATGTTCCTGTCGGGTTTTCGCCTGTCCCGGCGCGTGCCGCTATTCGGCCGCCTGCTGCAGCCGATAGGTGGTGGACGTGGCCTGCTCGCCCCGCCACCGATCGAATGCCCGCACGTCGATGCGGTGCTCGCCCGCTGCCAGATCCGTCGGCAGCGCGCCGCGCCAGAGGTGGGTGGAGGTGTCCGCTTCCGGCGAACGATCGTAGCCACGCAACGCGGTCGCGGTGTCATCCGCGATGTTCTCCGCCAGCAGCGCCGGATCGGCCTGCAGTACACGCCGCATCGGTTTCCATTCACCGCCGTCGATGCGA
The DNA here is from genome assembly GCF_016820515.1 of Pseudoxanthomonas beigongshangi. Classification (GTDB taxonomy): domain Bacteria; phylum Pseudomonadota; class Gammaproteobacteria; order Xanthomonadales; family Xanthomonadaceae; genus Pseudoxanthomonas_A; species Pseudoxanthomonas_A beigongshangi. The sequence goes on along the minus strand of NZ_JADHDV010000011.1, from coordinate 112,923 downwards.
TATTCGACCCGCGTATCGGCTTCACCCATGTAGACGTTGGCGTATACGCCGTAGGCCGGATAGGCGCCCTGTCGCAACACCTTCGGCGCGTGCAGGCCGATCGCCGGATCACCGGCGGCGCGCGCCACGTGGTAGCGCAACGCATAGCCGCCATCCGGCTGGATCGTCAGCCACGCGTAGCCGTTGGGAGTGCCGTCGCTCATGGTCGTGTCGGGGATGCCCTGCGCATCCTTCACCCCCGACCAGAACGCGCCGCAAGTGGCGCCGACGTTGTACTCGTGCAGTGGCTGCGCGCCCTGCCAGCCGGTGTCCGCGCCATGACGGTAGTGGCGCTGGTTGTGGGTGTGCGCGCTGATCAGCAGCACCTGCGTATGTTCCCGCAGCAGGGTGAACAGGCGTTCGCGGTCGGCACGGCGGAAAGTCTCCACACCCGGGAGGGGATCGAAGAACGGGATGTGCGCGGCAATCACCACCCGGCGATCCTTCGGCAAGGTCGCCAGATACTGGCGCAGGAAATCGAACTGCTCCTCGCGCAGGCCGCCGATGTAGGCCGGTTTCTGGCCGGGGCGATAGACCACGTCGTCCAGCACGATGAAGCTGGCCTGCGGCTCCTCCCACGCATAGGTGTCCGGACCGTAGACGTTGCGGAAACTCAGCAACGAGTCCTCGTCGGCCTGCGCGTCGAAATCCAGATCGTGGTTTCCGGCCACGTGCAGCCAAGGCACGCCCAGTTTCGCCGTCACCTGGTTCATGGCCGGATACAGGCTCAGATCATCATTGACGATATCGCCCACGCTCAGTCCCAGGCGGGCGCCGTGCCGGCCGACCAACGGCACCACGATGTCGCGCGCGTAGTAATCCACGTCGGTCCGCGTCTTCGGTTGCGGGTCACCGAACACCAGCATCTCCAGGCTGGAGCCGCTCCCGCGCCGCATGGCGGGCAACAGGCCGAAATCCACCTGGGCCGGGACGGCGGCGGCCGGAATGCCGCCGTACTTCAGCGCGGGCGACCCCTGCGGGAACAGATGCTGCCAGAACCGGGGCAAGCCGTCGGCGCCCGTCGGCACGGCGTACGCCGGCGGCTTTATCACGAAGACGGTGGCGCGCTCGCGTCCGGGTAGCCGGTAGCCCCCCCGCGCGTCGCTGACGGCGACATCGCGGCCGTTGGAGACCTTCACTCCGGCCAGGCCCTGTTCGCGCGGATCGCGGCGGCCGTTGCCGTTGGCATCCAGGTAGATCACCCCGGTCACTTCGGCCAACGCCTGTCCGGTGGCCGCGGCCGCCTCCTGCGTGGCCGCGGTGGCGTCCTCTGCCCGCGACGACGCGGACGCATCCGCAATGGCCAACAACGACAGGACGACGAGCGGCAGCCATACCACGCGCTGGGTCATATCCACGGATTCCGGCGACGCCCCTCGGGCAACCCGCCGATTATCGTGCGGCAGCGGCGTACCTCGCCACCGCGATGCAGGTTCAGGCGGAATGGCGGGCCGCGAGCAACGCCTCGACGTCGGCCAAACCCCGCCCGCGGCTGCGCAGCAGTACCAGCAGGTGATACAGCAGGTCCGCGCTTTCGCCGAGCAGCGCCGCCTCGTCCTGCGCCACGGCGGCCAACGCCGTCTCCACGCCTTCCTCGCCGACCTTCTGCGCAATCCGGCGCACGCCTTCCTCGAACAGCCGGGTGGTATAGCTGCCCGCCGGGCGCTCGCGCTCGCGGCGCGCCACCAGCGCGTCCAGTTCGGCCAGGAACGAGCCCGGCGCCTCCGCGAAGCAACTGGCGCGCTGGAGGTGACAGGTCGGCCCGTGCGGCACCGCCTGGACCAGCAGGGTGTCGTTGTCGCAATCAGCCTCGATGGCCCGCACTTCCAGCACGTGGCCGGAACTCTCCCCCTTGGTCCACAGGCGCTGCTTGCTGCGGCTGTAGAAGGTCACCCGGCCGCTGGCCAGGGTCGCCTCCAGGGCTTCGCGGTTCATGTAACCGAGCATCAACACGCGGCGGGTCGAGGCATCCTGCACGATCACCGGCAGCAGGCCGTCGCCCTTGTTCCAATCCAGTTGTTCCGGTTCAAGCGACATCACGCACCTCGGTGCCCTGCCCGCGCAGGTAGGTCTTCAGATCCGGAATGGCGATCCGGCCACTGTGGAACACGCTGGCGGCGAGCGCGCCATCGACATCGGCACGCTGGAATACCTCGGCGAAATGCTCGGGTTCCCCGGCACCGCCGGAAGCCACCAGCGGCACCGCGCACAGCGCGCGCACGGCGGTCAGTTGCTCGATGTCGTAGCCACGCCGCACGCCGTCGCTGTCCATGCAGTTGAGCACGATTTCGCCCGCGCCCAGCCGCTGCGCCTCGCCCACCCAGTCCAGCGTACGCACCGGCAGCGCGCGGGTACGTGCCGGATCGCCGGTGTACTGGCGCACCCGCCATTCGCCGTCGGCCTCGCGCACCGAATCGATACCGACCACCACGCATTGCACGCCGAAGGCCTTTGCCAGTTCGCCAATCAGCGCGGGACGTTCCAGCGCCGGCGTGTTGACCGAAATCTTGTCCGCGCCGGCGTGCAGCACACGCCGCGCGGTATCCACGTCGCGGATACCGCCTGCCACGCAGAACGGAATGTCGAGCAGGCGCGAGACCCGCTCCACCCATGCGTAGTCCACCGAGCGCCCTTCCGGACTGGCGCCGATGTCGTAGAACACCAGTTCATCGGCGCCGGCATCGCGGTAGCGCAATGCCAGCTCGGTGATGTCGCCCATGTCGACGTGATCGCGGAAGCGCACGCCCTTGACCACGCGGCCGTCGCGCACGTCCAGGCACGGGATGATGCGCCGGCTCAGCATGACAGCGCCTCGGCCACGCTGAAGCGGCCTTCCAGCAGCGCGCGCCCCAGCACGATGCCGGCACAGCCCTGCGCGCGCGCGGCGACGATATCGTCGAGCGCGCGGACACCGCCGGACGCCTGCACGCGCAGCCGCGGCGCAATCGCGCCCAGGTGCCGGTACAGATCGAGGTTGGGGCCGGACAGCATCCCGTCACGGGCGATATCGGTGCTCAGCGCGTGGACCAGTCCGCCGGCCTCGAAGCGGACCGCCAGTTCATCCAGGGTCACGCCGGCGTCCTCGGTCCAGCCGTGCACCGGCAATCGCCAGACGCCGGCGGCGTCCTGGCGCGTGTCCAGCGCCACGGTGATGCGCTCGGCGCCGAACTCGGCCAACCAGGCCAGCACCGCCTCCGGTTCGCGTACCGCCAGCGACCCGATCACCACCCGCGCCGCGCCGGCATCGAGCAGGCGCGCGACATCCTCGCGCGAGCGCACGCCGCCGCCGGTCTGGACCCGCAGCCCGGTGGTGGTGGCGATATCGCGCAGCAGCGGCGCCAGGGTGTAGCCGCCAGCGCGGGCCGCATCCAGATCCACCAGATGCAGCCAGCGCGCGCCCTGTTCCGCATAGCCGCGGATGACCGCCAGCGGATCGTCGCCATAGCGGGTCTCGCGCGCATAGTCGCCCTGCGCCAGCCGCACGACCCGGCCGTCGCGGATGTCGATGGCCGGATAGGCCTGGAAGTCCTGTTGCGCGCGCGCGCCCGCCGATACCGCGGCCATCATTGCAATCCCGTTTCGATGAAGTTCCGGATCAGCCGCGCACCGACCTCGGCCGAGCGCTCCGGATGGAACTGCGCACCGGCCACGCGGCCACGCTGCACCACCGCCGCGAACGGCTGGCCATGCTCGGTGCTCATCAGGCAATCCGCACCGACCGGCGCGGCGTAGCTGTGCACGAAATAGGCATGGCCGCCGTCCAGGCCAGTGGTCAGACCGGATCCGCGCTGCGTACGCAGCGTGTTCCAGCCCATGTGCGGGACCCGGATGCCGGGACCCGGCGACAATCGCGCCACCCGCCCCGGCAACAGGCCCAGGCAGGGCGTGTCGTCTTCTTCCGAATGTTCGAACAACAGCTGCATTCCGACGCAGACCCCCAGCAACGGGCGTTCCAGTTGCCGCAGCACCTCGATCAGTCCCTGCTCGCGCAGCCGCGCCATCACCGTGGCCGCGGTGCTCACGCCAGGCAGGATGACCCGGTCCGCGGCGCGGATGACCGCCGAATCCGCGGTGAGCGTGGCGGCCACGCCGAGGCGCTCCAGCGCGTAGCGGACCGAACCGATGTTGGCGCCACCGGCATCCACCAACGCCACCTGCATCACAACGCTCCCTTGGTCGAGGGCAGTTCCGCGCCTTCACGCCGGATCGCCTGGCGCAACGCGCGCGCCAGCGCCTTGAAGCAGGCTTCGATTTTGTGGTGGTCGTTGTCGCCGCGCACGCTCAGGTTGAGGTTGAGGCCGGAGGCGTCGCACAGCGAGCGGAAGAAATGCGGCACCAGTTCGGTGGGCAGATCGCCGACCCGCTCGCGGCGGAATTCACCGTCGAACACGAAGTACGGCCGGCCGCTGAAATCCAGCGCCGCGCTGGCCAGGGTTTCGTCCATCGGCAGGGTGAAGCCGTAGCGGCCGATGCCGCGCTTGTCGCCCAGCGCCTGCTTCAGCGCCTGTCCCAGCGCCAGGCCGGTGTCCTCCACCGTGTGGTGCTCGTCAATGTGCAGATCGCCCTCGGTGTCGATGCGCAAGGCGAAACCGCCGTGCTTGCCGATCTGTTCCAGCATGTGGTCGAAGAACGGCAGTCCCGTGCGGATGACCGGCTCGGCCACCCGATCCAGATCCAACTCCACGCGGATACGGGTTTCCTTCGTATTGCGCTGGACATCTGCCCGGCGCGGCGCATCGGCCAGTTCATGCGCGATCGACGGCCAGTCCCAGTCGCCGCCGAACTGCGAGGTCTTCAGCTGGAAACCGCGGATGCGCAGGTTGTCGGCGAACTGGATATCGGTGGGCCGGTCGCCGACCATCGCCGAGCGCGCCCAGTCGATGTCGCGATCCTGGAGATAGTGCAGGACCAGCCCGATGCCGGGCTTGCGGGTCGGACGGTTCTCTTCCGGCCAGCTCGGGTCGACCAGCACTTCGCGGAAACGGATGCCCTGGCTTTCGAAGATCTGCAGCATCAGATCGTTCGGACCATCGAACGACGCCTGCGGATAGCCTTCGCTGCCCAGTCCGTCCTGGTTGCTGACGATGACGAACTGGTAACCGGCGTCGCGCAGCTTCAGCAACGCCGGAATGCAGTCGCGCACGAACCGGATCTTCTCGTAGGCGTCGATCTGGAAATCGGCCGGTTCCTCGATGAGGGTGCCGTCGCGATCGATGAACAGGATCGGAGTCATGCCGCCGCCTCCCGCACGGCCAGTGCCGCCAGCACCCGTTCGTTCTGCTCCGGACTGCCGATGCTGATCCGCAGCGCATCGCCCAGTTGCGGCGCGGCGCGCTGGTCGCGCACCACCACGCCGGTGGACAGCAGCGCGGTGAACACTCGGTCGGCATCGTCGAACCGCACCAGCAGGTAGTTGCCCTGCGAGGGATAGACGCGACGCACGCCGGGAAGCGCCGCCAGCGCCCCCCGCATCCGCTCGCGTTCGCGCCGCACCCGTTCCACCCGCTGCCGGGTCTGCGCCAGCGCCGCCGGCGCCAGGCCGGCGAGCGCGAGTTCCGCGCAGGGCGCAGGCACCGGATACGGCGCCTGGCAGGCACGCAGCACGGCGATCAGTTCCTCCGCGGCGATCGCCACGCCGATTCGTGCGGCCGCCAGCGCGTGCGCCTTGGACAGCGTGCGCAACACCACCAGATTGGGGAACCGCGCAATCAAGTTGCTGGCCGAGGGAACATCGGAAAACTCCACATAGGCCTCGTCGACCACCAGCAGCGCACGACCGGCCAGGCGCCCGGCCAGGTCCGCGATTTCCTCCCGCGTACAGGCGCGTCCGGTGGGATTGGTCGGCGAGCACAGGAACACCAGCTTGGCGCCGTTCGCCAGCGCGGCGGCGGCCAGTCCATCCAAATCTGGCTCGAAGCCCTGCTCGGTATCGCGCAGCGGCACATCGATGAGCGGTGCGTTCTGCAATCGCGCGGACACCGCGTACATGCCGAAGACCGGCGAGCTGATCACCACCCCGTCGCGTTCCGGCACGCACAGCGCGCGCACCAGCAGATCGATGGCCTCGTCGCTGCCGCGGCCGATAAGCAACTGCTCCGGGGCACAGCCATACAAGTCGGCCAGCGCCGCGCGCAAGGCTGCTGGTTGCGGTTCCGGATAGCGCTGGCAGGTCGCGCCCGCGTCGGCCGGGTTGGACCAGGCCGACTCGTTGGCGTTGAGCCAGACATCCCCGCGCAAGGCTTCGGTGCGGGCCGATTTGTAGCCACCGAAACCGCGCAGGTCGGGCCTGACCAGACTCAGCACTCCGGCATTTGCCGCCTTGTTGTCGGGCGTATTCATGCCGCCTCCAGCCGCAGCGCGACCGCGTTGGCATGCGCATCAAGTCCCTCGGCGCGCGCCAGGGTCAAGGCGCACGCGCCGATGCGGCCGATGCCCGCGCGGCTGGCCGCCTGCACGCTGACGAAATTCTGGAAGCTGGCCACGCTCACGCCGCTGTAGGCGCGCGCGGCGCCGCTGGTCGGCAGCACGTGGTTGGTGCCGCTGCAATAGTCGCCCAGCGCTTCGGGCGTGTAATCGCCCAGGAACACCGAGCCTGCCGCTTCCACCCGCTCCAGCCAGGCGCGCGGGTCGCGCAGGGCCAGGATCAGGTGCTCGGGCGCGTATTCGTTGCTGACCGAGAACGCATCGTCCAGCCGTTCCACTTCGATCAGGCGCGAGGCGGACAGCGCCTGGCGCGCGATCGCCGCGCGCGGCAACGCCGCGAGTTGGCGTTCCAGTTCCACCGCGACGCGGTCGATGAGCGAAGGCGCGTCCGACAACAGCAGCACCTGCGAATCCGGGCCGTGCTCGGCCTGCGACAGCAGATCCGCCGCGACGAACGCGGGATCCGCGCCGGCATCGGCGATCACCAGCACTTCCGACGGCCCGGCCGGCATGTCGATGGCGGCCACGCCGGCCTGCGCGACCTGCTGCTTGGCCTCGGTCACGTAACTGTTGCCCGGTCCGAACAGCTTGTCGCAGCGGGGCACGCTGGCGGTGCCGAACGCCATCGCCGCGATCGCCTGCGCGCCGCCCAACTTGAACACGCGGGTCACACCGGTCATCCGCGCGGCCACCAGCACGGCGGGATCGGCGCTGCCGTCGGCGCGCGGCGGCGTGCACAGCACCACCTCGCGGCAACCGGCCAGGCGCGCCGGCACGCCCAGCATCAATGCGGTGGAAGGCAACGGCGCACTGCCGGCCGGGACGTACAGGCCCACCCGCGCAATCGGCCGGATCATCCGTTCGCAAAGCACGCCGGGTGCGGTTTCGACCGCGTACGGCTGGGCCATGCCCGCGCGGTGGAAGGCTTCGATGCGGGCGACCGCCTCCTCCATCGCCTGCTTCAGCGCCGGCGCCACCGCCGCTTCGGCGGCGGCGAACTCCGCCGCGGGCACTTCGAAATCGTCCAGCGCCACACCGTCGAAACGGCTGGTGAATTCGCGCAGCGCCGGGTCGCCGAGCTGGCGCACTTCCGCCAGCACCGCGGCGACCGCGTCGCGGGTGCGCTGGGCCACCACCTGCACCGGACGGCGCAGGGCGGCGCGGCGTTGTTCGCCATCGAGGCGGGACCAGATCAAGCGATTCATGCCAGCGACCTCTCGACCGAAAGCACCATCAATCCCTGCGCGCCGGCGCGTTCCAGTTCTTCCAGCCGCTGCCAGGTGATGGCGCCGTGGCACATGGTCTGCAGCGACAGCGGACCTTCGCCGGAACCGGGCAGTTGGACCAGCGGTTCCGCATCCGGCAGCAGGCGCGAAAGTTCGGCGACGGTGTCGCGGTTGGCGCGGAACATCAGCAGCTTGCTGTCCTTGAGCTTGAGCACGCCGTCGACCCGGCGCAGCAGCATCGCCGCCAGTCCCGCGCGCTCGTCCTCGAACTCGCGGACCGGACCGGCCAACACGGCCTCGCTGTCCAGCAGGGTTTCCACCGGCTTGAGCTGGTTGGCCGCCAGGGTCGCGCCGCTGGAAACCAGATCGCAGATCAGGTCGGCGGTGCCCAGGCGCGGGGCGATTTCCACAGAACCCGACAACTCCACCACACCCGCTTCCACGCCCTGGCGCCGCAGCCAGTCCGACAGGATTGCCGGATAGCTGGTGGCGATGCGCAGGCCCTGCAGTTGCGCCGCGCCCAGCCATTCCCAGTTGTCCGGCACCGCCAGCATCAGCCGGCACTGGCCGAAGCCGAGCGGACGCAGTTCCCGGTAGGCCGCCGGCAGGCCGATGCGCGCGCGTTCGCCGGCCTGTTCGTCCAGTTCGTTGCGGCCGACCACGCCGAAGTCGCACACGCCGTCGGCAATCAGGCCCGGAATGTCGTCGTCGCGCACCAGCAGCAGGTCGATCGGCAGCGATTCGCCGTAGCAGAACAGCTTGTCGCGGCTCTCGCGCCAACTCAGTCCGCAGGCGGCGAGCAGCGCGCGCGCGGGTTCGGCCAGGCGGCCACTTTTCTGGATGGCGATGCGCAGGCGATCGCGCGTCGCGGGTACAACCCTGGGACTCATGGGAGGAAACTCAGTGGGAGGCGCCGTTGGCGCGCGGTTGCTGCTGCTGGAACGCGGTGGCGTAGCCGCCGGTGCCCCGTTCGAGGGTGCGGGCGACCCGCCCGATGGTGGTCACGCTGACCTGGGTCAGCTCATGGATTTCCCGGTAAGGCACGCCCTTGAGCAGCAGCGGCACCACCCGCCAGCGGTCGGCCATGGCCTCCAACTCGGCCGGTGTGCACAGGTCTTCCAGGAATGCCCGCACCTGCCCGGCTTCGCCCAGGCTGGCCAGCGCCTGGGAAAGCGCCTGCAGGGAGGCGCTTTCGGCGCGGTCATCGTCGGGAATGGCGGGGCGGCGCTTCATGGGGAGTCAGTGGGGTCCGGGAAATCAGGGACCGGCGACCGGCCCAATCAATGTACTAATGCGTTAATACATTAGTTGAGCCTCCAGGCCCCGTCAAGTCCGGCCCCTCCCGGCCTCCCCCGGTCCCACGGTTAAACTGGCGGCCGGTCCGCCGGCCCGGCGGGTGCTCTGGATCGGGGACGGGAATGAGGGAAGCCATCCGCGGACTTCGCTGGCTGCTGGCCGCGCTGATGCTGTTCTGCGCGCTCGCGCAGGCGCAGGCACCACTGGTGATGTCAGGCGATGCGGCCACCCATGCCCTGGGTCCCCATACGACCTATTTCCACGACAGCGATGGCCGGGCCGATATCCGGGCGATCGAGACCAGCCTGCGGGCGGGACGCTTCCGGCCATTGCCAGGCGACGATGCATCCTTCGGTTTCCAGCCCGGCGCCTACTGGTTCCACGTCAACCTGCTCAATCGCAACCTGCAGGAACCGCGCTGGCTGCTGGTCCAGCAGTACGCGCTGAGCGATCGGCTGGACGTGTACGTGCGCTACCCCGACGGCCAGTTGTTCCACCAGGCCGGTGGCGATCACCTGCATTTCGAGCAGCGCAGCGTGCGCTACCGGCATCCGAACTTCCAGCTTGACCTGCCGCCCGGACAGCCGGCGGATCTGTTCGTCCGGGTGGAAAGCCAGAGCTCGATGCAGGTGCCGCTGGCCCTGTACACGCCAACCGCCTTCGCCGAACTCTCGCGCGACGCACAGTTCGCGATGGGTGTGTACTACGGCATCCTGCTGGCGCTGTTCACCTACAACCTGGTGTTGTGGCTGACCCTGCGCGACGCCAGCTACTTCTGGTACATGTTCCATATCAGCGCGTTCGGGCTGGTGCTGTTCACCTTGTACGGATTGGGCTTCGAGTACCTGTGGCCGCATTCACCGTGGCTGGCGGACAAGGCCGTACCGCTTTCGATCTGCCTGGCGCAGATCGGCATGCAACAGTTCGCACGCAATTTCCTAGGCCTGGCCCGGCGCTGGCCGCTGGGTGACCGCATCGGCCTGGGCATGATCGCGCTGTTCGTGGTGCTGAGCGTCGCCACCACCTGGATTCCCATCCGGCTATCCACCCAGTTGGCGGTGGTCGCGGTGATCCTGAGCGTGGCCTGGATCGCGGTCGAGGCGGTGGTTGCCATGCGCAGCGGCTACAAGCCGGCCAAGCTGTTCCTGCTGGCCTGGTCGATGTTCCTGGCGGGCATCGCGATGGTCGCGATGGTCGCCTTCGGCGCGCTGCCCAAGAACTTCGTCACCGAGTACAGCGTGCAGATCGGTTCGGCCCTGGAAATGCTGCTGCTGTCGGTCGCGCTGGGCTACCGCTACGCCTCGCTGCGCAACGAGAACGAGCGGATCGTGCGCGAATCGCGCGACCAGTTGGAAATCAAGGTCGAACAACGCACCGGCGAGTTGCGCAGCGCGCTGGAGCAACTGGAAGCCGCGCACCTGCGCCTGCGCGAGTTCAGCCAGTTGGACGGGCTGACCGAACTCTACAATCGCACCCACTTCCGCGAAGCCTTCGAACACCTGCTCTCGCAGGCGCGCAACAGCCAGCAGCCCATCTCGCTGCTGATGATCGATCTGGACCACTTCAAGCGCATCAACGATACCTACGGCCATCTGGTCGGCGACGACTGCCTGCGCTGGACTTCCAACACGATGGCCGAAACGCTGCGGCCTTACGGCGCGCTGGTTGCGCGCTTCGGTGGCGAGGAATTCATCGCCGCCCTGCCCGACATGGATCTGGACGAGGCCAGCAATGTGGCCGAGGAACTGCGCCAGCGCCTGCGCGATCGGCCCTGCCGCAGCGGGGATCTGGACATTCCCATCTCCGCCAGCATCGGCGTGCATTGCGTGGACATCGACAAGAACAGCATCGATTCCGCCCTGCAGGTCGCCGACCAGGCGCTCTATACCGCCAAGGCCGAAGGCCGCGATTGCGTGCGCACGCTGTAGAGCCGGGCTTGCACGGCTCCGCGGACTCAACCATGCGCGAAAAGCAGCGGAGCAAGCTCCGCTCTACCCATGTAGAGCCGAGCTCGCTCGGCTCCGCGGACTCAAGCCACGCGCGAAAAGCAGCGGAGCGAGCTCCGCTCTACCCACGTAGAGCCGAGCTCGCTCGGCTCCGCGGACTCAAACCACGTGCGAAAAGCAGCGGAGCAAGCTCCGCTCTACCCATGTAGAGCCGAGCTTGCTCGGCTGCGCGGACTCAAACCACGTGCGAAAAAGCAGCGGAGCGAGCTCCGCTCTACCCATGTAGAGCCGAGCTCGCTCGGCTGCGCGGACTCAAACCACGCGCGAAAAGCAGCGGAGCAAGCTCCGCTCTACCGTTCGCGTGCTTTCAGCGGCCCGCGAGCGCGCGGGCCTGCTCCAGCTCCACCTTCAGGCTGCTGGCCAGTTCCTCGCGCTTGACCTCGAACTGCTGTTCGCGGACCAGATCCTTCACCGTGACCATGCCGCGGGCGCGTTCGTCCTCGCCGGCCAGCACCACGAACCGGATGCCCGCGCGCGAGGCGTACTGGAATTGCTTGGCCAACTTGCGCGCTTCCATCTGCACTTCGGTATTGATGCCGGCGACGCGCAGGCGACGGGCGATGTCCAGCGAATCGGCCAGCGCGTCATCGTCCATCAGCGCCACCATCGCCTGCACGCTGCTCTCGTCGCTGCCGGCGATCAGTCCGGCCTCGCGCAACTGCCAGAACAGGCGGGTCAGGCCGATGGAGATGCCCACGCCGGGCAACTTCGACTTGGTGTAGTGGCTGGCCAGATCCTCGTAGCGGCCGCCCGAGCAGATCGAGCCGATCTGGATGTAGTCGTCCAACTGGGTCTCGTAGACGGTGCCGGTGTAGTAATCCAGGCCGCGTGCAATCGAGAAGTTGAGGCAATAGTCGCTCTCGGGAACGCCCAGCGCATGCACCAGTTCCAGCACTTCGCGCAGCTCGGCCACGCCCCGGGCCAGTGTCTCGTTGCCCTGCCCCAGCGCTTCCAGGCGGGCCAATGCGTCGGCATGGCTGGTCGAGCGCACGGCGACGAATTCGAGAATCCGCGCGACCGCTTCGGCCGGCACGTTGAAATCCGGACCTTGCAGGGTCTCGCGCACGTAGTCGGCGCCGCGCTTGTCGAGCTTGTCGACCTCGCGCAGCACCAGCGCCTGGCGTTCGCCGTCGGCGATGCCCTGGGCCTCGAAGAAGCCGCGCATCAGCTTGCGGTTGTTGAGCTGGATGGTGAACTTGCCGATGCCCAGATCACTGAAGACCGCGTGGATGACCGCCAGAATCTCGGCGTCGAAGCGGATGCTGAGCGCGTCCTTGCCGATGACGTCGATATCGCACTGGTAGAACTCGCGGAACCGGCCGCGCTGGGCACGCTCGCCCCGGTACACCCGCTGGATCTGGTAGCGCCGGAACGGGAAGGTCAGTTCGTGCTCGTGCTCGGCCACGTAGCGGGCCAGCGGCACAGTCAGGTCGAAGCGCATCGCCAGTTCCGGCAGGCCCTCGGCGGAACCCGCCTCGGTCTTGGCCAGCGCGCCGGTGGACTGCACGAAATAGACCTGGCGCTCGGTCTCGCCGCCAGATTTGGTCAGCAGGGTTTCCGAGAGCTCGAACACCGGGGTTTCCACCGGCAGGAACCCGAAGCGCTCGTAGTTGCGGCGGATGGTGTCCAGCATGCGCTGGAACGCGATCTGCTCGCGCGGCAGCAGTTCCATCACTCCTGGCGGCGTGCGTGGCTTGATCAAGCGAAAACTCCGGGGGGACGAGCGATATCGAGGGCCGTCATTCTAAGACTGAACGGCGCGCCGGGGGCAGGCATGCAAAAAACTGTTGCCGTCCGTCGGCGTCCTGAATAGAATAGCCGGCTCACACGGGGTGTAGCTCAGTCTGGTAGAGCGCTACGTTCGGGACGTAGAGGTCGCAGGTTCGAATCCTGTCTCCCCGACCAATCGATAGGTCGCAATCAAGCCTGGAAAACGAATGTTTTTCGGGTTTTTTTGTGCCCGAAGACCGAAAGTCCCCCATTCCACGGGGCCGAAGGCCGGCAGGCACCTCGCCGGCCGGCAAGACCTTCCCGGATCTCAGAACACCACGAACGCCTGCAGGCGCACGTAGCGGTAGGCGTAGCTGCCGGTGCCGGTATCGGTCAGTACCGGAGTATCGGTGTAGCCGGCGTCCAGGCGCAGCCAGGCGTCCTTCCAGCGCGGGGTCTCCACGCCGAACTCGGCCAGGCGGGCGCGCTTCCAGCCCTCCTCGGAACTGCGCTGGCGGCCCCAGCCGGCGCGCGCGCTCCACTGGTAGCCGCCGATGTGGCGGCGCCAGGCCAGCACGCCGAGCGCTTCGCCGTACCAAGGGGGCGAATAGTAGTCGGCCTCGAAGGCTTCGCTGTTGCGGTAGTAGCGGGTGCGCAGCTGCGCGCTCAGGCCGTACTCCGGCGCGAACGCATAGACCAGGTTGCCGCGCAGGTGGGTGCGCAGGTTGTCGCCGGTGCCGAAGTCCTGCACGCCGGCGACCAGGCTGGCGGACCAGCGATCGCTGAAGGGCATGTCGATGGCCGCGCCGGCGAAGGTCTGCACCCAGCCCTCGCGCACGCCGCGTCGGGTTTCCAGGACTTCGCGCTCGACGAAGATTTCCTTCCGCCAGGGATCGGTGCTGTGGATCGAGGCGCGGCCCAGCAGGTCGTCGCCGTTGCTGCCGATGTCGCCGTCCCAGCGCCAGTCCTTGCCCAGGCTGCCGGCGCCACTCAGGTAGGCGCGGTTCTCGGATTCGGACCAGTCGCGTCCGGAGAAGCGCGCGCGTTCGACCTTCACGCCCCACCAGTGCTCGATATCGCGGTGCTGGATGTCCCAGCCCAGTGCCAGCTTGCGGGTTTCGTTGTCGTCCGCATCGGAGCCCATCCAGAAGTCCGTCCGCAGCGCCGGGCGCGCGGCCGGCGCATCCTCGGCGGCATGGGCGGACAACACGGGAATCGCCAGCGCCCATCCCAGGGCGGCGGCGACGGCACACTTTCTCATTTGGTCCCCCAGGTCTTGCGCAGGCGCAGGATTTCGGCGGCATACCCCAGGACGCAGACCGGCTGCAGGATCATGGTGTAGGCCAGGGTGTAGAACAGGAATCCGCTGATGTTGCGGCGTACGCGCAGATCCTGGCTTTTGAACATCTTCGACTGCACGCGGAAGATGATCAGGTTCCACAACGCCGCCAGCGGCAGTACCAGCAGCGTCATGATACCGGCGATCCAGTAAAAGCCGAACAGCGCCAGGATCAAGCCGGGAATGAAGGCCAGCGTGTAGACCAGATCCAGCGGCAGGAACAGCAGGTTCCACCAGATGAACAAGGTGGTCATGCGCGGCTTGAACAGCAGGCTGCCGTGGCGAGCGAAAGCTTCCATCAGGCCACGTGACCAGCGCTGGCGCTGCTTGGAGAACTGGCCGAGCTTCTCCGGCACGCGGGTGAACAGGCAGGCTTCCTCGCAGTAGCCGATGCGCGCGCCGGTCTTCAGCAGCGCCCACGACAGCACGATGTCCTCGCCCACGCACTCCGGCCAGCCGTTGGCCTGTTCGAGCGCCTCGCGGGTGTACAGCGAAAACGCGCCCTGCGCGACCAGCGTGCCGTGATACATGCTCTGCATGCGCTTGACCGCGGCGATGCCGTGGAAGTAATCCCATTCCTGGCTGCGGGTCAGCCAGTTCTCGCGCGAGTTGCGCACCAGCACAGCGCCGGCCACCGCCACGGTGCCGGCCGGATCCGACAGGAACCGTTCCACCAGCTTGCGCAGCGCGTCCGGACGCAGATAGGAATCGCCGTCGACGGTGACCACCAGCGCCTGCCGGGTTTCCGCCAGGCCGCGATTGAGGGCCTTGGACTTGCCGCCGTTCTTCGGCTGGTTCAGCACGCGGATGCGCAGGCCGGGGCGCGCCTGGTCGGCCGCGGTCGCGCGGGCGATCGCGGCGCTGTCGTCGATGGAACCATCGTCGATCACGACCACTTCGATTTCGCCCGGGTAATCCTGGCGCGACAGGCTGGTGAGGGTGTCGGCGATGTTCTCCGCCTCGTTGTAGCAGGCGACCAGTACGCAGACATCGGGCAGGCGTTCGAACCTGCGCAGGCGCGGACGGCGGTCGGCCAGGATGGAGCCGATCAGGAACGCGTTCATGAAGCCCGGCACGTAGGCGATGAACATGATCACGACCAGCGCCAGGGCGAAGCCCACGTGGGCGGACAATTCATGCAGCCAGGGCTGGGACAGCTTGACGCTCAGTCCGGCCCACGCCAGCGCGACGGCCAGCACCAGCACGTACTTGAGGCGGATCGGCACATAGAAGCGACGGAATTCCGGCACAGGAACCGGCGCGGGCACGGGCGGCTCCGGCGGCCGGGTACGGGCACCGTCCCACGGAGGGGCGTCTGAAGGCGAATGGGCGTCGTACATGGCGGCGTGGACACGGAGCGGATGTGCCTGTCATCGAGCAATTCGCGTGCCAACCCGGCGGGCCGGGCAATGTGACCTCTCATCGCCTCTCCGAGCCTTCGTTACAGTTTCGTGATTCAAATCACCGTTTTGTGACGCAAAGGGTCACTTTTGGTCCTGCCCACCTGATGGCTCCGAAGGCCGCATTTCCGGTGGCTCAGGCCCGCCCGCCCCGGGAGTTCCGCTTTTCGGGATGCTTTCGAGCCTCACGCGGAACCTGTCACGTATCGCTCACAAACCCCACCCCGACTCGTGTTTTCGGCGGGAAACCGGGCAAGCAAGGCCGATTGATCGTGATTTTTAGTGAGTTACATCACATAAATTTATGGATTATTAACAGAATCGTCCCGTTTGGGCGCCCTTTGGGTACCGCTTCCTAGACTTGGCAGGATTTGTGCGACTCATCACAAATCCAAGGACCACCAGCACGGTCTCCCCCGGGGGACCCAACTGTTAGCGACAGGGGCGGAACGTTTTGAAAAGAACCACATTGTCTTGGGCGCTTGCATGCGCCATGGGTGCGACCGGCCTGCCGGCTCTGGCAGCGGCACCCGCCACCACTCCCACCTTCCCGCCGGCCGGCGCCGGCAACGATCCGGGGCACGAGGCCTCGCTTGCGCAGGCCGCCCGCCTGCGCGACGAGTCGCGCTGGCTGGACGCCCTGGCGATATTCGAACGCCTGCAGGCCCAGCGCCCGGACGATCCCGAGCTGTACCGCCTGCGTACCCTGACCCTGGGCGATGTCGGCAACAGCTACCAGGCCTGGGCGATGTACCGCGCCCGCCCCGAGCTGTTCGATGCCGCGCAGCGCGAGCAGTTCGAAGCCAACTACCTGGCCCGGTTGATCCTGTGGTCGCAGGCCTACCCGGAAAACGAGCGCAACCGCCTGGCCGAGGCGCGTGTGGCCGACAGCGCCATCGAGGAATATCTGCGACGGAGTCCGGCGAACGATCCAACCTTGCCGACCCGCATCCGTTATGACCGGCTGATCCTGCTGTCGAAGCTGGGACGCCACCAGCAGGTGGTCGACGAATACCAGGCCTTGAACGACACCGCCGGACTCGCGGTGCCCGCCTACGCGCTACCCGCGGTGGGCGATTCGTTCATGGCGCTCAAGCGTCCGTTCGAGGCCGCGCCGGTGCTGGAAGCCGCGCTCAAGGCCGATCCGGACAACAGCGACGTGCGCATGCAACTGGCCTACGCCTATCTGGAAAGCGAGCGGCCCACCACCGCCATCCGCGGCCTGGAAGCCTATCGCGAGACCCAGCCGGCCTGGCTGTACGCGCCGGGCGCGCGCCAGGGCAGCCAGAACTGGCGCCGCGCCGACACGGACAGCACCCTGGCGATGCTGCGCGCCTTCTCCGAGGACCTGCCCAGCGCCGAACGCGACATCACCGCCATGCTGGGCATCGCGCCCAACAACGCCGGCATGCAGACCTCGCTCGGCCAGGTCTACATGATGCGCGGCTGGCCGGAGCGGGCGCTGGAGCGCTTCCGCATGGCCTCCACGCTGGACGAACGCGACGTCAATGCGCGCGTCGGCCAGGTCGAGGCGCTGGTCACCCTGCGCCGCGACGACCAGGCCCGCGATCTGCACGATCTGCTGGTCAGGGAATACGGCGACCAGCCGAACGTACAGCGCATGGACGAACTCTGGCGCAATCATCGCGGCTGGCAATGGCGCGCCTACGTGGCCGGCGCGCGCAGCAACGGCGGCAGCGGCAACACACCGTTCGGCAACCGCGACGGCGAATATGGCGTGGAAGTGCAATCGCCGCTGTTCGATGACCGCTGGCGCCTAACCGCCGTGGCCGACGACCGCTGGGCGGACTTCGATCGGGATCGCATCCATCATCGCCGGCAGGGCGTCGGCGTGCGCTACGCCTACGACCGCCTGGACACCCACCTGGGCGTCTACCACGCCAGTGACCGCGTCGGCGGCACCGGCGTGTCGCTGGACGTGGGCTGGCGCTTCAGCGATACCCTCGACGGCCAGCTTTCGCTGCGCCGGAATGACGCCGACGCCTCGCTGCAGGCGCGTGACGCCGGCATCACCGCCGACAGCGCCGCGATCAACCTGGTGTACGAGCGCAACGAGCGCACTGAATTCCGTGGCGGGCTCACCCATTGGCGTTACGAGGACGGCAACCGCCGCACCGCGCTCAACCTCAATGCCGAACAGCGCCTGTGGACCCGTCCCTACTTCCTGCTCGACGGCCTGGCCGGTCTCTACGGCAGCCGCGGCAGCCGCCGGGACACACCGTACTTCAATCCCTCGCGTGACGGTTCGCTGGAACTGGGCCTGCGCGCGGATCACCTGGTGTGGCGCGAATACGAGCGCCATTTCCGCCATCGCCTCACCGCCACCGCCGGCCGCTACTGGCAGGAAGGCTTCGGCACCCACTGGGTGCCGGCGCTGCGCTACGAGCACGAATGGAAATTCGCGCTCGGCCGGGTGCTGACCTACGGGGTCAGCTGGTCGCGCCCGGTCTACGACGGGGTCCGTGAAGAACGCTTCGGCTTCGATGCCGAACTGCGGTGGGGAGAATGATGATGAAGTCCGTACGTCCAACCTGGTTGCTGCTGGCCCTGTGCGCACTGGCGCTGTTCGCGCCGATGCTCGCCGCGCGTGCCGCCGAGCCGCTGCTGGTGCTCAGCTATCACGACATCCGCGACGATGTCGCCAAGAAAGGCGACGCCGACGCCTACGCGGTCAGCACCCAGAACTTCGCCGCGCACCTGGACTGGCTGGCCGGGCACGGCTACCACCCGGTGTCGCTGTCGCAGGTGGTGGAAGCCTCCCGCGGCGGCAAGCCGCTGCCGGCCAAGCCGGTCCTGCTGACCTTCGATGACGGCCTGCGCAGCCTGTACACGCATGCCTTCCCGCTGCTGCGCGCCTACAACTACCCGGCGCTGGCGGCGGTGATCACCGGCTGGGTCGACATGCCCGCCGGCCAGGAGATCGACTACGGTCCGCGCATGTTCACCCGCGACGATTTCGTCACCTGGGATCAACTGCGGGAGATGCAGGCCAGCGGGCTGGTCGAAGTCGCCAGCCACACCAACGCCCTGCACAAAGGCGTGCAGTCCAACCCGCAGGGCAACCAGACCCCGGCCGCGATCACCCGCATCTACGATCCGGCAGCCGGGCGTTATGAAACCGAAGCCGCGTACCGCGAGCGCGTGCGCTCGGATCTGGCGACCAGCAGCGATCTGATCCGCCGGCACCTGGGCCAGGCGCCGCGCGCCATCGTGTGGCCCTACGCCGCCTACAGCAGCGTGAGCAACGACATCGCCGAATCGCTGGGCATGCCGGTGTCCTTCGATCTGGAAGGCCCCAGCACGCCGGTGACCGCGGACCTGCACGGCCTGGCCCGCCTGCTGGTGATGGACAATCCGACCGTCACCGAACTGGCCTATGAGCTCCGCCACGATCCGGAAGCCGAAGGCATCCGTGCCCTGCAGATCGACCTGGACGCGGTCTACGACCCTGACCCGCAACAGCAGGCGCGCAACCTGGACCTGCTGATCGAGCGCGTCAACCGCATCGGCCCCTCGCATGTGTTCCTGCAGGCCTTCGCCGACCCGGATGGCGATGGTGCCGCCGACGCGCTGTACTTCCCCAACCGCTTCATGCCGGTACGCGCGGATCTGTACAACCGGGTCGCCTGGCAGCTGTACACCCGCGCCCATGTCAAGGTGTTCGCCTGGCTGCCGGTGATGGCCTACAAGCTCCCGCAGCAGGTGCCCGGCATGGCCATCGCCAGCCGCGAGGCCGACGGCATCCCGCGGCTGGACTTCACCCGTCCGGACGTGCGCCGGACCATCGCCGGCATCTACGAGGACCTGGCGGTCGCCTCGTACATGGAAGGACTCCTGTTCCATGACGATGCCTACCTGCGCGACACCGAACTGGCCACGCTCGCTCCCGGCAACACCGAGGCGCGCACGCAGGCGCTGATCGACTTCACCCTGGAACTGAGGAACGCCGCCGAGCGCTGGCGTCCCAAGCTCAAGACCGTGCGCAACATGTACGCGCGCCCCGTGCTGGAACCGCAGAGCCAGGCCTGGTTCGCGCAGCGGCTGGATCTGTTCAACCGCGCCTACGATCACACCGCGCTGATGGCGATGCCGTGGATGGAAGGCAGCCGGCGTCCGGAGAAGTGGCTGGACGAACTGGTGGCGGCGGTACGCAAGCAGGACCCGCAACTGTCGCAGACCCTGTTCGAACTGCAGACCGTCGACTGGAATACCCGCAAGCCGATTCCCGGCCCGCGCATCAATGCCCTCATCCGTCGCCTGCAGGCCCAGGGCGTTCGCCATCTGGGCTGGTACCCGGATGACTTCATCGCCGACCTGCCGCGCATGCCCGATGCCCGTGCCGGCATCTCCGCCCGTGGCTTCCCGTACGAGGAGCGCTGATCATGGACAAGATCCTCGCCGTCCTTTTCGAATTCGCCTTCCTGTATCCGATCATCATGTCGTTCTTCTGGATGTCGGGCGGGTTGTACTACTACTTCCGTCGCGAGCGCCACGCGCGCCAGCGCACCGATCCGCCGCCGCTGGCCGCCTTCCCGAAGGTTTCGATCCTCATCCCCTGCCACAACGAGGGTGACAACGCGGAGGAAACCATCGGCAGCGCGCTGCTGCAGAAGTATCCCGACTTCGAGGTCATCGCGATCAACGACGGCAGCCGCGACAACACCGCCGCCGCACTCAATGCCATGGCCGAGCGCCACGACCGGCTGCGGGTGATCCACCTGGATCGCAACCTGGGCAAGGCCAACGCGCTGCGCATGGGCGCGCTCGCCGCGCAGTCCGAATACCTGGTCTGCATCGACGGCGATGCGCTGCTGGACGAATACGCCGCGCACTGGATGGTCTGGCACCTGACCTCCGGCCCGCGCGTGGGCGCGGTCACCGGCAACCCGCGCATCCGCAACCGCTCGACCCTGCTGGGCCGGCTGCAGGTCGGCGAGTTCTCCTCGATCATCGGCATGATCAAGCGCGCCCAGCGCGTGTATGGACGCATCTTCACCGTCTCCGGCGTGATCAGCGCGTTCCGCCGCACCGCCCTGCACCGTATCGGCTACTGGGCCGATGACATGGTGACCGAGGACATCGACATCAGTTGGCGCCTGCAACTGGATCACTGGGACATCCGCTACGAGCCGAACGCGCTGTGCTTCATCCTGATGCCGGAGACCCTGAAGGGCCTGTGGCGGCAGCGCCTGCGCTGGGCGCAGGGTGGCGTGGAAGTGCTGCTGCGCCACGGCCGCGACTTCCTCAGCTGGCGCAAGCGGCGGATGTGGGGCGTCCTGCTCGAGTACCTGCTCAGTGTGCTGTGGGCCTACACGATGCTGCTGATCATCGTGCTGTGGGCGCTGGGCAAGTTCATCGCCCTGCCGCCGGCGCTGTACGTGCACACCATCCTGCCCTCTTGGCACGGCGTGATCCTGGCGATGGTCTGCATGGCGCAGTTCGCCAGCAGCATCATCATCGACCGCCGTTACGAAACCCAGGTCGGCCGCAATTACTTCTGGATGATCTGGTACCCGATGGCGTACTGGCTGCTGAGCCTGTTCACCACCGTGGTCGCGCTTCCCAAGACCTTGTTGAAACGGCGCGGCAAGCGCGCCACGTGGGTCAGTCCTGATCGAGGTATCCGATGAAATACGATTCCCGCCTCATCCGCAAACCGTATGCCCAGCCGCGCCTGAAGCGCGCTGCGTGGGGCTTCGTCACCGCCGCCTTCTGGGGGTTGTACATCTACCTGTGGCTGCCACTGGTCACCCTGATCCTGTGGCTGCTGGGCGTGCGCACGGCGTTCTTCGAGCTGTACACGCGCCAGCACCAGGTGGAACCGTTCCTGATCGTCGCCATCCCGGTGATGGCCGCGGTCTGCGCACTCGCACTGATCGGTTGGGCCGAGTACAACCGCTGGCGCTTCGCTTCCCAGGATCGGCGCAGCCCGCAGGAGGACGTGGGCGTGGACGAGGTGGCAGAACGCCTGGGCGCTAGCCTGGCGCTGGCGAATCAGCTTGGCCAGTCCAAGGTCACCCTGCTGCACATGAACGATCACGCGATTCCCGAATCGATGAGCCGTCCGGCCCTGAGCGCCAACACCGGCGGCTGATCGCGGACCTCGCACGGGATTGCCGGGACGGTGTGTCGCCTTGGCGGCACACCGTCGCCAGCGCGCATCGGCGATAATGCGGGCGATGAAATCCCCGCAACACGCCTCCCCCTCGACTTCCCCCTCCCCACCGGGTTCCTCCGTTCCGCTATGGTCCGGACGTGGCCTGATCCTGGCCGGCATCGTGCTGTCCGCGTTCAACCTGCGCACGGCGGTGACCTCGCTGACGCCGCTGCTGGACCAGTTGGGCCACCTGTTCGGTTTCGGCGCCACCATGACCGGCGTGTTCGGCATGTTGCCGACCGCCGCGTTCGCGCTGTTCGGCGTGCTCACGCCCGGCATCGCCCACCGCATCGGCCTGGAACGCACCGCGCTGCTGGCGATGGCGCTGGCCGCCGTCGGCCTGCTGCTGCGCAGCCTGGCCGGTGGCAGCGGCGCGCTGCTTGCCGCCTCGGCGGTGGCGCTGGCCGGCATGGGCATCGGCAACATCGTGCTGCCCCCGCTGGTGAAGCGCTACTTTGCCGACCGTGTGGGCACGGTCAGCACCCTCTACATCACCGTCCTGCAAGCCGGCACCATCCTGCCGGCCCTGCTGGCCGTGCCGGTGATGGCGGCCAGCAACTGGCAGATTTCGCTGGGCCTGTGGTCACTGTTCGCGGTGGCCGCGGCGCTGCCGTGGATCGGCGTGCTGTGGATCGAACGGCGCCACGACACGCCGATGGCGCAAATGCATGACCAGGCCGTCACCGGCGGCGACGAGGCACCGGAACTGTCCGCGCCCGCCGCACGCGGCCGGGTCTGGCGATCGCCGGTCGCCTGGGGCATGGCGCTGATGTTCGGCATGACCTCGCTGGTGACGTATTCGATGTTCACCTGGTTGCCGAAGTTGCTGATCGAGGCCGGCGGCAGCGAAGCGCTGGGCGGCACGATGGTCGGCCTGTTTTCCGCGCTCGGCCTGGTCGCGTCGTTGACGATGCCGGCGCTGGCGGTGCGGATGCGCAATCCCTATACGGTCGTGCTCGCGTGCGCGGCATTCTACGCGGTCGCCTTTTCCGGCCTGCTGTGGGCACCGATGGCCGCGCCGGCCCTGTGGGTGGCGCTGCTGGGCATGGGACCCAGTACCTTCCCGCTGGCGCTGACGATGATCAACCTGCGCACGCGCACACCGGCCGGATCCGCGTCGCTGTCTGGCTTCATGCAGGGCGTGGGCTATTCGCTGTCCTGCCTGGGACCGCTGATGTTCGGCCTGCTGCACGAGCATACCCACGGCTGGTCGTGGCCGTTCGGTTTCCTGGTGCTGTGCATTGGCGTGCTGCTGGTGGGTGGCTACCTGGCCTGCAAGCCGCGGTTCCTGGAGGATACGTGGTGAGGGGCCGGGATTGGGGAATCGGGATTCGGGATTGGTAGAAGCGTAGAGCCGAGCTTGCTCGGCTGCTCTTCCATCCGAAACCGACGGAGCGGAGCGAGCTCCGCTCTACAGCAGGTCGGGGTGGCGGACCTGGCCTTCGCCGCGGACGACAAAGCGTTCGACCGTCAGCGACTCGGCGCCCATCGGGCCGTAGGCGTGCAGGCGGGTGGTCGAGATGCCGATTTCCGCGCCCAGCCCCAGTTCGCCGCCGTCGCTGAAGCGTGACGAGGCGTTGACCATCACCACCGCCGAACGCAGCGCCTGCACGAACCGGTCCGCGTTGCCCGCGTCGTTGGTGGCGATCACCTCGGTGTGATCGGAACCGAACCGGCGGATATGCGCGATGGCCTGTTCCAGGTCGTCCACCACCCGCACCGCGAGAATCAGATCGAGGAATTCGGCCGCGTAGTCGTCCTCGGTCGCCGCCGCCGCTTCCGGCATCCAGTTCCGCGCCGCCTCGTCTGCACGCAGTTGCACGCCGCGACCACGCAGCGCTTCCGCCGCCAGCGGCAGGAAGACCGGGGCGATGTCACCGTGCACCAGCAGGGTCTCCAGCGCATTGCACACGCCCGGCCGGGAAGCCTTGCCGTCGAGCAGCAGGCGCAGGGCCAGTTGCGGATCCGCGCTGGCGTCCACGAACAGATGGCAGACGCCCTTGTAATGCTTGATCACCGGCACCCGCGCGTGTTCGGCGACGAACCGGATCAGTCCTTCGCCACCGCGCGGGATCGCCAGATCGATGACGTCGTTGAGTTGCAGCAGTTCAACCATGGTCTCCCGCCGCAGATCCTCGACCAGGGTCAGCGCCGCCTCCGGCAGGCCCTGCGCACGCAGCGCGCCGCGCAGCACAGCCGCGATGGCGGTGTTGGAATGGATCGCCTCCGAGCCACCGCGCAGGATCACCCCGTTGCCGGCCTTCAGGCACAACGTGGCCGCGTCCGCGGTGACGTTGGGACGCGCTTCGTAGATCATCGCCACCACGCCGAGCGGCACGCGTACGCGCCGGATGCGGATCCCGTTGGGGCGGATTTCCTCGCGGGTCACCTGCCCGACCGGATCCGGCAGATCCGCCACTTCGCGCACGGCGGATGCGATCCCGGCCAGGCGCTTGTCGTCGAGCTTCAGCCGATCCAGCATCGCGCCGGTGATACCCTTGGCGGCGGCGGCTTCCATGTCGCGCGCGTTGGCGGCCAGGATCGCTTCGCGGTCGGCCTCCAGCGCGTCGGCCATCGCCCGCAGCAGCGTGTTCTTGGCGTCGCTGGACAGCTGCGCGATGGAATGCGCGGCGTCGCGGCATTGCAGGGCCTGTTGCTGGATGGTGCTCATCGTGTTCGGTCCCGTTGCTGGTATTCGTATGGCCGGCTCAGAGCACGACCAGATCATCGCGGTGCACGACGTTCTCGCCGTAGCTGTAGCCGAGTATGGCCTCGATCTCGCGCGAGTGCCGGCGGGCGATGCGGCGGATGTCGATGGCCGAGTACTGGCTCACGCCGCGCGCGATGCACTGGTCACCGCCCTCGCGCAGGCGCACCTCGACCATGTCGCCGCGACGGAAATCGCCTTCGGCGCCGACCACGCCCCCCGGCAGCAGCGAAGCACCGCGCTCGCGCACCGCGCCGGCCGCACCGGCATCGACCAGGATCGCGCCGGTTTCCACCGGTACGTTGCGCAGCCAGTACTTGCGCGCGGCAAGGCGGTTCTGGGCCGGTCGGAAGCGGGTGCCGTGCAGGCGCCCGGCCGCCAGCGCGGACAGGGTCTCGGCGCGGGTACCGTTGAACAGGAAGGTTTCGATACCGGCCGCCGCCGCCTTGGCCGCGGCTTCGAGCTTGGTGTGCATGCCGCCGGTGCCGACCCCGCTGCCGGCGCCACCGGCCATGGCGAAGAATTCGGGCGTCAACGCTTCCACGTCGAGTATGGGCCTCGCATCCGCATGCGTGCGCGGGTTGGCCGAATAGAAACCGTCGATGTCGGTGGCGATGAACAGCGCATCCGCATCGACCAGCGCCGCCACCACCGCGGCCAGGTTGTCGTTGTCGCCCAGCTTCAGTTCGTCCACCGACACGGTGTCGTTCTCGTTGATGACCGGCAACGCGCCCAGCGCCAGCAGTTCCTGCAGGGTGGCGCGGGCGTTGAGATAGCGCCGGCGGTTGCGCAAATCGTCATGGGTGAGCAGCACCTGCGCGACCGGACGCTCGAAGAAGCGCTGCCACAGGCCAATCAGCTGCGCCTGCCCGAGCGCGGCCAGCGCCTGCCGTTCCGCCATCGCGACGCCCGCGGCCGGCTTGCGATGCAGCAACCCGCGTCCGGCGGCGACCGCGCCGGAGGACACGATCACCACTTCACGGCCGACCAGCAAGCTGGAGGACACGAACTGCGCAAGATTGAGCGCATGCCTCGGGCTCAGCCCCTCGCCTTCGTTGGCCAGCAGGCTGCTGCCGACCTTCAGCACCGCGCGCTTCCACGTCGGCAGGGTCTGCGCAGCGAACGGAATGGCGGCGTGGCTCATGTCGGACTCGGTGGCGGCTTCTTCAACGGGTGTTCCATTCGTACACGGTCAGCAGCGAACTGCCGGTGATCGCCAGCGGATCGCGCGCGGCGATGGCGCGTGCCTCATCGAGCGAACCGATGCCCGCCAGCAGATAGGCGCCGCCGCTGCGATCACTGAAACCGCCGGTCATTTCCAGCAGGCCCGCCTCGCGCAGGCCATCCAGGAAAGCGTGGTGCGGCGCGATGACGTCATCGCGGAAGTCCGGCGTCCGCATCGCCATCACCAGGTAGCGGGTCTTCATGCACGATTCTCCGGCGCGGGATGGCGATCGCCGTGCGCACGCGGGGACGAAATCACCAGGAAGCGCGCATCCGTGCCGCCACGGTTGCGCATCCGGTGCGCCTGCCCCGGCGCGACGTGCAGCCCCTGTCCGGCCTGGAGCAGGGAAACGGCGCCTTCCACTTCCAGTTCGGCCTGCCCATCCAGCACGTAGAAGAACTGGCGCGCCTGGGCGTGGAAGTGCCTGACTTCCGCCGTACCCGGCGGCATCCGCTCCTCGATCACGCTCAGGCCCGCATCCTTGAGCAGATGCCAGCCATCGCAGCCCTGGCCCCACGCGTAGTGTTCGGCATTGGCGCGACTGACCGGCGACATGAGTCAACCCTCCAACGCGACCAGGCGCCGGCGCAGGGTATCCAGCCGCAGGTCGGCGGCGGCGCCCGGCGACACCCGCGCATCCAGGCTGCCTTCCGGGGTACGTCCCTGCCCGGCCGTGTCCGCCGCCGCGGCAGCGGCCTTGTAGGCCTCGCGGAAGGGTATGCCCGCCACCGCGGCTTCCACCGCCACGTCGGTCGCGTACATGCCCGAATCGATCGCCGCGCGCAGCCGGTCCTCGCGCCATTCCAGGTTGGCCAGCAACGCCGGCAACAGTTCCAGCGCCGGCAGGCCGCGACTGAAGCCATGGAAGATGGCACCCTTGCTGGCCTGCAGATCGCGGTGGTAGCCGGATGGCAGCGACAGCAACTGTTCGATCTCGGTGCGCGCCGCCGCCACGCTGGCGTGGGTGGCGCGCATCAGTTCGATCACATCGGGATTGCGCTTGTTCGGCATGATCGAACTGCCGGTGGTGTACTGCGCAGGCAGCGCGACGAAACCGAATTCGGCGCTGGTGAACAGCGACAGATCCCAGGCGATGCGGCGTAGGTCCAGGGTCGCGGCGCCGAGTGCTTCCAGCGCGGCCATCTCGAACTTTCCGCGCGAGAGTTGCGCGTAGATGGGGCTGATCTGCATGCGCTCGAAGCCAAGCGCCACGGTGGTGTGCTCGCGATCCAGCTTCAGATTAACGCCATAGCCGGCCGCGGTGCCCAGCGGATTGGCATCGACCAGTTTGAGGGTATCGCCGGCACGGATGGCGTTGTCGATGAACGCCTCGGTCCAGCCGGCCCACCACATGCCCGCCGACGACACCACCGCCCGCTGGATATGGGTGTAGCCGGGCAGCGGCAGCGATTGCTCGGCCACCGCGCGATCCAGGGCGACCTTGGCGACCTCGCGGCACAGCGCCGCCGTGCGCGCCAGCTTTTCCTTCAGCCACAGGCGGGTGGCGACCAGGATCTGGTCGTTGCGGCTGCGGCCGGTGTGGATCTTGCGGCCGGCGTCGCCCAGACGCTCGGTCAACCGCGCCTCGATGGCGGAATGGCCGTCCTCGTAGCGCTCGTCCAGTACGAAGCGGCCGGTGCTGAAATCCTCGGCCAGTGCAGCCAGCTCGCGCTTCAGCCCGGCCAGCTCGTCCGCCGACAGGATGCCGATATGTTGCAGCCCCTCCGCATGCGCGGTACTGGCCTGGATGTCGTGCAGGAAGAATTCGCGATCCAGCAACACGTCGTCGCCGGCCAGGAACCGCTGGATTTCCGCGTCGACCGTGATGCCGGGCTTCTGCCACAACAGGTCGCTCATGCCCTGCCCTCCTCGTGATGGAATGTGTCCACCGGAATGCTCTCCAGTTCGTCGAAGCCGAAGGCGCGGTTGAGGTTCTGCATTGCCTGGGTCGCCGCGCCCTTCAGCAGGTTGTCCAGGGTCGCCACCACCACGATGCGCTTGCCACCCGGCGCCACGGTGAATCCACCGATTTCCACACCATGCCGGCCGGCGATGCGACTCACCCATGGCGCGTCATCGGTAACGCGGACGAGCGGTTCGCCGGCGTAACGCTGCCCGTACAGATCGCGCATGTCGTCCCGCTTGACCGCCTGTTGCAGATACAGGTTGACCGTCATGGTGATGCCGCGAAAATGCGGCGCCACGTGCGGCATGAACTCCACCGGCACGCCCAGGTGCCGGCTGACCTCGCGTTCGTGCATGTGATCGGTCAGCGCGTACGGCATCAGGTTGTCGCGCAGCAGCTCGACATTGTTCTTGTCCGACGGCGTGGTGCCGGCGCCGGAGTAGCCAGAAACACCAAAGCACTGGGGGGGGCCTGCCAGTTGGTCCAGCACCGGCGCGATCGCCAGTTGCATCGCGGTGGCATAGCAGCCTGGATTGCTGATGCGTTTCTGCCCGGCATAGGCGTCGCGCGTCAGTTCCGGCAGGCCGTAGTACCAGTCGGAGTTGAAGCGATAATCGGCGGACAGGTCCACCACCACCGTCTCCGGCGCCTGCGTATCGATGGCGGCGACCAGTTCGGCCGCCTTGCCGTTGGGCAGCGCCAGGATCACGGCGTCGGCGCCCCTGCCGCCGACCTGTTCATGGCTGAGGTTTTCGTAGCGCAGTCCGCCGGCGAAATCGGCGATGTGGTCGCTGACTTTCTGTCCGTCCAGCTCGCGCGAGGACACGAACGCCAGTTCCAGTTGCGGATGGCGGGCAATCAGTTTGATCAGTTCGGCGCCGGTATGTCCGCGCGCGCCGACGATGCCGACGGTTTTCATGGGGAGGACTCATGCTGGGCCAGGCGCGAAAGCAGGTTGCGCTTCACCGCCGGCCATTCGTTGTCGAGGATGGAGAAAATGACGGTATCGCGCGGGCTGCCATCGGCATGACGCCGATGGTTGCGCAGCACGCCGTCCTGTTTCGCGCCCAGGCGGGCGATGGCCGCGCGCGAGCGCTGGTTGAACCAGCTGGTCTCGAACATCACGCTGATGCAGCCCAGCGTTTCGAACGCATGGGTCAAGAGCAGGAGTTTGGCTTCGGTATTGAGGCCGGTACGCTGCACCCGCGGCGCGTACCAGGTGTAGCCGATGCTGACGCGCGGCACCGTGGGTTCCAGATCATAGAAGCGCGTACTGCCGACGATGTCGCCGGCGGCATCCCGCACCACGAACGGCAGGATCCTGCCCTGCGCCTGGGTGGCGAACACGCCATCCAGGTAGGTGTCGACCTCGGCCGCGCGCGGCACATTGGTGTACCAGAGCGCGGCCAGGGCATCGCCTTCCAGTGCCGCGCGCAGGCCGTCCGCGTGTGCGCGCTGCAGCGGCTCCAGGCGTGCGTGGCGTCCTTCCAGCCGGGGAACCTGCTGCCAGAGGCCAGTCGTGTCCGTCGTCATCTCAATCCACCAGGGTCGGCTGGCGCGTGCGGCAATGGGCCACGCAACGCTCGATGTCGTCGAAGCTGTCGATGCCGTACCAGAACACCTTCCACTTCTCCTGCTTGTAGCAGCCGTCGGACTCGGCGTAGTAGAAGATGTTGACCGGGTTGTTGTGGCGCGAACGCCAGAACAGCTGCGGGTTTTCCTCGCGCATTACGTGCCAGACCGCACGCCCGAGGCCTTCGCCCTGCGCGTCGTCGAGCACCGCGAACTTGTCCAGGTAGGCGAAGCCGTCCTCGTGGGTCAGGATCAGCGCAGTGCGATAGTTCTCGCTGATGTAGACGCGATGCGGCGCGGTGCGCTCGAAATAGTCCGGCAGCAGGCGCCGCCCGAAACTCGATTCGATCAGCTCGCGCAGGCGCTGCCGATCCACGCCTTCCCAGGAATCGAAGCGCAGCACCCGTTCGCCGCGCCGCACCAGCGTGCCGGAGCCGCGATGGGTGAACAGTTCCTTGGCCAGTTCCGCCGGCTTGGTGATCGACACCGACGAGGTCAGCGGCAACTTGTCCAGCAGGTCCTTGATCTGCTCGATCTTCACCCGCATGCCGCCGTTGATCCACGGCTGCGCCATCAGCTCGTCGTACTCGGTGGACAGGTTGATCGAGTCGATGACCTTGCCGTCAGCGCCCAGCAAGCCACCGGTGCCGGTCAGGAAGATGATCTTGTAGGGTTGCAGCACCTGCACCAGTTCGTTGGCGGCGAAATCGGCGTTGATGTTGAGGATCTGCCCGCCGACGGTCTCGCCCATGCTGGCGATGACCGGAATCGACCCGGCGTGCAGGCTGGCCTCGATCGGCGCCAGGTTGATGCGGGTGACGTCGCCGACCAGGCCGTAGGTCGGCTGGTCCTTGTATTCGGCCTCGAACACGCCGGACACGATCGAGGTCGCCCGCGCGCCGCCCTGCTGCAGGGCCTCCACCAGCGCCAGGTTCTGCTGCAGGAACACCTTGCGCACGATCGCCAGCACTTCCGGCGTGGTCACGCGCAGGCCGTTGACGGTCTGCTTGACGATGCCGGCGGCGTTCATCTCCTCGTCCAGCTGCGGGCCGGCGCCGTGCACGACGATCGGGGTCAGGCCGACTTCCTGCAGGAAGGTCAGCGAGGAGGTCAGCGCCTCCAGGTCGTCGCGCAACACCGCGCCGCCGACCTTGACCACGGCGAAGCGCTTGGCGTCCAGCTGCGAGAAGCGCTTGACGTACTGCGAAATCTCCTTCGCGCTGGCCATGCTGGAGAGCAGCCGGATGATGGTCTGCCGGGTTTGCTTGTTCGATTCCATCGTTTCTGCGGGTCTCGGTTATGCGGTGAAAATCCGCTGCACGGTGGCGGCGTAGTGTTGAAGCTGGTCGAGCGCGACCCATTCGTCGGCGGTATGCGCCTGGGCGATGTCGCCCGGGCCGTACACCAGCGCGGTCAGGCCGGCCTGCGAGAACAGCGAGGCCTCGGTCCAGAAGTCCACCGCGTTGCCGACCGGCAAGCCGAGTTCGTCGGCCAGATCGCGCGCGGCCAGGCGTCGCTCCTCGGCGCGGGCGACGTCGCCTGAAGGCAGCGATGGGCCGCGGAAGGTCTCCTCGTACTCGGCCAGCGCGTCGGGGTTGGCGAACGCGCGGAACTGCGCGTGCAACGCGTCCATGTCCTGCGACGGCAGCGGCCGGAAGCCGAACCGCACTTCGGCGCTGGGCGCGATCATGTTGGCCTTGATGCCGCCCTCGACCCGGCCGATGTTGAAGCGCAGTCCGGTCAGACCACCGAAACGCAGGTGGTGCTGGGCCTGCACATGATCCAGCGCGGTGGTGCCCCAGCGCATCGCGTTGTGCAGCGCGCTCAGCGACAACGCGTTCTCGGCCGAAGCGTGCCCGGCCTGCCCCTTGAACGCCATCCGCACCGCGCTGATGCCGCGATGCGCCAGCACCGCCTGGCCCTGGGTGGGCTCGGCGACGATGGCTTCGCTGAAACCATGATCGCGTGCGAGGAACGCCGCGATGCAGCGCGGGTCGTTGGCTTCCTCGTCGCTGGAGAACAGGAACGCGGCGTCGCCCGAGGTGACCTGCGCGGCGGCGATCAGGCCGGCGGCGGCGCCCTTGATGTCGCAGGCGCCCAGGCCAATGGCACGGTCGCCCTCGACCCGCAGCTTCAGCGGATCGGCGGTCCACGCCGGCGACGAAGGCACCGTGTCCAGGTGCACGTTGAACACCCGCTTCGGCTGCCCGCGCACGGCGAACAGCGACACCGCGCCGGCACCATGGTCGATCACCTCGACATTGAAGTCCAGCAACTGCGCGCGGATGTAGTCGAAGATGCCGCCGGTGGTGATGGCGCGCGGCGGATTGCGGGTGTCGTGGGACACCAACTGTTCGAGATGACGCAAACTGCTTTCAAGCAACTCACTCATTGGAGCCCGCCCTTGTCTCGTGCTGTTCTAGCCATATCCGGACACCCGGATGATGCTCATCTATGGTCGCGATCGCCCGTGCGATATCTTCTACATGCGCGAACGAAATCGAATCGGAGAAGCGGGTCAGCGGCACGCCCTGGTGACTCCTGAAACCATTCTCGGAGATCGCGGCCGCGCTACACGAGACGGCGCCACCAGCAACGGTCGCCAAATCCAACGCTTCCCGCAAGCCCGAACGCGTTCGCGCCAGAAAGACCATCAGCGGTTGATCTCGGCCCACAGCGTGCTGCTCATGCCGAACAGCTTGATGAAGCCTTCCGCCTCCTCCACGCCCCAGTCGGCCGACTGGGCGTAGGTCGCGCCCTTTGCATTGAGCAGGTGCGGCGACTTCACCGCCACCGCGTCGACGCGGGCGCCGCGGGTTTCCAGCACGACCTCGCCATTGACGGTCGCCTGCGAGGACGCCAGGAAGGCTTCCAGGTCGGTCTTGATCGGATCGTGGAAGAAGCCTTCGTACACCACTTCCACCCACTTGCGCGCCACTTCCGGCTTGAAGCGGTTCTGCTGCTTGGTCAGCACCGCCTCCTCCAGCGCGCGGTGCGCCGCCAGCAGGGCGATCAGGCCCGGTGCTTCGTACACGATGCGGCCCTTCAGGCCGATGGTGGTGTCGCCGGTGTACATGCCACGCCCCACGCCATACGGGGCAAACAGCGCGTTCAACTTCGCCAGCAGTTGGGCGCCGTCCAGCGCCTGGCCGTCCAGGCTCACCGCTTCGCCCTGCTTGAAGCCGACGGTCACGCGCAGGGCCTGCTCCGGCCACTCGCTGCGCGGCGCGCACCAGCCGCGCGCACCTTCGCCCGGGGCTTCCCACTTGTCGATCTCGCCGCCGGACAGGGTCACGCCCAGCAGGTTCTCGTTGATGGTGTAGCTCTTCTGCTTGGCGCGCACGCCGAACCCGCGCTCTTCCAGGTACTGCTGCTCGTAGGCGCGGGTCTGGGTGTGCTCTTTCTGGATTTCGCGGATCGGCGCGACGATGCGGTAGTCGCCCGACGCCTTGACCGCCAGGTCGAAGCGGACCTGGTCGTTGCCCATGCCGGTGCAGCCGTGGGCAATCGCGTTGGTGCCAAGTTCGGCGGCGCGCTTGAGCGCGGCATCGACGATCAGGTAACGGTCGGAGACCAGCAGCGGATACTGGCCCTGGTAGCCCTCGCCCGCCCACACGAACGGCTTGACGAAGCCGTTCCAGATCGCCGGGCCGCCATCCACGGTGACGTGGCTGGCCGCGCCCAGTTCGGCGGCACGCTGTTCGATATAGGCGCGTTCCTCGGCATCCACGCCGCCGGTGTCGGCGAACACGGTATGCACGGCCCAGCCGCGCTCCTGCAGATAGGGAATGCAGAAGCTGGTGTCGAGGCCGCCGGAGAAGGCGAGGACGATGTCCTTGGAGCCGGGATTGGGGGTCGGGGATTGGGGATTCGTGGAAGCGTTCGATTGCGACATGGGGGTATCTCTCAGTTGAAGTTGGTCAGGGACGCCGGATTCGCTCATGCGAATCCCCAATCCCGAATCACGAATCCCGGCTGCTCATCAGCGCGGCCATGATCGCCTTCTGCACATGCAGGCGGTTCTCCGCCTCGTCGATGGCGATGCACTGCGGCGAATCCATCACCGCGTCGGTGGCCTTGACGTTGCGGCGCAACGGCAGGCAATGCGAGAAAACGCCGTTGTTGGTCAGCGCCATCTTGGCCTCGTCGACGATGAAGTGCTTGTACTGGTCGCGGATGGGTTTTTCCGGCTCCCAGTTGCCGAAGAACGGCAGCGCGCCCCAGCTCTTGGCGTAGACCACGTCGGCGCCGCGGTAGGCGCTTTCGATGTCATGGCTGACGGCCAGCGAGCCGCCGCTCTCGGCCACGTTCTGCTCGGCCCAACCCATGTAGCGCTCGTCCAGGATGTAGTCCGGGGTCGGGCACAGCAGGGTCACGTCCATGCCCAGCCGGGTGGCGATGGTCAGCGCCGAGTTGGCCACTGCGGTGTTCAGCGGCTTGGGATGATAGGTCCAGGTCAGCACGTACTTCTTGCCGCGCAGATCGGTGGTGCCGAAGTGTTCCTGCAGCGCCAACGCGTGCGCCAGTTCCTGGCAGGGATGGGTGATCGTCTCCATGTTGATCACCGGCACCGGCGAATACCTGGCGAACGACTTCAGCACGATGTCCTCGCGGTCATGGGCCCAGTCGATGAACTTCGGGAACGCGCGCACGCCGATCAGGTCGACATAGCGGCCCAGCACCTTCGCCACCTCGGCGATGTGCTCCTCGGTATCGCCGTCCATCACCGTGCCCAGGTTGAACTCGATCGGCCACGCGTCCTTGCCCGGCTGCAGGACCACCGCATGCCCGCCCAACTGGAAGGCGCCCAGCTCGAAACTGGTGCGGGTGCGCATGGAGGGATTGAAGAACACCAGCGCGATCGATTTGCCTTTCAGCGCATCGCCCAGCTTGTCCTGCTTGTATCGCGCCGCCTGCGCCAGCAAGGCATCCAGCTCGGCGCGGCTCCAGTCCTGCGTGTTCAAGAAGTGCTTCATCAAGGCATCCTGGTTCGGGAATGTTGCGGAAATTCGGGGGCGGAAAACGAAAAAACCCAGCCTCTGGCTGGGTTCCGTCAAGACAGGCGAAAACGTCCGGGCGACCCAGCTAGGAGCAGGATTCCGGTCGACGCGCACGCGAGGTCATGCCCGAGGCCTGGCGGGCCGCGCTGTCAGCATGGGCGTGGGCGTTCATCTTCATAGGGGGCGAATCCTCGCACGTGCTGCGGCGCAGCGCAAGGCTCAGGGCGCGGGCGCCTCGACCGGGGGCACGGTCGGCACGTAGGGCATCACCGAAATCCGGATCCGGAGCCGGTTGCCCGGATCCTCGGCCAGGCGGGAACGGTACTTGGTGCCCTTGTAGACGTAGTCCACGTCGTAGGCGATGGGGCGGCGGAACTCGCGCTCGACCGGCACGCTGCGGCAATTGAGCTTGGCCGGTTCGGTGGATTGGCCGGCCTGCGCGTCGGCGTCTTCCGCCTTGGCCTCGTCGTCGCCGGAGAACACACCCTTGATGGAGTCCAGGAACCGCGCCCAGCGGCTCTGTTCCCGGGTCGGATGGACCGTGGTGGTCGGCAGCGTGGGCAGTTCGTCGCAGACTTCCTCGGTCCGGCTGGCCCGCAGGGTCTGGTAGACCGGCTCGACGTTGAGCACCTGGGCGTAGTCCAGCCGCACGTTCTCCGCCTGGACCACGCGCTCCTGCGCCATCGCGCCCATGGCGATCGGCAACATCAGCAGTGGCAGCAAGCAATGACGGAAACGACCCATGCGACCCGTTGGTGGAAATCCCTGCGCACTAGTGTAGGCGACCAGGCTGGAGAGGGGCTGAACCATCCCCTCCTGCGCCCGGCCGGCGGCCGGCCGGACCCCGCCAGGCTGTAGAATCACCGTGCTTCCCCACGCCGCAGCCTGATGAGCCTTCGCCTCCACAACAACCTCACCCGCCGGGTCGAGGACTTCGTCCCCCTCGATCCCGCCTGCCCCACCCTGTATGTGTGCGGGCCCACGGTCTACAACTACGTCCACATCGGCAACGCCCGCGGCCCGGTGGTGTTCGGGGTGCTGGCGGCGCTGCTGCGCCGGCGCCATGGCGCGCTGCGGTACGCCCGCAACATCACCGACGTGGACGACAAGATCAACGCGGCGGCCCTGGAACAGGGCGTGCCGATCAGTGCCATCACCGACCGTTTCGCCGCCGCCTACCGTCAGGACATGGCGCGGCTGGGCGTCGCCCCGCCGGACATCGAGCCCGAGGCGACCGCCCACATTCCGCAGATCGTCGCGATGATCCAGGACCTGATCGCCGGCGGGCACGCTTACGCGGCCGAGGGCCACGTACTGTTCGCGGTGGCCTCGTTCCCGGACTACGGCAAGCTCTCGCGCCGGGACCCGGAGGAAATGCTGGCCGGCGCGCGCGTGGACGTGGCGCCCTACAAGCGCGATCCCGGCGATTTCGTGCTGTGGAAGCCCTCCAGCGACGAACTGCCGGGCTGGGAATCCCCCTGGGGCCGCGGCCGGCCCGGCTGGCACATCGAATGCTCGGCGATGGCGGCGGCCCACCTGGGCCAGACCATCGACATCCATGCCGGCGGCGTGGACCTGCAATTTCCGCACCACGAGAACGAAATCGCGCAGAGCGAATGCGCCCACGGCGGCAAGACCTTCGCCCGGTTCTGGCTGCACAACGGCATGCTCAACTTCGGCGGCGCCAAGATGAGCAAGTCGCTGGGCAACATCGAACGCGTGCACGACCTCTTGGAACAGCACCCGCCCGAGGCGCTGCGCTACGCCCTGTTGTCGGCACACTACCGGCAGCCGCTGGACTGGTCGGACGCGCTGATCGAGCAGTCGGTGCGAACCCTGGATCGCCTGTACGGCACGCTGCGGGATCTGCACGACGCCAATGCGCCGGCTTCCGCCGCCAACTCGATTCCCGCCGCCATCGAGGAAGCGCTGGACGACGACCTCAACACGCCGCTGGCGCTGGCCGAACTGGCCCGCATCGCCGCCGAGGCCCGCAAGGCCTCCACTGCCGACGACCGCGCGCGACTGAAGGCGGAACTGCTCGGCGCCGGTTTCGCGCTGGGGCTGCTGCAGCAGGCGCCGGCCGAATGGTTCGCGCGCGGTGCCTCCAACGACGACGACGTGCGCATCCAGGGCCTGATCGAGGAACGCGCCGCCGCCAAGCGGGCCCGCGACTTCGCCCGCTCCGACGCCATCCGCGATCAGCTCGCCAGCGAAGGCATCCTGCTGGAAGATACCCCGCAGGGCGTCCGCTGGAAGCGGGCCTGAGTCCTCCCCTCCGCCCCGGCGCCTGACCGCGCCGGGACAGGCGGCCGATGAGCGCCGCCGCCTCCCTTCCCCGGAAGGGCGCATTCCGAATCGCCATGACCGACACCGTCTTCCCGCTCGAACCCACTGCCGCCGAGGCCCAGCACGCCATCAAGGACGAATTCGCGTTCTTCGGCGATTGGGCCGAGCGCTATCAGTACCTGATCGACCTGGGCCGCAAGCTGCCGCCGTTCCCGGAGGAGTGGAAGACCGAGCAACATCGCCTGCTCGGATGCCAGTCGCTGGTCTGGATCGTGCCGCAGGGTGACGCCAGCCGGCTGGATTTCCGCGCTGTCAGCGATTCGGCGATCGTGTCCGGGCTGATCTTCCTGGCGTTGCGGGTCTACTCCGGCCGTCCGGCCAGCGAAATCCTCGCCACCGAAGCGGACTACATCGCCGATATCGGCCTGGCCAAGCATCTCTCGCCGACCCGCAGCAACGGACTGGCCTCGCTGCTGGCCTTCATCCGCGAGACCGCCGCGGCGGCCCGGTGAGCGCGGCCAATAGCTCCTCTCCGGTCAGGGCGCTGCTGCGCAACCGCGGATTCACCACGGTCCTGGCTTACCGCATCCTGGCGCTGCTGTCCTACCAGATCGTCGCGGTGACGGTCGGCTGGCACATCTATGAACTCACCCGCAATCCGTTCTCGCTCGGCCTGATCGGCCTGGCCGAAGTACTGCCGTTCTTCTGCGTGGCGCCGTTCGCCGGCTATCTGGTCGACCACCTGCCGCGACGCAAGCTGGGCGTGGCGGCCTGCGCGGCGTTGACGCTGACCGCGGTGATCCTCGTGCTTGCGGCGGCGGGATGGTTGCCGACCACGCGGCTGTGGCCGATCTACGCCGCCATCGCGCTGACCGGGATGGCGCGCTCGTTCCTAAGTCCCATCTACAACGCGCTGTTCGCGAAGGTGCTGGCACGCGAGGACTTCGTCCGCGGCGCCGGCCTGGGCACGGTGATCTTCCAGGCGGCGATGGTGACCGGTCCGGCCATCGGTGGTCTGCTGGTGGGATTCGGCGGCAACGCGCTGTCCTATGCCGTGGCGGCGGTGCTGGCGGTGCTGGCCGGCGGCGTGCTCGCGCGTCTGCGGGTGGAGGAACCAGGCCCGCCGGCAACCAGCCTGCCGATCTTCGCCAGCATCGCCCAGGGCGCGCGCTTCGTCTGGGGCAACCAGATCATGCTGGGCGCGATGGCGCTGGACATGTTCTCGGTACTGCTGGGTGGCGTGGTGGCGATGCTGCCGGCATTCATCCACGACATTCTCCGCTACGGTCCCGAAGGCCTGGGTATCCTGCGCGCGGCACCAGCGCTGGGTTCGGTGTGCGTGGGCGTGTGGCTGGCGCGGCATCCGTTGCAGCAGCACGCCGGCCGGGTACTGCTGTTCGCAGTGGCGGGCTTCGGCCTGTGCGTGATCGCGTTCGGGCTGTCCCGCAGTTTCTGGCTGTCGGCGCTGATCCTGCTGGCCTATGGCATGTGCGACGGCGTGTCGGTGGTGGTGCGTTCGACCATCCTGCAGCTGTCGACGCCGGACGAGATGCGCGGGCGAGTGTCCTCGATCAACGGCATCTTCATCAGTTCGTCCAACGAGCTGGGGGCGTTCTACGCCGGCACGATGGCGCGGCTGCTGGGATTGATTCCGGCGGTACTGCTGGGCGGCGGCGCGATCCTGGTGGTGGTCGCCGCCACCGCGTGGCGGGCACCGCGGCTGCGCCGGCTCGATTTGAACGATCTGCACTGAGCGCAGGGTTTCTCATCCGCGATCAGAAGCTGCACGCCTCCCAGCCTGGCGGCGTCGAAGTCGTCGAGCTGCCGCTGAACTTGTCTTCGAACGTGCCCTGCGCCCAGCGGTCGGCGTCGTAGCGCTGTTCCGGTGACAGGCTGGCGGCAATCGCGGCGATCTGCCGATCGAGTTGCGCCACGCGATGGGGCTCCGCACCCAGCCGGTACAGCTTGAGATAGCGATAGTGTTGCGCCGGATCGGGGCCCAGCATGCCGGCCAGCAGCCCCTCGGCGCCCGGTTCATAGGCGCGTTGCAGGAGATCCACCACCCGCCAGTCGCCCGCCGCCAGACCGGCGTCGATCATCGCGGTGGCATCGCGGCGATAGCCCTGCAGCACGCCGGGGTGCTCGATCAGGCCACGCACGTCGTAGAGCGGCCCCCGGCCGAGATAGCACGCGCGTGCGTCGGCATCGCCCAGCCGCGCCGCCTGGGCGATGTTGGCCACCAGGGTCGCGAGCATCTTGTCGTCCGCGCCGGCGCACATTTCCCGGTTCCTGCCCGCGGTCTGCTGGCGCACGTCCATCGCGTCCAGCAACACCTGGTAGGTCCGCAGTTGCGCCGCGCTCATGCCATCGGTCTTGCGATCCAGCAGCGCCTGGGTGGTGCCCGCGTTGCGCCACTCGTTGGCGCGCAGGCGGCTGCAGCGGTCGAGGTCGCGAACCAGCCGGCGCGCGGCGTCGAGGTCGCCAGCGTTCGCGCGGGCCTGCAAATCGCTGAAGGTCGCGCCGAGCGATGCGGAGACCGGCGGCAGGACGCCGCCCTTCGCAGGTGTTGCCGGTGCGGCGTCCGCGCCGCCTGCCCCGTCTCCGGCCGAGCGCGTTTGCGCGGTGCGCGGAGCGGTTTCCGGCGTCGGCAAGGCGCTCCAGCGGCCGAGCGCGTAGACACCCGCGACCGCCACCAGCGCGGTGCAGGCCATGATTGCGTGTTTCCACTTCATTGTCCGGATCGTCCCACGGTCAAATCCTCGTCGATGTACATCCGTTCCCCTCACTCATGCGGGAACACGCAGGGATCCCGGTCCAGTCCCGGTGCGCCGGCCGAAGGACGGCCGCCGAAGTCGCGCCGGAACGTGGTGTCGGCCCAGGTTTCGGCCTCGGCGCGCTGCTGCGGCGACAGCCGCGCGGCGGCCACCGCCAGTTGCTGGTCCAGCACCGCGATGTCGCCGGCTCCCGCGCCCAGCCGGTAGAGCTTGAGATAACGGAAGTGTTGCGCGGGATCGGCATCCAGCGCGCCGCCCAGCAAGCCCTCCGCACCAGGCTGCAAGGCGGTTCGCAGGACATTCACCATCGCCCAGTCACCGGCGGCCAGGCCGGCCTCGACCATTCCCGGAACGCTGGTGCGATAGGTATCGATCCATTCGGGATGCCTGGCGAGCGCGCGCATGTCCAACCCGGGTCCCATCGCCAGATAGCAGGCACGCGCGTACGGTTCTCCCAGTTGCGCGGCCTGGTGCAGGCTCGGTACCAGCGAGTCCAGGGTCGCCGCATCGGCGCCGTCGCAAAGCTCGCTCATCCGTCGCGCGTTCTGCCGGCGCGATTCGATTCCATCCAGTTGCGCCCGGTAATTCTCCAACTGCGCGGCGCTCATGCCGCGGGTCTGTGTGTCGAGCAACTCGCTGGTCAGCATGGCGTTGCCCCAGTCCGCCGAGCGCAGGCGACGGCACAGGTCCAGGTTGCGATACAGGCGTGTCGACGCCGCCAGGTCGCCGCCGTCGGCGGCGATCTTCAGTTCGGCGAAATAGCCCCGTGCGCGAGATCCGTTCCGCAGGCCCGGCTGCGCGGATCTGGCTCGCCGATCAGCCGGTACGGCCAACGCGGAAGATTCCGCATCGCCCTGCGATGCGTGTGGCTGCGACCGCCCCAGCCAGTACGCGCCCGCGAGCGCGGCCAGGACGACCACGATCAAGGGAATGACGAGGCGGTTGCTGCGCATGGATTAGCAGGATACGCGCAAGGCGGCCTTCCCTGGCCACCCTGCGCCGCCCGTCCCTGGCCCTGGCATCCTGCCCCGCCGTTTCACCTCGGCGTGCATCCGTTTATTGCTCGCTCCCCAGCACGAACGCCGAAGCGGCGATCGCGGCATCGCTGTTGAGCACCGCGGTGTTCTTGCCAGCCGCCGACGGCAGTCCGACTTTCAGGTTGACTGCGCCCGAAACCAGCGATTCCAGGATTGGCGTGAGGATCGGCAGGCCCAGCGCGATGTTGCCGCACCCGGTCGCCGCCGGGACCGCAAACGAGTTGTCGACGAAGGTCGCGTCGGTCACCTGCAGATAGCCGATGAAGTTCTCTTCGTCGGTGATGATCGTCTCGACCGTGCCGGGATTGCCCGCGATCGGCTGGTTCGGCGGCGGCGGCTGGGTGGTACCGGTCTGCAGCTTGATGATGATCGGGTTCTGCGGCGAACCGATGTAGCAGTTGTTGCCCAGGAACGGATTCTGCAGGTGCACGCGCACCGCCAGCTGCGCCGCGGTGGGATCGCTGCCGTCGGTCGGCGGGAACAGCGCGTTGCCGAAGTTCGTCTGCGCCAACGCGACCGGCTCCATGGTGGCGGTGACGTCGTTGACCGTGGCCACGATCGCCCAGAATGCGGTCCACAGAGGGCCGGGCCAATTGGGGGCGGGGTTCATGATGCCCAGCAGGCCACCCGGCACCTTGGCCGGCGGCGCCGAAAGCGTCGGTGCGCCCACCGCCTGGTACAGCGGCGACGGTCCCAGGTTCTCCACCCCGCCCTGCAGCACGATGGGCTTGTCGATCGGCAAGGTGGTGTTGCCGATGACGAACACGCCCGAGTCGGTGGTGTTGATCACGCAGGAACCCACGCTGGGATTCGTGTACGGACAATACTTGAACATCGCATACGGACCGGATGG
Organism: Pseudoxanthomonas beigongshangi; assembly: GCF_016820515.1. GTDB lineage: Bacteria > Pseudomonadota > Gammaproteobacteria > Xanthomonadales > Xanthomonadaceae > Pseudoxanthomonas_A > Pseudoxanthomonas_A beigongshangi. The sequence continues at coordinate 71,943 of NZ_JADHDV010000011.1, read as the reverse complement.
CGTACCCGCGATGGCCGCGGGCATGGCGGCCATCGCCGCCAATCCCGCGAGGACAACGGACAACGACGTCTTCAACATGACGGACTCCTGCATGTGCGTTCCGGACGCGTGTCCGGGTCGGCAACGGGATGGATGAAGTGCCCAGGGGGCTGCCTCGATGCGTGTGACCGTGGCGGGAGGGGCTCGCCACGGACGGCATCGCCCCTGGGCAGCCCCCTGGCATGGAACAGGCTCAGATCACGGAATCACCCGCGCCGCCGGGTAGCCGGTGGTACGCAGATGGGTGGGCGCGGTCGAAGCGACGGCGCAACCGCCCAGCGTTCCACTGAACTGGATGCTCGCGACCGTGGAGGACGAACCGTTGGTCATCGCCACGTTGGGCAACGGCGCTCGTCCGGCGGCGCTCGGGCAGTTCGCGTTCAGCGGCGCGGGGATGAACACGTTCACGCCACCCACATTGGTCGTCGTGCTGGCGGTGTCGCCGATGGTGAGCGTACCGCCGGTACCGCTGGTGGCGGTGATGCTGACCTTCCACGGCAGGCCGCGCGGGACGATCGCCGCGCATGCGGCACTGCCACCGAAACTGACCGCGGTGATGCGCGCCACACCGCTGGTTACCACCACGGTGAAGTCAGCGGACGAGCACGGGAGCGAGTTGCCGAAATACGAGGCCGTCGTGGTCCCGACGAAGTGGGTGGTGCCATCGCCCCAACTGCTGCCGTTCCAAACCTGGAACGTGGCGGCGGATGCCGATGCGGCGCCGAACATCGCAACGGCGGACATGGCTGCAAGCAAGCTTACCTTGAACTTTGACATGGTGCCTTTCTCCGATGGAGGGTTGCTGGTGTATTTGAATGCGGACGCACCCAAATGGCTTTTTCGTGTTCGAAGCGGAGAGGTCATCCGAGGTGGACGCCATCCATGGCGTCCTCGGAAACATCGCTTGCTGTTGTCTGGTTTGTCTCGACCCGCCATCCGCGGACCGTTCGGTCGGTCAGAAGAATCCCTTGCGGATGGACAACCCGATGATCCGGGGATCCTGGATGAAGACATTGGAAGTCAGGCCGGTATCGTCGCTGTTGAGGAAGGTGCCGGTGATGGCCTCCTCATCCAGCGCGTTTTTCACGTACAGCTGCACGGTCAGATCGGTGGCCGGCTTGTACCAGGTCAGCGACAGGTTGACGTTGCCCCATTCCTTGAGCCGATCGATCCGGTCCTGGTAGATGCGCGCCCAGCTCTTGCCCTGGTAGTAGAGATCCGCGCGCAGGGTCAGCTCGCTGTCCGCCAGCAGGAAGGTGTACTGCGGGCTCAGGCTGACCGTAATGTGCGGTGCGTTCGGCAGTTCATTTCCACCGACGTTCTTGGCGAAACCTGCACCACCGTTGGGCGCGTCGGTTTCCGGGTTGTAATAGGCGCCATTCAACAGATAGGCGTACGGCCCGGGACCGCCATTGAAACCGCGATCCGCCGTGAACCCACCCATCGCCGTGTAGTAGTTGACGGTGCAGAAGCTGTTGAGGAAGCCAGCATTGCTGTACATCTGGTTGAACGGGTCGGCGAAGTAGTTCTCCAGCGCCATCGATACCAGCGCGGTCGGCGCGATGCAGTTCGACGCCAGTTGCATCCATGGACGCACGGTGGTCCATTCGGGATTTCCCGCGGTCCGGTCCATCACGTCGATCGAGTACTGGTTGGCGCCGATACGGCTGCGCAGCAGGCCCACGTTGCCGCTGATCTGGAAGGCGTCGGTCGGCTTCCATACCAGTTCGAACTCCGCGCCCCAGGTGCGCGCATCGAAATTCTCGTTGAGGGTGGCGCGGTCCTGGATCTGCGAGACCTGGTAGTCCTTATAGTCGTTGTAGAAGGCAGTGGCGTTGAACATCAGCTGGCCGCCGGCCATCACGTTCTTGGTGCCGATCTCGAACGCGTTGACGTACTCGGGCCGGAACTCGGGGTTGCGCTGTTCGAAGCTGAGCGCCTCCGGATTGGCTCCCACGCCTGGCGAATTGGTGCCGCCTGCCTTGTAGCCGCGCGATATCGATGCGTAGACCAGCGTGCTGTCGGTGAAGGACAGGTCCGGCGACCAATCCAGCACCAGGCGTCCGGTCGGCTCGGTCCAGGTTTGCCGGATGTCCGGGCCGGCGGGATAGCCATATCCGGTGTACCCGCCGAACAGCGACGAGTTGCCGCCCACGGTGGAATCGCCCAGCAGCGTCTGGCTCGCGTACGGCGTTGTGATCTTGCGATCCCGGGTGAGCCGCACACCGGCGGTCAGCCGCAGCGTATCGGACAGCTGCCAGTAGCCTTCACCGAAGATCGCCGCCGACCGCGTCTTGGCGACGTTGCGGCTACGGAAGTAATTGTGTCCCTGCCCATTGATGGAGCGCAGCGGATTGGGGTCGATATACACGCAGGGCACGTCGATGCCCTGATTCGGATCGAACCGTGTCGCGGTTCCCGCGGGACAATTCCCTGGCGCCGTGCCGCTGCCGTTGCCGTTGAAGAACAGCTGCGCCAGCGCACTGAACATGTTGCTGAATACGTAGTAGCTTTCGTCAACCTCGTACTCCAGATAGTTGGCGCCCACGCTGAAATTGAACTTGCCGTCGAACGCCGATTGCAGGCGGAACTCCTGCGACCACTGCGTGCTGTAGGAATCGACCAGGTCGACGTTCAGCAGCCGGTTCGAGCAACCCAACTGCGGGTCGCAGAAGATGCCACCCGGCGTGGCCGGATAGGCCGGCCCCAGGGTGAAGTCCGGCAGGAACTGCAGGGCATCATTGCTGTCGTTGAAGATCGGATTGGACTGGAACCTTCCGTAGTCCTGGGTGGAGTAGTAACGGTCACGCGTGTACAGCGTCTGCGACACCAGATTCAGCTGATCGGTCAGGCCGAAATCGAGGTTGATCTGCACGACGTCGTTCTTCGCCTCGAAACGGGGGTCGTAGGTGGTGGCGATTTCGCGCAGGTCGGTCGATTGCCGCAGTCCGGCGTAAGGGTCCACGCCGAGCGGAAGCAGCGGCAATCCGCCGATCGGGAATCCGTTCTCGTCCACCAGCAGCCCCAGGCTCACCGGCGACGCGCCCAGGATGTAGGGCAGGCTCGCGGCATTGGGTACGCCGAACGCGTCGTTGCCGTAAAGCGAGCCGTCCTTGCAGGACTGGCTGAGATAGTTGCGGGCATTGCCGAAGACCGGCTCGTAGCCACCGATCGTGGCGGGCCCCGGATCGTTGTGGCAGATCTGCTTGCCGGTGCGGGCGCGCATGTCGTCTTCCTGGAAATGCTCCCAGGCCACGCTGGCACTGAAGCGTTCGCTGGGCCGGAACGTCGCCGACAGGCGCGTGGTCATCAGGTCGCGATCGTTGACGTCCTTGCCGGTGACGGTGTTGTGGTCGTAGCCGTCACGCTTGGTGTATTGCGCGGCCACGCGGAAGGCGAAGGTCTCGCTCAGCGGGACGTTGATCATCGCGTTGACCCGGCGCGAGTCATAGTTGCCGAGCTCGACCTTGGTGCTGGCGTCGAAGGCTTCCGGATCGGCCAGGTTCGGGATCATGTTGACCACGCCAGCGGTGGCGTTGCGCCCGTACAGCGTCCCCTGCGGACCGCGCAGCACTTCCACCCGTTCCACGTCCAGGTATTCCTGCTCGAACAGGCGGTTGCGGATCATCGGCGTGCTGTTGAAGCTGACCGCGACCGCCGGATCGGTGGTCACCGACAGCGCCTGCGTGCCGATGCCGCGGATCTGGAAGTTGTAGCTGGCAAAATTGGTCTTGGAGAAGGTGACGTTCGGCGTCGCCGTGACCAGATCGCCACCGGTCTCGATCTTGCGATCATTGAGATCGTCGCCACTGAAGGCGCTGATGGCGATGGGAACCTTCTGGATGTTCTCCACCTTCTTCTGCGCGGTGACCACCAGGGTATCCAGCGTGGTCTCGTTGCGCGCTTCAGCAGTTCTTGTCGCGGTTTCGCTTGCAGTCTGCTGGGCCACGGTCCCGGAGGTCGTCGCCGACTGCAGGGCGGCGACCTCCTGTCCGTTTCCCTGCGGCCCGCCCGGCTTGTCCTTCTTCGCCGCCGCTTCGCGGGCGGCCTGCGCGGGATCCCTGATCAGGATCGCCCCCGAAGGGCTGACGGTATAGGTCAGTCCGGTGCCTTCGAGCAGTTCTTCCAGTGCCTGTGTCGGCGCCTTGCTGCCCACCACCGCGCGCCCGCTTCTCCCGACCGCAAGTTCGGGCGAATACAACAGTTGCTTGCCGCTCTGGCGCGCATAGTCGGACAGGGCCGCACTGAGGGTCTGCTGGGGTATCTCGAAACGCGCGGGCGGGTCGGTGCCGTCTCGCGCCTGCGCCGCGAGTATCGGCGACAGCGCCAGTACCAGGGCACAAGGCCTGAGCACGTGCTTTGCGAATCGAGACGAACGAACTCCCATGCTTCCTCCCCGAGTTTTTTTGTCACGCGGCCACGTCGTGATGGCGACGTACTTCCATACAGACGCGCTCCCGCGCAAAACCCGAACCGTGATCGGAAAAAAAGATCACGACTGGAATACTGGACCCGCGGGATCTGTTTTGCGACGCAACAAGAATCGCCGGGTGGAGGCCTGCGTCAGTCCGGGATCATTCCGCGCACGCCATGGCGCGGGGATGTGCGTGCGCTCACCGGGAGCGCGACTCGAGCACCACGCGATCGTCTTCGCGCGGATCGCGCTGGATGGGGAAGTAATTCGTCAACGCCTCGACGAACGTATGCGTATCGCCGGCATTGAACGCGCCGCTGATCTTCAGCGAAGCGAGCTGTGGGTCGCCCAGCACTACCTTTCTCCGCGAATAGCGGTTCACTTCGGCAATCGCGGCGTCCAATCGCTCGTTGTCGAATACGATCTGGCCGGTGCGCCAGCTGACCACGCGCCCCACGTCGGCCACCCGCACCACCGGCCGGGATCCGTCGGTGGCGACGAACTGCTGGCCCGGATGCAATTCCGCCAGCGTCGCCGCATTGGCCGGCGATGGTGCGACGCCCTGCGCCGGCGCGACACCCACGCGGCCTTCCAGCAAGGTGACTTCGAACAGGCGTTCCCCGACCCGCACGTCGAACTCGGTGCCCAGCGCGGTAACCCGCTTTCCATCCGCGGTGACCACGAACGGGCGCGAACGATCCTTGGCGACCTTGAACAGGGCCTGCCCACGTTCAAGTGTCACCGCGCGGACGTCAGCGCGGTAATGCACCGACAGCCGGCTGTCGGTGTTGAGGGTCACCACCGAACCGTCGTCCATCGTCACCACGCTGCGCTGGCCCACGCCGGTCTGGTAGACATTCCCGGCCAGGGTGTCGCCCGCGCCGGAGAACAACCCGCGGGTGGCCTCCGGCCTCAGCGCGATGAGACCCACGCCGGTGAGCAACAGCAGCGAGGCGGCAATCGACAGCCGCCGCCATCGCCGCGAGGAGCGCAGCCTGCCTTCGGCCACGCGCGCCAGCGTCTCGCGGCGCAGCGACTGCATTTCCGGTGAATCCGACAGCGTGCGTACCCAGTGATTCGCGGCCTGGATGCGCCGCCAGGCCGCCGCGTTCTCCGGCGACCGCGCATGCCAGGCATCGAAGCCCTCGCGCAGGCGCGGCTGGTCGGGCGCGTCGCGCAGGATCTCGCTCCAGCGCGCGGCCGCCTCGTCGGCGCTGTCCGCCGCGAAGTCCATCGCCCAGGTCGTTGGAGGAGTCCGCGAGTTCATGGGTGCGTTTCGCCAGCCTCTGTCGTGTGCCTGTCCGGCGGGGTCATGCGCCCTCCGGCATCCCGCCCAGCGCGCCGCCCAACCGGGCCAGCGCCTTGGCCATGTGTTTCTCGGCGGCCCGGACGGAGATGCCCAGCATGACCGAGATTTCAGTGTATTTGCGCTTTTCCATGGTCCTCAGCACGAAAACGTCGCGGGTCCGTTCGGGCAGGCTCCGCAGGACGGCGGTCATCACCCGGACCGCCTCCTCTCCCAGTAAGACGCGCTCCGGCGAAATATCCGTAGCGGGCTGGTGAAGATCCTCGTCGAACGACTCCTGGACATCCATCGCCCGGACCTTGCGCCGGCGTGCCCAGTCGCGCAGGACGTTGGCCGCCACCTGGAACACGTACTGCTCCACATGCTCGATGGCGCCACCGCGGGCGCGCCGCAGCAGGTGCAGGAACACTTCCTGGGTCAGGTCGTCGACTTCGCTGGCATCCCGGACCCGCTTGGCGAAGAAACCGCGCAACGGCGCGCGATAGCGCAGCGAAATGGTGTTCAGCAGGTCGTCGCGCCCGTCGCTGCCCTCGTCGATGCGAGGGGAACCCTGGGCGAAAGGCGATGGTTCGGACACCGGCATCCCCTGTCTGGCGATCGTCCTGAGTAAAGGAAATCCGACCTCCGTCCGGCGGGTGCCCGTGGGCGGGCCGGCACGGCGCATACGGTCGGGTACGTGCGCCAGCCTAGGCACACGCCGGGGGCCGCGCACGTTGCAACGCAATATCCAACGGGCCGGCGGGCCGTAGGCGGCACCGCGTTTTCCCATCCAGTAGCGGCCCGGTTCGAAGTTGGCGGCAGAGCCGAGCAAGCTCGGCTCTACTTTTGCCATTCCCGGTACAGGCCGTCCTCGCCGGCCGGCCGCAGCCGTGCCAGCCGCAAGGTGGCGTGCGCATCCGGCGGCAGCGCCATCTCGGCGTACACGGCGGCGGTGGACAGGCCGTACGGCGCGCCGTCCTCGTTCGAATAGGCGAACCACGCCTCGCCGATGCCACACAGGTGCATGGCGGCCAGGCACATCGGGCACGGGTGGCCGCTGGCGTAGATCACGCAGCCGTCCAGGCGCGGCGTGCCCAGGCGTGCGCCGGCCTGGCGGATGGCCAGCAGTTCGGCGTGCGCGATGGGATCGTGGTCGCGATGGATGCCGTTGGCGGCGCGGGCGATGACTTCGCCGTCCCGCACCAGCACCGCACCGAACGGACGGCCTCCGTCGGCGATGTTGGCCCTGGCGAGCGCGATTGCCTCGCGCATGAACTGCTCGTGATCCATGCCGCCTCCTGTCGCGGGTCGCGGAAAAAGCGAACCCCGCCTGGGCGGGGTTCGCGGGGATGGCAACGAGGGGCGCGGAATCAGTCGCCCTGCTGCTTCTGCATGTGTTCCCAGCGCTCCTGCGCATCGATGGTGCGCTCGGCGGTCAGGCGCGCCTCCAGGCGCTCCAGGCCGATTTCCTCGCCGGTGTCGACGCAGTAGCCGTAGTCGCCGGCATCCACGCGCTTGAGCGTGCTGTCGATCTTGCCGATCAGCTTGCGGTAGCGATCGCGGGTACGCAGTTCCAGCGAGTTCTCGGTTTCGCGGGTGGCGCGCTCGGCTTCGTCGCCGATGTCGCGGACCTCGTCCTTCAGGTTCTCGATGGTCTGCTTGGATTCCTCGACCAGATCCGCACGCCACTGCAGCAGGCGCTGGCGGAAATATTCGAGCTGGAGCGGACTCATGTACTCCTCGTCCACGGCCGGCTTGTAGCCTTGGGGAACGATCGGGCGACCGGTGGCGTCATCGGTCTTGTAGGGCACCACTTTGAATTTTTCCCGGACGACGGGAGCCTGCGGCTTGGCGGCCACGGCCACGGCCACCTTGCCGGTGGAACGGGGAGCGATGGCAGGCTTGCTGGTCACGGGGGCGGAATTGGTTGTCTTGCTGGTCGGTTTCGGTGCGGGCACTGGCTTTGCGGGGGATGGAGCCTTGGCCACCGGAGCCGGCGCGGGCTTGGCCTCCTGCCGGGGTGCGGCGGGAGCGGTCGAGCGCGGTGCGGGGGCCTTCGGGGGAGCAGTCTTGGCCGGAGCCGGCTTGGGGGCGGGCTTCGGTGCGGGTTTGGTCTTCGGTGCTGCGACGGGAGCGGTCTTCTTGGCCATGGCCTTCTTCGCCACCGGCTTGGCGGCCGGTTTTGCCTTGGCGGGCGCGGGCTTGGGCGCCGCCTTCCTGGCCGCCGGCTTTGCGGCCGGCTTCTTGGCCACGGCTTTCTTGGCGACGGGCTTGGGCGCCGCCTTCTTGGCCACCGGCTTGGCGGCCGGTTTCTTGGCGACAGCCTTCTTCACGACAGGCTTCTTGGCGACGGGCTTGGCGGTTTTCTTGGCGGCCTTGGCGGCCTTCTTTGCAGGTTTCTTAGCAGCCACGAACAGCGCTTCCTTGTTCTTCCCGAGCATCGGGAAAGCGCGACTTTATAGCCTACCCGGCGGGCAGCGGCAACCCAACACGGTTATCATCCGGACATGATCGGCCGGGTACTCATTGCTGTCCTGCGGGTGTACAAGCGCTTCATCAGCCCGCTGCTGGGTCCGCGCTGCCGTTTCGTGCCATCGTGTTCGGAATACGCGATGGAAGCGATCGCCCGGTTCGGTCCGATGAAAGGCAGCTGGCTCGCCGCCCGCCGCATCGGCCGCTGCCATCCCCTGCATCCCGGCGGCCACGACCCGGTGCCGCCCGCCGGTGAAACCTCCGCCCCCTGCACAGGAAAGCACTGAATGCCCTCCACCCTCATCGTCAATGCCCGGATGGCCAGCGAAGGCCGCGAATTCGAAGGCGACCTGCGCATCGAGAACGGTCGCATCGCCCGCATCGGCAGCGGCCTGTCCGCCGGGGCGGATGAAAAGGTCGTCGACGCCGCCGGCCGCTGGCTGCTGCCGGGCATGATCGACGACCAGGTCCACTTCCGCGAGCCTGGCATGCCGCACAAGGGCGATATCGCCACCGAATCGGCCGCCGCGGTGGCCGGTGGCCTGACCAGTTTCATGGACATGCCCAACACGGTGCCGCCGACCCTCGATTCGGCCGCGCTGGAAGCCAAGTACCAGCGGGCGGCGGGCCGGGCCTGGGGCAACTACGGCTTCTACCTGGGCGCCAGCAACGACAACCTGGAGGCCATCCGCGCGCTCGACCCGAAGACCGCGCCGGGCATCAAGGTGTTCATGGGCGCCTCGACCGGCAACATGCTGGTGGACAACCCGGAGACCCTGGACGCCATCTTCCGCGAGGCGCCGACTCCGATCATCACGCACTGCGAGGACACGCCGACCATCGATGCCAACATGGCCGCGTTCCAGGCCCGCTACGGCGATGCGCTGACCGCCGAGCACCACCCGGACATCCGCAGCCGCGAAGCCTGCATCAAGTCGACCCGGCTGGCGCTGGAACTGGCCCGCCGCCACGACACCCGCCTGCACGTGCTGCACATCTCCACCGCCGACGAACTGGCCCTGTTCACGCCCGGCCCCCTGATCGACGCGTCCGGCAAGCGCAAGCGCATCACCGCCGAGACCTGCATCCATTTCCTGCGCTTCGATCGCGCCGACTACGCGCGGCTGGGCAACTTCATCAAGTGCAACCCGGCGATCAAGGACGCCAGCGATCGCGAGGCGCTGATCAAGGCGCTGGCCGACGATGTCATCGACGTGCTGGCGACCGACCACGCCCCGCACACGCTGGAGGAGAAGTCCAAGCCCTACGCGCAGGCGCCGTCCGGCCTGCCGCTGGTCCAGTACGCGCTGGTGGCGGCGCTGGAACTGGTCCACGAGGGCCGCGCCACGATGACCGAGATCGTGCAGAAGGTGTCACACGCCCCGGCGCAGCTGTTCGACGTGCACGAGCGCGGCTTCCTGCGCGAAGGCTATTGGGCGGATCTGGTACTGGTGGACGACGCCGAGTTCACCGTGCGCCGCGAGGACGTACTGTCCAAGTGCGGCTGGTCGCCGTTCGAGGGCACCACCTTCCGTTCGCGCATCGGCGCGACCTGGGTCAACGGCCGGCTGGTCTGGAACGGCGAGCATCTGGTCGGCACGCCGAACGGCCAGCGGCTGGAGTTCGATCGGTGACGCGCCTGGCCGGCGCGGCCTGCGCGCTGGGCCTGGTCTTGCTGTTCTCCCCCGCCCGTCCTGCGCTGGCGCAGGAGGTGCTGTCCGAGGGTACCTACGGCCCCGCGTCCGCCGGTGCGCAGGACGAGCGCGTGGTGTTTCCCCCGCAGGTCTCGCAGGGCGCGCTGGTGTTCGGCAAGGTGCCGCCCGGCAGCCAGGTGCGTTATGCCAACCGCGCGTTGCGCACCAGCGGCTATGGCACGGTGGTGTTCGGGGTCGGCCGCGATGAAGCGGGCCCGCTGAGTGTCGAGGTGACGACGCCCTCCGGGCGTCGGGAAACCGCGCGCATCACGGTGACGCCGCGCGACTGGCCGGTGGAGCGGGTCAACGGCGTGCCGCCGAAGACGGTCAATCCGCCACCGGCGATCGCCGAGCGGATCCGGCGCGAGCAGGCGCAGGTCACCGCCGCGCGCGCGCGCGACGACGATCGCACCGATTTCGCCCAGTCCTTCATCTGGCCGGTGCAGGGCCGCATCAGCGGCCGCTTCGGCAACGCGCGCGTCTACAACGGACAACCCGGTTCCGGCCATTCGGGCATGGACATCGCCGCACCCAATGGCACGCCGGTCAAGGCGCCTGCGGCGGGCGTGGTGACCTTCGCCGGCCCGGATCTGTACCTGACCGGCGGCACCCTGTTGCTGGATCACGGCTACGGGGTCAGCTCCAATTTCCTGCACCTGTCACGCATCGACGTGAAGGTGGGCGATCGCGTCGAGCAGGGCCAGGTCATCGGCGCGGTCGGCGCCACCGGACGCGCCACCGGCCCGCACCTGCACTGGGGCATGAACTGGTTCGACGTGCGCATCGATCCGCTGCTGGTGCTGGAGCGCGCGCAGGCGGCTGCGGCGAAGTGATTGTGGGTTCACCGGCTTTCGCGACTCACGTCGCTCCCACAAGAATTCCCCTTGCAGGAGCGACGTAAGTCGCGAGCTTTTCGGTCCGATTGCGATGGAGTAATGGCAAGCGAGGCGGGCAGGCGTCGCCGATGACAGGTACGGGCAACGCGCAGGTTACGGTCGCGACTGACGTCGCTCCTACAGGGGAAGCTTTTTGTGGGAGCGACGTGAGTCGCGAGCTTTTCCCGGTTTGCGCGGGAGACGGCTCAGCCGTTGCTGCCGCTGACGCGGGCGACCGCGTCGTGCGGGTGCAGGCTTTCGAAATGGGCGACGGTGGCGTCGTAGCGCGCCACGTGCGGATCCTGCGAGAGCGCGGCGGCCACGCGGCGCGCGGCATCCTCGCAGAACATCAGGTTCTCCGCGTTCAGGCGCGCGAAGGCCTGTTCGTCGCCCCGCTTGACCGCGGTCTGCACCGGCGTGCCCAGGGCGGCCTCGATCGCGTCGATCAGCGCCACCAGCGGCAGTTCCTCGAACTGCGGACGCAATTCGACGCGCACGCTGGCGCGGCTGCGCTGGGCGTGCGGCGTCGCCGCCAGTCCGCGCTCGGAAGACAGCCAGTCGCGGACCACGCCGACCGACAGCGGGTGCGCGGCGGCGAAGTCCTCGGCGAACCGCTCGGCGTTGGCCTGGCGCGACAGCGCCGCCGAAGCCGGGCAGGTGCTGGAGTATTCGACCGAGAACGACAGCGCCAGGTGCAGGTGACCGTCGACCAGGGTGGCGTCGATCTCGACCGGATAGCGCTTCCAGCCCGAGTACTCGCTTTCCAGCGCGCGCCGGCGCAACAGCGCGTCATAGCGCAGGCGGATGCGGGCCTGGTTCGCCAGCCCCTGCTGCGAAGCCACGCCTTCCTGCAACAGGTGGCGCAACCCGGCCGGGGTGATGGCCTCGCGCGACAGCCCGTCCTGCAGGTGCAGGTACAGGCGCGACATGTGGATGCCGCGGGCGTCCGGATTGGTCAGGTTGACGAACACGTCGATGTTCGCCGGCACCTGCAATTGCCCACCCTCGCCATCGCCGATGCGCACCGGCAGGGCGATGCCTTCCATGCCCACCCAGTCCAGCGCGCGTGCCAACGGCACGCTCTGGTGGGCGACGTCGGGAAGATCGGCGCGTGGCGCCACGGGAGGGACGGAGGCCATGTCGGTACGGGGGAGAAAAACAGGCCCGCATTGTACCCCCAGCCCCGAATCGCCAGATGAAACAGTCCGTTACGGCGAATCCGCATGCCTATCGCAGCGATGGCTCGCGTCCATCGCGGGCTTCCCGCTCAGCCGCGCGCGGCGTTCCAGGCGCCCAGCAGCAGGCGCAGGCGGGACGGCAGCGCGGTGGCCTCCCCTGCCCTGGCGAACCGGCGCAGGCGGGCGTGGGCGAAGGCGTCGGCGATGCGCCGCTCCCGGCTTGCGCCGGATGCCGCCGGCCAGCGTCGGTCCAGCGTGCGCGCCCAGTCACGCAGCCGCGTGCGATCGTCATTGCCCGCGGCCGACCGCGGCAGCGCCGCGGTCGCGGTGTCGGCCAGGCGGGTCGCCAGGGTCCGGGCAATCACCGCCGCGACATCCGGCGTTCCGCCCAGGACCGCGGCTTCCACCGCGGCCACCGCCGCGCCGTAAACCCGCAGTTGGGCGAAGGCGTCGTCGCCGTCGGCGGCGGCATCGCGCGCCGCGATCAGCGCGGGCAGCGCATCGGCCAGTTCCGCCCACGGCGCAGGCACGGGCTCCAGCCGCCGCCCCAACGGATGACGCGAGCGGCGATCCGCCCAACTGCGCAATTCCTCGCCCCACCAGGCCAACTTGGCATCGGCCGGCAACGGATCGCCTGCGATATTGAGGATGTCGTCGAATTCCTGGAGCAGCGAGAACCACGCTTCGGCCAGCGCGCGTCGTTCCGGCGCGACGAAGATCTCGGCGACCTGCCATTCCGGCCAGCGCTGGCGCCATTTGTCGAGGAAGCTTTCGAGGGCGGAGGAATCGGACACGGGAACGGGAACGTGCTGGAAGTCGGTCGTGAAGATGGGCTCAGGCGCCGACCGAGGTCGGCCAGGCGTCCGGGTCGAGCAGTTCGGCGGGCTGGTCGCACATCCGTTCGGCCTGCCAGCTTTCGGGATCGTCGCCATCGAGACGGTAGCCCCACAGCGCCGCGATCGACGGCATGCCTGCCGCGCGCGCCGCGACGATGTCGCGTTCGTCGTCGCCAACGTAGACACAGTCGCCGCAAGCCACGCCCAGCCGCTCGGCGGCCACCTGCAACGGCAGCGGATGCGGCTTGCGCTCGGCCAGGGTGTCGCCGCCGATCAGCACCGCGCAGCGTTCCTGCCAGCCTTCGGCCGGCAGCACGTCGCGGGCGAGGTACTCGGGCTTGTTGGTGACGATGCCCCAGCGCGTGCCGGCGGCTTCCAGCGCGGCCAGCATCGCTTCCACGCCTTCGAAAGGATGGCTGTGGCGGCCCAGTTCCTCCTGGTAGATCACCAGGAATTCCGGCACCAGCGCGTCGCGCGCGGCGACATCCAGATCCGGGAACGCCGCGCCCACCATCGCCCGCGATCCCTTGGACACGTGCGGACGCAGGTCGGCCAGGGTCACCGGCGCGCGGCCGCGCGCGGCGAGCATGCGGTTGGCGGTGGCGACGAAATCCGGCGCGCTGTCCAGCAGCGTGCCGTCGAGATCGAACAGGGCCACCGCCGGGAATCCGGCCCCGATCCTGGGGGCGTCGCCATCCATCCGGCTCATGCCGCCTTCACCGCGCAGGCCAGGTAATTGACGTCGGTACGGCGCGCCAACCGCGCGCGCTGCCGCCACGGCTCGTAGGCCAGGCCGCTGACGTCCTCCAGCTGCAGGCCGGACCGGCGCAGCCAGGCGGCCAGTTCGGACGGCTTGATGAAGTCCTGGTAGTGATGGGTGCCGGTCGGCAGCAGGCGGGCGACGTATTCGGCGCCCACGATGGCCAGGGCGAACGCGGCCGGGGTGCGGTTGAGGGTGGACAGGAACAGCCGGCCGCCGGGTTTCAGCAGGCGCGCGCACGCCTCGATGATCGCCGCCGGATCCGGCACGTGCTCCAGCATTTCCATGCAGGTGACCACGTCGAAGCTGCCGGGACGCTCCTCGGCCAGCGATTCGACCGGACGCAGCTGGTAGTCGACCTGCACGCCGGACTCGAGCTTGTGCAGGCGCGCCACCTTGATCAGTTCCGGCGCCAGGTCAATCGCGGTGACGTGCGCGCCGGCCTTCGCCAGCGCTTCGCTGAGCAGGCCGCCGCCGCAGCCCACGTCCAGCGCCTGCGCGCCGGCCAGCGACGCGCGCTGGCGCACGTAGTCCAGGCGCACCGGATTGAGCGCGTGCAGCGCCTTCTGCGGACCCTGCTCGTCCCACCAGCGATTGGCGAGCGCACCGAACTTGTCCAGTTCGGCCTGATCGAAGTTGTCGCCGGAGGGCGCGGATGAAGCGGTGGAGGTCATGGGGTCACCTCGGCAGGAGCCGGTGGCCGCGGCGTGCGGACACACGGCAGGGGAATCGGTGGGGAACGGACATCATCCGCCATGCAGCGTGCGGATGCGCTCGCGCCATTGGCGCGCGTTGGCGATCAGGCCGGCCGTGTCCATGTCGACCAGTTCGCGCTGGACCAGCCGCGGCTGGCCGGCGATCCAGACGTCGCTGACCTGGTGGCGGCCGGTGGCGTAGATGAGCTGGGAAACGACGTGGTGCAGCGGCTGGGTTTCCAGCGCGCCCAGATCCACGCAGATCAGGTCGGCCTGCTTGCCCGGTTCGATCGAACCGATGCGATCGCCGTAGCCCAGCGCGCGCGCGCCGCCGAGAGTGGCCGCATGCAGCGCGGTCGCGGCGTCCAGCGCGGTGGCGTCGTTCGCCACCGCCTTGGCCAGCTGCGCCGCGGTGCGGGTCTCGCTGAACATGTCCAGGTCGTTGTTGCTGGCGCAGCCGTCGGTGCCGATGGCCAGGTTGACGCCCGCGCGTTGCAACGCGCAGGCCGGGCAGAAACCGGAGGCCAGCTTGAGGTTGGATTCCGGGCAATGCACCACCGACACGCCGCGCGCGGCGCACAGGTGGATCTCGGCCTCGGTCAGCTGGGTCATGTGCACCGCGATCAGGCGGTCGTTGACCAGGCCCAGGCGATCCAGGCGCGCCAGTGGACGCTGGCCATACTGCTTCAGCGAATCGGCGATTTCCTGCGCGGTCTCGTGGGTGTGCAGGTGCACCGGCACGTCGAGCTGGTCCGAGAGCATGCGCACGCGCTCGAAGTTGGCGTCGCTGACCGTATACGGTGCGTGCGGCGCGAACGCGGTGTCGACCAGCGAATCGCCGCGCCATTGATCATGGACCTCGCCCGCGCGGTCGAAATATTCGTCGCTGGTCTTGGCCCAGGCGGTCGGGAAATCGATCACTGGCAAGCCGACCCGCGCGCGGAAGCCGTGGCGCTTGTAGACCGCGGCCTGCACATCGGGGAAGAAGTAGTTTTCGTTGGCACAGGTGGTGCCGCCGCGCAGCATCTCGGCGATCGCCAGGGTGGTACCGTCGGCGACGAATTCCGGGCCGATCACCGCCGCTTCCACCGGCCAGATGTGCTTCTGCAGCCACTCCATGAGAGGCAGATCATCGGCGATGCCGCGCAGCAGCGTCATCGGATTGTGGGTATGCGCGTTGACCAGACCGGGCAGCAGCGCCGCATCCGGTCGCGACACCACCCGCTCCGGCACGAAGCGTTGGCGCGCGTCGGCAATTGGCAGGATGGCGAGGATGTCGCCGCCCTTCACGGCCACCGCATGGTCTTCCAGCACCACCCCATGTGGCATCACCGGGATGACGAAACCGGCCTCAATGAGGAGATCGCAAGCTTCGGGGCGGGTGTCGTGGGTCATGCGTCCTCGTATCCGTGGTTCCGCGGGGAGCCGGAATCAGGCCAGCGATTCACGGCGTCGGTGCTTCCGGTCGGAGGAGGCTCGGCTCGCATCGGTGCGCTCACCTCGCCGCCACCGGGAATCTCTCGTCGTCCCGGCGGAAACCGGGTTCCATCTTGATGTTGCCTGTGCTTCTGGCTTTCAAACGCAAAAGCAACCGCAAGCAAAATGGAGCCCGGCCTTCGCCGGAATGGCGCAACGGCAGGCGCGCCCGCGTGCGGGCGCGCCGTCGCGTCACTTCACGCGGCTGACGTAGTCGCCGGTGCGGGTGTCGACCTTGATGATTTCTTCCTGGCCGACGAACAGCGGCACGCGCACGACCGCGCCGGTCTCCAGGGTCGCCGGCTTGCCGCCGCCGCCGGAGGTGTCGCCACGGACGCCCGGATCGGTCTCGACGATCTTCAGCTCGACGAAGTTCGGCGGGGTGACCTGGATCGGGGTGCCGTTGAACAGGGTCACCACGCACTCTTCCTCGCCCTTCAGCCACTTCTCGGCGCCGGCCATGCCGGCCTTGTCGGCCTGGACCTGCTCGAAGGTTTCCTGCTGCATGAAGTGCCAGTACTCGCCATCCGAATACAGGTACTGCATGTCGGTATCCACCACGTCGGCGGCCTCGACCGAATCCGTGCTCTTCATGGTGATTTCCTGCACGCGGCCGGTGCGGATCTGGCGGTACTTCACGCGGGTGAAGGCCTGGCCCTTGCCCGGCTTGACGTATTCGGTGTCGGTGATGATGGACGGTTCGTTGTTGACCAGGATCTTCATCCCGTTCTTGACGTCGTTCATGCCGTAACTGGCCATGGGGTACTCCTTGGGGTAAGACAAACCCGCCGCGGGAGGCGGCTGGCCGGATAGAATGGGGAACCCGCCGGGACCGGCGGGCGTTTTGTTTTCAGACCCGCACATGATAACCGCAGCCCCCCTCCCCATGCAGCCCGCCCCCCTGCCCCGCGCCCGCTGGCAGGAAGCCTGGCGCGACGCCGTGCGCGATCCGCATGAGCTGCTGGCGATGCTGGGACTGGAAGGCCTGGCCGGCCGCCTGTCGGAAGGCGCCGCCGCCCAGTTCCCGCTGCGGGTGCCGCGCGGCTTCGTCGCCCGCATGGTGCCGGGCGACGCGAACGACCCGCTGCTGCGCCAGGTGCTGCCGCTGGACGAGGAAATGCGGCCGGTGCCGGGCTTCGGCCTGGACGCGGTCGGCGATGCGGCCGCCCGGACCGCCACCGGGGTCCTGCAGAAGTACCGGGGCCGTGCCTTGCTGGTCGCCACCGGCAGCTGCGCGGTGCACTGCCGCTACTGCTTCCGCCGGCATTTCCCCTATGCCGAGGAAACCGCCGCCCGCGACGGCTGGCGCGAGGCCGTGGACGCCATCCGCGCCGATGAGGGCATCGAGGAGGTCCTGCTCTCCGGTGGCGACCCGCTGTCGCTGGCCACGCCCAAGCTGGTCGAACTGACCGACGCGCTCGCCGGTATCCCGCATCTTCGCCGCCTGCGCATCCACAGCCGCCTGCCGGTGGTGCTGCCGGAACGGGTCGACAACGGCCTGATCCGCTGGCTGGCGGGGCTGCCCTGGCCGGTCGCGTTCGTCATCCACGCCAACCACGCCAACGAGTTCGATGCCGGCGTCGACGCCGCCCTGGGCCGCCTGCGCGGGGCCGGCGCGCAACTGCTCAACCAGGCCGTGCTGTTGCGCGGGGTCAACGACAGCGTGGACGCGCTGGCCGCCCTGGGCGAGCGCAGTTTCGCCGCCGGCGTCCTGCCCTATTACCTGCACCAGTTGGACCGGGTCGCGGGCGTGGCCCATTTCGAGGTTCCCGACGAACAGGCCCTGGCCCTGCACGCCGGCCTGCGCGCCCGCCTGTCCGGCTACCTGGTGCCGCGGCTGGTCCGCGAGATCCCGGGCGACACCGGCAAGCGGCCGCTCTGAGCCGGCCGCGATGGAGCGCCCGTCCCGCCTTTTTGCGACGCCCGCATTGGACGCTTCCGGCCCCTTCGTGTATTAAACGCGCTCCCAAGGCGGAACCGCTGCATGCAGATCGGCAAAGACTCCACCCTCCGTTTGATGATCGTCGATGACAGCGGCGAGGACGCCGAGGCGATTGTCAGTACGTTGCGGAATGGAGGCATCGCCGTGCGGCCGCTGCGCCCGCTGGACGCCGACGAACTGGCGCAGATGGTGGCCGCGCAACCCATGGATCTGGTGCTGGCCGCCCGTTCGGCCCGGGGAATTCCGCTGGCCGGGGTCCTGTCCACGGTCGATGCCAGCGGCAAGGACATCCCCGTCATCGTGCTCGCCGACGGCATCAGCGAAGCCGACTGGCTGAGCGATCAGTCCGGCGGAGCACGCGGCATGGTGCTGCGCGGCCGTCCCGAACACCTGCTGCACGTCCTGCGCAGCGAATGGTCGGATCTGGAGACGCGCCGCGCGGTCCGCCGGCTGGACGTGCAATTGCGCGAAATCGAGCGCCGCTGCGACGCGCTCATCTCCTCCTCGCGCGACCCGATCGCCTACATCCACGAAGGCATGCACATCCGCGCCAACGAGGCGTACCTGGAAATGCTCGGCTTCGAGTCCTTCGACGAGGTCGAGGGCCTGTCGCTGCTGGATCTGGTGGCGCCGCAGTACGTCAACGATTTCAAGCAACTGCTCAAGAACCTGAGCAAGGGCGAGCCGCCGCCGCCGCGCTTCGAGCTGGAGGCGCGCAGCCTGGACGGCGACCAGTTCCCCGCCACGCTCGAGTTCGCCACCGCCACCTACGAGGGCGAACCCTGCGTGCAGGTGGTGTTCCGCCGCCGCGAGGAATTCGATCCGGAGCTGGCGCGCGAGGTCGAGGATCTGCGCCAGCGCGACGTGGTCACCGGCCTGTTCAACCGCCCTACCTTCCTGCAGGCGCTGGAGGAAGCGGTCAGCCAGGTCGCGCGCGGCGAGCATTATTCGCTGCTGCTGCTGGAGCCGGACCACTACCAGCGCCTGCTGCAGGACATCGGCATCGACTCGGCCGACGCCCTGATCGCGGCGATGGCGCAACGCCTGGCCGAGAAGCTGGACAGCCGCACCACCGCCGCCCGCTTCGGCGAGCGCACATTCGCGGTGCTGCTCAAGGGCAATCATGCGCAGACGTCGGCCTTGGCCGAGACCCTGCGCGCGGCCTTCGCCTCGCACGTGTTCAACGCCGGCGATCGCTCCACCGCGGTCACCGCCAGCATCGGCGGCGTCCAGATCGGCGAGAAGATCGCCAGCGTCGGCCTGGTGCTCACCCGCGCCACCGACAGCCTGCAGACCGCGACCAGCCTGGGGGGCAACCGCATCGAGATCTTCGATCCCGGCGCGGTCGACCGTGCCGAGGAAGAGCGCGTGCAGAACTGGATCGCGCGCCTGCAGGACGCGCTGGCCAACGATCATTTCCTGCTGTACTACCAGCCGGTGGTCAGCCTGCAGGGCGAGGCCGGCGAACTCTACGAAGCGCTGCTGCGCCTGGATTCCAACGGCGAAACGGTGATGCCGCCCGTGTTCATGGGGATCGCCGAGGAACACGGCCTGCTCGATGCGATCGACCGCTGGGTGGTCAACCGCGCCATCGAGGTGCTGGGCGAACGCCGCCGCAAGGGCTACCTGACCCGCCTGCTGGTCAAGGTCAGCCCCACCTCGTTCGGTGACGAACGCCTGCTGCAACTCATCGCCAAACAGCTGGCGGCGCACGACGTGCCCGGCGACTGCCTGTGGCTGGAAGCCTCCGAGGCCAAGGTGTTCACCCACCTGCGCCAGGCCCAGACGTTCCAGTCCGGCGCGTCGAAGCTGGGCTGCAAGGTCGGCCTGGAGCATTTCGGCGCCGGCCTGGATTCGTTCCAGTTGCTGGCCCATTTCCAGCCGGCGTTCCTGAAGATCGATCGCGTGTTCAGCGCCGACCTGGCGAAGACCCCGGAACACCAGTTGAAGATCCGCGAGATCGCCGAGCGCGCGCAGTCACAGGGCATCCTGACCATTGCCGATCACGTCGCCGACGCGGCCACGATGAGCTTCCTGTTCACTTCGATGGTGGACTATGTGGAGGGCGAGTTCCTGGCGCCGCCGGGACCGCAGATGAGCTACGACTTCTCTTGATTCACACATGGGGCGGGCTTCCGGCCTCCCCGTCGCGCCCGACTTTCCGTCGTGGAGCGGAGCTTGCTCCGCTGCCCTTGCCTTGGTTTCCGCTTCCCGTGAAAGCGAGACGCAAAAGCAAAGGCCAGAGCGAAGGCAGCGGAGCAAGCTCCGCTCTACGGAACGGAAAAAAGAAACCCGCCTTGCGGCGGGTTTCGCGTGCTCCTGCGATGTCGTCTCAGGCAAACGTGCCCTGTGCCGCCCGCAGCGCGGCAATGCGCTCCTCCAGCGGCGGATGGCTCAGGAACAGGCGCTTCAAGCCCTGGCCGATGCCGCCGGCGATGCCGAACGCCTCCACCTGCGCCGGCAGCGTGCTCTGCGCATGCTGCGCGTTCAGGCGCTCCAGCGCGGCGATCATCTTGTGGCGGCCGGCCAGGTTGGCGCCGCCGGCGTCGGCGCGGAACTCGCGCCGGCGCGAGAACCACATCGCGATCATCGTGGCGAACAGGCCGAACACCACTTCCAGCACCATCACGATGATGTAGTAACCGAAACCGCGGCCCTCGCCCTCGCGATTGCCCGACAGGAAACTGTCGACGATGCCGCCGACCACGCGCGCCAGCACGATCACGAAGGTGTTCAGCACGCCTTGCAGCAACGCCATCGTCACCATGTCGCCGTTGGCGACGTGGCTGACCTCGTGGCCGAGCACGGCTTCGGCTTCGTCGCGGTTCATCGCCCGCAGCAGGCCGGTGGACACCGCCACCAGCGCGTTGTTGCGGTTGGCGCCGGTGGCGAAGGCATTGATTTCCGGCGCGTCGTAGATCGCCACCTGCGGCATGCCGATGCCGGCACCCTGGGCCTGGCGCTGCACGGTGGCCAGCAGCCACTGCTCGGCCTCGTTGCGCGGCTGCTCGATCACCTGCGCACCGGTCGCGCGCAGGGCCATGGTCTTGGACAGCAGCAGCGAGATCAGCGATCCGCCGAAGCCGAAGATGGCGGCCATCACCAGCAGCCCGGACATCTGGTTCGGATTGACCCCGAGTATCGACATGACGACGCTCGCCAGGACGAGCACGGCCAGGTTGGTGGCGAGGAACAGGGCGATACGGCTGAACACGGGAGACTCCGCAGGCTTTCGGTGTGAAATGTTGAGCGAATCTGCGGCCGTGCGCGGTTGAATTCAAGCACGTTCCTGACCGACGATTCAGCTTTGGAAACGCACCGCACGCATGTCCGCACGCCCTGAATCCGCGCGCCCCTACCGGGGCCGCTTCGCGCCCTCGCCCACCGGCCCGCTGCACTTTGGCTCCCTGCTGGCCGCGCTGGGCAGTTGGCTGCTGGCACGCCATGCCGGCGGCGAATGGTGGGTGCGGGTTGAGGATCTGGATCCGCCTCGCGAAGTCACCGGTGCCGCCGATCTCCAATTGGCCACGCTGGCCGCATTCGGCCTGGTCTCCGACGGCCCGGTGGTGCGGCAGAGCGAACGCGGCGTCCTGTACCAGGCCGCGCTGGACGAACTGCTGGAGCGGGGCCAGGCATTCTTCTGCCATTGCAGCCGCAGCGAGCTGGCCGCAGCCGGCGGCATCCACCATCGCTGCGTAGCGGCCGAAGCGCGCGCGCATCCGGCTGTCCGGCTGCGGGTCGGAACCGGCACCGTGATCGGGTTCGAGGACGGTCTGCAAGGCCACTTCGAACAGGATGTCCATGCCGAAGCCGGCGACGTGGTGCTGCGCCGGGCCGACGGTTACTGGGCCTATCAACTGGCGGTGGTGGTGGACGATGCCGCCCAGGGCTTCACCGACATCGTGCGCGGCGCCGATCTGCTGGATTCCACGCCCCGGCAGATCCATCTGCAGCGTGCCCTGGGCTTGCCGACGCCACGCTACCTGCACCTGCCGCTGGTCGTGGACGGGGAAGGCCAGAAGCTGTCCAAATCGATGGCCGCGCTGCCGATCGACGCCACCGATCCCCTGCCCGCGCTGCGCGTCGCCTGGGCCGCGCTCGGACAGCCGGCGGATCGCCTGCCGGCCAGTGGCGGGGTGACCGGACTGCTGCGGACGGCGGCCGATGAGTTCGTTCCGGAACGCCTTCCCCGCCAGGCGCGCATCCCATTCGCTGCGCCGCACAACGCGCCTGACGCGCACGCTGTCTAGAATCCGGAGCAACCGCCTTTTGCGGGCGGTCCCCACAGGAGAAGCCCCACATGAGTTCTCGCGTCGCGCTGGTCACCGGCGGCACCGGCGGCATCGGAACCGCCATCTGCAAGAAGTTGGCCGGCATGGGCCATCGCGTAGCCACCAATTACCGCAACGAGGAAAAGGCCAAGGCCTGGCAGCAGCAGATGAAGGCCGACGGCTACGATGTCGCGCTGTTCCCCGGCGACGTCACTTCCGCCGAGGAAGCCGAATCCCTCGTGCGCAAGGTCGAGGCCGAACTCGGCCCGGTGGAAATCCTGATCAACAACGCCGGCATCACCCGCGACACCACCTTCCACCGCATGAGTTCACTGCAGTGGAACGAGGTCATCAACACCAACCTCAATTCGGTGTTCAACATGACCCGCCCGGTGATCGAGGGCATGCGCGATCGCAAGTGGGGCCGGATCATCCAGATCAGTTCCATCAACGGCCTCAAGGGCCAGTACGGACAGGCCAACTACGCCGCCGCCAAGGCCGGCATGCACGGCTTCACCATTTCGCTGGCCCGCGAGAACGCCAAGCTCGGCATCACCGTCAACACGGTGTCGCCGGGCTACGTCGCCACCGACATGGTGATGGCGGTGCCGGAGGAAGTGCGCGCCAAGATCGCCGCGGACATCCCGACCGGCCGCCTGGGCAACCCGGACGAGATCGCCTATGCGGTGGCGTTCCTGGTCGCCGACGAGGCCGGCTGGATCACCGGTTCCAACCTGGACATCAACGGCGGCCACCACATGGGTTGGTGACCGGTTCCGGCGCCCGCCACGATCCAAAAATGCTGCGGGTCCGGCCCGCAGCATTTTTTTTGCCCGGCGTTGTTCCTGAACAGGGCACCCCTGACCTGCGGCCTGTTGCAAGGGCTGCTGCGCTGCGTCATGCTGCCCGGCACTGCGTTTTAGAGTGATTGCTTCATGGCTGCGATCCGCATCATCAAGAAGTACCCGAACCGCCGTCTCTACGACACCGAGATTTCCAGTTACATCACCATCGAGGACGTCCGCCAGCTGATCGTCGATGGCGAGGACTTCGAGGTCCGCGACGCCAAGAGCGGCGAGGACCTGACCCGCACCGTCCTGCTGCAGATCATCAGCGAGCAGGAACAGGATGGCGAACCGGTGCTGTCCACCCAGCTGCTGAGCCAGATCATCCGCTTCTACGGCGATTCGCTGCAGGGCTTCATGGGCAACTACCTGGAGCGCAGCATGCAGATCTTCATGGAGCAGCAGCAGCAGTTCCGCAGCCAGATGGGCAACCTGCTGGGACAGACGCCCTGGACCATGATGAACCAGCTGACCGAGCGCAACCTGGAGCTGTGGCAGGAATTCCAGCGCAACCTCAGCGGCGGCGGCCTGGGCCGTCCGGCCACCGCCAAGCCGAAGGAAGCCCCGCGCGAGACGCCGAAGACCCGCGCCCGCTGAATCCCGTTTCCGTGAACGAGCCCGCGCCCCGTGGCGCGGGCTTTTTCATGCCATCCGATTTCCGAGGATCCCCTCCATGAGCAAACGCGTCGCGGTCGTCACCGGCGGCATCGGCGGTCTGGGCACCGCCATCTGCAAGCAATTGGCCGGCGCCGGCCATACCGTCATCGCCGCCGACCTGCCCGCCGACGATGCGCGCCGGGCATCCTTCGCCGACGCCACCACCGGGCTGGACGTCCATTTCATGCCGTTGGACGTCAGCGACTTTTCCGCCTGCGGCGCGTTCGTGCGCGATGTGCAGGACGCGCACGGCGGGCTGGACATCCTGGTCAACAACGCCGGCATCACCCGCGACTCCACCCTGCGCAAGATGGACGAGTCGCAATGGGAAGCGGTCATCGACGTCAACCTGGGCAGCGTGTTCAACCTCTCGCGCCACGCCATCGACGGCATGCAGGCGCGCGGCTTCGGCCGGGTCATCAACATCAGTTCGGTCAGTGGCCAGACCGGCAACTTCGGCCAGACCAACTACGCCGCCGCCAAGGCCGGTCTGCACGGCTTCACCATGTCGCTGGCGCGCGAAGTCGCGGCCAAGGGCATCACCGTCAACAGCGTGTCGCCCGGCTACATCGAAACGCCGATGACCCGCGCGATGCCGGAGGACGTGCGGTCGCGCACCATCGCCTCGGTCCCGGTCGGCCGGATCGGTGCGCCGGAGGACATCGCCCGCGCCGTGGCGTTCCTGGCCGACGATGCGTCCGGCTACATCACCGGCGCCAACCTGCCGGTCAACGGCGGCCTCTTCATGAGCTTCTGAGCCGCGGCTATGCTGCGCATTCCATTGCACGATCGCACAACCAAGGAAACCGGATGAAACTCACTCCTCCCACTTTCGGCGTCTGGCTCATCGCACTGCTGCTCGGCAGCGGCGGCATCGCCGCGCGTTTCGGCTACATCCCGGTGCTGGCGCCGCATGCGTTCTGGCTGGTGGTGGCGGGATTCGGGTTGCTGGTGGCGGCGACGGTTTTCAGCAAGCTCTGAGGTAGAGCGGAGCTCGCTCCGCTGCCTTGGTTTTGGTTTCTCATGCGTCATCGGTATCGGACGCTGAAGCACAAGCTGTCGAAGGCTGGAAACGAAGGCAGACAACGTTGCAACATCCCACAAAAGCAGCGGAGCAAGCTCCGCTCTACGCGCGGTTCCGATTCCTCGGCGAGCGTTTACCCGCCCTTGCGCAGGTACTCCGCCAATCCAGCCAGTTGCTGCGCCTGCACCCGGTCCACCACCGGGGCCAGGGTGCGCAGGTCGTCCGGCGTGTAACCGCCGGCGCGATACCACAGCGTGATACGGGTGCCGCCGTTCTCCTCGGCCAGGCGCCATTCCATCGCCCCCGACAATCCCATTCCCTGCAGCGGTCCAAGACCGCCGGTCAGGCGCAGGAGCTTGCCTGGCTCGGCGAACACCACCGTCATGTGCCGGGCCTGGCGCAGGCCGTCGATTTCGCAGAAGCAGCCGCCGGCGCGCGGCTCCAGGCTCAGGCGTGAGGCGTCACCCCACCAGGTGTGATCCTTCGGCCACCACTGCCCGATCTCGGCCAATCCCTTCCATGCCGCTTCCGGCGTCACCGGCACCCATTGGCTGTTCTCGACGGTGAAGCCGTTGGCGGCCTGGTCCTTGACCGCCGCCTGCGCCGACACCGCCAGTCCGCCGGCCAGCAGCATCGCCGCCCACCGGCGCGCGATCATTGCGCCGCCGCCTCTTTGCAGTACCGGTTGCGGTATTCCATCGCCTTGGGCATCAGCGCGGTCAGGTTCTGGATGCGGGTGCCGGGGTTGGGATGGGTGGAGGAGAACTCGGGCGGCGCCTGCCCACCGCTGGCCTCGCTCATGCGCTCCCACAGCGGCACCGCTTCCTGCGGATTGAAGCAGGCCGCGGCGGCGAGCATCAGCCCGACTTCGTCGGCCTGGGTTTCATGCGTGCGCGCGTAAGGCAACAGGTAGCCGTAGCCCATCGCCGCCATCACCATCTGCTGCTGTTGCGGATCCATGCCGCTCATCGCGCCGGCCATCTGGCCGATCTGGGTCAGTTTCTGCTGGGACATGCGCTGGGCGCCATGACGCAACAGGGCATGCGCGATCTCGTGGCCCATCACCACCGCCACCGCATCGGCATTCTTGGCGACCGGGATCAGCCCGGTGTAGACGGCCATCTTGCCGCCGGGCAGGCAGAACGCATTGGCCTGGTCTGACTGGATGACGTTGACATCCCAGTCGAAGGTGCGCCAGTTGCCACTGGCCTGGGTGCCCCGCTCCTGGGCGATGGCCGCTTCGACTTCGGGGATCTTTTCGATCAGGCGCTGCGCGATGGCGCGCACCTGCTGGGCAATCTGCGAATCGGGATCGACCGGGCGTTCCTGCGAGAGGATTTCCTGGTAGGCCTGCAGGCCCAGCGCCTTTTCCTCCTCCACGCTGATCGAGCTGTCGATCAGCACCTTCTCGCCGGTGTAGGGGTCCACGACGCGGTTGGAGAACCAGTAGAACGCGGCATAGCCCGCGAACCCCAGCAGGATCAGCCAGCGCACGTTGCCGAACAGGCCGCGCCGCCGGGGCGCGCCACCCTGTTCGTACTGTCCCTGCCCGAACGGATCGTTCCTCATCGCCTTCTCCCAGTTGCCGGCTAGATGCCACGCACCACGCGGAAGCCCACCCGCGCATTAGTCATATCCGAATCCGAGGAGGAACGCCATGCCGCCCGTGCCTGCACCGGCGCGCTGGCCCAGGAGCCGCCCCGCACCACCCGCGAACGGCAACCGGGATTGAACCAGGCGGCGCCGTCGGCCGGCGCCCGCCGGTAGCTGGCGTGCCAGCAATCGGCCACCCACTCGCTGGTGTTGCCGCCCATGTCGTGCAGCCCCCAGGCATTGGGCCGGAAGCTGCCCACCGGCGCCGGTCCCCAGTAACCGTCGCCGTAACCGACGAAGGCGTTGTTCCAATGGCGGCCGCTGGGCGAGGCGTCGTTGCCGCCGGTCAGGTTCTCCACCTTGGCCGGTGGCACCCCGTTGCCCCAGGGGTAGCGGCCCTGCACGCCCGCGCGCAGGGCGTATTCGAACTCCGCCTCGCTGGGCAGGCGATAGCCATGCCCGGTCTGGCGGGTCAACCAGTCGGCGTAGGCCTCGGCGTCGTAGACGCTGACATGCAGCACCGGCATGTCCTCGCGCGCCGGCGCCCCGCTATGGTCGGATTGCCAGTCCACGCCGCTGCGGCGGACGAAGTTGCCGCTCCGCTCGTCGTAGACGATGGAATGCCCGCGCCGGGTCGCGCGCGGGCGATAGCTGGTCGCCTGCACGAAGCGACGGAATTCGCCGACGGTCACCGCATTGCGCGCCATCGCGAAACCGCGGTCGAAGCGGACATAGTGGGCCGGTTTTTCCGCATCGGCGGAGCCCAGTTCGTTGTCGTCCGCGCCCATGCGGAACGCACCGTGCGGCACGATCACCATTTCCGGCCCGCGGCCGCCGTTGCCGAGCGCGTCGGTGAAGGCCTGGCCGGGACGGAAGAGCCCGTAGTGGGTAGCCAGTTCGATCCGCTGGCGGAAATCGGCCGCGACCGGATCGCCAGGCGGTGCGATGCGCAGCACTTCCGCGAGCTTTTCGCGCGCGGCCTTCAGGCCCAGCGGCGACTGCAGATCCTGCACGCCCGATTCGCGCAGCCCGGCGATGCGCACCGTGCGGATCGCTTCGACCCGCTGGCGCGCGTCAGCGACCGTCACGGACTCGTCGCCGCCGCGAACCTTGCCCGCATGCGCCAGCCAGTTGCGCGCGCCGTCGAAATCGCCGGCCAGCGCCGCATCCTCGGCGCGCCGGATCAGCGCGCTCTCCACCGCCGCCACGCCCTGCAGCGCACGTGCCTGGCCCGGTTTCCACTTCAGCACTTCGCGAAAGCCCGCCAGCGCGCCGCCGCCCTGCTCGCCCAACCGCCCGCCGTTGAGCGCGCGCTCGCTGGCCAGGTTGAGACGGGTCAACTGTTCGACTTCATCCACCCGCGACAGGTAGGCCAGCACGGCCTCGTCGTCCGGATCGATGGCACGCGCAACGGCGGCGATCTGGGCCGCCTCGCGCGCGTCCTCGTCGCGGTCTTCGGCGGTTTTCAGCACCCGTTCGCCGCGTTCGAGCAGGCGATCCAGGGCCTGGTCCAGACCCTTGCGGGCCACGGCGTCTTCCGGGTCGAGCCGGCGGATGGCCAGGTAGAGCGGAATCGCATCGTCGGGACCGGCATACAGGCGTCCTTCTTCCAGCGCCCGCGCCGCGCGCCTGCGCGCGTCGGCGACGCCCTCCTGCGCCAGCAGGACCACCGGAGGCTGCCAGTTGAGGGCGGCGTTGACGCTGTCGTCACCGGTGACGGTAATCCGGGGCATGCGCACATCGGCCGCATCGCCGCGTGCATTGCGCGACGCCGCGGGCTCGCGCGAGCAACCGCACAGCACCAGACCGGTCAGCACCAGCAGGCCAAACGCGCGCAAACCGCCCTCCACACTCACCGAAATCCGTCCCGCGACGGTAGGCTATTGTCTCCCGACTCGGCAACCAATGCATTCAGCGGAGATTTCGTGCCCCATTGGATTCAAACCCCGGACGCCCTCGCCGCGTTCTTCGCCACGCCCCCGGCCCGCATCGGCCTGGACACGGAGTTCGTCCGCGAGCGCACCTTCTGGCCCCAGCTGGCGCTGGTCCAGATGGCCGTGGGCGAGGAAATCCTGCTGATCGATCCGCTGCAACCCGGCATGCCGCAGGCGCTGGCGACGATCCTCGGCGATACCCGCATTCTCAAGGTCATGCACAGCGCCAGCGAGGACCTGGTCGCCCTGGGCTACACCTGCGGCGCCGTGCCGCAACCGCTGTTCGACACCCAGATCGCCGCCGCCCTGGCCGGCGTCGCCGCCGGCATCGGCTACCAGAAGCTGGTCGAACAGATCACCGGCGTCGCCCTGGCCAAGGGTGAAACGCGATCGGACTGGCTACGCCGTCCGCTCAGCGAATCGCAACTCAAGTACGCCGCCGACGACGTGCATTACCTGTTCGCGCTGCACGACGACCTCGCCGCCCGGCTGCATGAAAGCGGACGCAGCGAATGGCTGGTCGAGGACAGCCGGCGCCTGCTGGAAAACGCGACCCAGGAAGAAGGCGATCGCTGGCCGCACCTGGCCATGCGCAGCGCGCAGTTCCTGGATGCGCCCGCCCAGCATCGCCTGCTGCGGTTGCTGCGCTGGCGCGATGCCGCCGCCCGTCGCAGCGACAAGCCACGCAGTTGGATTCTGGACAATGAAATGGCGGTGGCGCTGGCACGCACGCCGCCGGCCGATCGCGCCGCGCTGGGTCGCTGGCTGGACGCCCAGCCCAAGGCGCCACGCAAGCTGGCCGACGCACTCTGGGAGGGCTTGTCCACTCCGCTGGCGGACGAGGCCGAAGCACCGCTGGCCCGCGCCGCCACCGATCGCGACAAGGCCGCGCTGCGCAAGCTGCAGGACGCGGTGGCCCGCCGCAGCGCGGAACTGGGCCTGCCCGACGGCGTGCTGGCCTCGCGTCGCTATCTGGAAGTCCTGCTGGAATCCGGAGAATGGCCCGGCGCCCTGTCCGGCTGGCGCCGGGCCGAGCTGGAACCGCTGCTTGAGCGCGACGAAGCCGCCACCACGGCCGGATGAGGCACCCGACGCGGCGCGGTTCCACAGCCTGATGCGGCTGCAGGCGGCAATCGCCCGCGACTTGGGCTGAATCCCCTCCCGGTTGGCAACCGGAGCGCGAGGCGCTAGACTTGTCTCACCCTCGTGGGGGGGTAGCTCAGCTGGGAGAGCGCGTCGTTCGCAATGACGAGGTCGTGGGTTCGATCCCCATCCTCTCCACCAAAATATCGGAAGGGCCAGGCGCGAGCCTGGCCCTTTCTTTTTGCGCCCTTCGTTCGCGCGTCGGTGTTCGCGCCTGCCGCTTGCCAACCTGCCGCTCACGACGCGGCCGTTCCGCTTGTCCACAACCGGTGTGGATGAAATCTGCACAAAGATGTGGATAACCCGCGCGCGCCCAGTCCCCGCAAGGCTGTCAAGGTGGTTGGCGAAAATTTGACCACACCTGTCCCAATGAAACCGGATCGTTTCGGCACCGCACAAAAAAGAAACTGCCGGCTTGCGCCGGCAGTCTCCGTTTCCCTCGATGCGCGCCGGCATCAGAACCGGTAGTTCACACCGAACAGGTAGGTGCGGCCCCACTCGATGTATTCCAGCGGCCGGTCCTTGCTGCCGGCGTAGGTCTGGTACGGCGAGTTGGTCAGGTTGCTGACCTGGAACAGGATGCTCAGGCCGGACAGCGCGCTGCCGTCACCGAAGTTGTAGGCGATCTGCGCGTCGGTGATGTCCTCGCCCACCACGTAGCGCAGCGAGCGGTCACCATCGAAGTTGCCGATTTCGCCGATGAAGTCGGAACGGCGACGCTGGCTGACCCGCGCCTCGAAACCATTGCGCTCGTAGTACGCGGTCAGGTTGTACACCCGCTTGGACAGGCCCGGCAGCATGATGTTCTGGCTGCCCACGCTGCTCTGCGCGTTCGGCGGCGGCGGGATGGTGATGTCGCTGTCGTTGAAGCCGGCGCTGGCGATGATGCCGAAGCCCTGCAGCGCGTCGCTGAACAGATCCAGCGGCAGCGAGGCGGTCAGTTCCAGGCCCTTCAGGGTGCCGCCCGTGCCGTTGTACGGCGCGGTGAACGGACCGGTGGTCTGGGTCGGCGGCTCGTTCGGGCCGGGCACGTAGTCCACCAGGAAATCGGTGAAGTCGTAGCCGTAGCGCTTCTCGGTGAAGATGTAAGTGCGCAGATCCTTGTAGAAGAACGCAGCCGAAACATACGCCTTGGTGCCGAAGTACTTCTCGTAGGACAGATCGAACGCGTAGGCGCGCCACGGATCCAGGTTCGGATTGCCGCCGCTCGCGCCCGGTTCGCCGGTGGCGGTGTTGACGCCGAACTCCAGCGAGGAACGCAGCTCGTCCACGCGCGGACGCGCCACCTGCTTGGCCAGGCCCACGCGCAGGGTCTGCTCGTTCGGGAAGGAAAACGCCAGGTTCAGGCTGGGCAGCACGTCGGTATAGCTCTTGCCGCCATCCAGCGGCTGGATGTTGCTGCCGGCCGGCTGGGTGCTGTCCCAGTAGCGCGCCTGCGAGGCCTGGTCGACGTGCTGGACCTGCACGCCGATATTGCCGCGCACCGGCACCCCACCCCATTCGGTATCGATGTTGGCGCGGACGAACGCGGTGGAGATTTCCTCGTCCACGTCCCACGCCTTTGGAATCAGGTAGGACAGGTTGTCGACCGGGTTGAACACCATGTAGCGCGCGACCGCGGCCGGCACGTTCCAGGACGGGATGTAGCCGACGCCGGCGAAGTTCAGATCCACCAGGCCGTACTGTAGATCCGAACCGATCGCGGTGACGCCCTGCGCACCGAGGTTGATGTTGCCTTCGGGCTGGCGCTTGAACTTGTGGCGATCGGCGTAGTTCACGCCCACGTCGAGATCGGAGAACCAGCCCCAGGATTCGGGCAGCGGCAGCGATGCCGCCAGCTTGATGGCCTTCAGTTCATCCTCGACCTTCGGGGTCTTGCCGTAGCCGGAGCCATAGATGGTGTTGGTCAGGAACAGCGTTTCGGGATTGGAATAATCCAGGCCCGGGTTGAGCTGGGAGAAGTTGTTCTGGCGATAGGCCAGCGCGATCGAATCCAGTTGCGGTGCCGGCAGCAACTGGGTGTTGTTCTCGAGATTGATCTCGTCGCGCTTGGTCTTGGAATAGCTGATATCCGCGACCAGGCGAACCTGCCCCACGTTGAATTCGTTGTTCCAGCCGAACGCGTTGATCTCGTCCTCGCGGTAGTTGTACATGCCGCGGACCAGCGGGTACACGTTGTTGGCGGTGCCACCGGTGAAGGTATTGTTGCCGTTGATGACCGGGTTAGTGACGTTCAACCGCCCGTAGCCGCCGTTGTAATCGCCGATATGCACTTCGAACTGGTTCGCCGTGTTGACCTGTTCGGCCTCGGAGTGGAACAGGTCCAGCGTGCTGGTCCAGGCATTGGACGGGCGGAACTGCAGGGTCGCCATCACGCCATCGCGCTTGGTCTCGCCGGTACGGCGCAGCGCCTTGATGCCGTCCGAATAGAACGTGCCGGCCGGCACGCCCGGACGCCAGTTGTCTCCAATCGCCTGCCACGGCTCGTACAGGCCGACCTGGTTTTCCTGGATCGGGGTCTTGGAGTGCGAATAGCCAATCGCGAAACCGAAGCGACGATCCTTGGACTGGGTGATGTAGCTGGCGTTGATGCGTTCGCCGTAGGCCGACGCGTCCGCCGCCTTGCCCAGCGAGTTGCGCTGGCCACGGAAACCGATCGCACCGACCGGCTCGTCGAAACTCAGCGGGCGCACGGTCTGCATGTCCAGCGTCCCGGACAGGCCCTGCCCGACCAGCCCCGCGTCGGGTGTCTTGTAGACGGTGACGCCGCTCATCAACTCGGACGGATACTGGTCGAACTCGACGCTGCGGTTGTCGCCGGTGCTGACCATCTCGCGACCGTTGAGCAGCGTGGTGGAGAAGTCGGGCGACAGGCCGCGCACGCTGATCACCTGGGCACGGCCGGCGACACGCTGCGCGGCCAGACCGGGCAGGCGCGCCAGCGACTCGGCGATGCTGATGTCGGGCAGCTTGCCGATGTCCTCGGCGGAGATCGCCTCGACGATCGAGGTGGAATCGCGCTTGACCGAGATCGCTTCCTCGATGCCGCGGCGGATGCCGGTGACGGTGACCGTATCGAGCTCGGTGGCCTCGGCTTGCGGATCCTGGCCGGTGGTGGTCTGGGCCTGTACGCCGGTCGCGGCCAGTGCGATGGCGGAAGCCAGCGCCGCGCTCAGCAGATTGCGCTTGTGTTGCAACATGTTCCCCTCTCCAAGGACGTTGTATGCGATGAACCGGATGCGTCGCGGGCGATCGTCCGGGTCTGGCGCGCCGACGCGGTGATCGCACCGGAACGTGCGGCAATGGTAGTGGCCGGAAAGCCCGCACAAATCGGCCTGCATACGTATTCATCGCGTTTTCCGACGCGTGTAACCGGGGTTCCATGGGATGGCGCGGGAACGACGCATGCGTGCGCGAACGCCGCTCACCTGAATGAGCGGCGCCGTGGATCTCGCGGGGAAATCGGATTTGTCCTTGTCAGTCGATGCGCGCGTAGAACACGCCGCGCGCGGGCAGCGTGATCCGGCCCTGCGCCAGCTGGCCCGGGGTCACGCCCGGTCCATCGATGGGCCGCACCGCAAGACCATCCGGCAAGGACCAGTGCACGGGCTGCGCGGACAGATTGAACACCGCCAGCAGCGACTGTTTTTCGCCGTCGCGACGGAAAGCGAGCACCGGTTCCGGTGCATCCAGGAAGGTGATGGAACCGGCCGTCAACGCCGGTTGCCCGCGGCGCCACGCCAGGAAGGCGCGCACCCGGTTGAGCACGGATGACGGATCGGCTTCCTGCGCGGCGACACTGATCGCGCGATGCCCGGCGGGAATCGGCAACCACGGCCGGCCGTCGCTGAAACCGGCGCTTTCCTGCGTGGTCCAGGGCATCGGCGTGCGGCAGCCATCGCGCCCCTTGAAATTCGGCCAGAAGGTCTTGCCGTAGGGGTCCTGGAGATCCGCATAGGGCACATCGGCTTCCGGCAGTCCAAGTTCCTCGCCCTGGTACAGGCACACCGAACCGCGCAGCGAACACACCAGCGCCACCAGTTGGGCCGCCAGTCCGGGCGAGGCATCGCCCTGCCCCCAGCGCGTCACCGCCCGCTGCACGTCGTGGTTGGACACCGCCCAGCAGGGCCAGCCCTCGGTCATCGCCGCTTCCAGCCGCTCGACCGTTCCGCGGATGTAGCCGGCACTGTGGTCGTCGGTCAACAGTTCGAAGCTGTAGCCCATGTGGAGCCTGTGCTTGCTGACGTACTCGGCGGTTGTCGCCAGCGAATCCTCCGACGAAATCTCGCCCAGCGCGGCCACGTCCGGATAGCGATCCATCAGCGCGCGCAGTTCCTCCAGGAACGCGACGTTCTCCGGCTGGGTATTGTTGTAGTAGTGATACTGGTAAGCGTAGGGATTGTCGGCGCTGAAACCACGCCCCACCCGCTTCTCCTTGGGCTTGGGTGGGTTGTCGCGCAGTTGGCGGTCGTGGAAGCAGAAATTGATCGCATCCAGGCGCAGGCCGTCCACGCCCTTGTCCAGCCAGAACTTCACGTTGTCCAGGGTCGCGGCGCGCACGTCGGGATTGTGGAAATTCAGATCCGGCTGCGCGGCCAGGAAGTTGTGCAGGTAGTACTGCTCGCGGCGCGGTTCCCAGCGCCAGGCCACGCCGCCGAACAGCGACATCCAGTTGTTGGGGGCGGTGCCGTCTTCCTTCGGGTCGGCCCAGACATACCAGTCGGCCTTGGGATTGTCGCGACTCTCGCGGCTTTCCTTGAACCAGGCGTGCTCGGCCGAGCAGTGGCTCAGCACCTGGTCGATCATCACCTTGATGCCGAGCGAGTGCGCCTTGTCCAGCAGGCGATCGAAGTCGGCCAGCGTGCCGAACAGCGGATCCACGTCGCGATAATCTGCGATGTCGTAGCCGAAATCGGCCATCGGCGACTTGAAGAACGGCGAAATCCAGATCGCGTCCACGCCCAGCCGGGCGATGTAGTCCAACCGATCGACGATGCCGGGCAGATCGCCCACGCCGTCGCCATCGGTGTCCAGGAAGCTGCGTGGATAGATCTGGTAGATCACCGCGCCACGCCACCAATGCTTGTTGTCCATCGCTTCCCCGGAACTCGTGGTTTCGGCGTGCCGGCCGGTCACGCAACGGGCGCCACTATTCCACGTCCGCGCATTGGCGTTGCGCCGGCACGCGCCGGGACCGGCATGAATACGTATGCATGGATGCACCGCGGCGGACCTCTACCGGGCGAGCCCGCTCGCGGAAAGACTGCTCTTTCATACGCACCAGGCCGCTGAAAACAAGCTGTTTCCTGCAACTTCCTAGCGCACGCGTCGCGCCATCCGGAAGTCTCCGCCAGCGCCATTTCCTGTTTGCAGTGCAGCATGGAACCGGCGGGCGATGCTGCAAGAATCGCCGCACCAGAAACGCACGCCGCCGGCGATGCGACCACCGTTGCCGCACAGGAATCCCGCATGACCCCGAAGCCGCGCCTGTCCTTCTGGCAGATCTGGAACATGTCGTTCGGCTTCCTCGGCATCCAGTTCGGATTTGCCCTGCAGGGCGGTTTCATGTCGCGCATCTTCCAGACCCTGGGCGCGGAGAAGGATTCGCTGCCGCTGCTCTGGATCGCCGCGCCGCTGACCGGCCTGCTGGTGCAGCCGGTGATCGGCTACTTCAGCGACCGCACCTGGCATCCGCGGCTGGGCCGGCGCCGGCCCTACTTCCTCGCCGGCGCGATCCTCAGTTCGATCGCGCTGGTGTTCATGCCGCACTCGCCTGCCCTGTGGGTGGCGGCGGGCCTGCTGTGGGTGCTGGATGCCTCGATCAACGTCAGCATGGAGCCGTTCCGCGCGCTGGTGGCCGACAAGCTGCCGGACAGCCAGCGCTCCTACGGCTTCGTCCTGCAGACCCTGATCATCGGCATCGGCACCTGGCTGGCCAGCAACCTGCCGTGGCTGGTGGCCCACCTGGGCGTTCCCAACGAGGCCGGTCCGGGCGTGGTGCCGCCATCGGTGAAGATCGCCTTCGCGATCGGCGCGTTCGTGTTCCTCGCCAGCATCCTGGTCACGGTACTGAGCACACGGGAATATCCGCCTGAGGACGAAGCAGGGTTCCGGGCCAATCGAAACGCCCAGGGAGGACTGGTCGCCGAAGTCGTGCACCACGTGATCCACATGCCGGCGCAGATGCGCCGCCTCGGCGCGGTCCAGTTCTTCAGCTGGCTGGCCTTCTTCGCGATGTGGAGCATGGCCACGCCCGGCCTGACCGAGCATGTGTTCAAGGCACCGGCACCGGATCCGGCCGCGTTCGACATGGCCGTCCCCGCGCAGGCCGCCGCCTTCCAGAGCGCCAACGCCGCGTTCCAGGACGCGGCCGACCTGGTCGGTTCCTACATGGGTTATTACGGCCTGTCGTCGATGCTGGTGGCGCTGCTGCTGTCGCTGTATGCCGCGCGCCTGCCGCTGAACCGCAGGGCGGTCCATGCCGGCTCGCTGGTCCTGGGCGGCCTGGGCTTCCTGTCGATGTGGTTCGTGCCGCAGCCGGGCTGGCTGATCCTGTCCTTCGCGCTGGTCGGCGTGGCCTGGGCCAGCATCCTGTCGATGCCCTACGCGCTGCTGTCCAGCCACGTGCCGGCGGACCGGATGGGCATCTACATGGGCATCTTCAACATGTTCATCGTGATCCCGCAGATCGTCGCGGCCACCCTGCTGGGCCCGGTGCTGCGTGCGTTCTTCGGCAACCAGCCGATCTTCGCGCTGGTGATCAGCGGCGCCAGCCTGCTGCTGGCGGCGCTGTCGCTGCTGCGCGTGCAGGAACACACTGCTCCCGCGGACTCCGCCTCCTTTTCTCCCCAGGTGCATTGATGCGACATCCCGCATGCGCGCTGCTGGCGACGCTGCTGCCCGCCCTGTCGTTTTCCGGCACGGTCCGCGCGGACGATTTCCACGGCACCACCGAACCCTTCGCCCGCGAGGCGGTGTACTTCGTACTGACCGACCGGTTCGTCAACGGCGATCCCGGCAACGATCACCGCGACCAGGGCGGCGCCCATCGCAGCTTCGACCTGCCGACACCGGGCGCGCCGGCCGGCGAGTCCGACAACGTCGGCTACCTGGGTGGCGATTTCAAGGGCGTGCTGGACAACGCCGGCTACATCCGCGATCTCGGCTTCACTTCGGTGTGGGTCACGCCGATCGTCGACAATCCCGACGAGGCGTTCACCGGCGGCGATCCGGTGATCTGGAACGGCGCCTTCACCGATCGCGGCAAGACCGGCTATCACGGCTACTGGGGCATCAACTTCTATCGGCTGGATGAACATCTTCCGAGCCCGGGCCTGGATTTCGCCGGCTTTACCCGCGCGATGAAAGATCAGCAACTGGACGTGGTGCTGGACATCGTCGCCAACCACGGCTCGCCGTCCTACACCATGCCCACGCCGCAGGCGCAGTACGGCAGGCTGTGGGACCGCGACGGTCGGCTGGTCGCCGATCACCAGAACCTGCGACCGGAAGATCTGGATCCGGCCGGCAATCCGCTGCATGCCTTCTACAACATCGGTGGCGGCCTGGCCCAGTTGTCCGACTTCGACCAGGACAATCCCGCAGTGCTCGACTATCTGGTGGGCGCCTATGAACAGTGGATCGATCAGGGCGCGGCCGCGTTCCGGGTCGACACCATCGCCTGGATGCCACACGAGTTCTGGAAGCGGTTCGCCGACCGCATCCGCGCCAAACGGCCCGGGTTCTTCATGTTCGGCGAGAACTTCAACTACGACGCCGCCAGCATCGCCGGGCATACCTGGCGTCGCAACGGCGGCTACAGCGTGCTCGACTTCCCGCTGAAGGCGAAGCTGACGGAAGTGTTCGAAAAGCCTGGCAGCGATTTCGCCGAACTGGGCAAGGCGCTGTACCTGGAAGACGGTCCGTACGCCAACCCGTACGATCTGATGACCTTCTACGACAACCACGACATGGCGCGCATGAACGCCGCCGACAGCGGTTTCATCGATGCGCACAACTGGCTGTTCACCGCGCGCGGCATCCCGGTGATCTACTACGGCTCGGAAACCGGCTTCATGCGCGGGCGCGCTGAACACGCGGGCAACCGCAACTACTTCGGCCAGGAACGCATCGACGCCGCACCGGCACATCCCATCCATGCCGCGCTGAAACGCATCGCCACACTGCGCCGCGATTCCATCGCCTTGCAACGCGGCCTGCAGTTGAACGTGACGCTCAAGGGCGATGAGGCCGTGTTCTACCGTGTCTACGATCACGGCGGCCAGCGCCAGACCGCGCTGGTGCTGCTGAACAAGGCGGACCGGCCGGCGACGATGAAGGTGGGCGACTACCTGCAACCCGGCGAATGGCGCGACGCGTTTACCGGCGATCGCCAGCAGGTAGGGGAAGCACTGCGCGCCGAGGTGCCCGCCCACGGCGTCCGCGTGTTCTTCCACGATGGCGCCATCACCCGCGCCGACACCCGCCAGCGCCTGCGCGAACTGATGCAGCGCAAGACACCGAAAGCGGATTGACGGCCGCGTGGCGCGCGCGAAGCCGCTGGTGATCAGGCGCCGGTGGATCCGCGCAGGATCACCCGCGCGGGAATCGACTGGCTTTCCACCGCCTCGCCATTGATCAGCCGGAGCAGGCTGTCGACCAGGATCTGGCCCGCGCGCTTGGTGTCCTGCTGCACGGTCGACAGGCCCGGGGTGACGAAGGCGGCCAGCGGGATGTCGTCGAAACCGGCCACCGCCACGTCCTGCGGAATCCGTCGACCGTGTTCGTGAAGCGCCTTCATCGCGCCGATCGCGATCAGGTCGCTGGCGGCGAAGATGGCATCGAAACGGACCTTGCGCCTGAGCAGTTCCTGCACCGCCTCGTAGCCGGACTGCTCGCTGGTCACCGCGTCCACCTGCAATGACGGCTGCGCGGGACTGCCGGCGGCCTGCAGCGCCTGCGCGTAACCGCGATAGCGCTCGAAGAACTCCGGGTAATGGTTGGAGGCATGGCCGAGGAAGGCGATGTCGTGCCGCCCCTGCCCGATCAAGTGCACGGTGATGTCGTGGCCGCCCTGGAAGTTGTCGCAGCCAATCGAGACGCCGGGCTGTCCGGGCAGCACCGCGCCCCAGCGCACGAAGTGGGTGCCCTGCTGGACCAGTTGCTCCAGCCGCGACTGCGCTTCCAGGTAATCGCCATAGCCCAGCAGGATCAAGCCATCGGCCTTGTTGCTGTCCTCGTAGTCGGCCTGCCAGTTGGTCGACAGCTGCTGGAACGAGATCAGCAGGTCGTAGGACTGCAGCGCGCAGGCGCGGGTGATCGAGCCCAGCATCGACAGGAAGAACGGATTGATTTGGGAATCGTCGGGGGTCGGGTCCTCGAAGAACAGCAGCGCGATGGTGCCGGAGTGCTGGCGGCGCAGGTTGGAGGCGTTCTTGTCGACCTTGTAGTTCAGTTCCGCGGCGATCGCCTGGATGCGTTTTCGGGTTTCCTCGTTGACCATCGGGCTGCCGCGCAACGCGCGCGACACGGTCGGCTGCGACACGCCCGCCAAATGGGCGATGTCCAGCGACGTGGCCTTGCCTTTGATGGGAGCGATCACGAGGGACGGGGCATGTTCGGCATACCCCCGCATCATGCCACGTGGCCGCGCCGGCGGCAGCGCAGGCCGGCGGATAAGCGTTCGCGGCGGGTTCCGGCCGATGCGCCGGCGGTGTTCAGGCGCCGGCCGGCACCTCGATGCCGTGCAACTGCACGCCATCGGCATCGCGGACGCTGACCGAAACCTCCACGCCCTGGCGGACGCTCTCGGTCACCGTGCAGAAGTTCTCGAACTGGGCCAGCAACCGTTCCAGCGACTGATACGCCTCGGCCGCCTCGGCCAACTGGATGTCCACCTGCACGTGGCCGACCCGCAACCGGCCCTGTTCATTGCGCACCAGTTCGGTGGTCGCGGTGGTCACCAGCGGTCCCGGCTGGTTCTTGAACTTGCGCATCGCGAACAACAGGCTGGCCGACAGGCAGTTGGCAATCGCGGTGGTCAGCATCAGCGTCGGGCTGGGACCGGCGCCCTGCCCCAACGGCTCGGCTTCATCGGTCAGCAATTCGGGAATGGCGGTGCCGTCGAAACGGACCCGGAACTGGAAATCCTGATCCTGGTGCAGGGTGACGGTCAGGCGCGGGTTCTCGCTCATCGAAAGGGCTCCGGAAGGACATCAGGGTTGGGCGCGCGCGGCGGTGGTGCCGGCCGTGCCGCCTTCGCAGGCCGCGCCGAGCAACTGAGAATGACGCAGCCAGTCCTGGTCGGGATAGTAGGCAAATACGAACGAACCGTTGCGGATGGTGTCGATCAGCGGCCGCGCCACCGCCGTGCGCACCGCCGGGCAGCCCAGGCTGCGGCCGAGCCGGCCCTGCTGGCGGATCAGGGTTTCGCTGACATAGGGCGCGCCGTGGATGACGATGGCGCGTTCGCGCGCGCGGTCGTTGATGCCCGGTTCCAGCCCTTCCAGACGCAGCGAATAGCCATTGCCGCCCACGTAGGCTTCCTGGGTGCGGAAGGCGCCCAGGCTGGACATGTAGCTGCCGTTTTCATTGGAGAAGCGACTGGCCAGGTTTTCGCCGGTGTTGCGGCCATGCGCCACCCACTCCTCGAACAGCAGGCGCTGCCGCGCCAGATCGAACACCCACAGGCGCGGCTGGGTGGACGGGCGCGAATAGTCGATCACGCTCAGGGTTGGCGGCAGCGCGGTGCCGCGCAGTGCGCAGGACATCGCCTGGGTGGCGAGCGAAAGCACCTTGCGATCCAGTTTCGGCGCGGTGCGCGCGAGCTGGTCGACCAGGCCCGTGGCGGGTGCGTTCTGCGCGTGCCCCGGCAAGGCGACGCTGGCGAGCAGGCTGGCGAGGGAAAGCAGGCGGAAACGGGGCGGCATACGGAACCACGGGGCAACGGAGGAAAGTAGCGAGCGCCGTTCCGCTGGCCATCGCGTCAAGGCTGGATGGGGCCGCCGGGATCCGATTCCAAGACGGGCTCGGCCGGCTGTTCGGCCGGCGTTGCGCGCACCCCGGGCAGATCCGAGACCAGCACGGTGGTGCCGGGCTGCAGGATGCCATACAGGCGGCGCGAGAACGCCTCCGGTACCCAGAAGGATTGGCCCAGCGCCTGCAACGTGGGCATCGCCGCGCCATCCTCGCCCAGCACCCGGTGGGCGACCCAGCGGTGCTGGTGCCGCTGCGGATCCAGCAGGCTGGGAATGTCTTCCATCTCCGTGGTCATCACGAACAGCACGGTGCCGTTCAGTTCCAGATCGCCAACCCGCTGCAGCGGCGCCGACCCGATCAGGACGCCGTCGCGCAGCACCGATACCCGCCGGTCGTACAGGCTGACCAGGATGCTGACCGGTCCCTGCGGCGCCGCCGCCTCGTCCCAATAGACCTCGAACTCGCCCAACGGCGCCGCCACCGCCTGGCCGCTGCGGGTGACCGGCGCCAGCACCGCCGGGTGCACCACGCTGGCCGGAGCGGCCTTGGCGTTGGCTACCACCACGGTGTCGCCGCGCTGGGTGATGCCGAACAGTTGTTCGGCGAACGCCTGCGGCAGGCGCACGCAGCCATGCGAGGCCGGATAACCGGGCAGATGCCCCCCATGCAAGGCGATGCCGTCCCAGGTCAGCCGCTGCATGTAGGGCATCGGCGCATTGTTGTAGAGGTTGGAGCGGTGATCCTTGTTCTTCTGCAGGATGGTGAACACGCCGGTCGGCGTGTCCTTGCCTGGCTTGCCGGAGCTGATCGTGGACACGCCAATCGCGATGCCGTTGCGATACACGTAGGCGCGCTGCTCGTCCAGGCTGACCACCAGCACCACCGGGCCTTCCGGCGCGACCTGCGGCGCCCAGATGTATTCGCCCGGCTTCAGCCGGCTGGCATCCTGCGCGGTCTGGGCGCTGGCGGTGGTGGCCAGGCCGAGGGCGATGCCCAGGGCCAGGGAGATGACGAGGTTTTTCTTCATGCCGCTCAGGATAGGGCCGCCAACCGATCACGCAAGGCGTCGTAATCCGCCGGCATCGGATCGGCGTGGGCCGGCCGCGCCAGCAGATTCGCCAACGCCGACGGGACTTCGACCGGTCGGCCGATCAACGGCTCGACGATGCTTTCGAACTTGGCCGGATGCGCGGTCGCGGCGATCGCCCAATGTCCGCCCTCGCCCGCCGCGCGCAATTGCTCCAGCACGTTCACCGCGGTGGCGGTATGCGGGCAGAACACTTCGCCGAAATCGGCATGCCGGCGCGCGATGGTTTCGCGAATCGCGGCATCGCCCACGCTGCGCGCGGTGAATGCGGCGCGCAATGCGGCGTCATCGCCACGATAAAGCCAGCGCAACCGCTCGAAATTGCTCGGCGCGCCAACGTCCATCGCGTTGGCGATCGTCGCCACGCTCGCCTGCGGCGCGTAGTCGCCGCCGCCGAAGTAATCCGGCAGTACCCGGTTGGCGTTGGTCGCCAGCACGATCCGGCCCAGCGGCACGCCCAGCGCGCGCGCCAGGATCGCGGCCAGCGCGTTGCCGAGGTTGCCGGTCGGAATCACCAGGTTGAGCGATTCGCCGGTTGACGCCTGGTGGCGCAGCGCCGCGTCGGCGTAGTAGCTCATCTGCGGCAGCAGCCGGCCCAGGCTGATGCTGTTGGCCGAACTCAGCGGCACCCGTGCCTGCAACGCACCGTCGTTGAGGGCGCGCTTCACCAACGCCTGGCAATCGTCGAACGCGCCGGCCACCCGCAGCGCGCTGACGTTGTCGCCGAAACATCCCAGCTGATGCGCCTGCCGTGGCGAGACCCGTCCGTCCGGATACAGCACCACCACGCGCAGGCCGGGCTGGCGATGGAACGCGGCGGCGACCGCGGCGCCGGTGTCGCCCGAGGTCGCCACCAGGATGGTCAGCGGCTGCGCGTCGTCTTGCCGCAGCCGGACCAGGCAGGCGGCCAGGAAGCGCGCGCCGAAATCCTTGAACGCGGCGGTCGGGCCATGAAACAGCTCCAGCACGTGATCGCCCGGGGTGGCCAGCGGCTTCAACGGCGCAGGGAAATCGAAAGCTTCGCGGCAGATCGCCGGCAGCTCCGGTTCCAGCGCATCGCCTTCAAAAAATGGCGCCAGCAACCCGGTCGCGGTATCGGCCAGGTTCGCACCGGCGCGCAGCGTGCGCGACGCAGGCAGTCGCATGGGCACATACAGGCCGCCATCGGGCGCCAGGCCCGCGGCAATCGCCGCGCTCAGGCTCGCAGGTTCGGAAGCATCGCGGGTGGAGATGAAATTCATCGTTTTTCCGTAGGGGAATTAGATTGCCGGTGGCCCAAGTGGCCGACCGCGTGTTGGCGGTGATCGCGGGCGGCGGCGGCTTAACACCGGCCGCGCCGCCCGCGAAAGATCCGCGCGCTACAGCAACCGCGCCGCCGGCGCCGCGATCGGCGACACCCAGGCCTGGCTGTCGAAACCCGCGGCCGCGAACGCCGCCTGGATGCCTGGCGCCGCTGCTTCGGCCTGGGTGCGGGACTCGAACCAGGCGAATACGCTGGGTCCGGCGCCGGAAATGCTGGCGCCCATCGCACCGGCCGCCAGCGCCGCCGCCTTGGCCGCGTCGAAACCGCCGATCAGCGGCGCGCGGCGCGGTTCGATCAGCACGTCGTTGAGCCCTTCGCGCACCAGCGTCGCATCGCCGCGCTGGCAGCCGGCCAGCAACAGCGCCAGATGCGCGCTCTGGGCGACGAACTCCTTCAGTTCGTAGGCGCCGGCCAGCGCCGCACGCGCGCGCCGGGTTTCCAGCACCGCGTCCGGATGCACCAGCACGCAATGCCACGCCTCGGGCACCGGAATCGGCACCAGCCGATCCGCGGTCGACAGCACCAGGCCACCCAGCAGCATCGGCCCGAGGTTGTCGCCATGGCGTCCGCCGCTGGCCACCGCTTCGCCGACCAGCGCATGCGGATACAGCGCCTCGCGCGACAGCGGCCGTGGCAGCAGCGCGTTGGCGGCCACCAGCGCGGCCACGCACGATGCGGCCGAACCGCCCATGCCGGATCCCAGCGGGATGCCCTTCTCGATCTCGATTTCGAAACCGAAGCCGGGATGTTCCGCCTCCAGCAGCGAAATCAGCGCCGCGCCGGCGGTATTGCCGGGCGCGTCGCGCGGCAGATCCACGGTGGCGCCGCGGATGTCGGCGATGCGCACTTCCGGCGCGGCGATGCGCCGTACGTGCACGGTATCGCCCGCGCCTTCGATCACGTGGCCCAGGATGTCGAATCCCACCCCCACGTTGCCCACCGAAGCCGGCGAGAACGCGCTCGCCGTGTCGGTCATTGCCGTTGCTCCCACCTGTTCCTCCTTCACAGCCTGGCTCCCTGTCCGGCGGCCACCCGCAGCAGATCGGCGAACACGCCGGCCGCGGTCACTTCCGGACCGGCTCCCGGCCCCTGCACGATGAGTGGATTGTCGCAGTAACGCCG
Source organism: Pseudoxanthomonas beigongshangi (assembly GCF_016820515.1). Lineage (GTDB taxonomy): Bacteria > Pseudomonadota > Gammaproteobacteria > Xanthomonadales > Xanthomonadaceae > Pseudoxanthomonas_A > Pseudoxanthomonas_A beigongshangi. Next base: position 28,321 of record NZ_JADHDV010000011.1, on the reverse strand, counting down.
GGTGGTGAACTGCACGATGTTGTCGGTCAGTCGCAGGTTGGCGAACGCGTGCGCCGCCGGTAGCGCGACCAGCCCGACCCGCGCCCGGCCCTCGCCGTCCAGCCGGGCGACATAGCGCAGCACCTGGCCGGCGGCCTTCGCCTGCGCCAGGCGCTCGGCGAACACGGCGTCCACCTCCGGCAGCCGCGCCATGAAATCCTCCACGCTGGCGTTGCGCAGCGCTTCCGGCACCAGGCTTTCGATCGCCACGTCCTCCAGCGCCAGCGAGCGCCCGGCCTCGCGCGCCAGGATCACCAGCTTGCGGCCGACGTCGGTGCCGGACAGGTCGTCGCGTGGATCCGGCTCGGTATAGCCCAGCCCGCGCGCTTCGGTGACCAGTTGCGAGAACGGCACGCTGCCGTCGTACTTGTTGAACAGCCACGCCAGGGTGCCGGAGAAGATGCCTTCGACCGACACCACCGCATCGCCGGTATCGAGCAGATCGCGCAGGGTCGAGATCACCGGCAGGCCGGCGCCGACCGTGGCCTCGTAGCGGAAGCGCGCGCCGCTGGCGGCGGTGGCTTCGCGGATGGCCTCGTAGCGGGCCAGCGGACCGGCGCCGGCCTGCTTGTTCGGGGTGACCACGTGGATGCCGGCGGCCAGCCAGTCGGCGTAGCGTTCGGCCACGTCCGGGCTGGCGCTGCAATCCACGATCACCGCGTGCGGCAGGTGCGCCGACAGCAGATGGGCGGTGAAGCGATCCAGATCGGCCTCCTGCGTGCCGGCCTCGAAGCGCTCGCGCCAGTCGGCACCGATGCCGCGCTCGTCCAGCAGCATCTTGCGGCTGGAGGCAATCGCGCGCAGGCGCAGATCCAGGTTGGCCTTGCCCAGCAATTGCGGCTGGGCCGCGCGCAATTGTTCGATCAGGGTGGCACCGACGTTGCCCGGACCGATCACGCCGACCGAGAAGGTCTGCGGCGACAGCCAGAATCCCGCGTGCGCGGCGCGCAAGGCCTTGGTCGCGTCGGCGCTGTCGATGGCCACGGAGATGTTGCGCTCCGACGAACCCTGGGCAATCGCCAGGATGTTGACCCGCGCCCGTCCCAGCGCCTCGAACAGGCGCGCGGCCACGCCGGGCTGGCCGGCCATGCCGTCGCCGACCGCAGCCAGCACGCTGACCCCGTCGGTGCGCTGCACGCGCTGGACCTGGCCGATGGTCAGTTCATGGGCGAACGCATTGAGCAGCGCGTTCTGCGCCCGTTGCGCCTCGGCGCTCTTGACCACGCAGCAGATCGAATGCTCCGAGGACCCCTGCGAAATCATCACCACCGACACCCGCGCGTCGCGCAGTGCGGCGAACACGCGCTCGGCGGTGCCAGGCACGCCGATCAGGCCGGTGCCTTCCAGGTTCAGCACCGCCAGATCCGGGCTCAGGGTCAGGCCCTTCACCGGGCCGTGCGCATCGCTGGCGGCGGTGATTCTCGTACCGGGATGCTCGGGATGGAAGGTATTGCGGATGACGATGGGCAGGCCGCGCTCGATGGCCGGCGACATGGTCTGCGGGTGCACGACCTTGGCGCCGAAGTAGGCCAGTTCGCAGGCTTCGTCGTAGCTGAGCGCGCTGAGCTGCACTGCTTCCGGCACCACTCGCGGATCCGCCGACAGCACGCCGTCCACGTCGGTCCAGATGTGCAGTTCGTCGGCGTTGAACAGGGCCGCGAAAATCGCACCGCTGTAGTCGCTGCCGTTGCGGCCCAGGGTGGTGATGCGGCCGGAGCGGTCGCGGGCAACGAAACCGGTGACCACCAGTCGCCGCTGCGGATGCCCGGCGCGCCAGTCCGACAACCGCTGCGCGCTCTGCAGCCAATCCACGTCCACGCCCAGATCGCCGCGGTCCACCACCAGCACGTCGCGCGCATCCAGCACCGCGCAATCCTCGCCGCGCCCCCGCAGGTACTCGCCCAGCAGATGCGCGGAAAACACTTCGCCCAGGCCCTGCACCCGATCCAGCACCTCGCGCGGCAACTCGCCGATCACCGCCAGCGCGCCGAGGATTTCGGCCAGTTCGTCGAAGCGCGCGTCCATCCATTCCAGGGTGGGACCAGCGTCCTCGGCCAGCAGCGCGACCGCCGCGCCGCGGTGGCGCGCGCGCAGTTCGTGCCAGCGATCGCGCCATTCGGCCAGGTTGCCGGACGCCAGTTCGGCCAGTGCGATGAGCGCGTCGGTGACGCCCTTCATCGCCGAGACCACGGTGATCTGCTGGACCTCCTCGCGCGCCAGCAGCAACTGGGCGACATGGCGATAGCGTTCCGCGTCGGCCACGGAAGTGCCGCCGAACTTGTGCACGACCGTGGCGGACTGCGGCGTTTTGGACGGAAGCTGGGGTGGAGCGGCGACGCTGGACGACATGGACGGAACCTCGATAGGAGGCCCGGTACACGGATCAGGCTTTGGGCTCCCCCGCATCCTGATTCGGGTGCGGGGCCGTGGTTTGCGAATTACGCGAACACAACCAGCCGCACCCTGCTAATCGGGGTGGTAATGGTGGTGGTAGTGGTGGCGGCCGAGGCGGCCCCCGTGCACGCGAAACGCCCCACCGGCGACGGGGCCGGGCGTGCGGAATCGACGGTGGACGGGGCGTTCGGGCGCATGTCCGTAGGGGACACGAAGAGCGGGCGGGCTGTCAAGTGCTGCGTTGCATCAATGACGTCGACAGCCCTGCCCATCCTCCTCCCGGCCTGGCCGGGAGGGGCAGTTTCCCTCAATAGTTGTAGCGGAATTCGACGCCGAAGGTCCGCGGCCGCAGGCGGGTCGCCGCGCCGGTCATGCTGCGGGCGTCGGTGGCACCGTCCTCGTCGGTGAGGTTCTCGCCGAACAGGTAGGCGGACCAGCCACTGGGCGATTCCAACCCGACCCGTGCGGCCAGCCGGGTGATCGCATCGCCCCCTTCGGTGCCGGCGGTGGCCGAGGTTTCGCGCCGCGAGTGGTACATCAGGTCGCTGCGGGCGATGCCCTTGAGCGAATCGCCGACCGGCCAGTTGTAGGCCACCCCGCCGTTGAGCGTGGTCCTGGGCACGTTGAACACCGGCGTGCCCTTGTGGAACTGGGTGCCTTCCAGATCTTCCTTGTAGACCGCGTCGATCACGCTGCCGCCGAAATTGAACGCCCACGACCGGTTCGGCATCCAGGTGATCCCCAGTTCCACGCCTTTCTGGGTGGAGCCGGCGGAATTGAGGATGCCGCTGTACAGGCCGTCGGCCAGTGACATGTAGACCGGCACATCCTTCCAGTCGCTGTAGAACACCGCGGTCTCCAGCAACAGGCGTCCCTCGTCGAACACCGCCTTGTAGCCCAGCTCGTAGCTCCAGATCGCGTCGGGCTTGGTGCCGACCGGCAGGTCGATCCCGGCCTGCTCGGCCAGTTCGATCGAGGTAATCGGCTGCAGCTGGCCGGAGCGATAGCCACTGGCCGCGCTGGCGTAGAGCGTGGAATTCCCGTCGATGGCATAGGACAGGCTGAGCCGCGGACTGGTGTTGGTGAAGGTCTTCTGCAGCGTATTGCGCGTGGTCGCGCTGACATCCATCGAGTCGACCTTGTCCTCGAAGTAGCGGACGCCGGCGGTCGCGGCCCATTTTTCGTTGATGTGCCAGGTCGCTTCGCCGAACAGCGAGAACGAGTCATTGGTCTGCGAGGACCGGGTCGGCGACAGGCCGGTCATCGCGGACGAATCCCGGCGTATCGCCTTGCGCAGGTAGTAGCCCATCGTCCAGTCCACCGCACGTTCGCCGGTCGATGACCAGCGCAATTCATGGGTGCGCACGCCGATGTCGACCGTGCCCGCATAGGCCGTTGTCGGGTTGATCATTCCACTCAGCCCGCGCCACAGGCTGCCGTCCGAGAACACGTACAGCAGTTGCGAATCGTCGAAGGCATAGCTGGCGGTCAGGCTGCCGGAATCCCATTCGTTGCGCACGTCGTAGTAGGAATCCACGCTCATGTCGTCGTAGGCCGCCTCGAATCCGCCCGGCGAATGCGCCTTGAACTTCCAGTACGAAAGATCGAGGTTGAAGCGCTCGTTCGGCGCGAAGCGCAGCTTGGCGCGGCCGGTCCTAATGCGCTGTTCGTTGATGTTCTCCTCGCCGGTCTGGCGGTTTCTCAGCCAGCCCGAAAGGGACTCGTCGGTGACGCCGAAGCGCATCGCCAGGGTGTCGTCCACCAGCGGCACGTTCACCATTGCCTTGACACCCCAGCCGTCGGTGCCGCCTTCGGTGTTGCTGTACGAGGTTTCCACGCCCGCGCGGAAGCTGTTGAACTCGGGCTTGCGGGTGATGACCCGCACCGTGCCGCCCATGGATCCCTCGCCGAACAGGGTGCCCTGCGGCCCCTTGAGGATCTCGATGCGCTCGATGTCGAACGAGCGGGTTTCCGGATACCAGGGCACGGTCACGCCGTTGAACGGCACTTCGTCGAGGTAGTAGCCGTTCTCGTTGCTGCCCTGGCGCGCGGACGCGCCGCGGATCTGGATGTAGGTGAACGCGCCGCCGGCATCGTACGCCGCCGCGCCGGGTGAGAACGAAATCGCGTCGCCGACGTTGTCGATGCCCATCGCATCGATCTGTTCGCCGGTGATCGCGGTCACCGCGATCGGCACGTCCAGGTTGCGTTCGTCGCGCTTGCGCGCGGTGACCGTCACGGAGCCGAGATCCACGGCCTGCTCGTCGGCGGCCCGGGCAACACCCGCTTGCGCGTCAACAGGCGTGGGCGGGTTGTCGGCCGCCTGGGCCAGCGCCGATGGCGGCGCGATGGCGATCGCCAATGCGACGGCGATGCGGGTAAGCGCCGGTCCATGGCGAAGCGTTCCTGATGGCGGATGGCAAAGGGATACCACGGCGACTCTCTCCTGGAATATCGAATGTAGAAACGGAACGCGTCCGGAGCCGCTCACGAATCCCGGGCTCCGTCGCATGGCGGGTGCGTTTCCTGCGCTGTCAGCGCTGCCCCGTCTTCAATATTCTTTTTGTCATGCATTCGACATCTAGTCGGCGATGACGGGATTGCGCACGGAATTCGGCACAATTCGATATGGTCAATTTTTGTCCAGGCACGACTTCGCCTCGCAGCGAATTTTCGTTCGCTGCGAGGCGGAAAAGCCGCTCCCGCACTTCGCATTCGCGCGAGGAAACGTCGCGAAACCGGATGAGGAAGAAATGACATCCGGACATCCACGACACGGATGGCCGTGCCCGGCGTGCGTCCCATCTCTTCCCGTCGGGGAGTCGCTCGGCATTGAGACGAAGCTGGGCGTCATTTCTGAAATGCCCGCCGGAACGGCGCGGCCACGCCATGCCGGTCGCCCCATCCGCCCCTTCATGCGAGAATGCCGGCCATGGCCCCGTAGCTCAGCTGGATAGAGCGTCCCCCTCCTAAGGGGAAGGTCGTGCGTTCGAATCGCGCCGGGGCCGCCATCTTTCAAGCACTTAGCGGCGCCCTTCCGGCCCTGCCGGGGCGAGCGCAGCGATGCCGGCAGTTCGCGCGGTCACGGCGCCCACGGGCAGGAAACCCCTTCCGCCACCCCACTCGATGCCACCGCCGCGAGGACATCGATCCTGGCGGGTCATGCCCGGGTCCGGGGCGAGGTAGCCGCTCCGCCATGCGCCACCGGTCCGCATCGCGACACCATCGATGCGCCGTCACGCTCGGCGAATCGCCGAAATCCGGGTTGCCGGAAGCCCGCGGACTCGGCGAATCGAACAAGCCGCTCAGCACATCCACGGAAGGCCCGGATCCAGGCGGGCCGACGGGATCGCTCTGCTAAAATCGGCGGCCCGCCGGCGCAGGTCGCGCCGCGCCTTTTTCGAATCTTTTCTGGAGCGCTCCATGCCCGCAGACATCCTCAAGGCACTCGGCCTTGGCAAGACCAACTCCGGCACCTACCTGGGCCGCGGCGAGTGGTCGACGACCACCGACGCCGGCCTGTTGCAGTCGATCAATCCGACCACCAACGAGGTGATTGCCGAGGTCCATGCCAGCAGCCAGGCCGACTACGAAACCGTGGTCGCGCGGGCGCAGGAAGCCTTCAAGGTCTGGCGCACCACCCCGGCCCCGCGCCGCGGCGAAGCCGTGCGCCTGTGCGGCGAGGCGCTGCGCAAGCACAAGGAGGCGCTGGGCTCGCTGGTCGCGCTGGAAATGGGCAAGAGCAAGCCCGAGGGCGATGGCGAAGTGCAGGAAATGATCGACATCGCCGACTTCGCGGTCGGCCAGAGCCGCATGCTGTACGGCTACACCATGCACTCCGAGCGTCCCGGCCACCGGATGTACGAGCAGTACCAGCCGCTGGGCCTGGTCGGCATCATCAGCGCGTTCAACTTCCCGGTCGCGGTGTGGTCGTGGAACTCGTTCCTGGCCGCGATCTGCGGCGACGTCTGCATCTGGAAGCCGTCCAACAAGACCCCGCTGACCGCGATCGCGTCGATGAAGATCTGCAATGACGCGCTGAAGGCCGGCGGCTTCCCGGACATCTTCTTCCTGATCAACGACGCCGGCATCGAGCTGGCCCAGCAGTTCGTCGACGACAAGCGCATCCCGCTGATCAGCTTCACCGGTTCGACCCAGGTCGGCCGCACCGTCGGCGAGCGCGTGGCCCGCCGCATGGGCCGCAGCCTGCTGGAACTGGGCGGCAACAACGCGATCATCCTGGACGAAACCGCCGACCTGAAGCTGGCGATCCCGGGCATCGTGTTCGGCGCGGTCGGCACCGCCGGCCAGCGCTGCACCACCACCCGCCGCCTGATCGTGCACGAATCCATCTACGACAACGTGCTGTCCACCCTCATCAAGGCCTACAAGCAAGTCGAGGGCAAGATCGGCGATCCCACCGACCCGGCCAACCTGATGGGACCGCTCAACAGCCAGGGCGCGGTGCAGCAGTTCCTCGCTTCGGTCGAGAAGGCCAAGGCCAGCGGCGGCAAGGTCGAGACCGGCGGCACCGCGATCGATCGCCCCGGCAACTTCGTCCTGCCGACCATCGTCACCGGCCTGAAGAACTCCGACGAAGTGGTCCAGCACGAGACCTTCGCGCCGATCCTGTACGTGATGAAGTACAAGACCCTGGACGAGGCCATCGACATGCAGAACGGCGTGCCGCAGGGCCTGTCCTCGTCGATCTTCACCCAGAACCTGAAGGCGGCCGAGCAGTTCCTGTCGGCGGCCGGCTCGGACTGCGGCATCGCCAACGTCAACATCGGCACCAGCGGCGCCGAGATCGGCGGCGCGTTCGGCGGCGAGAAGGAAACCGGCGGCGGCCGCGAATCCGGTTCGGATGCGTGGAAGGTCTACATGCGCCGCCAGACCAACACCATCAACTATTCCGACTCGCTGCCGCTGGCGCAGGGTATAAAGTTCGACCTCTGAGCCCCGAGAAAGGAAAAGGACGCCGATGAACGCACCCGCCCGCCAGACCAGCACCCTGGCCATCATCAGCCTGATCGCCGGCATCCTCGGCTGGAGCCTGCTGCCCTTCCTGGGCAGCATCGGCGCGATCATCACCGGCCACATGGCGCGGGCCGAAATCCGTCGCGAGCCGCAGCGCCTGGACGGCGACGGGTTCGCGGTGGCCGGGCTGATCCTGGGCTGGCTGTCGGTCGTCCTGTGGATCATCGGCATCCTGGTGTTCGTGCTGTTCTTTGGCGGCCTGGTGTGGCTGGGCACGCTGAGCCAGTGAGCCGGGCCCGGTGACCGGCGCCGGCGACAGCGCACTACGCTTCAGCAACCGGGTCGCGGACTATGTCCGCTACCGGCCCGGCTACCCGGACGCCCTGTTCGACTGGCTGCACCGCGAACAGGGCGTGCCACCCGGCGCGCGGGTTGCAGACATCGGCGCGGGCACCGGTATCGCCACCCGCGCCTGGCTACGGCGCCGCCACCCGGTGATCGCGGTGGAACCCAATGCCGCCATGCGCGAGGCGCTGGTGGCGGATCTGGCCGGCGAGCCCGGCCTGGGCACGACCGACGGCAGCGCCGAGGCCACCGGACTGGAGCCGGCCAGCATCGATCTGGTATCCAGCGCCCAGGCCTTCCATTGGTTCGAACCGGATGCGACCCGCCGCGAATGGGCGCGCATCCTGCGCCCGGACGGCCTGGCCTGCGTGTTCTGGAACAGCCGCCTCCCCGACGCCTCGCCGTTCCTGCGCGACTACGAGGCCCTGCTGCACGCCCACGGCGAGGACTATGCGCGGGTTGCCGAACGCCACCCCGACGACGACGCCATGCAGGCCTGGTTCGGGCCGGGTTTCCGCGCGATGGCGCGCTTCCCGCACGCCCAGCCGCTGGATTTCGACGCCCTGTACGGCCGCCTGCGCTCCTCCTCCTCCACACCCCCGCCCGGGGATCCCCGGCACGAGCCGATGCGGGCGGAATTGCGCCGGGTATTCGATACGCACGCCGAACAGGGCATGATCCACTTCGACTACCTGACCCGTGTGTTCGTGGGCACCCTGCACTGATCCATGTACAAACTCGCTCGCCCCTTCCTGTTCGGCTTTGACGCCGAACGTGCCCACGGCCTCGGACTGAAGGCCATCGAGACGGCTTACCGGACCGGCACGATCCCGCTGCTGGCGCGGCCGCCGCAGCCGTTGCCGACCAAGCTGCTGGGGCTGACCTTCCCCAACCCGGTCGGCCTGGCCGCCGGCCTGGACAAGAACGGCGCCCACGTCGAGGCGCTGTTCGGGCTGGGCTTTGGCTTCGTCGAGGTGGGCACGGTCACGCCGCGCCCGCAGACGGGCAACCCGAAACCGCGCATGTTCCGGCTGCCCGCGCACCAGGCGGTGATCAACCGGCTGGGTTTCAACAACGAAGGCGTCGACGCGCTGGTGCGCAATATCGAGCGGATCCGCCGCCGCAGCGGCGTGCTCGGCATCAATATCGGCAAGAACAAGGACACCTCCAACGAACGCGCCGCCTCGGACTACCTGTATTGCCTGGAACGGGTCTATCCGCTGGCCGACTACATCACCGTCAACATCTCATCGCCCAACACCGCCGGCCTGCGCGAGCTGCAGGAGGAACAGGCACTGCGCCAGTTGATCGGCAGCCTGCGCGAGGCGCAGGAGGATCTGGCCGCACAACACGGCCGGCGGGTGCCGATGCTGGTGAAGGTCGCGCCGGACCTGTCCGACGACGACATCGACGCGGTGGCGCGCGTGCTCGGCGATCTGGGCGTGGACGGCGTCATCGCCACCAACACCACCGTCTCGCGCATCAGCGTGCAGGACGATCCGCTGGCCCACGAGACAGGCGGCCTGTCCGGCGCGCCGCTGATGGGACAGTCGACGCTGGTGCTGCGCCGGCTGCGCACCCGCCTGCCAGACCGGATTCCGCTGATTGGCGTGGGCGGCATCCTCTCGGGCGCCGATGCGGTGGCCAAGATGGCCGCAGGCGCTTCGCTGGTGCAGGTCTATTCCGGCATGGTCTATCGCGGGCCGGAACTCATCGGCGAGTGCGTCGATGCCATCCGCCGCCGCCGCGAGGCACCCAGCCGTGGCGCGGTGGCGCCGGAATGAGTCTTCCCTGGCGCCTGATCCGCGACGCCTCGCTGCGCAATCGCAACACCTTCGGGGTGGAAGCGCGCGCGCCCTGGCTGATCGAACTGGACGACACCGCCGCGCTGCCGGAACTGCTGGCGCGGCCGGAAATCTCCGAGACATCCCTGCTGGTGCTGGGCGGCGGCAGCAACCTGTTGTTCGCCGGCGACGCCGAGGGACCGGTGCTGGCGCTGACCGCCGCCGCGACCCGCGTGCTGTCCCAGGACGCCACCCACGCGCGCGTGCGCACCGAAGCGGGCGTGCCCTGGCACGCGCTGGTGATGTGGTCGCTGCAACAGGGGCTGTGCGGGCTGGAAAACCTCGCGCTGATTCCCGGCACCGCCGGCGCCGCGCCGATCCAGAACATCGGCGCCTATGGCGTGGAAGTCGGCGAATTCATCCACGCGGTGGAAGCCTGGGATCGCCACGAAGGCGTCCTGCGCCGGCTGGACCGCAGCGCCTGCGCGTTCGGTTATCGCGACAGCGTGTTCAAGCACCAGCCGGACCGCTACATTGTCACCGCGGTGGAGCTGGACCTGCTGCGCGCGCCCGCGCTGCGGCTGGACTACGCCGGCCTCGGCGAGGAACTGGCGACGATGGGCATCGCCCGGCCGGATGCGCGCGACGTCGCCGAAGCGGTGATCGCGATCCGCAGCCGCAAGCTGCCGGACCCGGTGGTGATCGGCAACGCCGGCAGCTTCTTCAAGAATCCGATCGTGCCGGCGGCATTGGCCGAAACCCTGCAGGCCGCGCATCCTGGCCTGCCGGTGTTCCGCGGCGACGCGCCGGACACCCGCAAGATTTCCGCCGCCTGGATGATCGACGCCTGCGGCTGGAAGGGCCACCGCGACGGCGATGCCGGCGTGGCCGCCTCGCACGCGCTGGTCCTGGTCAACCATGGCGGCGCCACCGGCGCCCAGTTGCTCGCCCTCGCCCGCCGCATCGCCGACTCGGTCGCCACGCGGTTCGGCGTCGCCATCGAACCCGAGCCCCGCATCATCGGAGCGCGCTGGTAGCCATGCGCGTCACCGCTCCCGCCCCGCGTCGTTCCCGCCCGCTCCCCCGGAGCGCGCGGAGCGGAGGGCGGGACGGGATCCGCGCGTGGCGTCCAAACCGCGTCGCCGCGCGATGGCTGTGTTTCCTTCGTCGTTTTCTCCCGCGCATGCCGGCATTCGGCCCGGCGTGCCCCGCCTTCGTGGAAGCCTGATGCCCGCCATTCCCGTCCACTTCCGCGCCGCAGCGCTGATGCTGGCCAGCACGATGTTCTTCGCGATGATGGTGGTCGCGATCCGGCTGGCCTCGGCCAGCCTGCACACCTTCGAGATTGCGTTCTTCCGCAATTTCTTCGGCCTGCTGGCGGCGCTGCCGCTGCTGGTCAAGCACGGGCCGGGGCTGCTGAAGACCCAGCATTTCCCGCGCTACCTGTTCCGCTGCGTGATCGGCATCTGCTCGATGCTGGCCGGCTTCTGGGCCATCGGCCACCTGCCGTTGGCGCAGGCGGTGTCGCTGTCCTACTCCACCCCGCTGTTCGTCACCCTGGCCGCGGCGGCCATGCTCAACGAAAAGGTCCGCGCCCGCCGCTGGACCGCGGTGGTGCTGGGTTTCCTGGGCGTGCTGATCATCGTGCGTCCCGGCACCGCCGAGTTCAGCATGGACGCCATGATTGCGGTGCTGGCAGCGGTGATGAGCGCGCTGGTGGCGATCCAGATCAAGCAGTTGTCGCAGACCGAGCCGGCCGATCGCATCGTCCTCTACACCACCCTGCTGTGGGTTCCGATGTCGCTGGTACCCGCGCTGAGCGTGTGGGAATGGCCGCAGGGCATCACCTGGCTGTGGGTGATCGCCGCCGGCGTGATGGGCACCGGCGGGCACATGCTGTGGACCCGTGCGCTGAAGCTGGGCGAGGTTTCCGCGCTCACGCCGATCAGCTTCATGCAGTTGCCGGTCGTGGCGGTGTTCGGCTGGTGGCTGTTCGACGAAAGCCTGGATCGCTGGACCCTGCTGGGCGCGGCGATCATTTTCGGCGCCAACGCCTACATCGCCCATCGCGAGGCGGTGCTGTCGCGCAAGGCCGCCTCCGAGGCGGCCAGTTCGGCGGCCAAGCCGGGCGAGTGAGGCGCCTCCGCGACGACGCGACGCGCATGCTCTCCCGCCTTACTTGAATCCTGTCGGCGGGCGCCCTTCGCGGATGGCATCGGCCAGCGTGGCCAGCGGCTCGCTCAGGGTATCGGGGCTGGCCGCCAGCAGCGGCTCCAGGTATTGCCGGCGCAGCGCCTGCGCCTGTTCGCGGTGGCCGAAGCCCGCTTCGGCGGTGGCCAGCGTCCAGATCGCATGCAGCGTTTCCGGGTGTTGTTCCCCGAGCAGGCGACCGCGGACCTCGACCACTTCGCGATAGGACGCCAGCGCCAGCGGCGCATCGCCCAGCGTGCGCGCCGCGTCGCCACGGATCAGCAAGGCGCGCTGGGCCTGCGGGTGCTTCATTCCCAGCACATCGCGCGCCAGTGGCAGTCCGTCGCGCAGCAGCGCCAGGCTCTGCTGCGGATGGCCGTCGCGCAGCAGGGTGCCGGCATGGTTGATCAGGATCGACAGGGTGTCCGGATGATTGGCGCCCAACAAGCGGGTCCGCTGCTCCAGCACCTGCCGCTCCAGCGGCAGCGCGGCGGCGTAGTCGTCCAGCCGCGCGTAGGTCGTGGCCAGGTTCAACCGCGCGCGGATGGTCTGCGGGTGCAGCGGCCCGAGCACGCGCTCGCGCCCGGCCAGCACCGCCTTCATCATCGGCAACGCTTCCTCGGCGGCGTTGGAGTCCGCCAGCATGCTGGCCAGCGTGCCGCGCGCATGCAGCGTCAGCGGATGATCGTTGCCGAGCCGGCGGGTCTGTATCGCCAGCAGTTCGCGCTGCAACTTGACCGCGCCTTCCTTCTCGCCGGTGATCATCCGCATCACCGCCAGGTTGCCGGTGGCCGCCAGGGTGTCCTTGTGTTCGGCGCCCTGCACCGCCACCCGCAACGGCAGCAGCTTTTCCATGTTCGCCCGCGCCTCGGCCATCTCGCCGACCGCGCGTTGCATGTCGGCCAGCGCGTTGAGGGCGTCCATCGCCGCGGGATCGCGATCGCCCGCCTGCTTCGCCAGCCGCTCGTGCAGGGATTGCAGCAGGGTCTTGGCGCGTTCACGCTCGCCGCGCGCGGACAGCAGGCTAGCCTGGGCGATCTCCAGTCCGGCGCGGGTGGGATCGTTCAACGGCAACGGCCGCGCCAGCGGTTGCGCGCGTTCGATGATGGCCGCGGCGGCGTCCACCTCGGCCGCGCCGAGCAGCGCTTCGGCCTGCTCCAGGCGAGCGGCCAGCGTCGTCCGGTCGGCTTCGCCGGACTGGCCGGCGCGGTAGTCGGCGACCTTGCCGAATTCCCGCGCGGCCTGCGGACTCATGCCCAGGGCGGCATAGACGCGTGCGACCGATTCACGCAGGTTGGCGGCCAGTGCCGGTTGCCGGGCGAAGTCGCGGTCAATGGCGGCCTCGGCGCTGGCCAGCAGATCACGATCGATCATGCCGCGTGCCAGATCGGCGGTGTTGATTCCGGCCAGCAGTTGTTCCAGCGAGGCGCGGACGGACGGATCGGCTGCGGCGATCTGGTCGCGCATGCCGCCGGCCAGGCCGCCCCCCATGGCCTCGATGTCGATGCCTTCCAGCATCGATTGCTGGAACGCGGCCACCTTCTCCAGTTCCGCGCTGCGCTGTTCGGCAATCGTCCGTTGCGCACGCGCCTGCATCAGGCCATACACCGACACCGCAAGACCACCCAGCAGCGCCAGCCCGACCACCGCCGCGGCCACCAGCGCGGTGCGGTGGCGGGCGAAGAAGCGCGACCAGCGGTAGCGGCGGGTCGGCGGCACCGCCGCCAGCGGCGCGCCCTCCAGGAACCGCTGCAGTTCCGCGGCCAGTTCGGCGACCGATGCATAGCGTGCATTGCGATCATGGGCCATCGCCTTGGCGACCACCCAGTCCAGTTCCTCGCGCAATGCGCGCCGCAGGCGGTGGGTATCGCCCGCCGGCGTGGCCGCGGTCGACTGCGCGGCGAGCTGCTCGGACGGCAGGCGCAGGACGCCGCCATCGGCGGTGCCGCCGTCGCGCACGCCGGGTCGGCTGCCGGTCAGCAGTTCGTGCAGCAGCACGCCCAGCGAGTAGACGTCGCTGCGCGTATCGAGGGTGGCAAGGTCGCCCTCGGCCTGTTCCGGGCTCATGTAGTCCGGGGTGCCGGCGCGCTCCTGCATGCCGGCCAGCGCGCGCGAGGTGGCGGTGGCGATGCCGAAGTCGATGATCTTGGGCGCGGCGCGGCCGTCGATGCGGTCGACCAGGATATTGCCGGGTTTCAGATCCCGGTGGATCACGCCCTTGTGGTGGGCGTGCTGGACGCCTTCGCAGATGCGGATGAACAATGCCAGCCGTTCGCGCAGATCCAGTCCCTCCTCCGCGCAGAACACGGTGACCGGCCGCCCCTCGCTGAACTCCATGGCGAAGAACGGCACGCCGTCGTCGGTGGCGCCGGCGTCGTAGATCTGGGCGATGGCCGGATGCCGCATCTGCGCCAGCAGTTGCCGTTCGATCTCGAAATAGGCCAGGTGGCGAGCTTCCACGCGATGGCCGCGCAACAGCTTCAGCGCCACGGTCCGGCGCACCGGTTCCAGTTGTTCCGCCCGGTACACCTCGCCCATGCCGCCACGTCCGAGCAGGCCCTCAAGCCGATAGCGTCCCAGCCGCGCGCCCGGCGCGAAGGTCTGCCCGTCCGCGGGCATGTGCCCGGACAGGCGCGTCGCCAGAAGCTCGGTGGCTTCCGGGTCCGCCGATGGCGGTGCTGGATTCATGGCGCATCCCCCTGGAGTGCCGCCATGGTAGCGGAAGCGCCGGCAGTCGCCACGCGGACCCGCTACACTCAACGCCTTCCCTCCCCGCGGCCGCAGCATGGCGCCCGATCACGAGACCACCCAGCGCACGATCCTGAGCGACGGACCGCGTCCGTCCGGCTCGCGCTCGGCCTGCGTGGTGGTGATCCAGGGCGAGGGGCTGGGCCGGCGCGCCGACATCGACGCGCAGCCGGTGGTGGTCGGGCGTTCGCGCGAGGCCGACCTGCACATCCCGCACCGCAGCGTGTCGCGCCTGCATTGCCGGATCTGGCGCGAAGGCGACGAGTACCGCGTGTGCGATCTGGATGCGACCAATCCCACCCGCCTCAATGACCAGCCGATCCAGGAGGCGACGCTGACCGATGGCGATCACCTGACCCTGGGCGAGTGCATCCTGAAGTTCATCAGCCACGCCAGCGTCGAGGCGCACTACCACGAGGAGATCTACCAGCTCGCCACCCACGACGCGCTGACCGATCTCTACAACCGCCGCCACTTCATCGAGGCGGTCGAGCGCGAAATCGCCCGCGCGATGCGCCACCAGCGTCCGCTGGCGATGTGCATCATCGATGTCGATCTGTTCAAGCCCATCAACGACCGCTACGGGCACATCTCCGGTGACAACGTGCTACGCCAGATCGCCGGCATCCTGCGCAGGCACGTGCGCAACGACGATGCCGCCGCGCGCATCGGCGGCGAAGAGTTCGCGGTGCTGCTGCCCGAATGCGACGGCGACGCCGCGTTCGGTTTCGCCGAGCGCCTGCGCCAGGCGGTGGCCGAGGCGGTGTTCAAGCCCGGCGGCGACGAGCAGTCGATCACCGTGAGCATCGGCATCGCCGCGCTCACGCCCAGCCGCGATACCTGCAGCCGGATGATGGCCGCGGCCGACGCCGCGCTGTACAGGGCCAAGAGCGAAGGCCGCAACCGGGTCTGCATCCAGTATTGAGTTTTCGGGGTACTGGTTTTTTCGTGGGACGCCGAGGTCAAGAGCTCGCGCCTGGGACGGCGCTCCTACCCTGTCCCGTCATCCCGAATCTCCAATCCCGTCACCCCGTCATCCCCAATCTCGAATCCCCAATCCCGAACGTCCCCTCGCCGCCGATCGGCGCGACCGGCAATCCCGCCGCGCGCCAGGCGTCGATGCCACCGCGCAGCGGAACCGCGTCGAGATAGCCGCGCCGGCGCAGCTGGCCGGCTAGCCAGGCCGCGGACACCTCGTCCGGGCAGGCGCAGTAGATGACAACCCTGCGATCACGCGGCACGGTCGCCATGATGTCATCCAGCCTGCGCTCGTCGGCGAAGGCCGCGCCGGGAATGATGAAGGGGTCCACATCGCGGAAACCCGGCGCGCGGATGTCCAGGATTGCCGGTGCCTGCCCCGCGCGCACCAGCGCGTCCAGCGCGGCCGGTTCGATGCGCGCGGCTTCCAGCATCCGGAACAGCGCGCGCCGGCGCCACCAGCGATAGCCGACGTACAGGACCAGCCCCGCCGCCACCAGCGCCAGCGCGCCGACGCCCAGTTGCGACAGCGCCAGCAGCACGCCTTCCACCTGGCGGGAGAAGATCACGCCCAGCGCCAGGCCCACCGTCGCCCACAGCGCCGCGCCTAGCCCGTCATAGCGCAGGAACCGCGGCAGGCCCGCCTGCATCGCGCCGGCCAGCGGCACCGCGACCATCGACAGGCCGGGCACGAACTTGGCCACCGCCAGCACGCGGATGCCGAAGCGGCCGTAGACGCGCTCGGTCTGCTTCATGCAACTGTCGCGCGACAGCGACAGCCGGCACAGCGATTGCAGGGTGCGGTTGCCGTAGCGGCGGCCGGCAAAGAACCACGCGGCGTCGCCCAGCAGGCTGGCCGAGACGGAGACCGCGAGCACGCCAAGCAGCGCCGGCCACGCCGGATCCGCGTGCAGGGCGATGCCCGCCCCCACCACGATCAGGGTCGGCATCGCCGGCACCGGCAAGCCCAGCGACAGCGCCAGCACGTTGACGAACACCAGTCCGACGCCGAACCGCTCGACCAGCTCCTGCATATGGGGATCCATCCGCGCCACGCGGTATTTGCACAGGCCGCCATCCTCCCGCCGCGCGCGGACAACCACAAGCCGGGCGGATCGCAACAATCCGTTACGTTCTGCGCCCGCCGGCTTGCGACGCCACCAGCGGTTCTCCTAGTCTGGAGGCGGTCAGCAGGGAGGGAGCGCCGATGACCAGCCGATTCGCGAGCGTCACCCCCTTGGTGCCGGCCGGGCCGTCATTGGCTGAAGCGCTGGATTTCTACGTCGGCCGAATGGGCTTCCACGCGCTCTGGCAGGAAGGCGACATGGCCGGCATCGAACGCGACGGCATCGGCTTCCACCTGGTCCGCAACAACGAACCGCTGTGGGCGCGCAACGCCAGCTTCAGCATCGGGGTGGCCGGACTGGACGCGCTGTACGCGGAGTACCGCGATCTGCCCGCGCAGATCGGGCCACTGGAAATGAAGTCGTGGGGCCGGCGCGAGTTCCACCTGATCGTGCCGCCGGGGGTGTGCTTCCAGTTCTACGAGTTCGCCTGAGCGACGCGCTTCCACGGCCCGCCGTTGCGGTACAGCACGATATACAGGCCGGCCACCCAGGCCATGCCCGCGGCCCAGCCACCCAGGATGTCCGAGGGGTAATGCACGCCCAGGTAGACCCGGGACAGGCCGACCAGCAGGACGAAGGCGAGCGCGGCCAGCGCCGCCGGCCAGCGCCAGCGGGTGCGCCAGGCCAGCAGGAACACCACCATCGCCAGGGTCATCGACCCCATCGCATGCCCACTCGGGAAACTGAAAGTGTGCTCGGGCGCGATCGAATCCCACAGCGACGGCCGGTCGCGCTGGAAGAACTGCTTGGTCGCCAGGTTCAGCAGCGCCGAACCGATGAACGAGGACGCCGCGAACAACGCCTCGCGCCAGCGCCGCCAGGCCAGCAAGCCCAGCACGATAGCGATGTCGACCGGTATCACCCCGTACTGATAGCCGGCCGCCGAAATCCCGACGAAGAAGCGATCCAGCGCCGGCGAGGCCAGCGCGTGCATCCGCCACAGCAGCGGATCGTCGAAGAAGAAGTTCTCCAGTTCGTGGACTTCGTCGGCCAGTTCCACGAACAGCCACAGCGGCGCCAGCACACCGGCGAACAGCAGCAGCATCCGCAGGCCGCGCTCGCGCAACAATCCGAGCAGGGCGTTCAGCCCCTGGGCCAGGACCTCAGACGGCGCCACGCGCGTACTTGCGTTCGACGTAGCCGTCGATCAGGGCGATAAATTCCTGGGCGATGTTCTCGCCGCGCAGGGTCACCGCCTTCTCGCCGTCGATGAACACCGGCGCGGCCGGGGCCTCGCCCGTGCCCGGGAGGGAAATGCCGATGTTGGCGTGGCGCGATTCGCCGGGACCGTTCACCACGCAGCCCATCACCGCCAGGGTCATGTTCTCCGCGCCGGGGTGGCTGATCTTCCATTCCGGCATCTTGCCGCGCACATGGTTCTGCACCACCTTGGCCAGTTCCTGGAAGAACTCCGACGTGGTGCGGCCACAGCCCGGGCAGGCGGTGACCATCGGGGTGAAGGCGCGCTGGCCGGTGGTCTGCAGCAGTTCCTGCGCCACGATCACTTCCTGCGTGCGCGACTGGCCCGGCTCCGGGGTGAGCGAAATGCGGATGGTGTCGCCGATGCCCTCCTGCAGCAGCACCGACAGCGCCGCCGCCGAGGCGACGATGCCCTTGCTGCCGATGCCGGCTTCGGTCAGGCCCAGGTGCAGGGCGAACTCCGAGCGCTGCGACATGTCGCGATACACCGCAATCAGTTCCTGCACGCCGCTGACCTTGGCCGACAGCACGATGCGATCGCGCGGCAGGCCCAGATCCACCGCGCGCTCGGCCGAATCCACCGCCGAGCGGATCAGCGCTTCGCGCAGCACCCGGCCGGCGTCCCAAGGCTGCTCGCGCTGGTGGTTCTCGTCCATCAGCTGCGCGGCCAGCGCCTGGTCCAGGGATCCCCAGTTGGCGCCGATCCGCACCGGCTTGCCGTAGCGGATGGCGAATTCGATCAACTGGGCGAACTGGGTGTCCTTCTTCTTGCCGAAGCCGACGTTGCCCGGATTGATGCGGTACTTGGCCAGCGCCTCGGCGCAGGCAGGTTCGCCGGCCAGCAACTGGTGGCCGTTGTAGTGGAAATCGCCGATCAGCGGCACCGTAATCCCCATCATCTCCAGCTTCTCGCGGATGCGCGGGATGGCGGCGGCGGATTCGGGATTGTTGACGGTCAGCCGGACCATTTCCGAACCGGCGCGCCAGAGCTCGGCCACCTGGCGGACGCTGCCGGCGATATCGGCGGTGTCGGTGTTGGTCATCGACTGCACCACCACCGGTTGCCCGCCACCGACCTTCACTCCGCCGATATCGACGGCATGGGTGATGCGGCGGGGCCAGGCGGCGGCGTTGGCGGGGGGCGTGGGGCGGCTGACGGCGTCGTGCATGACGCCCATTTTAGACCGGGAACCGGGTCGGGCAGCGCCCGTCGGCACGCTGCCGTTCACCCGACGCGCTCCGGACCGCCGTCCACCGGATGGCCGCGCTTGCGGCATCGTCTAGCATGTCGGCATGCCGATCTCCTCTCCCAGCTTCCTGCGGACCCTGTGCAACCTGCGCTGGGTCGCCATCATCGGCCAGGCCGTGGCCGTCCTGGTCGCCACCGAGCTGATGCACATACCGCTGCCGGTCGCGCCGCTGTGGGGCGGCATCGGCCTGCTGGCCGCGTTCAACGTCTACGCCACCTGGCGCAGCCACCGGCTGGCGCCGGATTCGGCCGGGGTGGCGTTCCTGCACATGCTGGTCGACGTGGCGGTGCTGGCCTGGCTGGTGGGCTGGAGCGGCGGCATCACCAACCCGTTCAGCCCGATGTTCCTGTTGCTGATCGCGGTGGCCGCGCTGGCCCTGCCGCTGCGCTGGGTGCTGGCCACCGCCGCCGCCTCGCTGGTGGGCTATGCGCTGATGGCGGTGTTCGGCCGGCCCCTGCCGGCTTTCCACGGCAATGCGTTCAACCTGCACCTGTGGGGCATGGCGGTGAACTTCCTGCTGTCGGTCGGCGTGGTGCTGTACTTCTCCACCCGCCTGGTGGCCGCGCTGCGCCAGCGCGAACGCGAGCTGGCGGTGCTGCGCGAACGCTTCGCCCGCAACGAAGGCATCGTCGCCCTGGCCACCCACGCCGCGGCGGTCGCGCACGAACTCAACACCCCGCTGGCGACGATGACCCTGCTGAGCGAGGAGATCGCCGAGCAGTGCGACGACGAGGCCATCCGCGAAGACGCCACCACCCTGCGCGAACTGGTGGACATCTGCCGCGACCGCGTGCGCGAGCTGGCCGCCTCCGCCGAGATGGGCCGCAACACTGGCGCGGACCTGGAGCGCGTCATCCACCGCTGGCAACTGGTACGCCCGACCATCGAACTGCAACGCGAGGGCGAACTGCCGCCGCGGCTGCGGGTGGATCCCTCGATCGGCCACCTGTTGCAGGCACTGCTCAACAACGCCGCCGACGCCAGCCAGCAGGCCGGTTCCACCCGGGTGGAACTGCGCTTGCGCTGCGATGGCGGCGAACTGATCGGCGAAGTGCGCGACGAGGGCGACGGCTTCCAGGACACTCTGCGCTTCCAATCCGATACCCTGTTCCGCAGCACCAAGCCCGATGGCATGGGCGTGGGACTGGCGCTTTCGCACGCGACGGTCGAACGCCTGGGCGGTTCGCTGACCCTGCAGACCGCCTCGCCACGCGGCGTGCGGGTCAGGTTCCGCCTGCCGTTGCGCGGCACCAAGGATTTCCCATGAACGGCCTGTTGATCGACGACGACGAACTGTACGCCCGCACCCTCCAGCGCAGCCTCGCGCGGCGCGGCATCGAGACCCGCATCGCCCTGGATCCCCGCGAGGCGCTGCGCCTGGCGCGTGAGCAGGCACCCGACTTCGCCCTGGTCGATCTGAAGCTGGGCGAATCGTCCGGCCTGACCCTGATCGAACCGCTGCGCGCATTGCGTCCGGACATGCGGATCCTGCTGGTGACCGGCTACGCGAGCGTGGCCACGGCGGTGGAGTCGATCAAGCGCGGCGCCGACGACTATCTGCCCAAGCCGGCCTCGCTGTCGTCGATCCTGCGCGCGCTCGGCATCGAGCAGAAGAGCGAGCCTCTGGAGCCCGAGGAAACCATGACCCCGCTGCACCGGCTGGAGTGGGAGCATATCCAGCAGGCGCTGGCGGAGACGGATGGCAATATTTCCGCCGCCGCGCGTCTGTTGGGCATGCACCGGCGATCATTGCAGCGCAAGCTGCTGAAACGCCCCGGCCCCGAACGCCGACAGGTCGACGAGTAGAGCGGAGCTTGCTCCGCTGCCGTGGCGTTTGCTTTTGCCTTTCGCTTTCATCCGGAATGGCTATCGGGCGCCAGCGCGCAAACTGGTGGCGCACAAGGTGAAAAGACAAAAAACCGAGCCACCGCAGCGGAGCAGGCTCCGCTCCACGCCGGGTTTATGAAACCGCGCTGCTGCGCTACGGTATGCCCCATGCAAGACCCCGCCCGCGACGTCCTCACCCCCAGCCAGCTCAACACCCTGGCCCGCGACCTCCTCGAAGGCGCGTTCCCGCTGATCTGGGTGGAAGGCGAACTCGGCAATGTCACCCGTCCCGCCTCCGGACACCTGTACTTCACCCTCAAGGATGCCCGCGCACAGGTCCGCTGCGCGATGTTCAAGCCCAAGAGCCAGTGGCTGCGGTTCGTTCCTCGCGAAGGGCTGCGGGTGCTCGCGCGCGGTCGGTTGACCCTGTACGAAGCACGCGGCGATTACCAATTGGTCATCGACCATCTGGAAGAAGCCGGCGAAGGCGCACTGCGGCGGGCGTTCGAAGCACTGAAGGCCAGGCTCGCGGCCGAGGGGCTGTTCGATGAAGGCCGAAAACGCGCCCTGCCCGCGCACCCGCGCCGGCTGGCGGTCATCACCTCGCCCAGCGGCGCGGCGGTGCGCGACGTGCTGAGCGTGCTGGGCCGGCGCTTTCCGTTGCTGGAAGTGGACATCCTGCCGGTGCAGGTCCAGGGCGAGGCCGCGCCCGCGCAGATCGTATCGATGCTCCAGCGCGCGGCCGACAGTGGCCGCTACGACACGGTCCTCGTGACCCGCGGCGGGGGTTCGCTGGAGGACCTGTGGGCCTTCAACGACGAACAGTTGGCGCGCGCGATCGCCGCATCCCCCGTACCGGTGGTGTCCGCGGTCGGCCACGAGACCGACTTCACCCTGGCCGACTTCGCAGCCGATCTGCGCGCACCTACGCCGTCGGTCGCGGCCGAACTGTTGGTGCCGGACGTCCGCGATCTCGCGACCCGCCTGCGCACCTTGCAGCGACGCCTGCACGATTTGCAACGCCACCACCTGCGCCAGGCCATGCAGCGCGCCGACCGCGCCGCGCTGCGCCTGAACGCGCTGCGCCCGCAGGCACGCCTGGCGCTGATCCGCCGCCGCCAGGACGAGGCGATGCGGCGCCTGCTGGCACTGTGGCGCGAACGTTCCGAACAGAAGCGCGCACGATTGCGCCATGCCGCGGCCGTCCTGCGCGCCGCGCAACCGCAGCGCCAACTGGCGCAACTGCGCGCGCGGCTGGAAGCGCTGCGCGTCCGCCCGCAGGCCGCGGTGGCCCGCCAGTTGCAGCGCGACGCCCTGCGGTTGCGCGGACTGGCCCGTTCGCTGGAAGCGGTGAGTCCGCTGGCGACGGTGGCACGCGGTTACGCCATCGTCACCCGGGACGACGGTGCGCTGGTGCGCTCGGTCGCGCAGGTACAGCCGGGCGATACCGTGCAGGCCCGCCTGGCCGATGGTGATCTGAAACTGCGCGTCGAGTAGCGCGCCTGGTCCGTCGGCGTTGGCCGGGCCGGCCTTGGGTCTGCCCACCCCTGTCTTCCCGTTCCGCCAATCGGCCTCAACCCCGTTTTTCTTCCGCGTGCGTTTGACCTTCCCGACCCATCGGGAGAATCGCCATGCGCCACGCTCGCCCCAGCCTCACCCTGCTCGCCGTCGCCCTGCTCGCCGCCTGCCAGTCGCAGCCGGTGGCGGAGTCCCCGTCGTCCGCCTCCTCCAGCCCCGGTAACGCCGACATCACCGCGAACCTGGCCGAGGCCGAGGCGTCTGCCGCCGCCGACGCGGCGGCCACCAGCGCCACCCTGGACACGGTCCGGGTCCGTCAACAGGCCGGTGCCCGGCCGCGAACCGAGTACGGTCGCCCCATCCCCAGCGCGGCCGCCGCGCCTCCCCCGCCCGCCGCGATGAAAATGAGTGCCGGGTACGCAGCGTTGCGAAGCCCTGGGCTCGTCTCCTCGTCAGAGCCGGCCAACACCGAACGCTACGCCGCGCGCGACGACAACCCGGTCCACCGCGCCAGCGAGCAGCCGGTGTCGACCTTCTCCATCGACGTGGACACCGGCAGCTACAGCAACGTGCGGCGGATGCTGCGCGACGGCGTCCGCCCTCCCGCCGACGCGGTGCGCGCGGAGGAGTTCATCAACTACTTCGACTATCACCATCCGGCGCCGGCCAACCGCGACATCCCGTTCCGGGTGACCACCGAACTCGCCGCCGCGCCATGGAACGGCAAGCGCCAGATCCTGATGGTCGGCATCAAGGGCTACGACGTGCCCAAGGCGACCCTGCCGCCCGCCAACCTGGTGTTCCTGATCGACACCTCCGGCTCGATGGATTCGCCGGACAAGCTGCCGCTGCTGAAGCAGGCGTTCGCGCAACTGGTGCCGCAGCTGCGCGCGCAGGATCGCGTGTCGGTGGTGGTCTATGCCGGCTCCGCGGGACTGGTGCTGCCGCCTACCCCGGGCGACCGCCACGACGAGATCCTCGGCGCGCTGGATCGCCTGCAGGCCGGCGGTTCGACCAACGGCGGCGACGGCATCCGGCTGGCCTACGCGATGGCCAAGCAGGCGTTCGTGAAGGACGGCGTCAACCGGGTGATCCTGGCCACCGATGGCGATTTCAACGTCGGTACCGTGGACCAAGGCGCACTGGAGACGCTGGTCGGCGACCAGCGCAAGTCGGGCATCGCGCTGACCACGCTGGGCTTCGGCCAGGGCAATTACAACGACGCGATGGCCGAGCGGCTGGCCGACGTGGGCGACGGCAACCACGCCTACATCGATACCCTGCAGGAGGCGCGCAAGGTGCTGGTGGAGGAAATGCAGTCCACCCTGCTGACCATCGCCCGCGACGTGAAGATCCAGATCGAGTTCAATCCGGCCTACGTCTCCGAGTACCGCCTGATCGGTTACGAAAACCGCCTGCTCAAGCGCGAGGACTTCGCCAACGACAAGGTCGACGCCGGCGATATCGGCGCGGGCCACGAAGTCACCGCGCTGTACGAGATCACACCCGCCGGTTCCGGCGCCGATCGCCTGCCGCCGCTGCGCTATGGCCAGGCCGGTTCCGCAGCCGCATCGCGTGGCGTGGCCGGTGGCGAGATCGCCCACCTGCAACTGCGCTACAAACCGCCGGGCCAGGAGACCAGCCGCCTGATCGCGACGCCAATCCGGGCCGATGCCCTCAGCCAGAAACCCAGCGAAGGCTTCCGCTTCGCCACCGCGGTGGCGGCGTACGCCGATCTGCTGCGCGGCGGGCAGCACATCGACAACTGGAGCTGGGCCCAGGTGCTGGCCGCCGCGCGCGGTGCCGAAGGTTCGGATCGGTTCGGCCTTCGCCGCGAATTCACCGGCATGGTGGAACAGGCCCGGCAACTCGCCACGGCGCAGGCGACGGACACCCCCGCCATCGCCGCCGGCGAATAGGGAAAAACATCCCGCTGGTCAGGAGCGCCGTCCCGGCGCGAACTCTCCCGGGACGGCGAAGCGAATGGCTTGATTCAATCCTGGCGGTGGACGGCGCTGTCCGCCGTTCAGCGCGCGCCCATGTGCGCGGCGGGCCGTCCCAGCAGGTAGCCCTGGCCGAAGTTGCAGCCCAGTTCCAGCAAGGCGCCGCGCTGCTCCTCGGTCTCGATGCCCTCGGCGATGGTGTCGATGCCCAGGGTGCTGGCCAGCGCGAGGATGGCGCGGACCAGGCCGGGACTCTCGGGCCGGGTTTCGTCGCCGATGCCCGCCACGAAGCTGCGATCGATCTTCAGTACCGAGATCGGAAAACGGTGCAGGTACGACAGCGCCGAGAAACCGGTGCCGAAGTCGTCGAGCTGCGCCAGGATGCCGTGCTCGCGCAACGTGCTGAGGATGCGCAGGGTGCGCGGCGCGTCGTCGAGCAGCGCCACCTCCGTGATTTCCACCCGCAACCGCGCCGGATCCGCGCCCTGGGCCTCGAACAACGCCAGCAGGCGGTCGGCGAAATCCGGCGAGCGGAAATGCCGTGGCGACACATTGACCGACACGTAGCCCTCGCCGCCGCGCGCGATCTGGTTCACCACCTGTTCGTAGATCAGCCAGTCGACCTGTTCGATCAGTCCGCTGTCCTCGCCCAGGCTGATGAACTCGGCCGGCGCCAGCAATCCGCGCCGCTCGTGCTGCCAGCGCAGCAGCGCCTCGTAGCCGACCACCTCGCCGTCGTCCAGCCGCAGGATCGGCTGGTAGTACGGCACGAAATCGCGGTTGTTGATCGCGCGCCGCAGGTCCGCCTGCAGGTCCAGGCTGTGCATCGCCGCCTCGCGCATGGCCTCGTCGAACATCGCGCAGCGATCACGTCCCTGCTCCTTGGCCCGGTACATCGCCGCGTCGGCGTCGCGCAGCAGTTCCTCGCCATTGCGGTAGCGCGGATGCCAGACCGCGATGCCCAGGCTTGCCGAGGGATACAGCTCGCGCCCGGCCACCCACATCGGCCGGCTCAGCACGGCCAGCAGCCGCTGCGCCAGCTCGCGGATGTTTTCCTCGCCGTCGGCGTACTCCATCAGGATGGCGAACTCGTCGCCGCCCAGGCGCGAGACCACGTCGCTGCCGCGCACGGTCATGGTGATGCGGCGTGCCACCTCGATCAGCAGTTCGTCGCCGGCCGCGTGGCCGATGCTGTCGTTGACCAGCTTGAAACGATCCAGATCCAGGAACAGCACCGCGAACGCCTGGCCGTCGCCATGCCGGGCACGCTCGATGGCCGCGGACAGCCGGTCCAGCAGATGCGGGCGATTGGGCAGTCCGGTCAGCGCGTCGTGGGTGGCCTGGTAGGTCAGGCGCTGTTCGGCGCGCAGGCGTTCGTTGATCTGGGCGCGCAGCTGGGTGTTGGCGTCGGCCAGCTCGCGGGTACGTTCCTCCACCCGCCGTTCCAGCTCGGCGTGCGCGGCGCGCAGGTTCTCCTGTGCCCGCTGCCGGCCCAGGCCGTTGCCGATGTTGTGGGCGACGAAGTTCAGCAGGCTCTGGTCGTGCTGGGTGAACTTCACCTCCGGCGAGTAACTCTGCACCACCACCACGCCCTGCACGTCGTCGCCCTGGAACAGCGGCACGCCCAACCAGCTGTGCGCCGGCGGCCCGTGCTGGACGACCTTGCCCTCCCCGCTGAGCTGGCCGATGACCACGCGATCGGCCAATAGCGGCTTCCCGGTCTCGATGACGTACTCGGTCAGGCCGTTGCCGATCCGGCGCGAGCGCCGCAGCGGATCGCGCTCGTCGATCGAGTACGGGAAGGTCAGGGTCTGCCTGTCCTCGCTGAGCAGCGCGATGTAGAAATTGCGTGCGTCGATCAGCTCGTCCACCACCGCGTGCACGTCGGCGTAGAAGCGCTCCAGGCTTTCGGAAGTGATGGCGAGGTCGGCGATCCGGAACAGCGCGCTCTGCAGTTTCTCCGCGCGCTTGCGCTCGATGATTTCGGCTTGCAGCTCGCGGTTGGCGCGCTGCAGTTCGTGGGTGCGCGCTTCCACCCGGTGTTCCAGGTCCGCGTGCGCGTGCTTGCGATCCAGCGCGGTGAGGATGTGCTGGGCCACGTAGCCCAGCAGCGCGCGATCCTCGTCGGCATAGCTGGCCGGAGTGTCGTAGCTCTGCACCACGATGGCGCCGCACACGCGATCGTCGCGGCGCATCGGCACGCCCAGCCAGTCCAGGCTGTCCGGGCCATGGCTGGGATCGCGGATGACCCCCAGTTTCTGCCGGATCACCGCCGAAGGTCCGCGCAACGGCTGGCCGTGGCGCAGCAGCGCGAAGGTCATGCTGTTGGCCATTTCCTCTTCGGTGAACTCGCGCTCCGGCTCGGCGACGTAGGCGTCCTTCTGGTCGGCGAAATACAGGAAGCGGATGGTCCGGCGCTGGTCGTCGTAGGAAACGATGTAGCAGTTCTCCGCGTACATCAGCGAATTCACCACCGCGTGGATGCGGCGGAGCATCTCGCTCATCTCCAGCCCGGTGCCGGCCAGATCGGCGATTTCGTACAGCGCCTGCTGCAGGCGCTTGGATTTTTCCAGCGAAACGATCCGGGCATGCGCGCGCGCCGTGTCCAGGGTCGCGCCGATCATCGCCTTGGCCAGCCGGCACCAGGAGTCACGCCTCGCCTCGGGCACCGGTTGCGGCAATGCCACCGCCAGTGCCATCCGTGCGTTGCCGTCCGCGTTTTCCCAGGTCAGCAGCCAGCCATCCTCCGGGTCGACCGGCGAACCCTCGCCCAGTGCGTGTTCGGCGCGCCGGCGCAGGCCGGCGGGGGCTTCGGCCGTGGCGACGCCGCCCGCGCCCAGCGCCCAGTCGCGCCAGCTGATCGCCAGTTCGGCGCCTGGCGGTAGGCCTTCCAGCAGCACGCCCAGGATCCGTTCGGGTGCCAACGCCTCTCCTTCGCCGGGCAAGGTGCCGACACGCTCGTTCTGGCTGGGCACCCCGGTTCCGGACAGCATTGGCTTCAAAAATTAAAGTTCCCCGTGCCGAGCATAACGCCAATGCGGTCCGTGAACGGCAACCCGCGCCACAAACTCCGGTGCGAACCCCGCAATGGCCGTCCATCCGTTTTCACGGACATGCATTTTGTTCCGGTCCCCGCCCCGCTTTTCGATGCGCCCCGCCCTGCGCCGGATGCGTTTTCGTTCAGCAACCTGACGCTCGGCCGCTTCCCGGAAAAGCGCGAAGCCCTTACGCTGATCGCAGTGAACGACGCCGCCGAACCCGCCGATGAAGCATTGATGCTGGCCTATGCCGCCGGCGATGCATCGGCTTTCGAGCGGCTCTACGCCCGCCACCGGGGACCGCTGTACCGGTTCCTGCTGCGCAATCTGCGCGACGGCGCGTTGGCGGACGAGTTTTTCCAGGATGTCTGGCAGCGGGTCATCAGTGCGCGCCAGGGTTGGAAACCGGAGGCGGCCTTCACCACCTGGCTGTTCCGGATCGCCCACAATCGCCTGAACGACCATTGGCGGGCCGCCCGCCATCGCCCGCCGGCCCCCGAGGACGCGGACGAGCGCACCGCGCGGGTGCCGGATCCGGACACGCCCGAGCGGCAGCTCTCCGAGTTCGAGCAGCGGCGGCGGCTGCAGATGGCGTTGTCCGAACTTCCCGAGGACCAGCGCCAGGTGGTGCAGTTGCGACTGGAACAGGAACTGAGCCTGGAGGAAATCGGCGACATCACCGGCGTGGGTCGGGAAACCGTCAAATCGCGGCTGCGCTACGCGATGGACAAGTTGCGCGCGAGACTGAACGAATGAACCGCCGTCCCCCCGAACCGTTGAATGCCGAAGAACGCCAGCTGGCCGATCAGCTGGCGCGGCTGGGGCCGCACGGCGAACCCTCGCCCACCCTCGATGCCCGCATCCTGGCGGCCGCGCACGACGCGGTGGTGGCCCGTCCGGCCGCGCGGCGCAAACCGCGCTGGCCCGTGGCGATGGGCCTGGCCGCCAGCGCCCTGCTCGCGG
>NZ_JADHDV010000010.1 GCF_016820515.1 Pseudoxanthomonas beigongshangi | reverse complement strand
GATGTCTACGAAAGGCTGGCCGGTCCATGTGTGCACCAGTCATAACCGAACCGATGGATGCTCCCGCCTGCCGCTATCTGGCTGGTACGTCCGAGGGCGTCGTAGCCGTAGGTCGTCACCGTACCGTCATTGCGGGTCATCCGGACACGTTGGCCGCTCGGGTTGTACTCGAACGTGCTGAGTCCGGTATCCGGGCTGCGCTGCGCCCACAACTGTCCCAGGCCGTCATGCACGTAGGTCGTCGCGTTCCGGTTGGGATCCACAATCCTGCTCAAGCGGCCGCCCCCGTCGTACTCGAAGCGCGTCCAGTGACCTGCCGCGTCTCGCACGGAGACAACCCGCCCCAGTACGTCATGCGCCAGCGTGGTGGTCCTCCCCAGCGCGTCGGTCATGGTCCGCAGCTTGCCATTGGCGTCGTAGGCATAACGGACAATCTGCCCGTTGTTGCCCCGACGGGCGCGAATCCGCCCCAGTTCGTCATAGTCCGTATGCTCGCGCGCCAGCAACAGCGTGGAAGGGACGGCGGGCCTCGACGGCAGCAATGGTTCCGGCAGTTCGGGGCCGCAATCCAGCCGTCGGGGCCGACAGACAATCGTGATTGCCCGACCTGTCCCCTGTCTGGGCGCGTTGTATTCAATCCCGACGTCGGTACGGACGATATTGCCGGCGGCGTCGTGGACGTGCAGGCGATACTCCCTGGCGTTTCCGCCCAGCGCCCGGTATTCGGGATTCGCGGTGGGCCGGGAAACCTTGATGAGGCGATCGGACGAATCGTACTGATACGTCGTGTCCGTTCCTTCCGGATCCAGCGTCCGGATGAGACGGCCTCGCTGATCGTAGGTATGTTGGCTGATACGAATGATTCCGCCCGTGGTTTGCCTAACCGCAAGTACCCGCCCACGGGCGTCGTAGGTGTACTCGGTGACCTCTCCATTTACGCCGGTGATGCGGCCCGGCTTCCCCAACCCGTTGTGCGCTGCGTAGGTCGTCCGGTGTCCGAGGCTGTTGGCGATGCCGGTCAGGTTCCCGAATTGGTCGAACGTCCGCGTGATCGCATCACCCGCACCTGCCACGGGCCCGTCCTCCACCACCGTGTGCAACATGCGATTGGGGTGGAACGTATAGCCATATCGCGTGACCAGGGTCTGGCCGGCAATGCCATGCCTGGAGAGATTACGGACCGAGATCGACGCTATCAGGCCGTCCGGACGATACACGTAGTCGGTCTGGGATACTCCACTCATCACTACACGCGTGTTCCGGTTGTTGGCGTCCCAGCTGTAGCGGGTCTCCTGTGCCAGTGGTGTTCCCGCACCGACGATCTTGCGGGTCAGGCGCCCTTTCTCGTCGTGGTCGTAGTCGGTGATTCCATCCGCGGAATCGGTGACCAGATCGCGGTTTCCGTATTTGTCGTAGGTAATCTCGCGGTAGGTGCCGGGACAGTGCGCGGAAGGGTGTCCGGTGGCGGATAACAGCTTGCCGTTCCTGAAGAGGTAAGTCGTCTTCTTGCCCAAGGGATTGGTCACCACCGACTTCAGTTGCCCTGCCCCTGGGAAGCTGTACGAGAACGTGTACTTTTCCGCACCATTGGCGTGCATCGAACTGGTGGCGCGGCTGTAGCTGTCATAGGTGAAGTTCGCAAAGCGCTCGCCATTGACCGATTTTCCGGTAAGGCCCGTTCCCGGTTGTTCATAGTGATAGCCGATCACCGTGGCGGGCGTTCCGGGCAACGTCGCGGTGCTCAGGAGCTGGACCTGGGCGGCCTTTCGCTGATAGCCGTAGCGGTACACGTTCCCTGCCGGATCGATGACACTGGTCAGCAGTCCGTTGGACCAGCCGAATCGAACGACGCGGCCGGAGGTGTGTGCCGCGGTGGTCAGCAACCCGCCCACGTAGCCGAAGGTGATGCCGACACCACGCGAGTTCTTCTGGCTGGTGATCTGGCCGATGCTGTTGTACGTCTCGATGCTGTTGTCCGACGCGTGATAGATGTAGCCGCCGCGGCCGTCAGCGCGGATGTACGCGCTTGTTCCGGCCGCATGCCAACCTGCCATTGGCTTGTCGGCGTATGCAAAGCCAAGCATCGTGGCATCGTTCCTGGACAGCGTGATCCGCTTGCCGTCGGCACTCCTGGACAACCGCAGATCAAAGTTGCTCACCCAGTTGTAGCCAAAAAGCCCCTTGTGGGTCCAATAGCGGTTGTAAGAGCGCTGCAGGTACAGCGGCACTTCTCCCGCCGTGGTGAAGTCATAGGCGAATTCGAGCAGGTTGCCATTGGAATAGTCGATCGGATCCCCCGCCAGGGTGACCGCTCCCTTGGCGGCTTCGTCGCAGGGGCCGGGAGGCGCTTTTGCGTCGGCCTCAACAGGCTCTCCGGGCATCTGGGTTTCCGGGAGATCATCGCGCCTGTGGGGACCGGTTTGCCCACGGAACAGACTGTCGTAGATGTACCGATCGTAGATGGCTTCCCAAGCCGGAGGTCGTACCCCGATTACGGTGGTTGTTTCCAGGGTGTTGGGCGTGGGCGCCTCGGACTGGCAGCCGTTCGGTCCCTGTACGCCATTTGGACACCTGCTCCTGTCCGCCATCATGATGGCGCCCGCACCGGCCGACCACAGCGAGGCAAGCAGCAGCATCGACGCAATCCCCACACTTCGTATTGCACGCATTCCCTATCCCTCCATTGGACCTGCCGGGTGAGGCCGTACGCTTCCATGCGACAGGAGCCGGCTCGCAGGCAGGCACCGGGGGCGGGATACGAAAGGCCGAACAGACTTCGCTCGATCACCAGCAGCCCGACGATGGCGTCGCCAAGGGGCGTGAATGAATAGGATTCGTCTGAATCTGCCGCGTGCGGCGGAACGAGGCCCGGCTGTTCTTTCGCAACTTCCGCCATCCGCGGGTCAACCACGGAAAAGCGCGTACTCCTGTTCCCTTGGAAGCCCCGCCCCTCGACGCGTACTATCCGCATCTACTCGGCATGGAGTGACGGGATGATTCGGCGTGGTCTTTTGGCGGTGGTGTTTCTGGCGACGGCATTGCTGGCCGCGTGCAGCGGCGGTCCGGTTCGGCGCGTATCGGAACCGGCGGCCAGCATCCAGCAGTTGACGGTCAAGGCCAACGGCAGTTGGTCGGTGGACCTGCGCCTGCAGAACTACAGCAGCATCCCGATGCGTTTTGATCGGGTCAGCCTGGCGGTGGAAGTGGACGGTCACAACGCCGGCACCCTGGAATCCAGTCCCGCGTTGTCGGTCGGACCGGAGTCCGCGGACGTGGTCACGGTGCCGTTCACGCCCAGCGCGGAAGCCAAGATGGTGCTGGCCGACGCGCTGGCTGGCCGGCGTTCGCTGCCCTACAGCCTGAAGGGAACGGCCAATGCCACGCCGGAGGAGGCCAAGCCGCGCGATTTCCAGATCACCGGTCGCAGCACCCTCAATCCGGTGCCCGGGCTGGACGGCGTCATGCGCTGATCCTCGCCTTCCGGTTTGCAGCAACGGCCCCGCATGGGGCCGTTGTCGTTTCCGGCCCCGCCCCTGGCAGCGGCATGCTGCGGCGCGCCATCCGCCACCGCCATACGCCGTAGTATGCTGAAGGCTTCCGGCCCCCGGGCCGCCGTCCCGACATCCCCCATGAGTGCCTATCGCGCCCCCCTGAATGACATCCGCTTCGCCCTTTACGACGTGCTGGGCGCCGAAGCCCTGTTCGCCCGGCTCGGCTACGCCGACGCCACCCGCGACGTCCTGGACGCGGTGCTGGAGGAAGCTGCCCGCTTTTCGGAAACCGTCCTGGCGCCGCTGAACAGCGTCGGCGACGAGATCGGTTCGACCTACGACCAGGCCACCCAGGCGGTGACCACGCCGCCTGGCTTCAAGGCTGCGTACGAGCAGTTCATCGAGGGCGGCTGGACCGGCCTGACCGCGTCGCCGGACTTCGGTGGCCAGGGCCTTCCGCACGTGATGGGCGTACCGCTCAACGAAATGGTCAATGCCGCCAACCTGGCCTGGGGCAATTTCCCGTTGCTGTCGCACGGCGCGGTCGAGGCGCTCAAGCAGCATGGCGAATCGTGGCAGCAGGAGGTCTTCCTCAAGCCGCTGGTGGAAGGCCGCTGGACCGGCACCATGTGCCTGACCGAACCCCATTGCGGCACTGATCTGGGTCTGCTGAAGACCCGCGCCGAACCCAACGCCGACGGCAGTTACGCGATCACCGGTACCAAGATCTTCATCACCGCCGGCGAACACGATCTAACTGACAACATCGTGCACCTCGTGCTGGCCAAACTGCCCGACGCACCGGCGGGCGCGAAGGGCATCTCGCTGTTCGTGACGCCGAAGTTCAAGGTCGATCGCGACGGCAAGGTTGGCGAGCGCAATGCGCTGCATTGCGGCTCCATCGAGCACAAGATGGGCATCAAGGGTTCGGTCACCTGCGTGATGAACTTCGACGGTGCGCAGGGTTACCTGGTCGGCCAGCCGCACAAGGGCCTGCAGGCGATGTTCACCATGATGAACACCGCGCGCCTGGGCGTCGGCCTGCAGGGCATCGCACTGAGCGAGCGCGCCTACCAGAACGCGCTGCGCTACTCGCGCGAGCGGTTGCAGACGCGCGCACTGAGCGGCCCGAAGTTTCCCGACAAGCCGGCCGATCCGATCATCGTCCATCCCGATGTGCGCCGCATGCTGCTGACGGTGAAGTCGCTGGTGGAGGGCAGCCGGCTGCTTGCGCTGCACGCCGGCACGCTGATCGACGTCGCCAGCCATTCGCCGGATCCGGCAGAGCGCGAACGCGCCGACACGCTGGTGAGTTTCCTGACCCCGATTTCCAAGGCCTGCCAGACCGAGTGGGGCATCGAGAACACCTACCACGCACTGCAGTGCTTCGGCGGCCACGGCTATATCCACGAACACGGCATGGAACAACTTGCGCGCGATGCGCGCATCACCACGCTGTATGAAGGCACCACCGGCATCCAGGCACTGGATCTGATGGGACGCAAGACCGCGTCCACGCAAGCGGCCGGACTGAAGATTTTCCTGGCCGAGATCGAGGCGTTCCTGCGCGAGCACGAAGGCAACGCGGCCATCGCCGAATTCATCGCGCCGCTTCGCGAAAAGACCAGCGAATGGGCCGTGCTGACCCGCGACATCCTGCAGCGCGCCAGCCAGGATCCGGAAGAGATCGGTGCCGCCAGCCATGACTACCTGTTCTATTCCGGCTACGTCACCCTGGCTTACTGGTGGGCGCGCAGCGTGGCGACCGCGGAAGCCTCGTCCCAGTCCGAGGCGTTCAAGCAATCCAAGCGGGAAACGGCGCGGTTCTACTTCGCCCGCATCCTGCCGCGTACCCTCGCCCACGCCGCCGCGATCGGCTCCGGCGCTTCGCCGCTGATGGCGATGGCCGCGGAACGGTTCGGCGAATGAGACTCGACAGCGGCATTCCCACCCGGACCAAGGGTGGGAATGCCCATGCATTCGCGGTGCCGGCGGCGGTTGCCGGTCGATAGCCACCGGCATTGCCAAAGCGGCGCTATCCAAATTGTCATCAATCAGGTATAACCTGATTCCCCATGGAAGCAGACACAGCTCAGCTTCACCTGGTCGACACCGGCAGCGCATCCGGCCCGGCGGTCATTGCTCCGCAATCCCCCTCCCGCTTCACTCCGCGCCTGCTGTCGCTCGACGCGCATGGCCGCGTGCTGGACTGGATCAACTGGCAGGACGCGACCTGCCTGTACGCGCGCGGCGCGGTGGCCTGGACGCTCGGCGAGCCCTGCCTGCGGGTACATGGCGGCACCAGCCGCATGACCGGCGAACAGAGCGTCATCGAGCTGCACCCCATCGTCGCTTCCCGCGGGCATGCCCGTGCACACGCGCTCTCGCCCACGCCGACGCTGACCAATACCGCGTTGTTCGCGCGCGATGCCTATCTGTGCCTGTACTGCGGCCAGGATTTCAGCCGCCAGCATTTGACCCGCGATCACGTGCTGCCGCTGTCCAAGGGCGGGCGCGACACCTGGGAGAACGTGGTCACCGCGTGCTTCCACTGCAACTCGCGCAAGAGCAACCGCACCCCGCAGCAGGCCCACATGCCGTTGCTGGCGGTGCCCTACCGGCCCAGCTGGATCGAGCACCTGATCCTGTCCAACCGCAACATCCTGGCCGACCAGATGGCCTTCCTGAAGGCCCACCTGCCCAAGAAGTCCAAGCTGTCGGCCTGAGCCCGGCCGTTCCGGCCTGCCCGGCCCCTTATGCCCGAAAGCACCCGAACGCCACGGCCGGCAAATGAACAGGTCGTGAGTTTCGCCCGCCCGGGCCGCGTCGCTTCGCCCCGGCTTCACCCGTTCGCTTGCCCCGCCTCACACAAGGGGGGGAAAATAGCGGGCCAGATGAAATCAAGCCCATGATCGATCCCGCCCGCTACCCCCGCCTTTCCCGCATCGAGACCCCCGCCGACCTGCGTCGGTTCGAGGAGTCCGAACTGCCGGCCATCGCCGAGGAGCTGCGCGGCTACCTGATCGAATCGGTTGGCAAGAGCGGCGGCCATTTCGGCGCCGGTCTGGGCGTGATCGAACTCACCGTCGCCCTGCATTATCTGTACGAGACCCCGGTCGACCGCCTGGTCTGGGACGTCGGCCACCAGTGCTATCCGCACAAGATCCTCACCGGCCGCCGCGACCAGATCCACACGGTCAAGCAGAAGGACGGCGTCGCGCCGTTCCCCAAGCGCGAGGAAAGCGAATACGACACGTTCGGGGTCGGCCACTCTTCCACCTCGATCTCCGCCGCCCTGGGCATGGCCGTCGCACTCGCGCAGAAGGGCGACGACCGCAAGGTGGTCGCCGTGATCGGCGACGGCGCGATGACCGCGGGCATGGCCTTCGAAGCGCTCAACCATGCCGGCGGCATGGAACCCGAACCGAACCTGCTGGTCATCCTCAACGACAACCAGATGTCGATTTCGGAGAACGTCGGCGGGCTGACCAAGATGCTGGGACGGCTGAGCAGCAGCCGCACCCTCAACGCACTGCGCGAGGGTGGCAAGAAACTGCTGGGCGACAAGAAGAAGCCGCCGGCGCGCTTCATGCGCCGCTGGGAGGAGCACTGGAAGGGCATGTTCGTGCCATCCACCCTGTTCGAACAGATGGGCTTCCATTACACCGGCCCGATTGACGGCCACGACGTGGAAGCGCTGGTCGGCGCGCTGAAGACGCTCAAGACCCTGAAGGGACCGCAGCTGCTGCACATCCTGACCACCAAGGGCAAGGGCTACGAGTTGGCCGAGGGCGATCAGATCGGATATCACGCGGTCGGCCCGTTCGATCCGGAAAAGGGCCTGGTCAGCAAGAGCGGCGCCAAGAAGCCGACCTATACCGACATCTTCGGCGACTGGCTTTGCGACATGGCCGCGGCCGAACCCAGGCTGCTGGGCATCACGCCCGCGATGCGCGAAGGCTCGGGACTGGTGCGTTTCAGCAAGGAATACCCCGAGCGCTATTTTGACGTCGCCATCGCCGAGCAGCACGCGGTGACGCTCGCCGCCGGCATGGCCTGCGAAGGCGGCAAGCCGGTGGTGGCGATCTACTCCACCTTCCTGCAGCGCGGCTACGACCAGCTGGTGCATGACGTGGCGATCCAGGATCTCGATGTCCTGTTCGCCATCGATCGCGGCGGCGTGGTCGGCCCGGACGGCGCCACCCATGCCGGCAACCTGGACCTGAGCTATCTGCGCTGCGTGCCGAACATGGTGGTGATGGCGCCGGCGGACGAGAACGAATGCCGACGCATGCTCAGCACCGGCTATCACCACGCCGGCCCGGCCGCGGTTCGCTATCCGCGGGGCACCGGTCCCGGCGTGGCCGTGCAGACGGATCTGGACACCCTGCCGATCGGCAAGGCCGAACTGCGCACGCGCGGCAATCGCGTGGCGCTGCTGGCGTTCGGATCCACGGTCGCCGCCGCCGAGCAGGTCGGTCGCGAACTGGGCCTGACCGTGGTCAACATGCGCTTCGTCAAACCACTGGATCGCGCATTGGTATTGGAGCTTGCCACCAGCCACCAGGGTTTCGTCACCGTGGAGGACAACGTGGTGATGGGCGGTGCGGGTTCCGGCGTGGCTGAACTGCTCAATGCCGAGGGCATCGCCCTGCCCGTGCTGCATCTCGGTCTGCCCGACGAATTCCAGCATCACGCCAGCCGCGAGGATCTGCTGGCCGAAGCGGGCATCGACGCGGCAGGCATCCGCGCCTCCGTGCTGCGCCGCTGGCCGCAACTGGCGGCCAGCGCGCCCCTCAGCGCGGCAGGCTGATCCCGGCCAGAAATCGAAACCCCGCGCCTAGGAACACGGTTCACGGCTACCGGGCCACCAACCGGGTCGTGGTTACCCCTGATAACGCATGCTTGCCGGGCTTCCCGGATTAGTGGTCATCCCACCCCCAATAAAGCGGGTAGTGCTCGATACGGCCAAGCCGGGCAACCACGGCCTGTACATCGGCTCGCGCAACCAGCGCTTTCCACTGCGCATGGGACTCGACGTCACCAGGCATGGGGTCATGCTCTTTCAGTTCCTGTATCGACAGCAGGGTTTCGGCGCGGGTATCGAGCGCCTCCAGCTGCGCGATGAGTTCGACAGCCGCCTCGTCCAGCCGCCCCGT
The DNA here is from genome assembly GCF_016820515.1 of Pseudoxanthomonas beigongshangi. Taxonomy (GTDB): domain Bacteria; phylum Pseudomonadota; class Gammaproteobacteria; order Xanthomonadales; family Xanthomonadaceae; genus Pseudoxanthomonas_A; species Pseudoxanthomonas_A beigongshangi. Next base: position 150,200 of record NZ_JADHDV010000010.1, on the reverse strand, counting down.
GCTCACGAGGCCGTCCAGCAGGAGGTCTTCTCCGTCCGCGCGATGCTTGCGCAGATAGCCGAGTGTCCGCTCGATTCCACGCGTGTCCCGCTTGAGCGTCGCGGCACACAGTTGCACGGACGCCTGCACCATCTTTCCGTAGCCACTCATCTCCCCCACCGGGGCAATCGCGGCAAGCGCGTCATCCGGCCTGCCCAGCGAGCAGTACAGTCCCCCCAGGTTGAGAACCTGGTTGACGTTGGTCTGCCCGCGGTCCGGCGTACGCGCGGCCTCGGCCAATTCGGCGACGGCCTCGTCCCAGCGTCCGAGCGCGCGCAACGCGGTACTGCGTCGGTTCTGCACCCACAGGTACTGGTCGACATCGTCGAATGGCGGCGCATCGACGGGCGCCTCCTTCAGGCGCGCCTTGACCTCACCGCTGAGACGGACCACTTCGTCCCATTGGCCGACGACCAGCAACGCCCCCATCAACTCGCTGAGCGGCTCCAGCCGGCGAGGCTGTTCGGTTGCCAGGCGCCGGAGCCGTTCAACGCGCCGTTGCGCGGCCTGCTCCGGAGACGGCAGACCTTCCAGTTCCGACATCACGCCATCGAAGCGGCGGTCGATGCGCAGCTTGATCAGCGCCATCGCGCCATCGATGCGTTCAATCGGCCCACGTGCCTGCGTTGGTTCTCCGCGCCGCAGGTATTCCTCGGCCAGCTTGAACCAGGTATCACTGGCCCCCAACCCGCGCTGATCCCAGCCAGCCTCGTAAAGAGCCTGCAATAGTCCGAACTTCGCATCGGATCCCGCCGTCGAGGCACGAAGGATCTCGGGCACTATTTCCTCGGGGAAATCGGCCAGTTCGCCGGGACTTTCCACCAATGCCCGGCTCAGATAGAGCGCTGCCTGATCATTCTGTCCATCCTCGATTTCCAGCATCGACAGCATGTACCACGCATAGCCGGTGGGCTTGATCTGGATGCTGCGCAGGAACAATGAGCGCGAGCGCTCGCCTTCGTCCTCGAACGCGGCAGCGGCCGCGGCCATGATCAGCAGGCCGTGGCGCTGCGCGTCGGGCAACGCGTCAAAACGCCTGTCGGCAAGAATGGGCTTGAGTTCCCGGTTCAGGCGGCGGGATTCTGAAAGCTGGAACCGCCCTGCAACGTCCTGGATGCGTTGTTGATAGGGATCATTGACCGTGTGTTGGGCCGGCGAAGCCTTTCGCGTGCTTTCCCAAGCACCGACGGCACCCGTCATCGACAGGCACAGGATCGTGGTGAGTGCCATTCCGGCAAGGCGCATGCGGTCATCCCCAGGACCGTGGACGGACGTCCATTAAACGGGAACCAGATGCGGGTAGCCAGTGCCGAAGCACCGGGTGGCCATTTCGATGGCTATTCCGGTGCCTCGACCTGGTATCCCTGCGCCCGCAACTTCGCCAGTGGCCCATCGCTTCTGAGCAACTCGGCGATCGGCAAGGTCGCGAAAGTGGAAGCGTTGGTCCGCAGCGCATTTTCCGCAGCCTCCAGCCATTGGTCCTGCAGTGCAGCGGCGACATTGGCGACGCCGCGCTTGCGGGCGAACTCGGTTTCGGTCAGAACCTGCGCGCAAGTGCGGTTCTGATCGCCATAGGGCAAGGCGCGAAGCGCGGGAATGTCACCGACCGCCCAGGCATTGGCGCGGGCAGTCATCAAGGGCAGATCGTTTTCCACGCGATCCAGGGTCGCCCTGAAGCAGGCGCTGTCGTCCAGTTGGGTACCCGCAAACTCCTTCAATGCCTGCCTGGGCTGTTCGACCTTGAAGCTGAGCAATGGCGTGGTGACTTTCAGGCCGTGTCGCTTGATGGCCTTGTCCACCACCGGACTGACGATGCCGGACTCGGCCAGTCCCGCCCGCTTGAGCGCGGCTTCGTAGAGCTCCCGTGCCGCAAAGATCGGGCGCCATTTCTCCACGCCCTTGTCCCGCCCCAGGTAGCGCGCCTTCTGGATCAACCAGCGCGCGTGGAGGTCCGGGGGCAATACATCCCGCAAGGTCCGATCGTCGGGATTGCGCCGGGCCTTGAGCATGGAAGGAATGAGCAGTGCACCGCGAATGATGCCGATGTCGGCATCCACCTTGACCCGTGGTGGCTTGATGGCTTCCTGCGACGAGGCAATGACCTGTTCCACATCGCGCGACTGCCAGATCATCTGCTTGGGCAACGGGGATTGCGTACCCAGGATGTACAGCACGTGTCCGTCACGGCTGACCCGCCACAGGCCCGGGCCCGGCTGCGCGCCGCTGACCACGACGGTGTCCATGTCGATGACCGGCCCCGCGGCCGGGGTTTCGGTATCCTTGATGACCGGCCTTTGCGGTTGCTGGGCCAAGGCACCCCACGACCAGCAGGAAACCAGAATCAAGCCTGTGCAAATCGACAATCGCATTCCCTGCACTCACGGAAAGGCGCCAGGTGCGCCGGGCGGCGATTCAGACCACGCGACCAACCGCCGGTTCCCGTGACTCAGGCGACCTTGCCGCCGGCCTCGCGCAGGTGCCGTGCGGTTTCGCTGTCGTGCTCCAGCAGCTGGAAACCCTTCCAGACGAAGCCCGGCGACACCGAGCAATCCATCAGGCTGTAGTCGCCCAGGCTGCGCGCGCTCTGCCAGATGCCGGCCTTCACCACCTGGACCTGCTGTCCGCCGCGCGCGGACGTGTCGAGCTGGGCACGGCTGAGGGTGCGGTTTTCCGGATCGAACATCGACAGCTCCAGCGGGCTGCCTTCGGACCAGTCCCAGATCTCGGTGGCGTCCACCCGGTGCCAGCGGCTGGTGACGCCGGCGACCAGCAGGTACTTGATGGCGGTGAGCGTCGGCCGCTCGATGCCATTGACCTCGGTGCGCTTGGTCGATTCGAAGATGCGACGGTAGTACCCGCCCTCCGGGTGGGGAGCCAGGTCCAGCGACTGGATCAACTCTTCGGCGCGCGGGTGCATGAAGGAATACTAAACATGAGCATGGGGTTCCCCGCAAGGTGGCCCGCAACAGGCCGGCACGAAAAAGCCCGCGCTCGGCGGGCTTTTTCGTCTCTTGCGAGTTGGTCGGGGTAGCCGGATTCGAACCGACGACCACCAGTCCCCCAGACTGGTGCGCTACCAGGCTGCGCTATACCCCGAATCCTGGAAAACGTCCGCCTTGCGGGCGGCCGCTGATTATAGCGGCAACGCGCCCGGCTTTCCTAGGCGCGTCCGCGGAAGGGCTCAGCGGCGAAGCAGCTGCAGGATTTCTTCCAGCTCCATCCGCACCTGGCGGACGATCTGGTTGCTGAGCGCCGATTCCTGCTTGGCGCCTTCGCCTTCCAGCCGCAGGCGCGCGCCGCCGATGGTATAGCCCTGTTCGTACAGCAGGCTGCGGATCTGGCGCACCATCAGCACGTCGTGGCGCTGGTAGTAGCGACGGTTGCCTCGGCGCTTGGCGGGTTCGAGACTGGGGAATTCCGTTTCCCAGTAGCGCAGCACGTGCGGTTTGACGTCGCACAGTTCACTGACCTCACCGATGGTGAAGTAGCGCTTCGCCGGAATCGGCGGTAGCTCGCGATTACTGCCCGGATCCAGCATAGGCTTCCACACGCTCCTTGAGTTTCTGCCCCGGCCGGAACGTCACCACGGTCCGCGCCGAAATGGGAATCTCTTCCCCGGTCTTGGGGTTGCGGCCCGGCCGCTGGTTCTTGCGGCGCAGGTCGAAGTTGCCGAAACCGGACAACTTGACCTGCCGCCCCTGCTCCAGCGCATCGCGCAGCACGTCGAAATAGGCGTCCACGAACTCCTTGGCCTCGCGCTTGTTGAGACCCACTTCGTCGAACAGCCGTTCGGCCATCTCGGCCTTGGTCAGCGCCATTTCTGCCTGTCCCCTATTTCTATTCCCAGTCCTGCCATTGCCTTCACGCCGTTCATCCGCGGATCTTCGCTCCATGGGCCGCCTCGATGGCGGCCACGATGCCTGCGACCACGGTTTCCACGTCGCGGTCGGTCAGAGTGCGTGAGTTGTCCTGCAAAATCAAGCCCATAGCGAGACTCTTTTGACCTGATTCGACGCCCTGCCCGACATAGCGGTCGAACAGCTGGACGTCCCGCAACAGCGGGCCCGCGGCCTCTCGCGCGGTCTGGCGCAGGGCATCCCAGGGCACCTGATCCGCGACGACGAACGCGAGATCCCGGCGGACGGACGGGAACCTGGACAGCTCCGATGCGCGCGCGACCGCGCGTTCAGCCAGCGGCGCGAGATCCACTTCGAAGGCCACCACGTCCGCATCCAGGTCCAGCTGTCGCTGCAGGCGCGGATGCAACTGGCCGATCCAGCCCACGGGCCGCCCGTCGCGGTAGATGTCCGCCGAGCGTCCCGGGTGACCGAACGGCCGGGTGGACGGCCGATATTCCAGCACCGCGCCAGCCGTGGCCGCCAGACTTTCCAGATCACCCTTGAGGTCGTGGAAGTCGACCTTGCGCGCGGGCTTTTCGCCCCACTGTTCGGCGCGTGCGTCGCCGCAGGCCGCGGCGGCGATGCGCAGGGTTTCCAACGGCGCCTTGCCTTCGCCGGAGACGCTGAAGACGTTGCCCAGCTCGAACAGGCGCACGCGCCCGGCCTGGCGCGCCACGTTGCGGCCGAGGGCGGCCACCAGGCCCGGCAGCAACTGCGTCCGCATCACGCCCAGTTCGGCGCTGAGGGGATTGGCCAGCGGCACCGCCCCGTCGGAAACCTGCCAATGCGCCAACCACGATGCATCGACGAAGGCATAGTTGATCGTTTCCAGATATTCGCGCGCGGCCAGCTGGCGGCGCACGGTCGACGGTTCGACCCGGGTTTCGGTCTGCACGGCTACGCGCGTGGCGCCGCCGGGCAGCGTGGTCGGGATGCGCTCGTAGCCATGGATGCGCGCCAGTTCCTCGATCAGGTCCTCCTCGATCGCGATATCGAAGCGACGGCTCGGCGGTACCACCCGCCAGCCTTCGCCATCGCGCGAGACCTGCATGCCCAGCGCCTGCAGGATGCGTTCGATCTCGACATCGGCGATTTCGATGCCCAGCACGCGCGCGACGCGCGCGCGGCGCAGGCCGATGGCCTTCGGCGCCGACAGGTGTTCCGGCAGCACGGTCTCGGTCACCGGCCCTGGCACGCCGCCGGCGACGGCCAGGATCAGCCGGGTCGCGTATTCCACGGCGATGCGCGGCAGTTCCGGATCGACGCCCCGCTCGAAACGGTGGCCAGCGTCGGTGTGCATGCCCAGTCGGCGGCTGCGGCCGATGATGGCGGACGGAATCCAGTGCGCCGCCTCCAGGAACACGTTGCGGGTGGCATCGGTGACGCGGGTGTCGTATCCACCCATGATGCCGCCAAGCGCCACGGCCCGCGCGGCCTTGCCGCCCTGGCTGTCGGAAACGACCAGGAACTCTTCGTCCACCGTCACGGTGCGGCCATCGAGCAACTTGATCTGTTCTCCCGCACGCGCCGGCCGCACGACGACCGTGCCGTCCAGCAGATCCTGATCGAAGGCGTGCATGGGCTGGCCCAGCTCCAGCATCACGTACTGGGTGACATCCACCAGCAGGCTGATCGGACGCACACCGGCACGGCGCAGGCGCTCGGCCATCCAGACCGGCGTGGGCGCGGTGGCGTCGACACCGGATATCACCCGGCCAGCGAAACGCGGCACCCGCTCGCCGGCTTCAAGTTCGACCACCCGCGCCGCATCGTCCCGGGCGGGAACGGGATCGGCATCCAGCGGCTTGACCTGGCTGCCGACCGCGGCGGCCACGTCGTAAGCGATGCCGCGAACGCTGAAGCAATCCGCGCGATTGGGCGTCAACTTGATTTCGATGCTGGCGTCCGGCAGGCCCAGATAATCGCCGATGGGCGTACCGACGGGCGCGTCATCCGGCAGTTCCAGCAGGCCGGAAGCATCGGCGTCGATACCCAGTTCCTTGGCCGAGCAGAGCATGCCGTTGGATTCGACGCCACGCAGTTTGGCGGCCTTGATGGCGATGCCGCCGAGGTTGGCGCCGATCATGGCCAGCGGAGCGACCAGTCCCGGGCGCGCATTCGGCGCACCGCACACGATCTGCAGGAGCGCGCCCTGCCCGGCGTCCACCTGGCAGATCTGCAGGCGATCCGCCTCCGGATGCCGCGCGCATTCGACGATGCGAGCCACCACGACGCCGGCCAGGCCGTCGCCCAGCGCCGTCACTTCCTCGACCTCCAGTCCGATCGCGGTCAGCACCGCCGACAGTTCGTCGCGGGTGGCCTGGGTGGGAACATGGCTGCGCAGCCAGTTTTCGCTGAATTTCATCGTGTCACCGTAGGGTGGGCCTTGGCCCACCGTTGCCATCTGTCCATTGTCGTCGACGTGTGCCGAAGCATCGCCGCATCATCGCTTCCACACCGGTGGGCCAAGGCCCACCCTACGCAAACTGCCGCAGGAACCTGACGTCATTGTCGAAGAACGCGCGCAGGTCGTTGACGCCGTATCGCAGCATCGCGAAACGCTCCACGCCCATGCCGAAGGCAAAGCCGGTATAGCGCTCGGGATCGATGCCGCAGTTGCGCAGCACGTTCGGATGCACCATGCCGCAGCCCAGCACTTCCAGCCAGCGGACACTGCCGTCGGGCTGCTGCCAGGCGATGTCGACCTCCGCGCCCGGTTCCACGAACGGGAAGTAGCTCGGACGGAAGCGCATCTGGAAATCGCGCTCGAAGAATGCACGCACGAACTCGGCCAGGGTCCCCTTCAGATCGGCGAAGGTCGAATGCTCGTCCACCAGCAGGCCTTCCACCTGATGGAACATCGGCGAGTGGGTCTGGTCGCTGTCGCTGCGGTAGACCTTGCCGGCGGCGATCATGCGCAGCGGCGGCTGGTGGCCTGCTTTCAGCAGGTTGTCCATGTAGCGGACCTGCACGCCCGAGGTATGGGTGCGCAACAGGCGACCGTCACCGAAATAGAAGGTGTCGTGCATGGCGCGCGCCGGGTGGTGCGGCGGGAAGTTGAGCGCCTCGAAGTTGTGCCAGTCGTCCTCGATCTCCGGACCGTCGGCCAGCTCATAGCCCAGCCGCCCGAAGATCTCGGCGATGCGTTCCAGCGTCCGGCTGATCGGATGCAGGCCACCGCGGAAACCGTTGCGGCCCGGCAGGCTGACGTCGATGGTTTCGCTGGACAGGCGCGCATCCAGTACCGCGTCTTCCAGTACCGTCCTGCGGGCCGCCAGGGCATCGCCGATGGCGTCGCGGACGCGGTTGATGGCTTCACCGGCACTCTTGCGCTGTTCGGCCGGCAGGGTGCCCAGTTGCTTCAGTTGCGCGGTGACGCTGCCGCTCTTGCCCAGCAGCGCGACACGCAGGTGTTCCAGCGCGTCCGGTGTCTGCGCGGCGGCGATGTCGGCCAGCGCCTGGGTGGACAGGGATTCGATGTCGCTCATGGATCATCCAGATGAGGTTCGGCTTGTCCGTGGCCCGGAATCGAATCCGGGGCCACAAAAAACAATGGGGAAGGACTCGCGCCCTTCCCCACGTGTTCGGCGGTGAACTGCCGGTACTGCGTTTACGGTGGAGATCGCAGCTTAGGCTGCGAGTGCGCCCTTCGCCTTTTCAGCCAGGGCCGCAAAACCCGTCGCATCGTGCACGGCGATATCCGCCAGCACCTTGCGGTCCAGGGTGATGCCAGCCTTCTGCAGGCCGTTCATGAAGCGGCTGTAGCTCAGGCCGTTGATGCGGGCCGCCGCGTTGATGCGGGTGATCCACAGCGAACGGAAGTTGCGCTTCTTCTGCTTGCGGCCGATGTAGGCGTACTGCTGCGCCTTGATGACCGCCTGCTTGGCGACGCGGAAAACCTTGCGACGGGCGTTGTAGTAGCCCTTGGCCAGGTGGAGAACTTTCTTGTGCCGGCGACGCGCCGTCACGCCACGCTTAACTCGTGCCATGGTTCAGTCCTCAGAGGTAGGGAAGCATGCGGTCCAGACGGCTGCTGTCCTCGGCGCGAACAATGTTCGTCGCACGCAGGCCGCGCTTACGCTTGGTCGCTTTCTTGGTGAGGATGTGGCTGCGGTTGGCGTGGCCAGCCTTGTACTTGCCGGAGGCGGTCTTGCGGAAACGCTTGGCCGCCGCCCGGTGGGTCTTGATCTTGGGCATTGCGATGTCCTTGATGGGTTTATGTCACTGACCTGGGCGGCGGCACTTCGTGCCACGCTTTCCATCCATGCCCCAGTCGGCTTGTAAGCCATTGATTCCAAATGGAATAAACAGCGGGTCCTGGGCTGCGAGCAGCCAATCCCGGAGAACCGGGCCGCACATTATGCCGGGACTTGGTTTCCCTTGCAAATCAGCGGGTTCGGCCGCGCCTTCGGCCCCGCCCCGGCGTACAGGAACTCGCCGCCCGGCGACCGGTCCAAGCCGGCCTCGTCCCATGGAGCGGCACGCTTGCAGACCGTATCCCGAACGCCGGGGCCGCGCGCCCTGGCCTGGCTGAAGAAGGAAGCCCTGCCCGTGCTGGCCATGCTCGGCCTGCTCCTTGCCGCCCGCGACACCCTGGCCAACCACTACCGCGTACCCAGCGGGTCGATGCAGCCGACCCTGCAACCGGGCGACCGGGTGGTGGTGGACATGCGCGCCTATGGCCTGCGCCTGCCGTTCACCTCGCACGCCCTGCTGGCCGCGGGTACCCCGCAGCGCGGCGACGTGGCCGTGTTCGACTCCCCGGCGGACGGCACGCGCCTGATCAAGCGCGTGGCGGCGGTGGCCGGCGACCGCGTGGACCTGCGGGACGGCCATCTGAGCATCAACGGCCGCCCGCTGCGGCTCGACGGCGCCATGCCCCGCGAGGATTTCGGCACCCGCGCCGCCCGCCTCGATCTCGATCTTGGCGGCGGCCCCGACATCCACGGCATGGTGGTGCCGGCTGGCAAGCTGCTGGTACTTGGCGATCACCGCGGCAACAGTCTCGATGGCCGCTTCTTCGGCTTCGTCGACGCCGACAAGGTCTATGGCCGCGCGGTGGCGGTGTATTACCGCCGCGATGACGGATTCGGCTGGCAGCGGCTGTAAGCAACGCGCCTCCGCCGCACTCCCGTCACGAAAACGAGAAGAGCGCCTCGCGGCGCTCTTTTCCCCTTCTTCCCGGAGGGGAGAAGGAAACAACGACATGGCCTTCGCGCCCATGGCGCGGAAGGTCACTTCTTCTTGGGAGCGATCATCATCACCATCTGCCGGCCTTCCAGGCGCGGACGCGATTCGATGACGATCTCGTCGCCCAGTTCGGCCTCGATGCGTGCGGCCATTTCGCGACCCAGTTCCTGATGGCTCATCTCACGGCCACGGAAGCGGATGTTGACCTTGACCTTGTCGCCTTCTTCCAGGAAGCGGCGGATGTTGCGCATCTTGATCTGGTAGTCGCCTTCGTCGGTGACCGGCCGGAACTTGAGTTCCTTGATCTCGACCTGCTTCTGCTTCTTCTTGGCCTCGTTCGCCTTCTTCTGCTGCTCGAACTTGAACTTGCCGAAGTCCATGATCTTGCAGACCGGCGGTTCGGCGTTGGGCTGGATCTCGACCAGATCCAGGCCTTCGTCCTCGGCCATCGACAATGCCTCGTCGCGCGTGAGCACGCCGATCATTTCGCCATCGGAACCGATCACGCGCACGCGCGGCACGCGGATTTCGTGGTTCTTGCGGTTTTGCTTGTTGTCAGGGGTGCTGATGTTGCGGTCTCCAGAGAGAATCATGCCGGCCCCAACCGGGGCCGGACCCTTTACGCGCCCTCGCTGCGCAGGCGCTCGGCGAAGTCGGCCACGGACATTGTGCCCAAATCCTCACCTGAACGCGTGCGAACGGCAACGGCGCCATTTTCCTTCTCGCGGTCGCCGACCACGAGCAGGTACGGTACCCGCTGCAGCGTGTGCTCGCGGATCTTAAAGCCGATTTTTTCGTTCCGCAAATCGGCCGTCACCCGGAAGCCTTGATTTGCAAGGGTTTTCCGGACCTCGTCCACATAATCGGCCTGGGCGTCGGTAATGTTCATTACGACGGCCTGCTGGGGGGCCAGCCAGGCCGGGAAGGCCCCGGCATGGTGCTCGATCAGGATGCCGATGAAGCGCTCCATGGACCCCACGATGGCGCGGTGCAGCATGACCGGATGGCGGCGCTGGCTGTTCTCGTCCACGTACTCGGCGCCCAGCCGGCCCGGCATCATGAAATCCACCTGCATCGTGCCCAGCTGCCAGGTCCGTCCGATGGCGTCCTTCAGGTGGTACTCGATCTTGGGGCCATAGAAGGCGCCCTCGCCGGGCAGTTCCTTCCACTCCACCCCGCAATTGCGCAGGGCCGCCCGCAAGGCGTCCTCGGCCTTGTCCCAGGTGGCGTCGTCGCCCAGGCGCTTCTCCGGCCGCAGGGCGATCTTGATCTGGATCTCGTCGAAGCCGAAATGCCGGTAGACCGCCAGCGCCTGCTGGTGGAAGGCGGTCACTTCGGACTCGATCTGCTCTTCCGTGCAGAAGACGTGGCCATCGTCCTGGGTGAAGCCGCGCACGCGCAGGATGCCGTGCAGGGCGCCAGATGGCTCGTTGCGGTGGCAGGAGCCGAACTCGCCATAGCGGATCGGCAGGTCGCGGTAGCTGTGCAGGCCCTGGTTGAACACCTGGACATGGCCCGGGCAGTTCATCGGCTTGACCGCGTACGTGCGCTTCTCCGACTCGGTGAAGAACATGTTTTCCTGGTAGTTGTCCCAGTGGCCGGACTTCTGCCACAGCGACACGTCCAGGATCTGCGGGCAGCGCACTTCGCCGTAGCCGCTGTCGCGGTAGACCTTGCGCATGTACTGCTCGACCACCTGCCAGATGGCCCAGCCCTTCGGGTGCCAGAACACCAGGCCGGGCGCCTCTTCCTGCAGGTGGAACAGGTTCTGCTGCTTGCCGATGCGGCGGTGATCGCGCTTCTCGGCTTCCTCCATCCGGGTGATGTAGGCGTCGAGCTGCTTCTTGTCGGCCCAGGCCGTGCCGTAGATGCGCTGCAGCTGCTCGTTCTTGGCGTCGCCGCGCCAGTAGGCGCCGGAGATGCGGGTGAGCTTGAACGCCTTCAGGAAGCGCGTGTTGGGCACGTGCGGGCCGCGGCACATGTCCACGTACTCCTGATGGTAGTACAGGCCCATCGCCTTCTCTTCCGGCATGTCGTCGATCAGGCGCAGCTTGTAGTCCTCGCCGCGGGACTTGAAGACCTGGATGACGTCCTCGCGCGGCGTCATCTTCTTGATGACGTCGTAGTCCTGCGCGATCAGCTCCTGCATGCGCTGCTCGATCGCGGCCATGTCCTCCGGCGTGAACGGGCGCTCGCTGTAGATGTCGTAGTAGAAACCCTCGGCGATGACCGGGCCGATGACCATCTTCACTTCCGGATACAGCTGCTTGACCGCGTGGCCGACCAGGTGCGCGCAGGAGTGGCGGATGATTTCCAGGCCCTCCTCGTCCTTGGGCGTGATGATGCGCAGGCTGGCATCGTGATCGATGACGTCGCTGGCATCGACCAGGCGGCCGTCGACCGCGCCGGCCAGGGTGGCCTTGGCCAGGCCCGCGCCGATGGACTGGGCCACCTGCATGACGGAAACGGGTTGTTCGAACTGGCGGCTGCTGCCGTCGGGAAGCGTGATCGTGATCATTGGAAGGCCGGGATTCGGGAATGGGGAATCGGGATTCGCAGAAGCGAGCGGGAACTGATACAGCGAATCCCCAATCTCGATTCCCGAATCCCGTGGCCGCTTCGCGGCCAACAAAAAAGCGCCACGAGGGCGCCTACGGGATGCAGTGCCTCGGGCAGTACCGGATTCAGGCGGTGGTAGTGCTCATGTCGCACGCTCGGCCAGCGTTTCCGCGGGCCACCTCGTGATATCGGAATGGCGTACAAAGGAGGACTTCGAACCCACGCTCTGGAAGCGTGGTGGGCGGTACAGGGTTCGAACCTGTGACCCCTACCATGTCAAGGTAGTGCTCTACCGCTGAGCTAACCGCCCGGTCTGCCCTTTGCAGGGGCGCGAATTCTAGCCCGGAAACCGGTGCGCCGACAACCATGTCTTCACGGGGCGCGCGAAACGCCCGCCCCGCTTCGGCGCGGCCCGGTGGCGACGGGGGCAGGCCGGCGGCAGTGCGCGGCTCGCGGGCACAAAACCCCGCTCACCCGGCCAGGCTGGCCTCCTTGAGCTTGCGGATCTCGTCGCGCAGGCGGGCGGCATCCTCGAACTCCAGATCACGGGCGTGCTGGTACATCTGCTGCTCCAGCGTCTTGATCCGGGCCACCGCCTGGGCGGGATCCAGGACGGCGTACTCGCTCCTTTCCTCCGCCACCCTGCGCTTGCCGCGTCCCGATCTGGCCTCGGCGACTTCGGTGCGGGCGCCCTCCAGGATGTCGACGATGGGCTTGGCCACCGATTTGGGGGTGATGCCGTGCTCGACGTTGTATTCCAGCTGCTTTTCCCGGCGGCGACTGGTCTCGTCGATCGCCGCCTGCATGGAGCGGGTCATCTTGTCGGCATACAGGATGGCCTTGCCGCGCAGGTTGCGGGCCGCGCGGCCGATGGTCTGGATCAGCGAACCGGTCGAACGCAGGAAGCCCTCCTTGTCGGCATCCAGGATCGCCACCAGCGACACTTCCGGCATGTCCAGGCCTTCGCGCAGCAGGTTGATGCCGACCAGCACGTCGAACTTGCCCAGGCGCAGGTCGCGGATGATTTCCACCCGCTCCACCGTGTCCACGTCCGAGTGCAGGTAGCGCACCTTCACGCCGTGCTCGCCGAGATACTCGGTCAGGTTCTCGGCCATCCGCTTGGTCAGGGTGGTGACCAGCACGCGATCGCCCCAGGACACCCGCAGGTTGATTTCCGACAGCAGGTCGTCGACCTGGGTGCCGACCGGGCGGATTTCCACCTCGGGGTCGACCAGGCCGGTCGGGCGCACCACCAGTTCGACGATTTCGCCGTTGGACTCGCGCAGCTCGTAGGGCCCCGGGGTGGCCGACACGTAGATGCTGCGCGGCGAGCGCTCTTCCCACTCCTCGAACCGCAGCGGCCGGTTGTCCAGTGCCGACGGCAGGCGGAAACCGAACTCGACCAGGGTCTCCTTGCGCGAGCGATCGCCCTTGTACATGGCGCCGATCTGGGGAATGGTCACGTGCGACTCGTCGATGACCAGCAGTGCATCCGCCGGCAGGTAGTCGAACAGGGTCGGCGGCGGCTCGCCGGGCGCCTTGCCGGTCAGGTGGCGGGAGTAGTTTTCGATGCCCGAGCAGTAGCCGACCTCGGCCATCATCTCCAGGTCGAACTGGGTGCGCTGGGCCAGGCGCTGGGCCTCGACCAGCTTGTTCTGCGCGTACAGCAGCTCCAACCGCTCCTTCAGCTCGATCTTGATGGTGTCGATGGCGGTCAGCACGCGGTCGCGGGTGGTCGCGTAGTGGGTCTTCGGATAGACCGTGTAGCGTTGCAGCTTGCGCAGGGTTTCGCCGGTCAGCGGATCGAACAGGGTCAGGTTCTCCACGTCGCCGTCGAACAATTCGATGCGCAGCGCCTCGCTGTCGCTTTCGGCCGGATGCACGTCGATGACCTCGCCCCGCACCCGGAAGGTGCCGCGCTGCAGTTCGTACTCGTTGCGGGTGTATTGCAGCTCTGTCAGGTGCTTGATCAGCTGGCGCTGGTCCATGTGCTCGCCCAGCGACAGGATCAGGCGCAGCGACAGGTAGTCCTCGGGCGCGCCGAGGCCGTAGATCGCCGAGACCGTGGCCACCACCAGCGCGTCGGGACGGGACAGCAACGCCTTGGTCGCCGACAGCCGCATCTGTTCGATGTGCTCGTTGATCGAACTGTCCTTCTCGATGAAGGTATCCGACGACGGCACGTAGGCTTCGGGCTGGTAGTAGTCGTAGTAGCTGACGAAGTATTCCACCGCGTTGTGCGGGAAGAACGACTTGAACTCGCCATACAACTGCGCCGCCAGGGTCTTGTTCGGCGCCATCACCAGGGTCGGTTTCTGTACCGCCTGGACCACGTTGGCGACGGTGTAGGTCTTGCCGGAACCGGTCACGCCCAGCAGGGTCTGCTTGGCGAGGCCGGATTCGAAATTCTCCACGAGTTTCCGGATGGCCTGCGGTTGATCGCCGGCCGGAGAGTAAGGCGAAACGAGTTGGAAGCGGTCGGTCATGGGGGCGTCCCGAAAGCGATCGCTGAGTATAGCCATCCGACGATGACCGACGCCGGGTAGATTTCCTACCCGGCCTCACGGCGCCGTCCGATGGCACGCGATCCGCGCCTGGACAAACCTGAACAACCCTTGCACGGATGTCAGGAGACCCCATGCGCCGGACGCGCGCCGATATCACCTTCCCAACCGACACGGGCCGTTCGCAGCGAGGGGTGACCCTGCTGGAACTGGCGGCCACCATGGCCATCGCCTGCCTGCTCCTTGGCCTGGGCCTGCCCTCGTACCTGCAGATGACCCAGCAATGGCGCGCCGACGCCACGCGCAACCTGCTGCTGTCGCACTTCGCCAGCGCCCGCCTGACCGCCATCAGTCACCGCAGGATCACCGCCGTCTGTCCTTCGAATGGTCCCGACAGTGGCTGCCGCCAGGACGGCGACTGGAGCCACGGCTGGCTGATGTTCTTCGACCCGGATGGCGACCGCCAGCCCAACCTGCCGGAAGACCTGCTGCGTCACGAGGCTGTGTCGCTTCCGGACGCTTTCAGGATCCGCTCCTCTTCCGGGCGGCCGCAGCTGCGCTACCTGCCGAACGGCATGAGCACGGGCAGCAACCTGACCGTCCGGATCTGCCTGCAGGAACGCCTGATGACGGAAGTCATCGTCAACAACGCGGGCCGCGCGCGCAGCCGCCGCAACGGCGGTGGCGAGACCTGCCCGCCCTGAGCCCGCCAGGCCCCGGAGACTTGCCCCGCTCCCGCGGGCCTGATTACAATAGCGGACCCCGCCCGAATAGCTCAGCCGGTTAGAGCACTTGACTGTTAATCAGGGGGTCGTTGGTTCGAGTCCAACTTCGGGCGCCAGATTCGAAAGCCTCGCAGCGATGCGGGGCTTTTTGTTGGGCCGGCATATGCCGCAATGCGGCGCATCCGCGGAGTCGCCGCCCTATTCCGGCCGTGACCGGCAACCACCTGCCTTGACAACGCGTATTTCCGACGGCGGATACCTGTCCAGCAGATGCGCCGGGCGTATGGGACGCGCGCTGAAGTTGCCGCCGCAATTGGGGCATATCCCGTTCAACACCTCGCGGGCGCACTCCATGCAGAATGTGCATTCGAAGGTGCAGATGACCGCTTCCGGCGATTCCGGCGGCAGCGCTTTTCCGCAGCATTCGCAAAAAGGGCGCAGTTCAAGCATGGCTCGTACCGAGGTCGGGCGCTCCGGGAAATCGTATCCCGCCGCGCACGGATGGATGGTCGCATGTCAACTCCTGTCGGCAAAGCGCGGCGACCACGCCGTGCCCGTGCTTCATCTCCTTGACGCGACGGCGGGCCAGCGGCCCGCGGCGCGTGTCACCAGCAATCCGCCACCGTCCCGGTTCCACTCTCGCCCTTCTCTCCTCTGGAGTTCAGTGTGAGCGTGCCGCATTTGGTATCCGGCTGATCTTCCGTGGGCTGCGCTTGGATGGCATAGCTCGTGGCGTCGAACGCGGCTACCTCGCTAATCGTGTAGAACGGCTGCACTTCCGCATCGCATTGCCCCAAGGCGTCTTCACCATCCACATAACTCATGTTGGTGGTGTAGTAACGCTCCAGGTACTGGGCCCGTTCCTGCAGGCAGGCGGCGCCTGCCGCTCGCCGTGACTTGATGACTTGATCCCGATAACTGGCGTAGGCAATCGTCGCCAGGATGGCGGTGATAGCCAGCACGATCAGCAGTTCGAGCAGGGAGAATCCTCGTTGCTTCATTCCGGTTTCCTCAGGTTCGAACTTGGCTAGTCACGGACAATCTCGCGCCACGAGACCCGTCTGGGTGCGCCCATGTCGGGATCGATCGCGGTATCGTTCAGCGTGCCCTTCGAGCCGCCCACCACCATCAACTTGTCGATCACCGTCGGCAGTGTCGGCATGCCGACGCCCGGATCGAACGATCCCACCGGCAAGCGTGTATTGCCATTCGCGATCTGATCGGAGCTGTTGACGGTACCGTCATTGTTGGCATCGAAGAACGTCTTGCTGGTGCTGGTACCGGTGAACGCATCGATCGCGTTCAGGAAGCCGGAACCGCCGGCGGCGCAGGGGTTGTCATCCTGTGGCGGGATGATGCTGCTGAAGATCAGCACCTTGCCCAGGATCGCGGGTCGACTCACCACGCGCTCGCCCGCGGTGGGCGTGCCCAGGTTGAGGTACCAGCCCTTCGCGGTGTCCACCAGGCCACCATGGGTTTCGAAGCCGCGCACCACGGAGCCATTCATCGTGCCGGTCACCACGATGTCCCGGCTGATCAGGTCGTCACGCCCAATCGGCTCGCTCGAACTGTCGATGAGCGCGTACACGGACTGGGTCGTCGTGTTGTCCACGTCGTCTTCGCTGATGAAGCTGCCGGTGCCGACGAATACCCAGCGCCGTCCCGACTGCGGCTCGCGAGCAAGCGCGAGACCCGTCGTGATCGGCTGGCCGGAAGCGGTGGTGAACATCGGTTGGCCGCTGAAGGCGATCGAAGCGGTCGCACCGGTGAAGTCGAATTTCCACAGATTGCCGCGCATGTCGCCGGCATAAATGTAGTCGACCGTGCCGTCGCCATTTTCGTCCCAGCCACGCGGCGCGGCCATGCCGTTGTCGCCGCTCACGCCGGTATCGATGGTCTGGATAACGGCGCCGGTAGCGATGTTGATCACGAACAGGACCGCATTGCCGCTGGTGCTGTTGATGCCGTTGCCGACCACGATGGCCTTGGTGTGGTTGGCGTCATTCAGCGTGACGATGAGCGGCTCGCCCAGGACGTTGCCCATATGGGTACCGCTGGTGAGTTCCCACTTCACGTCGGTGGCGCGGAAGCGCGCGGGGTCGGTGACGTCCAGCCCGAACAGGCCCTTGCCGCCGCGCCCGAGCGCGCCAACCAGGTAGTTGCGGCCGCCGGTCTGCGCGCGGGTGGATACCACGATCGGGCCATCCACGAAGTACTTGTGCTGGTAGTTCGGGTTGCTCAGCGAAGCCAGGTCGGTGAAGTTCACCCCGGCCGGAACGTAGGCGAACAGCTCCCGTCCTCCCGGAATCGCGTTGTTGCCGCTACCCACGCTGATGGCCGAGAATGCGTGCAGCATGCCGTCGTTGGCGCCCACGAAGATCGTCTCGCTGTCCTTCACGTACATCGGCGACGAGTTGACGATGTCGCCCAGCAACACATCCCGGTTGCGCAGGGTGCCATTGGTGTTCTTGCGCTCGCGCGACGCGTCGCCCTTGATGTAGTTGGCATTGTCCGTGCCATTGACCGGAGCGACCAGGCGCGAACTCTGGTTGAGCAGGGTGACCTGACCGCTGGTCGGGAAGGTCGCCCCCTGGGTCCCGGTCCAGGTGAAGATGCTGCGGGAACTCCACACCGGGAACTGCCGCGAGGCCTCCCAGGCCGGGTTTCGCGCCACGCCCGCCGCGGTGGCGTCATAGGCGGACAACTCGCCGGTCCAGCTGCCCGACATGTACTTGGCCTGGTAGACGCGCGTGTCCGAGACGAACGAGGTACTGTTGGCGGTCACGTTGGATGCCGATCCCTGGCGCTTGGCCATGGTGTTGATGGCATCCTGCAGGCCCTGGACGAAGTTCTGGGTATTGTTGGCCACGATGAAATCGCCACGCCCGTTGACCGCCGCGTGCCAGAGATCGTCGATGCGCTGTGCGCCGCTGTTGCTGATGGGGTCCGGCCAGCGCGTGCTGCCGTTGGTGATTGCATCCAGGGTGGCCTGGGTGGGATTCAGGGTGCCCTTCTGTCCGATGGAGACGCCGAAGGTGACCATGTGCTGCCAGAACGCCGGATCGTCGTCCGAATCGGGGACATCGTTTTCCAGGTCGCGCAGGTCGCGCTTCCAGTAGTACATGGCGATATCGGCCAGGGTGTTGCCCCGGCTGCCGGGCGAGGTCGCGAAATTGTCCCGGTAGGGCGAGGCGACCGCGTAGGTATAGCTCTTGTCGTTGGGACCGGTAACGGTAGGGCCCGCCGTGCCATCCGCATCACCGACGGCATCGAAGCCCGAATCGCTGTTCCAGTAACCGTCGGTGGTCAGGATGGTGAAATTCTGGCGGCAGCTCAGCATGGAACCTTCGACCACCGGTCCCATCGGATCGGGCGCCCCCGTGGCCAGGCCCGAAAAATACTGTCCGGCCCGGTGCAATGCGCGCCGCAATGGCGTATTGCCACCGCCCGTCGCCGTTTGCAGGTAGGTGAACCAGGTTGTCTTGTTGACGCCTTCGAACCGGCCGCCACTGGAATCCACGGGAATGTAATACGGCAGGCCGCTGATGTTGCGGTTGAGCGTATCCAGGCCCACGCGGATGTTGCTTTCAAGCTGCGCGAATGCCTCGCTGGCACCGGCCTTGGCGACCTTCATGCGGGTGCGGTGATAGGAATACCAGGTCGCATAATTGATCTTCTCGGCGGCCGCATCACGCCCCGTGGTCGGGGTCGTAACCATGCAGGCTCGCCAATAAACGCGGTTGGTGCTGTCGTAGCCGCCATTCCGGTTGTTGCCGCAACCCGAATCCGCCACGCCGTTCGCATCGTTGCTACTACCCACGGCGCTGCGGATGATGCGCCCGTCCGTCAGGATCTGGAAACGGTAGTAGTCGCCGAGACCGGTGGCCGTTGTCGCCGTAGCGGGATTCTTCGGCACGAAGAAGGTCTGTACCTGCTCCCCCAGGTCGATGGCATCGGTCAGCGCGCTGGGATTCCAGTAGGCCGAACCGTAGGTGGTGCCGCCGGTGTAGCGGGACCGATTGGCGCCCATCCACGCGTGGTACGTCACCGCAGGGTTGTAGTAGATGCTGTTGTTGATATAGGACTTGTCGGCAAGGTTGTCGCGCAGCCCTATCCGCACACCGTAATCGTCGCGCTGCGGGTCCCAGGGGTCCGCCACGTCATGCGGCATGGCGATGAAATTCATCGAACCGGAGTCGTCCAGGATGAACATCATGTTCGGCGGAGGGTACGGCCGGCCGGACTGCAAAGGCACGTCCGGAACCGTGATCGCCCCGCCTGGCAGCGAAACAAGCGTGGCCGCGCAGGCCAGCAGCATCGGCAACAGGCGGCCACCATGGCTCCCCTTCCTGTTTCCACGCGGTTTGTTGTTGGGGATGTTCATAGGAATGTCCGTCACGGCACGGCGTAGGTGGATTGCAGCAGCACTTCGGCACGATCGTTGGCCTGGCTGCGCGCGGTGATGCGGTAGCGGTACTCGGTGCCCGTGCAGCCGCTGGTCAGCGACACGTCGCCGGTGGTGGTGCAGGTGCCCTTGGGAGGCACGTTGGTGGCCAGCAGCTCGATGATGTACTTCGGCTGCGCGGTCTGGTCGCCCAGTTGTGTCTGCGCTACCGGCGCCGCGGCCCAGACGTCCTCGCTGGTCCACACCGGCGCTGCCTGGGGATCCGGGATGCCGCAGCGTCCGTTGGCGCATCCGGCCGCATATATCTGCTTCTGCGCGGCGATGGCCTCACCTTCGCGCAGGGCGGCTTCGACGGCCTGGAAAGACAGGCTGCGATCGCGCTGGTTGGCGCTCATGCGCTCCTCCAGCAGCGTACCGCGCATGCTCGCCAACGCCAGCAACGTCATCACCAGCAACAGGATGAGCACGACGATCAGGGTGGCGCCGCGCTGGCGTCCGGCACCCGGGCCTCGAGTGGAATGTTGTCGATTCATGGCGCGCGGTTCCTCAATGCCACGGTATGCTCGAGCCGGCGGTTGATCGGGTTGCCATCCGTGCCGACGTTCTCGTTGGTTCGCAGGGTCAGGACGATCTTGACCGCGACCACATTGGGCCAGTCGGGACTGGGATCCGCATCGACATATTCATCGTCCCCCCGCACCAGGTATTCCAGTTGCATGTCGGTGACGCCATCGGCGATTTCCTCGGCCTGGGCCTCGGGCGCGGCCCCGTTGAAGCGCAGCGTGCGGCGATACAGCGATCTTCCCCCGCGCGCATTGTTGCCGACGTACCATTGCATGGCGCGATACACGGCGATGACCGCGTTCTGGTCATACAGGTAGGGGCTGTTGCCCGCACCATTGGTGCAGACCACCGGATAACCCAGGTGCTTGGTGCAGTTACCCGGTGTGCCCGCACCGCTGTTGTGCTGGATCTTGAGGCCGGCCGGGGTCTGGGTGACCTGGACGATCGAGGCCTGGTTGAAATCGCAGATCATGATGACGTCGTTGTTCTGCAGGCCCGTGGTCGCGTTGACCTCGATGTCCGCCGAGGGTTCGGGCATCTTGACCACCACCCGGATGCTGCTATCGACGCTGGCCTTGATTTCAATCGCATCCGTGCCCGCGACGCGCTCTGCGGTGCCACCACCGGTATTCAGTCCCTGGGCCGCGGTTCCGCCGTCGTAACCGATCAGCCCGCCGTTCCAGTTGGACCACCACGACGCCGCCGGGTCGTTCAGCACATTGGCTATGGGCAGGTCGTTGGCGCATGGGTTGCCGCCGGCTTCGCGCACGTCGCGTGCCATCAGCTCGAACGAGGTGCGAAGATTCTCCTGGACGCGTCCCAGGTTGTCGGTCGCGCGATAGGTCTCGCGGTTGCTCATGAAGATGGTGATGGCCGCGCCCGCGACCAGCATGCCCAGCAGCATGGAGATCATCAACTCCACCAGCGAAAGTCCGCGGATGGAAAACCGGCGTTGGGGTTGCACGCGCCTCATAGCCGGGTCCTCGTGGTGACCTGCTGGGTGGTCTCTTCCTGTCCGCGGGCACTGCGCGATTCATCCCATTGCACCGTGATCTCGCAGCTCACGCCACCGCAGTTGATCTGCCCGCAGGTGTTGTCACCGATCGTGGCGTGCAGGGACTCGATCCAGTTATGCAGGTCGGTGGCGGCCAGCGACGCGCCCGCATCGGGGGCATTGCAGGTCATCGCGGTGAGGTTGTATCCCCCAATCCGCGCGATGTCGATGTTGGCCCGCATCGCATCCAGGATGGCGTAGGTCTGGATGATCGCCTGACTGCGCTCGAGCGAACTCTGGCTGTTGCGCAGGGCGGTTGCCTGCATCGCGGCGATGCCAAGCAGGCCGACCCCGAGAATCAACACGGCGATCAGCACTTCCAGCAGGCCCGCGCCGATCTGCTGCGTTCTGGCGGGAAAAGCATGACGCAATCGATTCATGGAAATGCCCATGGTTTCAGGGACAAACGCCGTTGCCATTGTTCGACGAGGTGGAAATGCGGCTGCCGCTTCCCATGTTGATGACGCGACGGTTTTCCGCGGGTTGCGTGGTGGGAATGCAGACGGTGACGATGTCGGCGGAAACCAAGGCGCCCCCCGTGCGGGCAAGACCATCGGCACGGAAGGTGATCGTTCCCTGCCCGCCGCTCAGGCGCAGCGGAGCGGTCGCGGTTCCCGAGCGAAGCACCTCGCCGTCGCTGGCCACCACCACCAGCCAGCGTCCCCAATTGCCGGCATCGTTGGCGCAGGTGGCGCCGTCGGTGGTCCGGCAGACCGAGACGCTGCCATTGCGCCGGATGGCCTCCATGCGCGCCTGCTGGAACGCCGCGATGATCTCGTTGGTCCCGCTGGCCAGCCGGTTGTTGTTGACCACGGCCAGCAGGTACGGCGATGCCACCGCCGCCAGGATGGCCAGCACGGCCGCGGTCACGAGCAGTTCAATCAGGCTGAAACCCGCTTGGCCGGCACCCCTGCCAGCCCATCTCCGGGCCTCACGCTTGCATCCAGATGACATAGGTTGCTTCCCCGGTGAGCAGGCGCACCGTAGACCCGGTGCGCCGCGACCGCCAGTCGGGAGCCGATGGGCGGCGGCGTTGAAGGCATCAACGGGCGGACGCTGCCAATCGCCGGTCCTTCGGGCATCATGCGGCCGGGTCTCCCCTTTTTCGCCGGTCCATGAAGGCAGTCCAGCAGAACGCGCCACTCGATGCCCTCTGGCAGGCCCCCGCCATCATCTGGGTCGTGCTCGCGGGCGAAGGCGTCGCAGCGGTACTGACCCTGGCACCGGGCGGAGGCGTCAGTCCCTGGGTCTATTTCGGGCTCACCTCGCTGGTCGTCCAATGGATCTCGCTGACCACCCTGGGTGCCTTGTATCTGCTGCGGCGCCCCTTGGGCAGGCTGCGTCCGCCCTATGTCGCATATACCGCGCTGTGCCTGCTGGTACTGACCACCTGGCTGTTCTGCGCAGCCACCTGGTTGTTGCTGGGCGATCTATGGTCAAGCCTGAAGGACGACTGGAAGGACATGTTCCTGCGCTTCACCGGCGTGGCCATCACCGTCGGCCTGCTCGGTCTGGCCGCCTTCCAGAATCATTGGCGCGCGCGCCAGATGGCGGTGAAGGCCAAGCAGGCGGAACTCGAGGCGCTGCAGGCGCGGATACGGCCGCACTTCCTGTTCAACACGCTCAACACCGCCACCGCGCTGGTCCATCAACGACCGCAGGATGCCGAACGGATGCTGCTGGATCTGTCGGATCTGTTTCGCGCGGCCCTGGCCGGTCCCCGCGAGATCCCGCTGGCCGAGGAGTTGGCGCTGACCCGGCGCTATCTGGAAATCGAGGGCCTGCGCTTCGGCGAACGCCTGCACGCACGCTGGGACCTGCCCGACACCGTGCCGGAGGTGAGGGTTCCTACCCTGTCCATCCAGCCGCTGGTGGAGAACGCCATCCGCCACGGCATCGAACCCAGTCCGTCCGGCGGCACGCTCGACATCGGCGTGGCGGCATCGGTGCGCGACATCGTCATCACCATCCGCAATCCGATCCCGGAACGGGCGATGCCGACCCGCGGGCACCAGGTCGGCCAGAGCTCGGTACGCGCCCGCATCCATGCGCTGACCCAGGGCCTGGGGCAACTGGAAACCCGCCAGGAAGACGGCCATTACCTGGCCGTCATCACCCTACCGCGCGACGACGGGAATGAAGCCGGGAAAGCGGCGCTTTCCGCCTTCCCGGATGGGCCTGATCAGGTCAGCACCCGGTAGCAGGGCTTGTACTCGCCGGCGATCTTCATGCGCCGCTGCTCGACGAAGGCGCGCAGGAGCGCGTCCAGCGCCTGCATCATGTCGGCGTCGCCATGGATCTCGAACGGACCGAACTCCTCGATCCGGCGCATGCCGTCTTCCTTGACGTTGCCGGCGACGATGCCGGAGAACGCGCGGCGCAGGTCCGCCGCCAGCGCGTGCGCGGGGCGACCATGGTGCAGATCCAGCGCGGCCATCGCTTCGTGGCTGGGCACGAACGGCTGCTGGAAATCGCCCGGGATATCCACCGCCCAGTTGAAGAAGAACGAGTCCTTCTGCTGGATGCGGTACTCGCGCACCTTGCGGATGCCGGCGCCCATCTTCTTCGCCACCGCGACCGGGTCACCGATGATGATTTCGTAGCGCCGGGTCGCTTCTTCCCCCAGGGTCAGGCGAATGAACTGATCGATCTGCTCGAAGTACGGCGCGGCGATGGTCGGTCCGGTCAGGATCAGCGGGAACGGCAGTTCGGCGTTTTCCTCGCGCAGCAGGATGCCCAGCAGATAGAGGATTTCCTCCGCCGTACCGACGCCGCCGGGGAACACGATGATGCCGTGGCCGATGCGCACGAACGCCTCCAGGCGCTTCTCGATGTCCGGCATGATCACCAGGTGGTTGACGATCGGATTCGGCGATTCCGCGGCGATGATGCCCGGCTCGGTGATGCCGATGTAGCGCGTGGTGCGGCGGCGCTGCTTGGCGTGGGCGATGGTGGCGCCCTTCATCGGCCCCTTCATCGCGCCCGGACCGCAGCCGGTGCAGATGTCCAGCCCGCGCAGGCCCAGCTCGTAGCCGACCTGCTTGGTGTACAGGTATTCATCGCGCGAGATCGAGTGGCCGCCCCAGCACACCACCAGGTTCGGGTCGGCCGGGCGCAGGATGCGCGCATTGCGCAGCAGTCCGAACACCGCGTTGGTGATGCCCGAGGAGGTGTCCAGGTCGTCCTTGCAATCCGGCCCCAACTCGATGGCGGTGTAGGCCAGGTCGCGAACCACCGCGAACAGCAGTTCGGCCACGCCCCGGATGATCTCGCCGTCGACGAAGGCCATCGCCGGCGCATTGAACAGATCGATGCGGACGCCACGGTCCTGCTGCAGCACCTGGATGTCGAAATCCGGGTACAGGTCGCGGGCGGCGCGCGGGTCGTCCGACGCGCTGCCGCTGGTCAGGACGGCCAGCGCGCAGCGGCGCAGCAGGTCGTGCATGCCGCCCGCCGAAGCGTCGCGCAGGCGGGCCACTTCGGCCCGGGACAGCACATCCAGCGCCCCGCGGGGGTGGATCTGCGCGTTCTGTACCGGCAACGCCCTCGATGGCGCTTCACTCATATGTTTGTTTCCCGTCGTTTTTTCGTGTCATGACCCGATGACTTTAGCGCAGTCCCGCGCTCAAGGCATTCCCATAAAAAAACGGCCGGGTTGCCCCGGCCGTTTCTGGTGTTCCCTGGCCTTGCGGCTTAGAACTTGTACTTCAGGCCCAACATGACCGACCAGCGCGACACGCCGGTGTTGCCCTTGTCGTTGTTGTTTTCCTGGATCTGCGAGCTGTCGGTGCTGCCGCTGAAGTGGTAGACGTACTTGCCGGTGGCCGGATCGATACCGGCGTAGCTGGCCACGCGGCGGGTCGAGTTGAAACCGTAGTCGTCGATCAGGCCCCACTTCTTGTTCAGCAGGTTGCCGATGTTCATGATGTCCAGCGACAGCTCGGTCTTGTGGCCCTTCATGAAGCCCGGCAGTTCCTGGCTGAAGCGCACGTCAAAGCTGTTGACCCACTTGGCGCGGAACGCATTGGCCGGCGCGATCTGGCCGCGATACTTCTGCAGTTCCGGGTTCTTGCCCAGCCAGTCGAAGAACGCCTGCTCCATCTGGGCGCCGCCGGTGAACAGCACGTCGCCCGGGGCCGCCGGCACGTAGAACAGGTCGTTGAACAGACCGGCGTTGCTGGTGCTGGTGGTCGGGTTACTGTCGCCGTTCAAATCGTTGTAGTAGATGTAGCTGTACGGACGACCGGTGCGGCCTTCGTAGAACAGGCCGATGCGGGTGTCGTAGTCACCGAAGAACTGGTGCTTCCACTCCACGGTACCGGTGATGCGGTCGCGGATGGCATAGCGCGAGTCCCACGCGGTATCGCCATTGACCGCACCGATCAGGGTGCTGCCCCAGTTCGAGGTGTTCTGCGAGCTGGTCAGCGGGCTGACTTCGGTGGCCTTGGTGTAGGTGTAGGCCAGCGACCAGGACCAGTCGTTGAGCATCGGCTTGTTCAGGCCGAAGGTGTACTGGCGGCTCTTGCCCTCGTCGGTATTGCGCAGGAGCATCACGTCGCCGATGCCGGCCGGGCGGTTGGCCTTCGGGTTGACGTTGTTGGTGCCGTACACGATGCCGCGGGTGGCATGGGCATTGGCCGGGTTCAGACCGTTGGCGTCCCAGAAAATCGGGCGACCATCCTGACCGTAGGCGGTCGGGCCCTGGCCGGCGGCGTTGTACATGTCCAGGCGGTCCACCACGATACCGTCATTGACCTTGGTGAACAGCAGCTCGGCCGAGGCGACGATGCCGTACCACGGCAGTTCGTGATCCAGGGCGATGTTCGCCTTCCACACCGACGGCAGCTTCAGGCCGGGCTCGACGATGTCGACGTTGGCGCGCGCGTTGCCGGCCAGGCAGTTGTCGGGGATGTTCGGCGCCGGGCTCGGCGAGAACACCGGGGCCTGGGCGCCGGAGCAGCTGTATTCGACGTAGTTCAGGCCGGTGTTCTGGTAGGTGCCGGCCAGCCACACGTTCGGGGCGGCGCCACCGAACAGGCCCACGCCACCGCGCAGCTGGGTCGGACGGTCGCTGTCGAAGGTGTAGTTGAAGCCGAAGCGCGGCTGCACCAGCTTGTCGTCGACGGTCTGGGTGTTGTCGTAGCCGTAGGTCTGCTCGATCAGCGGGTTGTACAGGCGCTGGTCGCTGAAGTCCGGGATGTCGACGCGCAGGCCGAAGGTCAGGGTCAGGTTGTAGTTGACCGCCCAGGTGTCCTGCGCGAACAGGCCGACGTTCTTCAGGGTGTACTCGGCCGGGATGTCGTTGATGCTGCCGCCCGGACGCGGGGCGCGGATCTGGTAGTTGTTCGGCGTGCCGGCACGGAAGGCATCGATATCGGCGAAGGTGTAGACGCCATTCACCGCGCGGCCGTAGAAGTTCAGGATGTCGTTCTTCGAGTAGTCGAAGCCGAACTTCACGGTGTGGTCACCGATGTACCAGTTGGCCGCACCGAAAGCGGTCGTTTCCTTGGTCTCGATGATGTTGACGTGGCTGTTGATCTCGGTGCCCAGGAACACCGACGACTGGCCGTTGGAGCCAAAACCGCGGACTTCGATCTGCGGCAGGTTCGAGAACGTGCTGCGCACCGCCGAGTAGTCCTTGTAACCGACCTTGAACTCGGTGGAGAAATTCTCGTTCCAATCGCTGAACAGTTCACCGACGTAGCTTTCGAAGGTCTTCGGCAACGCGTACCAGAAGCTGCTCAGCGAAACGCTGTTGTTGTCGATTTCCGGGAAGCGCAGGACGCTCTGCTCCAGCTTGCTGTAGCGCAGGGCGGCGCGATGGCTTTCGTTGATGTTCCAGTCCAGCTTCAGCGCGTACTCTTCGATCTCGGTCTTGTTGGTGCCCGGCAGCGAGAAGCCGCCCGCGCTGATGCCGTGGCCGTTAGCCGCCGAAACGATGTCGGCGATGTCGGCGTCGGTGATGTTGCCGGTGCCGTAAGGGGTGTTGGTCAGGCTGGTGCCCGGCGCGCTGCGCTCGTACTTCTCGTAGTTGGCGAAGAAGAACAGCTTGTCCTTGACGATCGGGCCGCCGAAGGTGGCGCCGTAGGTCATTTCGTCGTCGAAGCCGTTGAACTTGACGCCTTCCAGTTCCTCGCGCACCCAACTCTTGTCGCGGTAGGTGCCGTAGACGGTGCCGTGGAATTCATTGGTACCCGACTTGGTGACCGCGTTGATCACCGCGCCGGTGCCGCCGACGATGGTCACGTCGTAGTTGGCCAGATCGATGTTGATTTCCTCGATGGCGTCCATCGAGACCGGCTGGCGCTCGGTCGGCAGGTTGTTGGATTCCAGGCCGAACGGGTCGGCGACACTGACGCCGTCGATGCGGATGGCGTTGTAGCGGGTGTTCTGGCCGCCGGCGGAGATCGCGCCGTCCGCCTTGCTGACCTGCGAGATGCGCGGATCCAGGCGGATGTAGTCCTGGATGTTGCGGTTCGCCGACGGCAGCGCTTCGATGCTCTCGCGGTTGATGTTGGAACCGGTGCCCATCTTGGTGGCGCTGAACACTTCCGAGCCGCCCGCCACGCCGACCGCGGTGACGGTCTCGAGGGTGGTGGTGGCATCGCCGGTCAGCGCGGCATTGACCGTGTTGACCTGGTTGAGGTTCAGGTAGACGTTGTCTTCGGTCTTGGTACCGGAGCCGGACTTGGTCACGGTGATCTGGTACGGGCCGCCCACGCGCAGGCCGCGGGCGCTGTAACGGCCGCTGGCGTCGGTGGTGACGCGGCTGGTCGTGCCGGATTCGACGTGGGTGATGACCACCTCGGCACCGGTGACGGGCTGGCCATCGGCGCCGGTGACCACGCCGCCGACGCCGGCGGAGGTGCTCTGGGCGAAGACCGGGGCGGCCGCGAGCGCGGCGACGAGGCCAAGGGTGAGCTTGGACATCCGGAGACAACGGGATTGATTCATGGGTATGAGCCTCGGTACGGGAATTGGCGTTGCGAAACTGGCTGGCTGAATGCGGACGCGCAGGCGGCCCACCTCTCGGCGGGTCGTGGGGGGCATTTCTAGGGTTCCCTGAGCCTACGCGGAACGGCCGCGTTGGTTAATAACAGGTTAACACGATAGGACCATTTTGTGACCGCCGCGTGACAAAAATTCCGCGCTGCAGCACTTTTTCCCGGCGCCGGCTCAGATGCTCGGCGGCAGCTTGAGGTAGGTCCCGATGCCGTCCAGGAACATCTGCACGGAAAGGGCCACCAGCAGCATGCCCATCAGGCGTTCGACCGCGGTCAGGACGCGCCGGCCAAGCCATTTGTAGAGCAGTGTGGCGGAGAAAAGGATCGCCGAGGTCGCGCCCCAGGCCAGGATGAGGGCCAGGCTCCAGTCCGCCAGCCGGGCCGGCTCGTTGCTGCCCATCAGCATCACCGCCGCCATGCCGGACGGGCCGGCCACCAGCGGGATGGCCAGCGGCACGATGAAGGGCTCGCCGCCGGGGATTTCCCCCATCAGGCCTTCCGGCCGCGGGAAGATCATGCGGATGCCGATCAGGAACAGCACGATGCCGCCGGCGATCGCCACCGACTCCTGCCGCAGGTGCATCATTTCCAGGAAATACTTGCCGCCCCACAGGAACATCATCAGCACGGCCAGCGCGATCAGCAGTTCGCGGGCCAGCACGACCCGCTGGCGCTGCGGCGTCAGTGGTTTGAGCACGCTCAGGAACACCGGGATGTTGCCCAGCGGGTCCAGGATCAGGAACAACAGCAGTGCGGCCGAAAGGATGGTCATGCCCGGACGGTCCAGACGCGGCCCCGGTGTTCGGCGCCCGCGGATGACAGCAATGTGACACAGGCGGCCCCGTACCGGGCCGGATCACAGGCCTGGCCGTCGCTGTCGTCGGCATAGGCGCGCGAGCGCAGGCCGGTGCTCATCGGCCCGGGCTGCAGGCCCGAGACCCTGACCGGTCCACCGGCCAGTTCGGCCGCCAGCATGTCCACCAGGCCGGCCAACCCATGCTGGGCCACGCCGTAACCGCCCCAGTAGGCCTGCCCCACCCGGGACAGGTCGTCCATGGCGAATACCAGCGCGGCGTCATCGGACTGCTTGAGCAACGGCAGGCAGGCCTGCGACAACCACCACGGCGCGGTCAGGTTGACGTGGAGCGCGCGCGCGAACGCCGCCGGATCCGTGTGCTCCAGCGGGGTCAGGCCACGGAACTCGGCGGCGCAATGCAGCACGCCGTCCAACCTCCCCAGTTCCGCGTACAGGCGGTCGACCAGTTCGGCATAGTCGTCGGGCGAAGCGCCTTCCAGATCCAGCGGATACAAGAGGGGCTCCTGTCCCGCCTGCGCCACCGCGTCGTAGATGCGGTTCAACTTGGGCACCTTGCGTCCCAGCAGCACCAGGGTCGCGCCCGCTTCGGCGCATGCCAGCGCGGCGGCGGCGCCAAGGCCACCATGCGCGCCGCTGATCAGCACCACGCGGTTGTCCAGCGCGCGTACCGCGCGGGTAGGCAGATCGATGAGGCTCACGGACCTGGCCTCACGGCGACAGGGCTTCGGCGACGATGCGCCGCAGTTCGCCGGACTCGTGCAGTTCCAGCGTGATGTCGCAGCCACCGATCAGTTCACCCTGTATGAACAGTTGCGGGAACGTCGGCCAGTTGGAGAAGCGCGGGAGGTTGGCGCGGATTTCCGGCTCCTCCAGCACGTTGATGGTGTACAGCTGTTCGGCGCCGGCATCGCGCAACGCCTGCACGGCGCGGCTGGAAAAGCCGCACATGGGAAATTCCGGCGTGCCCTTCATGAAGAGGACGATCGGATGGCTTTCGACTTCGGCCTGGATGCGTTCCATCACCGGCATGCTGTTTTCTCCTGCTTTTACGGTAACCCAACCGGTGTCGGGTACACTTCCGCCCGTCCCGACGGACCGCGTCCGCCGGGAACGCCATTGTAAGCCCCCGTGCGCCGCCCTGCCGACGCCCCCCTTCCACCGCCTAGCGCAAGGATCCCAGCCATGGCCATCGAACTGCCCCCCCTGCCCTACGACCGTACGGCGCTCGAGCCGCACATTTCCGGCGAAACCATCGACTACCACTACGGCAAGCATCACAAGACCTATGTGGACAACCTCAACAAGCTGATCGAAGGCACCGAGTTCGCCGATCTTTCGCTGGAAGAGATCGTGCGCAAGTCCCAGGGCGGCATGTTCAACAACGCGGCCCAGATCTGGAACCACACCTTCTACTGGAACTGCCTGAAGCCCAATGGCGGCGGCGAGCCGACCGGCAAGCTGGCCGAGCTGATCAACAAGGCGTTCGGCGATTTCGCCAAGTTCAAGGAAGAGTTCACCAAGACCGCCATCGGTACCTTCGGTTCCGGCTGGGGCTGGCTGGTGCAGCGTCCGGACGGTTCGCTGGCGCTGGCCAGCACCTCCAACGCCGCCACCCCGCTGACCGGCGAGGACAAGCCGCTGCTGACCATCGACGTGTGGGAACACGCCTACTACATCGACTACCGCAACGCGCGTCCGAAGTACGTGGAATCGTTCTGGGCGCTGGTGAACTGGGACTTCGTGGCCGGCAACCTGCGCTGAGTCCAGAGTTTCACCGCCGCAAACCAGGGAAGGCCGGGGCATGCCCCGGCCTTCTGCTTTTCACGCAACCCGCCCGCGCTCAGCCGCGCAGGCGTTCGATGACCGGCGCCACCTGCGCCTCGCGGCCCAGCGCGCGGCCGGCACGCTCCAGCGCCTGCGCAAGTTCCGCCACGTCGTCGGCGCGCACGGTGGCGTGCCCGACCTTGCGGCCGGCGCGCGGCAGCTTGCCGTAATCGTGCCAATGTCCGCCGGCTTCGCCCAGCAGTGCCAGCGCATCCGGCATCTGGCCGATCCAGTTGAGCATGCACGCGTGCCCGAGCATGCGCGTATCGCCCAGCGGCAGGCCGAGCACCGCGCGCAGGTGGTTCTGGAACTGCGAGGTTTCCGCGCCCTCGATGGTCCAGTGCCCGGAGTTGTGCACGCGCGGCGCCATCTCGTTGGCGAGCAGTTGGCCGTCGCGGTAGAACAGTTCCAGCGCGAACACGCCCACGTAGTCGGTGCGCTCGGCCAGGCGGCGCGCGTAATCGATCGCGGTCCTGGCGACCGCGTCATCGGCCCGCGCCGGCGCCAGGCTCGCCGACAACACGCCGTCGACGTGCCAGTTCTCGGTCAGCGGCCAGGTGCGGAACTCGCCGTCGCGACCACGCACGGCGACCACGGAGAGCTCGCGCTCGAACGGCACGAAGGCTTCCACTATCAGGCCGACCTTGGCCGCCTGCGCGCCCAGCGCGTCCCATGCCGCGTCGGCATCGGCCAGTGCACGGATGCGGAACTGGCCCTTGCCGTCGTAACCCAGGCGGCGGGTCTTGAGGATGCACGGCGCGCCGACGCTGGCCAGCGCCGCGTCCAGTTCCGCGCGGTTGGATACCGGCGCGAAATCGGGTACCGGGATATCCAGTTCGCGAAACAGCGTCTTCTCCGCCAGGCGATCCTGCGCGGTCGCCAGCGCGCGCGGGTTGGGGAACACCGGCACCCGCGCGGACAGCCATTCGGCACTTTCGGCCGGCACGTTCTCGAAATCGAAGGTGGCGACATCGACCTTGCCGGCGAACTCGGCCAGTGCGGTCTCGTCGCGGTAGTCGCCCACCAGCAGCGGCGCGAACTGGCCGGCGCAGGCGTCGGCCTCGGTGTCCATCACCAGGAAACGCAGGCCCAGGGGAGCGCCGGAAAGGGCGAGCATGCGGGCCAGTTGCCCGCCGCCGAGGATGCCGACCGTGGTCATGCCGGCAGGCGCGGATCGTCGTGCGCCATCACGTCGTCGGTCTGGCGCGCGCGGAACGTCGCCAGCGCGGCGCCGATCGCGGGGTATTCGGGAGACAGCAGGGCTGCGGCGAACAGCGCCGCGTTGGCGGCGCCTGCATTGCCGATCGCGAACGTTGCGACCGGGATGCCGGCCGGCATCTGCACGATCGACAGCAATGAATCCATGCCGTTCAGCGCCTTGGACTGCACCGGCACGCCGAGCACCGGCACCGCCGTCTTGGATGCCAGCATGCCCGGCAGGTGGGCGGCGCCGCCGGCTCCGGCGATGATCGCGCGCAGGCCGCGCGGACCGGCGGTCTCGGCATAGGAGAACAGCACGTCCGGGGTCCGGTGCGCGGACACCACCTTCACCTCGTAGGGCACGCCCAGCGCGTCGAGCTTCTGGGCGGCGTTCTGCATGGTTTCCCAATCCGAACGGGAACCCATCACGATGCCCACGACGGGGCTGTCAACGGTGGCGGTCATGGCCGTCCTCTGTCGCAAAGACGTATTCTACCCTCCTTGCCGAACGACGTTGGACCCATGGACCGCAAACTGCTGGACATCCTCTGCTGCCCCACCACCCGCCAGTCCCTGTCGCTGCTCGACGGTCGTGGGCTGGACGCGGCCAACCGCGCGATCGCGGCGGGCGGGGTGACCCGCGCGGACGGTTCGCCCCAGGCCGAGGCGCTGCGTGAAGCGCTGGTCACCCAGGATCGACGGACGCTCTACCGGGTCGACGACGGCATTCCGGTATTGCTGGCCGAGGAGGCCATCGCCACTTCGCAGTTGGCGGATTTCCCCGCGCGATGAGCGGGTTGCAGCCGCCTCCCGCCGAGGTCGTCGAAGGCGACGTTCGCCGCGCGCTGGCCGAGGACATCGGCGATGGCGACGTCACCGCCGCGCTGCTGCCCGACCGTCCCGACAGCGCCTACCTGCTGTGCAAGGAGGATGGCGTCATCGCCGGACGCCCGTGGTTCGACGCGGCTCATCGGATGCTCGACCCGCAGGTGCGGATCGATTGGCGCGTGGCCGAAGGCGATCGCATCACCGCCGGCACCGTGCTCGCCACCCTGCAGGGCCATTCGCGTGCGCTCGTCACCGCGGAGCGGACCTCGCTGAACTTCCTGCAGACCCTGTCCGGCACCGCCACCGCGACCGCGCGCCATGTGGAGGCGGTGGCGGGAACCCGCGCGAAGATCCTGGATACCCGCAAGACCCTGCCCGGCCTGCGCCTGGCGCAGAAGTACGCGGTGCGCTGCGGGGGCGGACACAATCACCGGATCGGCCTGTACGACGCGGTGATGCTGAAGGAGAACCACATCCGTGCCTACGGCTCGCTCGGTGGCGCCATCCGCGCAGCGAGGGAAGCCCGGCCCGGCCTGCCGTTGATCGTGGAAGTGGAAACGCTGGCGCAACTGGAAGAAGCGCTGCGCGAAGGTTGCGATCGCATCCTGATCGACGATTTCGACGCGCCGACGCGACGGGAAGCCGTACGCATCGCCGCCGGCCGCATTCCGCTGGAGGTTTCCGGCGGCGTGGACATGGGCACGCTGCGCGGCATCGCGGAGGACGGCGTCGACTGCATTTCCATCGGCGGGCTGACCAAGCACGTCCACGCCATCGACCTGTCGCTCAAGCTCGGTCCGCCGCCGGGCGAGCGCGGCTAGTTCCCGCCCGGTTCCGCCATCCCATGCCCAGCCTGATCCTGCTGATGATCGCCGGCGCCGCCGCCTTCGCGTACTGGAACGCCGCGCGCGCGGCCGCCGAGCGCGCCGAAGCGCTCGGCCGCAATGCCTGTTCCGCCGCGGGCGTCATCTGGCTGGACCAGACCGTGCACGCCGCCGGCCTGCGCCTGCGGCGCAACGAGGACGGCCGGCTGGGCTGGGAACGCACGTTCCGCTTCGAGTACTCCTACGACGGCATGGACCGGCATACCGGCCGGCTGGTGCTGCGCGGCGAAACGCTGGTCTCGTTCGTCGGTCCGGCGCGGCCCAGCGTGGTGCCGTTCGAGCACTGAGTCCCGGTCGGGCTCCCTTCCTGTAGGAGCGACGTGAGTCGCGACTGCACCAAGCGTCGCGACTCACGTCGCTCCTACAGTCGTTACCGTGGGATGGCCTCGCCTACTTGACCACCCGCAGGTGCGGACGCTTCGGCGGCGCGGGGGTGTCGTCGTCGCCCGGGCTGTCGGGACCGGCACCGTCATCGCCACCGTCATCGTCCGGTCCGGGTGAATGACCATCGTCGGGCAGGGCCATCCCCTGTCCGGTCTCGCGCGCATAGATCGCCAGCACGGCGGAAATCGGCACCATCACCGGGAAACTCACGCCACCGAAACGCGCCGTGAAGCTGACCGAATGATTGTCGATGTGCAGCTGCACGACCGCGCGCTCGGCGATGTTGAGCACCACCTTGCCTTCCTTCACCGCGCTGGCCGGCACCTGCACGCCCGCCTGGGTCGCGTCGACCAGCAGGTGCGGGGTCATGCCGTTGTCGGCGATCCATTCCACCAGTGCCCGCAACAGGTACGGACGGTGGCTGGTCATGCGGGGGGTTTCATCATTCATCGGTACTGCCTGGTGAAGTCGTCCGCTGCACGGACGTCGGAGCCGGCGGCATACGCCACCGACCTAGGATAAGTCACGACCGTCCCGCGGTTCCATGCCAGCGCCGCGGCAGCGACTTCACTCGCGTCGTCCCGGATTCAGTTCGGGATGTCGCGCAGCTTCTTCTCCGCGTCGGTGAGACTGCGGATGAAGCCGGGGTTGCGGAAGATGCGGTTGCCGTAGTCCTCGATGGCCTTGCCATCCTTGGGCAGCGGGATGTCCAGCGACGGCAGCCGCCAGATGATCGGCGCCATGGCGCAATCGGCCAGGCTCATTTCGGGGTTGAGGAAGAACTTGCTCGCCTTGAACAGCGGCACCGACGCGGTCAGCAGTTCCTTCAGGCGCTTGCGGCCGGCCTCGGCCTGCTGCTTGTTGCCCAGCTGGATGGCCTGCACCTGCGGCACCCAGTCGTGCTCGATGCGCAGCATCGCCAGGCGCAAGCGCGCGCGCGAAAGCGGATCCACCGGCATCAGCGGAGGATGCGGATAGCGTTCGTCCAGGTATTCGCTGACCACCGAGGCGGCGTACAGCACCAGATCCCGTTCCACCAGCGTGGGCACGGAATGGTAGGGATTCAGATCGATGAGATCTTCGGGCGGGTTCTGCGGATCCACCGGCACGAAGTCGTAGCTGACGCCCTTGGCGGCCAGCACCAGCCGTACCCGATGGCACAGCACGTCATCGATGGAGGAAAACAAAGTCAGTGTATTGCGCATACGTGGACTCGCAGCCATCAGGCTCTCCGACGATCGGAATCCGCCGATCGCACCGACGCCGCCAGCCCCTTGCCGGCGGTCGCCACGGTCCCCGAGTGTGCAATCCCTTCAGGAAAATGCCAAGCGGCTACCATGCCACCGGGCATTGCCCCGCCGCCCGGCGTATGCGGCCGGACGGCACCAGGGAGCGCCGGACGTGTCAGTGCACGTCCTTCCAGTACTCCTGCTTGAGCAGATAGGCCAGGAACGACAGCGCCGCCAGGAACAGCACGACCCACACGCCCAGGCTCTGGCGCTTGAGGGCCGCCGGCTCGCCGGCGTACTCGAGGAAGTTGGTCACGTCGCGCGCGACCTGATCGAACTCCTGCGGGCTCAGGCGACCCGGCTGGGTCAGCTTCAGCGATTCGACATGGCGTTCACCGGTCGCCGCATCGGGCTTGCCGTACTCGGCGTGCTGCAGGCCCTGCAGTTCCCAGAACGGGTTCGGCATCGAGGCGTTCGGGAACAACTTGTTGTTCCAGCCCAGCGGACGCGACTCGTCCAGGAAGAACGACTTGAGGTAGGTATAGATCCAGTCGCTGCCGCGGACACGCGAGATGGTGCTCAGATCCGGCGGCATCTTGCCGAACCACTTGCCTGCCGGGTCGTGCGGCATCGATACCTGGATCTGCTCGCCGAACTTGGCGCCGGTGAAGTTGAGGTTGTTCATTACCTCTTCTTCGGTCAGGCCCAGATCCTCGGCCATGCGCGAATAGCGCAGGTACTTGAGCGAATGGCAGCCCGAGCAGTAATTCATGTACAGCTGGGCGCCACGCTGAAGCGAGGCGCGGTCGCTCAGGTCGTTGCCGGCCTGGAGCTTGTCGCCGCCCTCGGCGGCCAGCGCGGAGAACGAGATCAGCAACCCGCTGGCGAATACGGCTAGCCGGGAAGTCAAGGTCTTAGTCATGCGTCGTCACCCGTTCCGGCACCGGCTTGGTCTTGTCGAACTTGGTCCACAGCGGCATGGTCAGGAAGAAAAGGAAGTAGTAAACGGTCAGCACGCGGCCGATGTAGGTCTCGACCATGTCGGTACCCGGGCCGGCGCCGATCTTGCCCAGCCACAGGAAGCTGACGGCGAAAGCCAGCAGCAGGGCCCACGACAGCTTGCCGCGATAGCGGTAGGACTTGACCTTGGCGCGGTCCAGCCACGGCACCAGGAACAGGATCGCGATGGCGCCGAACATCACCAGCACGCCGCTCAGCTTGTGCGGGACCACGCGCAGCATCGCGTAGTACGGGGTGTAGTACCACACCGGCTTGATGTGCTCCGGCGTCACCAGGCGGTTGGCCTCGGTGAAGTTGTCATGTTCCAGGAACCAGCCACCGAAGGCCGGCGCGAAGAAGATGATGAACGCGGCGACCATCACCAGCATGCACACGTAGAACAGGTCCTTGCCGACCGTGTAGTACGGGTGGAACGGGATGCCGTCGGCCGGCGCGGTCGGCGACCAGCGGTTGCCCTTCGGGCCCTTCTTGATTTCCACGCCGTCGGGGTTGTTGGAGCCGACTTCGTGCAGGGCGAAGATGTGCAGCACCACCAGCAGCAACAGCACCAGCGGCAGCGCGATCACGTGCAGGGCGAAGAAGCGGTTGAGGGTGGCGTCGCCGGGCAGGTAGTCGCCCATGATCCACTCGGTCAGGCCGTTGCCGATCACCGGGATGGCACCGAACAGCGAGATGATCACCTTGGCGCCCCAGAACGACATCTGGCCCCACGGCAGCACGTAGCCCATGAAGGCTTCGGCCATCAGCACCAGGTAGATCAGCATGCCCAGGATCCACACCATCTCGCGCGGCTTCTGGTAGCTGCCGTACATCAACCCGCGGAACATGTGCAGGTAGACGACGATGAAGAACAGCGAGGCGCCGGTGCTGTGCATGTACCGGATCAGCCAGCCCCACTCCACGTCGCGCATGATGTACTCGACCGAGGCGAACGCTTCCGCGGCGCTCGGCTTGAAGTGCATCGTCAGGAAGATGCCGGTCAGGATCTGGTTGACCAGCACGATCGAGGACAGGACGCCGAAGATGTACCAGATGTTGAAGTTCTTCGGAGCGTAGTACTCCGACATGTGCTTCCGGTAGAACGGCATGAAACTCGGCGCACGCGCAGTGAACCAATCCATCACGCCATCGGCGGTACGGGTAATGATGTTCGACATGGCTTACGCAGCTCCCTTCGGATCGACGCCGATCACGATCGTCGTGTCGTTCTCGTAGTAGTGCGGCGGCACCACCAGGTTGGTCGGGGCGGGAACGCCCTGGAACACGCGGCCGGCCATGTCGAAACGCGACTTGTGGCAGGGGCAGAAGTAGCCGCCCTTCCAGTCCGGGTCGTACGGCTCGGGACGGATTTCCGCGACCATTTCCGGCGAGCAGCCCAGGTGGGTGCACAGGCCGACCAGCACGGAGATTTC
Source organism: Pseudoxanthomonas beigongshangi (assembly GCF_016820515.1). Classification (GTDB taxonomy): domain Bacteria; phylum Pseudomonadota; class Gammaproteobacteria; order Xanthomonadales; family Xanthomonadaceae; genus Pseudoxanthomonas_A; species Pseudoxanthomonas_A beigongshangi. The sequence continues at coordinate 112,659 of NZ_JADHDV010000010.1, read as the reverse complement.
CGGCTTCAGGGAGCGGGTCTCGCCCTTGATGTAGGACGGCTGCTGGTCCGTGTTCTTGGACTCCGGATCCCGCAGGCGGCTGTCCAGGGTCGGCAGCGCGTCCAGGATCGCCTTGGAGCGCTTGACGATCCAGATCGGCTGGCCGCGCCATTCCAGGATCAGGCGTTGCCCTTCCTGCAGGCCGGTGAGGTCGGCGGTCACCGGGGCGCCGGCCAGCTTGGCCCTCGCACTCGGGTTCCACGACTTGATAAACGGTACTGCTGCGAAACCGGCTCCGACCGCACCAACCACAGCCGTGGTCGCAGTCAGAAACCGGCGTCGGCCTGTATTCACAGGCCCATTGACCCCATCGTTGGCCATTCCGGCACTCCGCAAAACAATCAGGTAGCTAAAAGGCTGCCAGCACCCGCGCCCGAAGCTCGGGGCGGGCCGCAAAGACAGCAAAGTGTAGCGGAAGCCTTAACCGACCGACAACGTTTTGCCGTGGATCAAGGGTTTGCGACGGTCCGACCCCGCCGCGCGGCGGGATTCCGCGTCAACGCGCGGCGGCGATGTTGCCGCGATAGCGATCCGCCAGGACCGCCACCCGCTCGACGTAGCGCTGGGTTTCCCGGTATGGCGGCACCCCGCCGTGGCGGTCCACCGCGCCCTCGCCGGCGTTGTAGCCGGCCGCGGCCAGGCGCAGGTCGCCGTTGAAGCGCTTGAGCAACCAGGACAGGTACTGCACGCCGCCGCGGATGTTCTGGCCGGCGTTGAAGGCGTCGCTGACCCCGAACCGGCGCGCGGTGGCCGGCATCAACTGCATCAGGCCCTGGGCTCCGGCGTGGGAAAGGGCCATCGGGTTGTACGAGGATTCGGCGTGCATGATCGCGCGGATCACCGCCTCGTCGACCCCGAATTCGCGGGACGCCGCGGCGATCTCGGCCTGGTAGGCCGCGGTGTTCAGGCGCAGGGTCCCGAAGTTGAGTCCCGGGTTGCCGCAGGCGAAGCAGGTTTCGATGAAGCTGTACTTGATGGTGCGCAGGCTGGCGACCGCACCGGCACCGCCGCGCGGACGGGCACTGGTGTAATGGCGCACGCCATCCTTGATGTAGGAGTAGACCTGTCCGCTGACCACCCGGCGGGTTCCGCCCGCGGGATTGGCGGCCGGCAGCGGTGCCGGGGTGATCGCCGTCGGTGTCGCCGATGCCGCGGTCGTGACCGGAGCGGCCGCGCTGGTCGTGCCGCCCATCGCGGTTCCGGGCCGGGTCGGCGGGGCCGCCGGCGCGGACAGGGTGGAAGCATCGGCCGGGCGGGACACGGACGAAACCCGGCGGCCGCCACGCTCGGGCGTGTACTGGCTGATCACCTCGCAGCGGGCACCGCTGACGCGCTTGCTGACATAGGCGGGAACGCCATCGGCGCCGGTGCACTTGTACAGCGTGCCGGCACTCGCGGCCGGCACCGCGCAGGCAAGCGCGGCCAGCATCCCCAATGGCAGTAGCGTCCCCCTCATGCGGGGCAGTGTCCCGGATCCGGGAGTGATTGCCAAGTCCTTGTCCAAGAAAGGAATCCTCGAATCTGTGCAGTGGGTCCGGGATCCGGATATCCACTCCGCATCCCGCCCGCGCGTCCGCCCCGACGGGCGTGTTCCTCACCTTCAACGCCGAATCGGCGCGGAACCGGACCACCCCGCGTAAACTATGCGGTTTCCGCCCGCCCACCCGACTGGAATAAGCGCCATGACCGGGACGCAAGCCCCCGATACCGCCCTGATGGGCGAGCCGCCCGTCACCTCCCCCGCCCGTCCGGCCGTCGCGCCGGCCCGCGGCAAGCTGTTCATCAAGACCCACGGTTGCCAGATGAACGAGTACGACTCGGCGAAGATGGCTGACGTGCTGGCCGCCGCCGAAGGCCTGGAACTGACCGACAACCCCGAAGAAGCCGACGTGGTGCTGGTCAACACCTGTTCCATCCGCGAGAAGGCGCAGGAAAAGGTGTTCAGCCAGCTCGGCCGCTGGAAGTCGCTGAAGAAGGACGGCAAGCCGGTCCTGATCGGCGTCGGCGGCTGCGTGGCCTCGCAGGAGGGCGAAGCCATCGTCAAGCGCGCGCCCTACGTGGATCTGGTGTTTGGTCCGCAGACCCTGCATCGCCTGCCCGAGCTGATCCGCGAGCGCCGCCAGTCAGGCCGGCCGCAGGTGGACATCAGCTTTCCGGAAATCGAGAAGTTCGATCGCCTGCCCGAGCCGCGCGCCGAAGGCCCGAGCGCGTTCGTCTCGATCATGGAAGGCTGCTCCAAGTATTGCTCGTTCTGCGTGGTGCCCTACACCCGCGGCGAGGAAGTCAGCCGGCCGTTCGAGGACGTGCTGGTGGAAGTGGCGCAACTGGCCGCCCAGGGCGTGCGCGAGATCAACCTGCTGGGCCAGAACGTCAACGCCTACCGAGGTCCCTATGGCGACGGCGAAGTGGCCGACCTGGGCCTGCTGATCCGCGCCATCGCCGAGATCGAGGGCGTCGGCCGGATCCGCTTCACCACCTCGCACCCGCTGGAGTTCAGCGATTCACTGGTGGAGGCCTACCGCGACGTTCCGCAACTGGCGAACTACCTGCACCTGCCGGTGCAGGCCGGCAGCGATCGCATCCTGGCGGCGATGAAGCGCGGCTACACCACGCTGGAGTTCAAGCAGAAGATCCGCAAGTTGCGCGCGGTGCGGCCGGACATCTCGATCTCCTCTGACTTCATCGTCGGCTTTCCCGGCGAGACCGATGCGGATTTCGAGAAGACCATGAAGTTGATCGAGGACGTCGGCTTCGACCAGTCGTTCTCCTTCATCTACTCGCGCCGGCCCGGCACCCCTGCCGCGGATCTGGAAGACGACACCGCCGAGTCGACCAAGCACGCCCGCCTGGAGCAGTTGCAGGCGCATATCAACGCCTACGCCGCCGGCATCTCGCAACGGATGGTCGGCAGCGTGCAGTCGGTGCTGGTGGAAGGCCCGTCGCGCAAGAATCCGAACGAACTGACCGGCAAGACCGAGAACATGCGCTCGGTGAACTTCCCCGGCCACGCGCGGATGATCGGCCAGTTCGTCGACGTGGTGATCACCGAGGCGCTGACCAATTCGCTGCGCGGGCGGGTGGCCACGGTGGACGAGAACGCGGCTTGAAAACCTCTCTTGTGGGAGCGACGTAAGTCGCGAATTCGGACTCCGCGAGCGAAGAGCATCGCGACTTACGTCGCTCCCACAGGAGTTGTTCCGAAAAGAAGGGTGTTCAATCCAACCGCTTGCGGAAACGCAGGATGGCGGCGGACATCATGACCGTGGTGAAGGCCAGCAGGGCCAGCACATCGGGCCACAGCTCCCACAGGCTGGCGCCGCGCAGCATGATGCCGCGGATCAGGCGCAGGAAATGGGTCAGCGGCAATGCTTCCGCCAGCCACTGCACCGGCCGCGGCATGCCCGAGAACGGGAACATGAAGCCCGACAGCAGGATCGACGGCAGGAACACGAAGAAGGTCATCTGCATCGCCTGGAACTGCGACTGCGCGCGGGTCGAAATCAGCAGGCCCAGGGTCAGGTTGGCCGCGATCAGCAGGATCGCCGCCACGTAGACATGCCAGACGCTGCCGTTTAGCGGCACGTCGAACAGCCACATGCCCAGTGCCAGCACCACCGTGGTCTGGATCAGGCCGATGGCGATGTAGGGCAGCACCTTTCCGATCATCAGCTCGGCGCTGCTTACCGGCGTGGCGATCAGCAGTTCCATGTTGCCGCGTTCGCGTTCGCGCACGATGGCCACTCCGGTGAACAGCACCATGGTCATGGTCAGGATCACGCCGATCAGGCCCGGCACGATATTCACCGCGGAGCGTCGTTCCGGGTTGTAGAACGCCACCACGCTGATCGGGCGCTCGACCGGAACCACCGCGCGGACGGCGGTATCGGCGGGCATCTGGGCCAGTTGGGCGGCCGCGCTCTGCACCGCGTTGTCGCTGCCGTCGACCAGGATCTGCACCTGTTCGCGGCCCTCGGCGCGACGGCGCTCGAAATCCGACGGCACCACGATGCCCAGGCTGATCTCGCCGCGCCGGATGGCTTCCATCAATTCCTGCGGCGTGCGTGCGGCCAGGGTCGGCTTGATCACCGTGGTCGCGACGATATCCATGACCATCGCACGCGAGGCCGTGGTGTTCGCCTGGTCGGCCACGCCCGCCTTCAGGTCGCGCAGGTTGGTGTTGATGGCGTAGCCGAACAGCAGCAACTGCATGACCGGGATGGCGACGATCATCGCCAGGGTGATGCGATCGCGGCGCATCTGCCGCACTTCCTTCAGCATCACCGCCGACAGCCTGCGCCAGATCATGCCGCACGCTCCTGCCCGTCCTGATCGGGGCGGCCGCGGGTGGCGGCGACGAACACGTCTTCCAGGTTGGCCTGCGAAGGCGTGACCTCCGCCTGCATGCCCGCATGGCGCAGTCCCGCGGCGACCCGCCCGGCGGCATCACCATTGCCCGCCATCAGCACGCGCAGGGTATTGCCGATCTGGGCCACGCTGATCACGCCGGGCAGGCCCAGCAGGACCTTCTGCGCCTGGCGCGGCTGTTCCGCGTCCACCGCCAGCGTGCGTCCGGCCAGTTCGCCGGTCAGATCCGCCGGGGTGCCATCGGCCACCAGCACGCCGCGATCGAGGATGGCGATGCGGTGGCAGCGCTCGGCCTCGTCCATGTAGTGGGTGGACACGAGGATCGTGGTGCCGGCATCGGCCAGTTCGAACAGCTTCTCCCAGAAATCGCGGCGCGATTCCGGATCCACCGCGCTGGTGGGCTCGTCCAGGAACAGCAGTTCCGGCTGGTGGATCACCGCGCCGGCCAGCGCCAGGCGCTGCTTCTGGCCGCCACTCATGGTGCCGGCCAGTTGCTTCTGCCGATCCTGGAAGTGGTACTGCTCGACCAACTCGTCGATGCGCTTGCGTGCCTCGGCTTTCGACAGGTTCTGCACGGCCGCGAGGAATTCCAGGTTCTCGCGCACGCTCAGGTCCTCGAACAGCGAGAACTTCTGGGTCATGTAGCCGATGCGGGTGCGCAGCTGCTCGGCCTGTTCGGGAATCCGCAGGCCCAGCACCTCGATGTCGCCCGCGCTGGGCGTCAGCAGGCCGCACAGCATGCGGATGGTGGTCGATTTGCCGGAACCGTTGGGCCCGAGGAATCCATACACGTGGCGTCGCGGCACGCTCAGGTCCACCGCGTTCACCGCGACCAGTGGGCCGAAACGCTTGGTCAGCCCGCGCGCCTGGATCGCCAGGCCGTCGGCGTCACTTGCCGTGGCCATCGCCGAACTCCACCCGCACCGGGAAACCCGCCGGCAGTTCCGCCGCGTCCTTGCCCAGGCTGACTTCCGCCAGGTAACTCAGACGCGCGGCGTCCTTGCCGGTCAGCGCGTAGTACGGGGTGAACACCGGCTCGCTGCGAATCATCCTGACCTTGCCGGCATACACCTGTTCGCGGCCGTCCACGTGCACGCGCACCGCGTCGCCGACCTTGACCCGCGCGCGCAGCGGTTCCGGCACGTAGATGCGCGCATACGGCGCCTCGCCGACCAGCATCACCGCCAGTGGCGCGCCAATCGGCGCCTGATCGCCCAGGCGATACGGCAAGCTGTCCACGCGCCCGGCGCGCGGCGCCACCACGTTGAGCTTGTCCAGGGTGACGGCCTGCACCGCCGCCTGCGCCTCGGCGGCGGCAAGCGCCGCTTCGCCCTGCGCGACCTGCTCGCGGCGGGTGCCGCGCTCCAGTTCCAGCAATGCCGCCTGCGCCGAACGCACCTGCGCGGCGGCGTTGTCGGCGGCGGCGCGGGCGCGATCCACTTCGGAAGCCGCTACCAGTTGCTGCCTGCCCAGCGGTTGCAGCCGATTGAAGTAGGCGCGGGTGTCACTGGCCTGCGCCTGCGCGGCGGCCAGCGCGGCGCGCGCCTGCGCGATGGCTTCCACCCTTGGTCCCGCCTGCAGCTCCGACAGCACGTCGCGACTCTGCCTGGCCTGCGCGCGCGCCGCTTCCAGTTGCGACTGCGTGCGGGTCAGTTCGAGCTGCAGCAGGGGCGCGCCGGCCGCGACCTGCTGGCCTTCGCGCACGTCGATGCGCACGATTCTCTCGGCCACCGGCGCGGGCAGGGTCACCCGGTCCCATTCCAGCGTTCCCAGCGCCTGCGGCGTGGCCGGCTTGCAGGCCGCCAGCGCCAGCAGCGCGCAGGCGGCGATCAGGTTGCGCTCACTTCGCATCATCAAGCTCCAGTCCACGATCCAGCAGCACCAGCGTGTGCCGGCGCAGGTCATCGAAATCGACATCGCCGGCACCGAACAGCGCGCGCCAGATCGGCGCGCTGGCCAGCGGGAAGAAGGTCAGCCCGACCAGCGAGACCATCAGCAGGCGGGGATCGAGATCGGCGTTCAACCGCCCCTGCCGCTGCGCTTCGGCGAAGCGCCCGGACATCATCCGCGGCAGCATCGGACCCACCTGTTCGATCAGCAGGTCGCGCAGCGCGCCGCCCTCGCACAGCACTTCGCGCACCCACAGGGTGGGCAGCCAGGGATGGCGCGCGACCAGCCCGCCAACGCCTTGCACGAACGCGGCGATCAGGGCGGCCACGTCGTCACCCGCCTGGCTGACCGGCTCGCGCAGTTGCGCCACCACCGGCAACAGCCGCTCGGCCACCACCGCCTGCTGCAACTGCGGCTTGTCGCCGAAGTAGTAATGCACCAGCGCCGGGGTCACCCCGGCCTCGCCGGCGATGTCGCGCAGCGAGGTCGCCGCGATGCCCTGGCGGACGAAGCAGGCCAGCGCGGCGTCGAGCAGGCGTTCGCGTTGATCGGCCTGATCGGCGCCGGGCCGGCCGGGGGCGCGCTTGCGGCGTCCGGCGGCGCCGCGCGCGCTTTCGGCGGCGGACGTGCGGGAACGGGAGGGAGTGGATGATTTCGGCATGCGCGCATTATTTAATTCATCATTTAATTAATGCAAGACCGAGCCGACGGACGGTCGCCGTCCGGCCTTCCATGTGGCGCGGACGGGGTCAGCGGTTTAACCTCCCGCTCCAGACACCTCGGTCGAGAACGCCGCCGTGATCCCGCACTTCCGCTGATCTGCCGCTTGCAAATCCGCCGTGCCCGCTCCACATCGAAGCGGCCGTTCCCCATTTCCAATTCCGCCCTGCCCGTCCGGCACCGCCGGCCGTCTTCGGCCCGTCCGCCGCGGCAAGGCCATTTCCTCCGCTTCCCATGACTGCACCCAGCAAACGCGAATTCACCCTGGAACCCGAAATCGCCGAACGCCTGGCCAACCTGACCGGCCCGTTCGACGCCCACCTGCGCCAGATCGAGCTGCGCCTTGGCGTGGAGATTGCCAACCGCGGCGCGATCTTCCGGGTCACCGGCCCGGAAAAGGCGGTCGCCGCCGCCGAGAAACTGCTGCGCTCGCTCTACGAGGAAACCGCCAGCGAAACCTTCGACAGCGAGGCCATCCATCTGCGCCTCAACGACGCCAACGTCGACCACGTCGCCGCCGGCGGCTTCGAACCGCAGGAAGTGGCGATCAAGGTCAAGCGCGGCACCGTGCGCGGGCGTGGCGCCAACCAGGCCAACTACCTGCACGCCATCGCCACCCACGACATCAATTTCGGCATCGGCCCGGCCGGCACCGGCAAGACCTTCCTGGCCGTGGCCAGCGCGGTCGAGGCGCTGAACGAATCGCGGGTGCAGCGGCTGATCCTGGTGCGCCCGGCGGTGGAGGCCGGCGAGAAGCTGGGCTTCCTGCCCGGTGATCTCACCCAGAAGGTCGATCCCTATCTGCGCCCGCTGTACGACGCCCTGTACGAGATGCTGGGCGTGGAGAAGGTGGTCAAGCTGCTCGAGAAGAACGTGATCGAGATCGCACCGCTGGCCTACATGCGCGGACGGACGCTTAACAATGCGTTTGTCATCCTCGACGAGGCGCAGAACACCAGCATCGAGCAGATGAAAATGTTCCTGACCCGCATCGGCTACGGCAGCACCGCGGTGGTCACCGGCGACCTGACCCAGATCGACCTGCCGCGCCACCAGAAGTCCGGGCTGAAGGACGCGCTGGACGTGCTGCGCAACGTGGACGGCATCTCCTTCACCTTCTTCAGCAGCCGCGACGTGGTCCGGCATCCGCTGGTCGCGCGCATCGTCCAGGCTTACGATGCGCGCGAGGGCAAGGATTCGGAGACAGGTCCGGCATGACGCAGGGTCCGACACGGCTGGAGGTTTCGGTCAGCTACGCGCTGCCGCGCGCGGGCCTGCCCGCGGCGGTCAGCTTCCGCAAGTGGGTGGCGGCGGCGCTGCACGGGCGCATCCGCGAGGCCGATCTGGCCATCCGCATCGTCGACAGCAAGGAAGGCCGCGCGCTCAACCGGCACTACCGTGGCCGCGACTACGCCACCAACGTGCTGAGTTTCCCGGCCGACGTCGCCGAGGGCGTCAAGCTGCCCAAGGGCGTGAAGATGCCCTTGCTGGGCGACCTGGTGATCTGTGCGCCAGTGGTGGCGCGCGAGGCGCGCGAGCAGAAGAAACCCCTCGCCGCCCACTACGCCCATCTCACCGTGCATGGCACCCTGCACCTGCTGGGCTGGGATCACGAGGACGACAAGGAAGCCGAGTGCATGGAGCAGTTGGAACGCGAGATCCTGGCCGAACTGGGCATCGACGATCCCTACGCCGAGCAGTAGTCCCGGCCGCGCGCAGCCGCTACGCTTTGCGCTTTCCCGATGTTCCGGATCCGTCACATGCGTCCTGCCCGTTCCGCTCTCGTCCTCCTGCTGCTGGCCGCGGCCGGCGGCGCGCCTGCGCAGGCATCGGAACAGGCGGCGGAGCCGGATCCCGCCAAGGTCGACCTTGCCCGGCTGATCGCCTGCCAGGGCCAGCCGGAGGAATTCATGGCGCTGGCGGTCGCGCAGCAGGATCCGCTGAAGGCGGTCGCGCTGGGCTGGCGGCCGCTGCCCCAGGCCAACATGTTCCTCAGCGAATACGAACTGGCCGCGCCGCTGACGGTGTTCGGCCATCCCACCCGTCGCATCGCCTTCGCCGGTTCCAGCGTGATGGCGGTGCTCGACCTGCCGGACCCGCGCCCGCTGGCCCGGCAACTGGAACTGGAAACGGCGGTCGATACACCCGACAAGGCCATGTTCGGCAAGGAACTGGTCAGCGAGGAGGTCCGCGATCCGGCCACCGGCGCGGCCCTGGTCCGCTCGGCGGTACTCAACGTCTCCAACGTCACCTCCCACCCCGGCAAGACCCTGGTCGGCTGCACCTACAGCATTGATCCGCTTGAGGAAGAGCCGGCCGAGGCGCCCGCCGCCGGCTGAGCGTCCGCCGCGCCTGCTAGACTCTGCCCCGTCGCCCGCACCGCGGGCGCCCCTTTCCGAGAGATGTCAGAAGACGACAGTACCCCCGCGCCGGAGCACCACGAAAAACGGCGCAGCTGGCTGGAACGCCTGAGTTCGGCGTTTTCCGGCGAACCCACCTCCCGCGAAGACCTGGTCGCGATCCTGCGCGATGCGCAGAGCGACGGCCTGATCGGCGGCGACACCCTGCGGATGATGGAAGGCGCGCTGACGGTCGCCGAGCTGACCGTGGGCGACGTGATGGTGCCGCGCGCACAGATGATCTCGCTGCCGGTGGACGGCTGCTTCCTGGACCTGATGAAGCTGGTGGTCGAATCCGGCCATTCGCGCTTCCCGGTGCACGGCGACAACAAGGACGAGATCCTCGGCATCCTGCTGGCCAAGGATCTGCTGCGCGGCGTGGTCGCCGACAACGGCCCGGGCAGCATCCGCGAACTGCTGCGCCCGGCGGTGCTGATCCCCGAGTCCAAGAAGCTCAACCTGCTGCTCAAGGAATTCCGGCTGTCGCGCAACCACATGGCGATCGTGGTGGACGAGTACGGCGGCGTCGCCGGCGTGGTCACCATCGAGGACGTGCTGGAGCAGATCGTCGGCGAGATCGACGACGAGCACGACGAAGCCGAGGACGGCGCCTCGCTGATCGCGGTGCAGGCCGACGGGCAGTACGTGGTGGATGCGCTGACGCCCATCGCCGATTTCAACGAACGCTTTGGCGCGGATTTCCTGGATGACGAATACGACACCATCGGCGGCCTGGTCACCGCCGCCATCGGTCACCTGCCGGAAACCGGCGAGGAACTCACCCTGGGCCGTTTCGCCTTCCGTGTCGCCAAGGCCGACGCGCGCCGCGTGCATGCGTTCCACGTCGGCATCCTGGCCGACGCCTGACATGCTGCGCCGCCTGATCCTCGTCGCCGCGCTCTGGCTGCTGGCGGCGTCGGCCTTCGCCGCGCCGCGCATCGGGGTGGCGACGATGCAGCCGGGCGAGGTGTTCTTCGAACGCTTCGGCCACAACGCCATCGTGGTGGTGGATCCGGCCACCGGCGCGGCCACCTCCTACAACTTCGGTTATTTCGATCCGGGTGAATCCGACTTCGTCGGCAACTTCGCGCGCGGGGTGATGCAGTACTACCTGGTCGACCTGCCGCTCGGCGAGGACCTGGCCCAGTACCGCGACAGCGGCCGCGGGGTGCGCCTGCAATGGCTGGACCTGCCGCCGGAACAGGCGCAGGCGCTGGCCGCGGCGCTGGCCGTACGGGCCAGGCCGGAAAACGCGCGCTACCGCTACGACTACTTCACCGCCAACTGCTCCACCCAGGTGCGCGACGCGCTGGACGCGGCGATGGGCGGCGCGCTGAAGCCGCAGCTGGCCGGCCGCTCGCGCGGCAATACCTACCGCAGCGAAAGCGTGCGGCTGGCCTCGCCGGCGACCTGGATGTGGCTGGGCTTCGACCTCGGCCTGGGGCCTTCGGCGGACCAGCCGATGTCGCGCTGGGAGGAAGCCTTCATTCCGGTGCGCCTGGCCGACAGCCTGCGCGAGGCGAAGAACGCCGCCGGCCGTCCGCTGGTACAGGCCGAGGAAGCCCTGCTGCCGCACCGGATCGCACCGGAACCGGCCGAAGCTCCGCGGCGCTGGTGGCCATGGCTGATCGCCGGCCTGGCCCTCGCGGCCTTGCTGGTGCTGGCAGGTCGCCGCCATCCGCGCGCGGTGGCCGCGGCCGCACTGCCGTTCTGGCTGCTGTGCACGATCGCCGGTGGCCTGCTGGTGTACCTGTGGGGTTTCAGCGAGCACTGGGCCGCCTGGCGCAACCACAACCTGCTGCTGCTCAATCCGCTGTGCCTGTTGCTGCTGCCCGGCGCAATCGCCGTGCTGCGCCGCCGCAATCCGGGCCGGCTGTTCCGTTCCACCCTGCTGATGGTCGCGTTGTGCGCGCTGTTCGCGTGGTTCGTGCAGTGGCTGCCTTTCGCCTTCGGCTACCAGTTCAACCAGCCGTGGATTGCATTGCTGCTGCCCGTCCACCTCGCGCTCGCATACGTATTCAGACGGTCGCCTCACGCCGGCTGACGCAGGATGCGGCCTTTCCCGCCGCATCCGCAGGGTCCGCATGCTGATTCGACTGTTCGCCCTGACCGTCCTGTCGCTTCCGCTCACCGCGCTGGCCGCGCCGCCGGTACGCGTCAGCTCGCCCGATGGCCGCATCGTGGTGGAACTGGATTCCGATCCCGATGGCCGCCCGACCTATGCGGTGCAACGCGACGGCAAGCCGCTGCTGGCGCCATCGCGGCTGGGCTTCCTGCTGGTCGACACGCCGAAGCTGGATCGCGCCATCGCGGTGACCGCGCCGCGCACGCGCAGCTTCGACGAGACCTGGGAACAGCCCTGGGGTGAGCGCCGCCGTATCCGCAACCATTACAACGAACTGCGGGTGACCCTGGCCGAGAACGCCAAACCGCGCCGGCACCTGGATCTGGTGTTCCGCGTGTACGACGATGGCCTCGGCTTCCGTTACGAGTTCCCGCGCCAGGAGGGACTGCCGACGGTGAGGATCCTCGAGGAGCTCACCGAGTTCACCCTCGCCGGCGATGCCACCGCGTGGTGGATTCCGGCCGGCGAATGGAACCGCGAGGAGTACCTGTACCACCGCACGCCGGTGGAAGCCGTCGGCGACGCGCAGACACCCATCACCTTCCGGCTGGCCGACGGCACCCATCTGTCGATCCATGAAGCCGCGCTGGTCGACTATTCCGGCATGAACCTCACCCGCGTCGAAGGCCGGCGATTGAAGGCATCGCTGACACCCGGCATCGACGGCGCCAAGGTCACGCGCGAGGCACCGTTCAACACGCCCTGGCGCACCGTGCAGATCGCCGATGACGCGGGCGGACTGGTGACCTCCAGCCTGATCCTCAACCTCAACGAACCGAACGTGCTGGGCGACGTGTCGTGGGTCAAGCCGATGAAGTACGTCGGCGTTTGGTGGGAAATGCACCTGGACACCAAAACCTGGGCGTCGGGCCCGCGCCACGGCGCCACCAACGAGAACGTGATGAAGCACATCGACTTCGCCGCGAAGAACGGCTTCGGCGGGGTGCTGGTCGAAGGCTGGAATGTCGGTTGGGATGGCGACTGGTTCGGCAATGGCGAGGACTTCAGCTTCACCCGCTCGTATCCCGATTTCGATCTGGAGAAGCTGAGCGCGTACGCGAAGTCCAAGGGCGTGGTCCTGATCGGCCACCACGAGACCTCCGCCAACGCCGCCCACTACGAATCGCAGATGGGCGCGGCGTTCGATCTGTACCAGCGGGTCGGCGTGCCGGCGGTCAAGACCGGCTACGTGTCCGACGCCGGCCAGGCCAAGGTGACCGGTGCCGATGGCAAGGTCCACTACGCCTGGCACGAAGGCCAGGACCTGGCCCGCCATCACCTGAAGGTGGTGACCGAGGCGGCCAGGCGCCACATCGCGATCAACGCCCACGAGCCGATCAAGGACACCGGCCTGCGCCGCACCTATCCCAACTGGATCTCGCGCGAGGGCGCACGCGGCATGGAGTACAACGCCTGGGGCAACCCCGGCAATCCGCCCGAGCATGAAGCCATGCTGGTGTTCACCCGCCTGCTGGCCGGGCCGATGGATTTCACCCCCGGCGTCTTCGGCATGAAGACCCGCGCGCCGGACGGCGTGGCGACCACCTGGGCCAAGCAACTCGCCCTCTACGTGGTCATCTACAGCCCGATCCAGATGGCCGCGGATCTGCTGGAAAACTACGAGGCCAATCCGGGCCCGTTCCAGTTCATCAAGGACGTGCCGGTCGATTGGGAAGAGACCCGCGTGCTCAATGGCGAAGTCGGCGACTACGTGACCCTTGTGCGCAAGGAACGCGGGGGCGACAACTGGTACCTGGGCGCCATCACCGACGAGGAGCCGCGCACGCTGAAGGCGCCGTTGTCGTTCCTGGATCCCGGCCGCCGCTATACCGCGCAGATTTACCGCGATGGTCCAATGGCCGACTGGAAGGACCGGCGCGAGGACATTGTCATCGAGGAGCGCGAAGTCGGCTCGACCGACACACTGGAACTGAAACTGGCACCCGGCGGCGGCCAAGCGATCCGCTTCGTGGCCCGGTAAAGCCAGCCTCCTGTAGGAGCGACGTAAGTCGCGACCGTCATCCCACCGTACAGGGGTTCCCGGCCGCGCTGGCAACGTTTGGCGGTGGGGACCGCGGGTCGCGACTCACGTCGCTCCTACACGGCATGCCGGCGACCGCTTGCCGCTCAAGGTCAACTGGCGCACGATCCGGCACATGAACCAATCGCCTTCGCTGAACCCCGTCCAGAACGCCCTGCCCTCCTGCGTCATCAACTGCGTGGTCTATGACCAGCACGGCAAGCGCCGGGACATCGGCCTGGATGAAATCAGCGATGTGCTGGCGGTGGACGACGGCACGTTCATCTGGGTAGGCCTGTACGAGCCGGCCGATTCGGTGCTGGAGAAGCTGCAGGAGGAATTCTGCCTGCACGACCTGGCGGTCGAGGATGCGCAGAACGCGCACCAGCGGCCCAAGCTGGAAGCCTATGGCAACTCCCTGTTCATCGTCATGCAGACCGCGCAGGTGGTGGACGACCGGATCCGCTACGGCGAAACCCACGCCTTCCTCGGGCCACGCTACCTGGTCACCGTGCGCCATGGCGCCTCGCTGTCGTATGCGCCGGTGCGCGAGCGCGTGCAGCGCGAACCGGACCTGCTGGGACTGGGACCGTCGTACGGTCTGTATGCGGTGCTCGACTTCATCGTCGACAACTACCGCCCGATCGTCGACGAGTTCCGCCAGACACTGGACACGCTGGAAAAGGACATCTTCGCCGACACCTATCGTCGGGTGACCGTGGTCAAGCTGTACGAACTCAAGCGCGAGCTGACCAAGATGCGGCTGGCGGTGGCGCCGCTGCAGGACGTGCTGGCGCAACTGTCGCGCACGCAGAGCGCGCTGATCCCGGAAGAGGTACGGCTGTATTTCCGCGATGTCCACGACCACGTGCTGCGGGTCAACGAATCCACCGACACCCTGCGCGAGATGCTGACCACCGCGTTGAGCGTCAACCTGTCGCTGGTAACCCTGGCCCAGGGCGAGACGGTCAAGCGCCTGGGCGCCTGGGCGGCGCTGCTGGCCGCGCCCACCCTGATCACCAGTTGGTACGGCATGAACTTCGAGCACATGCCCGAACTGGCGGGCCGGTTCTCCTATCCGCTGCTGATGATCGGCGTGGCGGCGGTCTGCATCGGCCTGTATCGCCTGTTCAAGCGCGTGCGCTGGTTGTGACGATCCGGTGACCGCCGGCCGGTTTCGACCAAAGTCGAAGGCGGGAATCCGGCTTACGGATTGACCCTCCCCCGGCATCGGAGGACTCTAGCGGCAGTCTCCGTGGAGGGTGGATTCATGAAAGGTCTGTCGAAACTCGGCTGGGCGGCGCTGGCCGTACTCGGCGCATTCGCGCTGGGCACGGTCGCGCTGCGCCGGGGCGAGCACATCAACGCGATCTGGATCGTCACCGCGGCGGTCTCGATCTATCTGATCGCGTACCGCTTCTACGCGCAGTTCATCGCCAGCCGGGTCATGCAACTGGATCCCACCCGGGCCACGCCGGCGGTGCTGCGCAACGACGGCCTGGATTACGTGCCCACCAACAAGCACGTGCTGTTCGGCCACCATTTCGCCGCCATCGCCGGTGCCGGCCCGCTGGTCGGCCCGGTGCTGGCCGCGCAGATGGGCTACCTGCCCGGCCTGTTGTGGCTGGTGGTCGGCGTGGTGCTGGCCGGCGCGGTGCAGGACTTCATGGTGCTGTTCATTTCCAGCCGCCGCGACGCGCGCTCGCTGGGTGACCTGGTGCGCGAGGAAATGGGGCCGATTCCCGGCACCATCGCGTTGTTCGGCGCCTTCCTGATCATGATCATCATCCTGGCGGTGCTGGCGATGGTGGTGGTCAATGCACTGGCCGAAAGTCCGTGGGGCATGTTCACCGTCGCCGCGACCATGCCGATCGCGATCCTGATGGGCATCTACATGCGCTACATCCGGCCCGGCCGGATCGGCGAGATTTCGGTGGTTGGCCTGCTCCTGCTGCTGGGCGCGATCTGGCTGGGCGGCAAGGTCGCCGCGGATCCCATCTGGGGGCCGGCGTTCACCTTCTCCAAGGAATCCATCACCTGGATGATGGTCGCCTACGGCTTCATCGCCTCGGTGCTGCCGGTGTGGCTGCTGCTGGCACCGCGCGACTATCTGTCCACCTTCCTCAAGATCGGCACCATCGTCGCGCTGGCGATCGGCATCCTGATCGTGATGCCGGATCTGAAGATGCCGGCGGTGACCGAGTACGCCCGCACCGGCATGGGCCCGGTCTGGACCGGCGGCCTGTTCCCGTTCCTGTTCATCACCATCGCCTGCGGCGCGGTGTCCGGCTTCCATGCGCTGATTTCCTCCGGCACCACGCCCAAGCTGCTGGCCAGCGAGCGCCACATGCCCTACATCGGCTACGGCGGCATGCTGATGGAGTCCTTCGTCGCGGTGATGGCGCTGGTCGCGGCCTCGATCATCGAGCCGGGCGTGTACTTCGCGATGAATGCGCCGCCGGCCGCGGTCGGCAAGGACGTGATCGCGGTGGCCGCCAAGGTCAGCGAATGGGGCTTCGCGATCAGCCCGGACGTGCTCACGGCCACGGCCAGGGACATCGGCGAAAGCACCATCCTCAACCGTGCCGGTGGCGCGCCGACACTGGCGGTGGGCATTGCCCAGATCCTGCACAGCGTGCTTCCCGGCGAAGACACGATGGCGTTCTGGTACCACTTCGCGATCCTGTTCGAGGCGTTGTTCATCCTGACCGCGGTCGACGCCGGCACCCGCGCGGGGCGCTTCATGCTGCAGGATCTGCTCGGCAACTTCGTCCCGGCGATGCGCCGCACCGAGTCCTGGACCGCGAACATCATCGCCACCGGCGGCTGCGTGGCGTTGTGGGGCTACCTGCTGTACACCGGCGTCACCGATCCGTTCGGCGGCATCAAGACCCTGTGGCCGCTGTTCGGCATCTCCAACCAGATGCTGGCGGGCATCGCGCTGATGCTGGGCACGGTGGTGCTGTTCAAGATGAAGCGCGATCGCTACGCCTGGGTCACCGCGGTTCCCGCGGTGTGGCTGCTGCTGTGCACGACCACCGCCGGCCTGCTGAAGATCTTCGACAGCAATCCGGCGCAGGGCTTCCTGGCGCAGGCGCACAAGTACCAGGCCGCCATCGCGACCAACACCGTCACCGCGCCGGCGCAGAACATGGGCGAGATGCACAAGATCGTGGTCAACGCCTACGTCAACACCGGCCTGACCGCACTGTTCCTGTTCGTGGTCGCGGCGATCCTGATCTACTCGATCAAGACCATCCTCGCCGCGCGCCGCAGCACGGTCCGCACCGATCGCGAGACGCCCTACGTGCAGGTCGATCCGCAGCAACTGGCGAACCTGTGATGGGTACCGCGCTCGTTCCCGTCAGCCACTACCAGATGCACCGCCGGGTGTGGCGCCGGCTGGTGCAGACGGCGCGGCTGTGCTGTGGCGTGCCGGACTACGACAACTATGTCCGGCACATGCTGGAGAAGCACCCGGATCGCGAGATCATGGATTACCGGACCTTCTTCCGTGAGCGCCAGGAGGCGCGCTACGGCGGCAGGAGCGGCTTCCGCTGCTGCTGAGGCCTTTTCCGTTCCAGGCCGGGGCGGGACCATCAGGTCCCGCCCTTTCTGTTTCCATCGACCGCTCATCGGCTGAACCGACATGCGCTGGCCGTATCGCCGACGGCCCGGCGTTTCCCCAGACACCAACGGAACTGCGCGCCGCGTAGCCGCCGTTTCACTCGACGCCAAAGGGGTTCGCCATGAATGCACCGTCCCGCCGCAAACCGGCGCGCACGCTCACATCCTTCCGCAGGTTCCTGTCCACCGTCACCGCCACCGCCGCGCTCGGCCTGGTGCTGTCAATGCCCGCCCACGCCACCGGTACCATCGGCACGCCGACGCCGGTCGACGTCGGCCTGAGCTGCAAGGACTTCGATACCGCCGGCATCCTCAGCGAACTGGTCATCAATCCGCTGCCGGACGGCGTGCAGGCGCACACCGACGGTGTCCTGACCGTGGATACCATCCATTTCGAATCCACCAGCGGCTGGCTGCTGTACTGGGAGCAGCTGAGCACCGGGCAATCCATCCACAGCGTGTCGATCAGCGACGACAACGGTGGCGTTCTCTACAGCTACGATCCGCCGGTCACCAGCGACGCCGGACTGCACCTGCCCGCCGCGCCGGGATTCACCATCCTCACCAACAATCCGTATCCGCACATCAGCCGCGCCAGCTTCTGCTACTCCACGCCGGATCAGACCGGCTTCGAGGGTTGCACGCTGGGCTACTGGAAGGTCAAGAAGCACCACGATTCCTGGCCGGCACCGTTCACCATCAACACGTCACTGCAGAGCTACTTCGGCAGCAGTGCGCCCGACGTGACCTTCCTGACCGCGCTCAATTTCCAGGGCGGCCCGGGCGTGGATGGCGGCGAGCGCATCCTGCTGAAGCAGGCGGTGGCATCGTTGTTGAACGCGGCATCGTCGGGCGTGGACTTCCCGCTGACCACCGCCCAGGTGATCCAGCAGGTCACCTTCGCGCTGGACAGTGGCGATCGCGACGTGATGATCTCGCTGTCCGCCACCCTGGATGCCTACAACAACCAGGGTTGCCCGCTGAACTGAAACGCGATACCCCTGAAAAAAACACGGCGGCCTGATGGCCGCCGTGTTTTTTCATGGGTCCAGTATCCGCATGGCCGGCGGCCTCCGGCTATCCCTGCCCCGCCATCGCGCGCAGGATGATGCCGACCAGATAGGCCGCGCCGGTACCGGTGGCGTAGCCCAGCGTGCCGAGCAGCACGCCCACGGGCGCCAGCGCCGGATGGAACGCGGTGGCCAGCACCGGTGCCGAAGCCGGACCGCCGATATTGCTCTGCGAGGCGATCGCGAAATAGAAGAACGGCGTGCGCAGCAGCTTGCCAACGCCCCACAGCAGCACGATATGCACTGCGATCCACATCACGCCGAGCAGGAACAGCCACGGACGTTCCAGCAGCGCCAGCAGATCCATCTGCATGCCGATGCAGGCGATCAGGAAATACAGGAACAGCGAGCCCCACTTGGACGCGCCCACGCCTTCCAGCGTGCGCATGCGGGTGAAGCTCAGCAGCAGACCGGCGAAGGTCGCCAGCAGCACCACCCACACGAACGGTTTGTCCAGGCTCACCATCGGTGACCATGCGACGTTGGCAGCGAACCAGTCCGCCAGCGGCGCGGCGACCGCATGTGCCAGGCCCACGGTGCCGAAGGCAACGCCGCCCAGCACCATCAGATCCGTGAGCGTGGGAATGCGTGCATGCTGGGCCTGGTAGCTGGCGATGCGCTCGCGCAGCTCGTCAATGGCCGAAGTGTCTGCTCCGCTATGGCGATCCAGCGCGGGCGCGCGCGCGGCGAAGAAGATCAGCACTGCCATCCACACGTAGCCGACGCCGACATCGACCACGGCGAACTGGCCGAACGTGGTCGCGTTGACCTCGAAGATCTCCTTCATCGCCAGCATGTTCGCACCGCCGCCAATCCAGCTGCCGGCCAGCGCCGCCATGCCGGCCCAAGTGTCGCCGGCGACGGTTTCGGGATGGAACCAGCCCATCAGCTTGAAGGCCACCACCGCGCCCAGCATGATGCTCAGCACCGCGGCGACGTACATCACCAGCATCTTCCAGCCCAGGCCGAGGATGCCCTTCAGGTCGATGCTCAGGGTCAACAGCACCAGCGCGGCCGGCAGGAACACGTCGCGCGCCACCGGGTTGTAGAGCTTGGTGTTCTCGCCATCGATCAGGCCGATGGTGTTGTAGACGCCGGGAATGAAGTAGCACAGCAGCAGCGCCGGCACGAAACCGTAGAACTTGCGCAGGAAGCGGTTCTCGCTGCTCGAGGTCCAGAAGATCGCGCCGAGGGTGGCCGCGATCAGGCCGAACACGATGATGTCGTTGGTGATGAGTGCGCCGCCGGTGCCTGCTGCCGCCATCCGGTATGTCTCCCCTGGTGATGAAAGCGTGCCCCCGGCCCAGCCGTTTCCCTGGCACGAAAAAAGGGCACGCCGCAATCGCGGCGTGCCCTGCGTGCGTCACTGGCCGATGTGCTGCTTCAGCCAGGCGTTGACGGTGTCGTGCCACTGCACGCTGTTCTGCGGCTTCAGCACCCAGTGGTTCTCGTCCGGGAAGTACAGGAACTGCGACTTGATGCCCTGGCGCTGCAGCGCGGTGAACGCCGCCAGGCCCTGCTCGACCGGAATGCGGTAATCGAGCTGGCCGTGCACGACCAGCATCGGCACCTTCCAGTCCTTGACGTGGTTGACCGGATTGAACTTCTCGTAGTTGGCCGGCACCGCGTACGGCGTGCCGCCCTGCTCCCACTCGGTGAACCACAGCTCCTCGGTGGAGTAGCCCATCATGCGCTGGTCGAACACGCCGTCGTGGTTGACCAGGCACTTCCACGGCTGGTTCCAGTTGCCGGCTATCCAATTGACCATGAAGCCGCCGTAGCTGGCGCCCAGCGCGCAGGCCTTGTTGCCGTCGAGGAAGGAATACTTCTGCTGCGCCGCGGCCCAGCCCTTCTGCAGATCTTCCAGCGGGCGATCGCCCCAGTGCTGGCTGATGGCGTCGGTGAAGGCCTGGCCGTAACCGGTGGAGCCGTGGAAGTCGATCATCACCACCGCGTAGCCCTGGCCGGCGTAGGTCTGCGGGTTCCAGCGATAACTCCAGCCGTTGCCGAAACTGCCCTGCGGACCGCCGTGGATCAGGAACGCCACCGGGTACTTCTTGCCTTCCTGGTAGTTGTGCGGCTTGACCACGTAGCCGTGCACGGTTTCGTCGTTCCAGCCCTTGAAGCTGAACTGCTCGAAGTCGCCGAACGACACGTCCTTCAGCATGTCCTGCGCGCTGGGCGTGATCGCGCGTTCCGGCGCACCGGCCAGCGACGTGGTGAACAGCTGGTCGCCGCTCTTGAGCGAATTGCGGGTGAAGGCCAGGGTGTCGCCGGCGATCTCGAACGCGGAGATGCTGCCGTTGCCGATCACCTTCTCCGCCTTGCCGCTGGCGATGTCGACGACGAACAGCGGATGCTCGCCCATGTCCTGCGCGGTGGTGTAGATGCGCTTGCCGTCGGCCGAGAGGGTGATGCCGTCGGCGGAACGATCCCAGTCCGCGGCGATTTCGCGCGCCGCGCCGCCGGCGGCATCCATCGCCATCAGCGCGAAGCGATCGGCCTCGAAGCCGGGGCGCTTCATCGCGCGGTAGTAGAGCGTCTTGCCATCGGCGCTGAATGCCGGGCCGGTATCCCAGGCCGGGTTGGCGGCGGTCAGGTTGGCCGGCGTGCCCTGGCCGTCGGCGGACAGGCGATACAGATCGAAGTTGGTCGACCACGGCTCGCCCTTGGACTGCACGCGCAGGCTGGCGACCAGCGACTTGCCATCTGGCGCCCAGGTGTATTCATCGGCGCCGCCGAACGGTTTGGAAGGCACGTCGCCATCCAGGCTGTCGGTCAGCGAGGTCGCGCTGGCGACCGGCTGGGCGCCGGCGGCCGGCAAGGCGGCCACGAACAGGCGGCTGCGACGGCCATCGGCCCAGGTGTCCCAATGGCGCACGAACATGTTGTCGAACAGCACGCCGGTGTTCTTTTTCGCGGAAGTGGCTTCAAGCTTCTTCTGGGTGCAGGCGAAGTCGGCCTTGCAGTCGGCGAAGGTGTCGGCGCTGAAGGCGATGCGGCTGCCGTCCGGGGAGATCTTGTAGCTGCCCACGTCCAGCGCGAACCCGGTCAGCTGGCGCGGCTCGCCGCCGCTGGTCGGGATGGCGTACAGCTGCTGGCTGCCGGACTTGCCGCTGAGGAAGTAGACCGTCTGGCCATCGGCCGAGAAGGATGGGGAATTGACGTTCCAGCCTTCCGGGGTCAGCCGCTTCGGCGGCGCCAGGTCGCGGGTGAGCAGGTTGCGCACGTACAGCGCGCTGCCGGCCTTGGTCAGTTCCTTGTCGATCTGGCGCTTGGCGAACACCACCGCGCGGCCATCCGGCGACAGCGTCGGCGAGGAGACGCGATCCAGCGCGGCCAGATCGCGGATGTCCAGGCCCCGCTGGGCGGCAAGCGCCGGCAGGGTCGCCAGCAGGCAGAGGGGCAGTACGGCGAGACGCAATTTCATCCGGGGCTCCGGGCAAACAGGAAAACCCCGATGTTAGGCCGATACGGCGGCCCGGCGCAAAGGCATGAGGTCATGCCCCTGCGCCGCTATGGCGCGGCCAGGCGCCGGTTTCAGGCCTTTTCGCCGCGCTGGCCGGTCCGGTACAGCAGCCAGCCGACCACCGCCAGCACGGCCAGGCCGATCCACTGGCTGAAGTGCCAGGCTTCCGGCAGCGCCAGCACGTCGGCGCGGGCCGAGGCGACGATCGGAATCGCGATGGCGATGCCCATCAGCGCTTCGCCGGTGATCAGGCCGGCCGAGAACAGCACGCCCGGGCGATGCACGCGATCGCGCCCTTCCTCGTCGTCGGCGCGGACCTTGTGGAAACGTTCCACCAGGTGAGCCAGCAGGCCACCGAGGAAGATCGGCACCATCAATTCCAGCGGCAGGTAGATGCCGATCGCCGCGGCCAGCACCGGCACGCGGAAGCGGGCCTTGCGCGACTTCAGCCATTCGTCGAACGCAATCACCAGCGCACCGACCACCGCACCGATGCCGATCATCGCCCACGGCAGTTCACCGCCGAACAGGCCGCGCGCCACCGACGCCATCAGGTTGGCCTGCGGCGCGGCCAGCGAATTGGGATGCTCCGGGGTCGGCGCGCCGATGCCGTAGGCCTGCGCCAGCAGGTTCAGCACCGGCGCCATGATCAGCGCGCAGGAGAACGCGCCGATGCCCAGCATCAACTGCTGCTTCCACGGAGTCGCGCCGACCAGGTAGCCGGCCTTGAGATCCTGCAGGTTGTCGCCGCCCACTGCCGCGGCGCAGCACACCACCGCGCCAATCATGATCGCCGCGACCGCGCCCAGCGGGGCGCCGCCGGCTCCGACCGGCGACATGCCGCTCTTGCCCAGCAACAGCACCAGTACCGCCGAGGCGAACAGGATGGTGGAAATCGTGATGCCCGAAACCGGGTTGTTGGAGGAACCGATCAAGCCGGCCAGGTACGCCGAAACACTCACGAACAGGAAGCCGGCCGCGATCATGATCAGGGTCATCGGCACGCTGACGTGCCACTGGCCGACGATGGCCTGGTACAGGCCCAGCAGCGGCAGGGTGAACACCACCAGCGCCACCAGCATCCACTTCATCGGCAGATCGCGCTCGGTCTCCAGCAGCGCCTGGCCACCGGCACCGCTGCTACGCGCCGCGGCAAAGCCGCTCTTGATGCCCTTGAGCAGCGACTTGCGCAGCGAGAACAGCGTCCACACGCCGCCGACCAGCATCGCGCCCACGCCCAGGTAGCGGACCTTGGCGCCCCAGATGGCGAACGCCGCGTCGGCCGAGGCGGCGTTGGCGATCGAGGCCGCCAGATCCGGATCCGAACCGATGAAGAACGCCTGGTACAGCGGGATGGCGATATGCCAGGACAGCACCGCGCCGGACAGCACCACGATACCGACGTTCAAGCCGACGATGTAGCCCACGCCCAGCAGCGCCGGTGACAGGTTGGTGCCGAGGAAGGCGGTGACCTTGGAGCTGCCGACGTAGGCCGACTGGGTCCAGGTATCCGGAATCATCCGCAGGCCGCTGGCCGCGGCCAGCTTGACCACCGCGCCGATCACGCCGGACAGGGCCAGGATCTTCAGGCCCGGGCCGGGGTTGTCACCGGCCTTGAGCACTTCCGCAGCGGCCTTGCCTTCCGGGAACGGCAGCGGGTCCTCGACGATCATCGAACGGCGCAGCGGCACCGAGAACAGCACGCCCAGCAATCCGCCCAGCCCGGCGATGCCCAGCACCCACCAGTACTTGAAGTCCGGCCAGTAGCCCATGATGACCAGCGCCGGGATGGTGAAGATGACGCCGGCGGCGATCGACGAGCCGGCCGAGGCGCCGGTCTGGACGATGTTGTTCTCCAGGATGGAGCCGCCTCCCAGCACCCGCAGCACGCCCATGGACACCACCGCGGCCGGGATGGCGGTGGCGATGGTCAGGCCGGCGAACAGGCCCAGGTAGGCGTTGGCGGCGGACAGGACGACCGCCAGCACGACGGCCAGCAGCACGGCACGAAAGGTAAGTTGAGGCGTCGCAGCCTGGTTCATGACGCGGTTCCGGGGATACAGAAGCCCGACAAACTATCGGCTACGACCCGGCAAGTCCAGCCGGAAAGGTCCGCGTGGCTATACTCGGCCGGTTCCGCATCGCCCGTCCGCCCATGGCCCAAGCCTCCGTTTCCGCCACGCCCCTGCCCGCCCGCGAGGACTTCCTCGGCCATCCCAAGGGCGTCTACATCTGCTTCTTCACCGAGATGTGGGAGCGCTTTTCCTTCTACGGGATGAAGGCGCTGCTGCTGCTCTACCTGACCAAGTACCACCTGTTCGGCGACAAGGCCGGCCTGGATCTCCTGGGTGCCTACGGGGGACTGGTGTACTGCATCCCGGTCATCGGCGGCGTGCTGGCCGATCGCTGGCTGGGCATGCGCAAGGCGGTGGTGTTCGGCGGCCTGCTGCTGGTTGCCGGCCATGTCGGCATGGCGTTCGAGGGCCATGCCGCCACCTACGTGGACGGCGGCGTCGTTCGAGACGAGGGCTCGCTGCGCATCACCTACCTGTCGCTGGCGCTGATCATCATGGGCGTGGGCTTCCTCAAGCCCAACATCTCCACCATCGTCGGTCGGCTCTATGCCGAGAACGACTCGCGCCGCGACGCAGGCTTCAGCCTGTTCTACGCCGGCATCAACCTGGGCGCGCTGTTCGCCTCGCTGGTCTGCGGCTACCTGGGCGAAACCCTGGGCTGGCGCTACGGCTTCGGCGCCGCCGGCATCGGCATGCTGCTGGGCCTGTGCATGTTCCTGTGGGGCCAGAAATACCTGCACGGCCATGCCGAACCAGCCATACCCGAACAACTGCGCGAGCGCGTCGCCGGCATCCCGCGCGAGTGGTTGATCTACCTCGGCGCGCTGCTGGGCGTGCTACCCGTGGCATGGCTGATGTGGGCCGCCGCCAACGGCGCGTTCTCGCTGGGTGGCGAAATCTCGCTGGCGCTGCTGTTGATGCTGGCGGTGCTGGCTTGCGTGCTGGCGTGGTTCGGCTGGTTCCTGTCGACCCAGTGCACGCCGGTGCAGCGGCAACAGATGCTCGCGCTGATGGCGCTGATCTTCATGGCGCTGATCTTCTTCACCCTCTACGAGCAGACCTACGGTTCATGGGTGACCTTCACGGATCGCCTGTTGACCAAGGATGTCGTCCCCGCACTGGTGCAGGCGCCCCTGGCGGTGAACTGGAGCGGACATTGGGGTGCGGATGCGATCACGTTGTTGGCGCGCGCGCCCTGGTCGACCTGGTCGCTGCTGCTGGCGCCGCTGGGTTTCGTGATTGCCGCGCGGCTGTCCGATCGCGATCCCGGTTCCTCCGCGCCGCGTGCCGTGTTCATCGCGGTGGTGGTGTTGATGCTGGTTTTCCTGTTGCGCGATTGCGTGGTGCTGCCGCAGACCGCCGGCTCGCTGACCTATCTCGGCGCGTTGTTCCTGGTGCTGCTGGCGCCGCTGTTCGCCGCGCTGTGGGCCTGGCTGGGCCGGCGTGGCCGGGATCCGTCCAAGCCGTTCAAGTCGTCACTGGGCCTGGTCATCGCCGGCCTGTCCTTCATCCCGCTGGCCTGGGCCGCGCATCTGGTCGGCGAAAGCGGACAGATGGCCAGCGTGTGGTGGCTGGTGCTGGCCTACCTGGTGCTGGAAATCGGCGAGATGTGCCTGTCGCCGGTGGGCCTGTCGGCGGTCACCCAGTTGTCGGTCCCGCGCGTGGTCAGCCTGATGATGGGTACTTGGTTCCTCGCCACCGCCTTCTCCGAAGCGCTGGCGGCGCTGTTCGGCAAGCTCGCCGCCATCGACATTCCCGAGGGTGGCAGCGTGGTCATGGCCGACGCCGCCGGGCGCTATGCCGACCTGTTCTGGCTGATGACCGCGATCGGCGTGGGCTGTGGCCTGATCGCCTTCCTGTTCTCGCCACTGCTCCGGCGGATGATGCACGGGGTTCACTGAAAAAAGAACGACGCCGCGAGGCGCCGTCCTGGTATTGCAGGCGAGTCGAACGACCTTACTGGGTAGCGCCCTTGCCGCCGATGTGCTGGGCGAAGAAGTCCAGCATCTTGCTGTACAGGTTGAGGTTGTTCTCTTCCTTGTAGAAGCCGTGTCCTTCGCCCGACTGGATGATCATGCCCTGCGGCGCATTGCCGGCTGCGGTCAACGCCTTGGCCATCGCCTCGGTATGTTCCGGCGGGCAGCGCGCGTCACGCGCACCGGCGGCCAGGTAGATCGGCAGCTTCAGCTTGTCGACGTGGTTGATCGGCGACATCGCGTCCTGCTCGGCCTTGGTGCTGCCGTAGGCACGGATCAGGTACTTCATGCCGTCCTCGCGCTTGCTGGTGTCGCTGAGCTTCATCTGGATCGCGGCGCTGTAATTGCCCACGTAGCCGAACGCGCACTTGTACAGCCCCGGCTCGCGCGCCGGTGCCATCATCGAGGCATAGCCGCCGAAGCTGCCGCCGTAGATGCAGATGCGATCCTTGTTGGCGTAGCCCTGCTGGATGGCCCAGTGGGTGCCGTCGAGGATGTCGTTCATGATGCCCTCGGCCCACTGCCCGTAGGCCATTTCCTCGAACGCCTTGCCGAAGCCGCCGGAACCGCGGTAGTTCACCTGCAGCACCGCGTAGCCGCGGTTGGCGAACATCTGGTTCTCGAACTGGAAGCCCCAGTTGTCACGCGGGCCCATCGGACCACCGTGGACGTTGACGATCATCGGCAGGTTCTTGCCGTCGGACCCATTGGGGATGGTCAGGTAGCCATGGATGGTCAGGCCATCGCGGGACTTGAAGCTGACCGGTTTGACCGAGGCCATCTTGCTGGCATCGAGCCACTGGCGATTCTTCATCAGGAACCGGGCCTTGCCGGTGTCTCGGTCATACAGGTAGAGCTCGCCCGGGTTGGCGTCGCTGCGCACCGAGACGACGATCTTCTTGCCGTCCTGGGTGGCGCTGGCGAAGTCGACGAACTGGCCCGGGAACGCCGCCGCCAGGGAGGCGTACAGCTCCGCGTCCGGATGGTCCTCGTTGATCAGCTTGACCTGCGGCGCGCCGGCCTCGGTGACCGTCGCGATCACGGTGTCGCCGTCGGCGGCCTGGATCAGCGTGGAGATTTCCGACACCGGATCCTGGTGCAGCACCGTGAAGCTGCCATCGCTGGTGTTGAGGGTGCCGAACGCCGAGGGCTTCTTGCCGTCGCCCTGGGTCGCGTAGACAGTGCCGTCCGCCGCGGTGCCGAGGATTTCGATGCGCTTGCCACTGGCCTTGGAGCTGTTGATCAGCGTCCACTTGCCGCTGGCATCGCGCCGATACAGTTCGTTGTGCGCGTCGGAGAAATTGCCTTCCTCGTCATAGCGGTCGTAGCAGACCGCGAAGCGCGGCTCCTTCTTCTCGTCCAACGCGATACCGCAGTCGTCGCGCGGCGCGCGCGCCAGCGACTTGCGACGTCCGCTCAGCGTGTCCATCAGCACGATTTCGGTTCCGGCGCCGGTGGAGGACCTTGCATACATCGCGGTCATCATGACGTTGTCCGGATCATCCTTCAGCGTGTCCAGCAGGTCGAAGCTTTCGTTGCCGACCTGCTTGCCACGCTGTGTGGCATCGCGGGTGCCGTAGAAAATCAGCGGCCGCGGCTGCGAACCGTCGGCATTGACGGCATACCATTCACCGGTGCCGAACGGCCGCGCATAGCTGCCGATCTTCTTGATCGAGTTGAACAGCAGGCGATCCGGCGAGGTCCAGTAGAAACTGCCGACGCTCTTTTCTTCCGGCAGCTGGTTAATCTTGACGATGCTCAGGTCCTTGGTCCGCAGCACGGTCAGGACATCCTGGTCGCCGCGGTCGACGGTCATCGCCAGGTATTCGCCATTGGGCGAAATCTTCACGCTGCTGTAGGTCGGATGCTTGACGAAATCCTGCACCGGGATCAGCTCGACGGCCTGCGCGGCGCACGACATCCCCACCGCGGCCGCGACGCCAGCCCACTTCCATTTCCCCATTTTCATTGTTCCCCCATGGTTGAAATCCGGCAGAAGCCGGATTACAGGGAGTCTAACGGCAAATCGGGGGAAATGTGATCCAGTACCGCTTCCAATCCGGTTTCCCAGGCGGGCATCGGCCGGCCCAGCAGCGCTTCCAGCTTTCCCGTATCCAGCCGCGAATAGGCCGGGCGCGAAGCCCGTGTGGGATAGGCGGAAGAAGGAATCGGCAGCACCCGCGGCAGGCGCGGAATCAGTCCGCGGCGATGCGCACCGGCCAGGATGGCCTCTGCGAATCCGTGCCAGCTGGTTTCGCCGGCGGCCGTCAGATGCAATATCCCTTGAGCATCCGGATGTGTAGCCACTATCTCGGCGGTCACGTCGGCAACCAGATGGGCCGGGGTCGGCGTTCCCCGTTGATCCGAGACCACTTGTAGCTCGGCGCGCTCACGCGCCTGGCACAACATCGTCTGCAGGAAATTGCTGCCGTAAGCACCGTAGACCCACGACGTGCGGAAAATCACGCCTGAAGCGCCGGATTCGAGAATGGCCACTTCTCCCGCCCGCTTGGATGCACCATACACGCCCAACGGCGAGGCCGGATCCTCTTCGCGATACGGCCGATCACCCGTGCCATCGAACACATAGTCCGTGGAGTAATGAATCAGGGGGATGCCATGCTCAAAACAATAACCGGCGAGCAGGGCCGGGGCTTCCGCGTTGGCGCGGTAGGCGGCATCGACATCTTCTTCGGCGCGATCCACCACCGTAAAGGCGGCCGCGTTCACGACGATTCCCGGCCGATGCCGCTCAAGCAGCGCGGGCAAGGATTCGGGGCGGTCGAAATCGGCGACTTCGCATGGCATGCCGTCGGGCAGCAGCCCCGTGCGGTTCGCCGGAATGATCATGCCTTGCGGAACCAGACTGCGTCTCAGTTCATGGCCGACCTGGCCGTTGGCGCCCAGCAGCAGGATCTTTTTCATGCGACGAACAAGGGCAACCGATCCGGGGCCAGATCATCCAGGAAGGGAGCACCGGCATCCTTGTCCGAGAGCACGGGCTCACGGATGGGCCAGTCGATCCCGATGCGCGCATCATCCCAGCGAATGGCCGCATCGCTGGCCTTGTCATAGCCGGCGGTGCAGAGATAGCTGAACGTGGCTCGTTCGGAGAGGACGGCGAAACCGTGCGCGAAACCTTCAGGAATCCACAATTGCCTCTTGTTGTCCCCGCTCAGCACCGCCGCGGCCCAGCGCCCGAAATGCGGTGAACCATGGCGAATGTCCACCGCCACGTCATACACCTCCCCTTCGAGCACGCTGACCAGCTTGCCCTGCGGATTCGGCCATTGGTAATGCAGACCTCGCAAGACGCCACGGGTGGACGAGGATATGTTGCTCTGCACGAAACGGGTGGGCAGGCCCTGCTCGCCGAACCGCTCGGCGTTCCATGCTTCGTAGAAGAAGCCGCGGTCGTCACTCCAAACCGCTGGCTCGATCACCAGGCAACCGGGCAACGAGGTCTCGACGATCTTCAAGGGACGATTCCCCGGTCCAGCAGCGCCAGCAGGTATTCGCCGTAGCCGTTCCTGGCCAACGGTGCCGCGAGACGCCGCAATTGCTCGCCGTCGATCCAACCATTCCTGTAGGCGATTTCCTCCGGACAGCAGACGCGCAGTCCCTGCCGGGCTTCGATGGTTTCGATGAAAGCCGAGGCATCCAGCAGCGACTGGTGGGTACCCGTATCCAGCCAGGCATATCCGCGGCCCAGCGGCTCCAGGTGCAGGCTGCCATCTTCCAGGTAACGGCGGTTGAGATCCGTGATCTCCAGTTCACCGCGCGAGGACGGCCGCAGTGAGCCGGCATAGTCGCTGGCACGGCCGTCATAGAAGTACAGGCCGGTGATCGCGTAATTCGACCGGGGGTTGGCGGGCTTCTCCTCGATGTCGACGACGGTCCCATCCGCTCCAAACCGGGCCACGCCATAGCGTTCCGGATCCCGTACCCAGTAACCGAACACGGTCGCGCCTTCCGTCCTCGCGTCGGCGCGCTTGAGAATCTGGCTGAAACCGTGTCCGTGGAAAATGTTGTCGCCCAAGACAAGGCAACTGGGCCCGCCGGCGAGAAAATCCCTGCCGATGAGGAATGCCTGCGCCAATCCATCCGGACTGGGCTGCACGGCATACTCGATCCGCATTCCCCACTGTGAGCCATCCCCGAGCAGGTTGCGGAACAGGATCTGTTCGTGCGGCGTGTTGATGATCAGGACTTCGCGGATTCCCGCCAGCATCAGCACGCTGAGCGGGTAGTAGATCATTGGTTTGTCATAGACGGGCAACAACTGCTTGCTGATGGCCTGGGTGATGGGATACAGGCGCGTGCCGGTTCCACCGGCCAGGATGATGCCCTTGCGTGTGCTCATGCGGGTTTCCTGCTCAAGCTGCGGTGCCGATGCGTTCCAGACGATAACTCCCGTCCAGCACGCGATTCACCCAATCCTGGTTCGCCAGGTACCAGTCCACGGTTTCGGCGATGCCCTGTTCGAAGGTGTGCTGCGGTTCCCACCCCAATTCGTCGCGCAATTTGGATGCGTCGATGGCATAGCGGCGATCGTGCCCGGGGCGGTCCGCCACGAATCTGATCTGGCTGCTGCGCGGCTTGCCATCGGCCCGTGGATGACGCTCGTCGAGCAGACGGCAGATGGTTTCCACCACGTCGAGATTCCGGCGCTCCGCGTTCCCGCCAACGTTGTAGGCCTCGCCCGCCCTTCCCCTCAACAGGACATCGCGGATGGCCGAGCAATGGTCGCCGACGAACAGCCAATCCCGGACATGCTGGCCATCACCGTAGACCGGCAGAGGTTCACCCGCCAGTGCACGCTGGATGATCAGGGGGATCAGTTTCTCGGGGAAATGGTAAGGGCCATAGTTGTTGGAGCAGTGGGTGGTGAGGGTTGGCAACCCATAGGTGTGATGGAATGCGCGCACCAGGTGATCCGATGCGGCCTTCGAGGCCGAATAGGGTGAATTCGGCGCATATGGCGTGGTTTCGGTGAATTTTCCCGTTTCACCCAGCGAACCATAGACCTCGTCGGTGGACACATGCAGGAAGCGGAAACGCTCCCGCTCCCCGTCGGGCAGCGAACGCCAATAATCACGCACGGCTTCCAGCAGGCCCAGGGTGCCGACCACGTTGGTCTGGATGAAGGCGCCGGGTCCGTCTATCGAACGATCCACGTGGCTCTCGGCGGCAAAGTTCAGAACGGCTTCGGGCCGATGTTCCGCCAACAGGGACGCAACGAGTCTCGAATCGCCGATGTCGCCCTTTACGAAGACATGGTTGGCATCGCCTGCCAGCGAGGAAAGCGTGTCCAGGTTGCCGGCGTAGGTCAGTGCATCGAGATTGACCACCCGGATGCCATCGGCAACGGCACGAAGCACGAAGTTGCCCCCGATGAAACCGGCCCCGCCGGTTACCAGCCATGTCGTCATCTCTCACCTCGTCCAGTTCTGTTGTTCCGCGGGACATCGGTCGGGCGGCATCTTCTTCGCATGCCTTTCCGACGGCCCTGCCGCAGCAAAAAAGCCTTGCCGGCACGCCATCCTGGCGCACACATGAAGATTGTAGTGAACGGGGCCGCCAAAAGGGCATCACGAGGAAACGTAGCCCGGGAAGCACCGAAAATAGAAAACCCGCCAGCTGGCGGGTTTTCCGAAGCATCGCCTGAACGCCGGGGCCGCCTCAGAACGGAATATCGTCGTCGGCGAAGTCGTCCATCGGCGCGGGCTGCTGGGCCGGGGCCTGCCGGCGCGGGGCCTGCTGGGAATATTCCTGCCGCTGCGGGCGCTGCGGGCGGTCCATGCCGCCACCGCCACCGCCGCCTTCGCCGCGCCCACCCAGCATCTGCATTTCATCGGCGATGATGTCGGTGGAGTACTTCTCCACGCCGTCCTGGCCGGTGTACTTGTCATAGCGGAGCGAGCCTTCCACATACACCTGGCTGCCCTTGCGCAGGTACTCGCCGGCGATTTCGCCCAGCTTGCCGAAGAACACCACGCGGTGCCATTCGGTGCGTTCCTGCTGGTTGCCGTCGCGGTCCTTGCGGACGCTGGTGGTGGCTAGGCTGATCCGGGTGATGGCCATGCCTCCCTGGGTGTACTTGGTTTCGGGGTCGTTGCCGAGATTGCCGACCAGGATGACTTTGTTGATGCCGCGGGCCATAGCGCTGATTTCCGTTAGTGATCGCCCGCCGGACGCGGGCATGGACCAGTGAAGTATACCCATGCCGGCCTGACCATCAGGTGGCTCCGTGACGTCCTGTAGGAATTCCCCGTCCCGCCCGCCTTATAATTCAGGCACTTCCCTGCCCGATTTCCCATGTCCGTCGTCGAATCCCCGCGTTCCGCCCTGGCCCTGCCCCAGATCCAGTCCCTCGCCGAGGCGGACATGGCCGCCATCGACGCCCTGATCCGGCGCCGGCTGGCCTCGGACGTGGTGCTGATCAACCAGATCGCGGACCACATCGTCTCGGCCGGCGGCAAGCGCCTGCGCCCGATGCTGGTGGCGCTGGCCGGGCGGGCCACCGGCGCGATCGGGCCGGATCACCACCAGTTGGCCGCCATCATCGAGTTCATCCATACCTCCACCCTGCTCCACGACGACGTGGTGGACGAGTCGGACCTGCGCCGTGGCCGCAGTACCGCCAACGCGCTGTGGGGCAACGCGCCCAGCGTGCTGGTCGGCGACTTCCTGTATTCGCGCAGCTTCCAGCTGATGGTGGAACTGGACCGCATGGACGTGATGCGGATCCTGGCCGACACCACCAACCGCATCGCCGAAGGCGAAGTGCTGCAGTTGCTGCACGTGCACAACCCCGATACCGACGAAGCCGCCTACCTGCGCGTCATCGAGCGCAAGACGGCGGTGCTGTTCGCCGCCGGCACCCAGTTGGGCGCGCTGGCGTCGCGGGTCGACGCCGCGACCCAGCAGCGTCTCTACGACTACGGCATGAACCTCGGCTATGCCTTCCAGATCGCCGACGACGTGCTGGACTACACCGCCGACGCCACCGACCTGGGCAAAAACCTGGGCGACGATCTGGCCGAAGGCAAGGCGACCCTGCCGCTGATCCACGCCATCCGTCATTCGGATGCCGCGACCACCGCCCGCCTGCGCGTGATCGTGCAGGAAGGCGACGCCACGGCGATGCCGGAAGTGCTGGCGGCCATCCACGCGACCGGCGGGCTGGAATACAGCCAGCGGCGCGCACGCGAATACGCCGACGCCGCCGAGCGCTGCCTGGACGGCCTGGCCGAAAACGAAGCCGTCGCCGCATTGCGCGGACTGGCCCGCTACGCGGTCGAACGCAGCCACTGATGCCGTTCGCCACGCACGAGCGGGAACGGCTGCTGGCCGCGCACGGCGTGGGTCCCACCGTGATCGCGCGACTGGAACAAGTCGGCTACCACACCCTCGCCGATCTGGCCCAGGCCACGCCCACGGACATCAACACGCAGATTGCGGCGATGCTGGGCACCACCTGCTGGCGCAACAGCCCGCAGGCGCGCACCGCGATCGCCAACGCGATCGCGGTGGCACAGGCTCAGTCGCCGAACACTTCCTCGAAGAAGTCATCCATCATCCGGTAGGCGCGCTTGGCCGCGCGTGCGTTGTAGACGCATCCCGGCGGCCGGTTGGCATTCTCCAGCGCGAAGCAGTGCACCGCGCCGCTGAAGTTGACGAACTGCCAGTCGGCGCCCGCCTCGTTCATTTCCTTCTCGAACGCCGCGATGTGCGGTGCGGTGCCACGATCCTCGGCGCCATTCAGGACCAGGATCGGCGACTTCACCATACCCGCCTTTGCCGGCGATTGCGTGTCCAAGCCGCCGTGGAAGCTCACCACGCCGGAGACCGCGGCGCCACCGCGAGCCAGTTCCAGCACCGACGAGCCACCGAAGCAGAAACCGAACGCACCGATTTTCGCGGCATCCACGGGTGCCTTGCCGGCCTGCCCCTTCAGCGCCGCGAGCGCCGCGTCCATGCGCGTGCGCATCGTCGCCGGATCCGCGTACAGCGGCTTGACCTGGGCCAATGCCTGGTCCGGGTTCTGCGGCCGCACACCCTTGCCGTACATGTCGACTACCAGCACCACGTAGTCGTCGCCGGCGACCTGCTTGGCCTTGGCCACCGCATCGTCGGTCACGCCCAGCCAATCCGGCACCATCAGCAGGCCAGGACGCTGTTCCTTGCTGGCGTCGTCGTAGACCAGGAAACCGGAAAAGGTCTGCTTGCCGACTTTCCATTCCAGCGGTTTGGCCTGCGGCGCGGCAAGCAGCGGGAATACCCACAACGCGGCCAGCAGGGCCGCCAGTACGGACAACGGACGCATGACAGTTCCTTGCAAGGAAAGACCGGCGGAGTGTACGCCGGTCCGGGCGCCGCGAGTGTGCAGTGGCGGACCTGTTGTACTCAGGCGATGCCGATGCCGGGAATCGCCGAAATCAGCGCCGGGTCGAACCCCGCCAGCTCGGCGAAATGACGCCCGCGCGCCACGTAGTCGCGATACGGACCGTAGCTGGGGGCGCCCGGCGACAGCAGGATGACGCCGGGCGCGGACAGATGCGCGCGTGCCTGCGCCATCGCATCCGGCAGGCTTTCCGCCGCCAGCAGAACGAAGCGGCCCGCCGCCGCGAGCGGCGCCAGCAACGCGTGGATGCGTGGCCCGTTGGCACCCATGGTGACGATCACCCGTGGCGCGTCGTGCTCCATGCGGGCGGCGAATCCTTCCCACTCCAGGCCGCGATCATGGCCACCGACCAACAGCGCGATCGGCTTGCCGGCGAAGCATTCCAGCGCCGCCAGGCTCGCGTGCGGCGTGGTGCTGATCGAGTCGTTGACATAGGTGTAGCCATCCCGTTCGCCCAGGGTCTGCAGGCGATTGGGCAACGGCCGGAAATTCCGCGCCGCCGCGGCGACCCCGGCGCCATCGATGCCCAACGCTTCCAGCGCGGTCAGCACCGCGCACAGGTTGCTGCGGTTGTGCCGGCCGGGCACCGGCACCGAGGTGGTATCCATCACCCGGTGCTCGCCGCGGTACAGATCGTCGCCGCGCAGGTGCCAGCCCCGCGGCGTGTTGAACCAGTGGATCTCGCTGTGCGGCAGCGACAACGTGGCCAGTTGCGGATCGGTCGCGTTGAGCACGGCCACGCGCGGATGCGCGCGGGTCACCAGGGCCAGCTTGTCCTCGACATAGCGCGCCTGGCTACCATGCCAGTCCAGATGCTCCGGAAACAGGTTCAGCACCACCGCCACGTCCGGGCGCGCGCCGCTGGCGGCGACATCGCCGGTCTGGTAGCTGGACAGTTCGATGGCCCAGTACTCCGGCGCCGGCCGCGGTTCCAGCACTTCCAGCAGCGGCAAGCCGATGTTGCCGGCCAGCGCGGTGCGATGTCCGGCCGCGCGCAACAGGTGGGCCAGCAATGACGTGGTGGTGCTCTTGCCCTTGGTGCCGGTCACACAGAGGGTATGCGCGGCGACACCGTCGGCGCCGGCATGTTCGGCGAACCACAGCGCGGTGCCGCCGATGAAGCGGGTACCTCGCGCGGCGGCGGCGAGTGCCTCGGGCTTGTTGGGGCTGATGCCCGGCGACTTCACCACGATCTCGAAGGCGGACAGCGCGTCCGCATCGATCGTGGTGACGATGCGCAGTTGCCCGTCGCCGAGCGCGGCGGCGTCATCGGCCTCGCCCGTGCCGCAGAACAGCGTCAGTGGCAGCGCGGGCAGTCGCGCGCGAATCGCGTCATGCGCGGCGCGGCCTTCCCGGCCCCAGCCCCACAACGCGACCCGGCGTCCCTCAAGCTGCGAAATTCGCACGCAGTCGCTCCCACAGCGCGGCGGGGATGCGGTGTTCGCCCCCCACTTCCAGCAGCGGCGCGATCGCCAGTTCGGCCGGATCCAGCTGCGGCCGGATTTCGCGGTTGAAACGCGCCACCAGCGCGTCCTCGCGCCATTCCGGGCGTTCGCCCAGCGCGGCCATCGCCGCGCGCGATTCCTGGCCTTCGCCGACGCATTCGAACGGCTTGTGGTCCTGGTATTCCAGCAGCGCGTCGAAGCCGCCGATCTGGCCCGGGTCATCCAGCAGGTTGCGGCCGAAGATGCCGACCAGGCGCGGCTTGGGCATGAACGGTGCCAGCGCCAGGAACACGAAGTGGCACTTCGGGCAGACGCCGCACCATCGGTTCACCGGGCGCTCGCCGAGGATGTGGAAGTTGCGGTTGCAACTGGAGAAATGCGCGTCGTAATGATCGGTGCGGGCGAACTGCCGCGCCACCGCCAGTTCGGACAGCGGCCGCAACAGCGAGTAGTAGTGCAGGTCCGCGGCCACGTGCCGCTGCACGTAGTCGCCCAGCAACTGCTCGCAGCGCCAGCCCTTGGACCACTGGTGGTTCACTTCGCCGGTGCCGGGGATGACGCTGCCGTAGCTGGCCGATCGCTCATTGGAGAACACCACCTGGTCGGCGTCCCGCAGCAGCGCCGCCAGCACCATGATCGCCGAATTGATCGCGGTGACCGGGATATGGCCGTTCCAGGCGCCCTGCCGGTTGTACTCGAACAGTTCCGGCGCCAGCGCGCGCCCCAGGTTGAAGGTCGGCAGACCGGTGCGCGCCGCGCAGGCGGCGATCAGCTGCGAACCACCCACCCAGGTGACGGTCTGCCCGACGCCCGCGCCGCGCAACGCCTCGATGCTGACCAGCGAATCCTTGCCGCCGCCGATCGCGGCCAGCGCGTGCTGGCGCAGGCCCAGCACCGGTGCGGGCGCATCCGGCTCGGTCTTGCCGATCGGAAAGCGCACCCGACCATGCAGGTCCAGGCCGTTGCGGTAGGCGAACTCGCCCAGTCCATTGACGTAGATCTCTTCCATCATCGCCGCGGTATCGGCGTCGATGGCGTAGTCGTCGATGCGGATTTCCGGCGGCACGGCGGCCTTGTAGTAACTCACGCCGGTCAGCAGGTGCAGCAGCCGCAGCGCCTGCTGCGCGGCCTGCGCCCGTTGCGTGTCCAACGTGAAGGGGGCGCCGGGGAAAGTGACGGTCTCGATCAGTTCGGGACCGTCGTCGAAAGCGTAGACCAGGCGCGCGACGCCGGTTTCCGGATCGAGGGAACAGCGGACGAACCGGAAACAGCGGATGGAGGAACGATCGAAATTGCTCATGCGGAACCTGTGGTGACGGCCGCCTGCCGGCGCAGGTAACGGCGGCTGACGAAGTATTCGAGGATGAAAGCCGGCACCGCGCCCAGCACGATGGCGAACACGGTGAACAGCAGCATGGTCAGCGGCAGCCAGGACAGGCTGTCTTCCACCGGTGCCGGGCTGGCCGCCCAGAGCTGGTCGCCGGCGGAGACGGCGGCGACCCACGCACCCAGCAAAAGCGGGAACGCCAGATAGGACAACAGCAGCGTGCGCAGGGTCATGCCCCCAGCCGACCAGCGCCGCTGGCGCGCCAGTGCGCGGCGATGCCAAGCCGTGGTGCCCAACGCCCCCAGCAACGCGGCGAAGAACGCCGCCGGCGCCCATTTCAGCGCCTCCACTGCTCCTGCCGCCCATTGCGAGACATTCCACTGGTGAAGCATCGCCACGAAGGCGATGATCGCCAGCGCCAGCGCGATGACCGCCGTGGTCAGCACGAACTCAGCGCGCGGTTTCATCGCCCACAGCCTCGTCAAGTACTTCCTCCGCCGGCAGATCGCGGAGGTTGTAGGTGTTGGCCATCGAGAAGCCGTAGGCGCCGGCATCGGCGAACACCAGCACGTCGCCCTCGGCGGTCGCCGCCGGCAGGCGCCGGCGCTTGCCGAACACGTCGCTGGATTCGCAGATCGGGCCGACCACGTCGAAGCTGTCCTCCAGCGTGTCGCCCAGCCGGCTCAGATTGGCCACGTCGTGCCAGGCGTCGTACAGCGCCGGGCGGATCAGCGCGTTCATGCCGGCGTCCGCGCCAACCCTGCGGATGCCCTGCTTCTCCACCACCTGGGTGACATGGGTCAGCAGCGCCCCCGATTCGGCCACCAGGTAGCGGCCCGGTTCGATGATCAGCTGATAGGCGGGATACGCGGCCTTGATTTCGGCCAGCCCGGTCGCCCAGGACTCCAGATCGAAGGGCTCGTCCTCGGCCGCGTAAGGAATCGGCAATCCGCCGCCGATGTCGATGCTTTCGATGGTGCCGATCTGATCGGCCAGCCCGCCCAGCTCGTCGCTGACCTGCTTCCAGTGCAACGGCGTCTCCACTCCGCTGCCCAGGTGCGCATGCAGGCCGACGATGCGGATGTCGAGCGCGCGCGCGGCGGCGAGGAACTCGTCCAGGCGCGCCAGCGGCAAGCCGAACTTGGAGGTCTTGCCGCCGGTCTTGACCTTGTCGTGGTGACCGTCGCCTCGCCCCAGATCGATGCGCACCCACAGCCTGTGGCCGCGGAACACCTCGGGCCAGTTCCGCAGCGCCTCGACGTTGTCGAGGGTGACGATAACCCCGCGCGACAACGCGAATTCGTACTCTCCCCGCGGCGCGAAGCTGGGGGTGAACAGTACGTTCTGCGGCGCCAGCGAAGGCACTTCCGCGAACACGCGCTCCAGTTCGCCCTGCGACACGCATTCCAGGCCGAAGCCCTCGCCGGCGATCGCGCGCAGTACGGCCGGATGCGAGTTGGCCTTGATCGCATAGAAGCGGCGATCGATGGCGGCGATGCCGGCCAGCGCGCGGGCGCGCGCCCGCACGGTCGGCAGGTGGTAGACGTAGCGCGGGGTGCCGACGCCGGCGAGCGACAGCAGGCGTTCGCGTTCCTTCGGCGCCTGCCACCACGGCATGCCGCGGCGGCGGATCGCGCCGTTGATCTCGCGCCAGCTCGGACCGAACACACTGGTCTCGTCGGTCGGCATCGCGCCGCTGTCGATCAGCGCCGCGTGCAGCACCGGCAACATGCCGTCGGCGGTGGCCTCGTCGATGACGAAGGTCAGGTTGAGGTCGTTGGACGACTGCGAAATCAGGTGCACGCGTTCGCGACCGAACATCGCCCACACATCCGACAGCTTGTGCAGCAGCGAGCGCATGCCGCGGCCGACCAGGGTGATCGCGGTGCACGGCGCGATCACCTTGACCCGGCACACTTCGGCCAGATCCGCCGACAGTGCCGCCAGCACGTCGGTGCTGACCAGGTTCTCGCTGGGATCCAGCGACACGGTGACGTTGGTTTCCGACGAACCGATCAGGTCCACCGACAGGCCATGCTTCTTGAAGCGCGCGAACACGTCGGCCAGGAAGCCGACCTGCTGCCACATGCCGATGCCTTCCATCGACACCAGCACGATGCCGTTGCGCCGGCTCACCGCCTTCACGCCGGGCACCGTCGCGGCCTTGTCGTCGATGCTGGTACCCGGCAGATCCGGACGCTCGGTGTCCAGGATCGCCATCGGCACGCCGGCGTTGCGGCACGGCTTGATCGAGCGCGGATGCAGGACCTTGGCGCCGGTGGTGGCGATTTCCTGCGCTTCGTAATAGTCCAGCCGGGTCAGCAGGCGCGCATCCGGCACTTCGCGCGGGTTGGCGCTGAACATGCCGGGCACGTCGGTCCAGATTTCCACCCGGCGCGCGCCCAGCAGCGCGCCGAAGTAGGCCGCCGAGGTATCCGAGCCGCCGCGGCCCAGGATCGCGGTGCCGCCATCGCCGTGACGGGCGATGAAGCCCTGGGTCAGCAGCATCGCGCAGTCCTGGGCGGCAAAGGCGCGCCGCCAGTCCTGGTCCGGCGCGGTCGCGCAGGACACCGACAGGCGCTGCGCCCACGCGCTCTGGTTGGGCAGGATGCTGGCCTGCAACCAGTGGCGTGCGTCCATCCAGCCGAAGTCCAGTCCCTGCGATTTCAGGTAGGCCGCGCCCAGCGTGGAGGACAGCAATTCGCCCTGCGCCATCACCTCGGCCTGCCAGTCGAGGCTGCGGGCCGCGACGCGCGAATCGGCCAGCAAATCGCGCAACGCCGCCAGCCGGGTACCGAGCACCGCGTCGGCGTCCAGTCCCAGTTCGACGGCGAATTCGCGGTGGCGCTGCTCCAGTTTCGCGACACGCTCGGCGCTGTCGGCCGCGCCATCGGCAATCGCGGTCAGCTCGTTGGTGACGCCGGACAGCGCCGACACCACCACCAGCACGCGCGCGCCCTGCTCGTCCGCCCGTTTTTTCGCCAGCCGGCCAATCGTGTCCCAACGATGACGACGGGACACCGAAGTGCCACCGAACTTGAGGACGATCCAGGGATCAGGCGCGATAGGGGCGGAGGGCATGGATAGAATGGCGGGGAAATGCCCGAAACATTCGGGCGTGAACCCTCGATTCTAGCCGAACGCCCCACCGAATTTGGCCCGGACCGGCACCGAAGGACAGCGACCCATGCGCCCTCGCCGCTACCTGCAGCTCGACGTCTTCGCCGACCGTCCCGGCGCCGGCAATCCGCTGGGGGTGGTGCTGGACGCGGCCGATCTGGACACCGCGGCCATGCAGGCGTTCGCGGCCTGGACCCGGCTGTCCGAAACCATCTTCTTCCTGCCGCCGACCTCGGCCGAGGCCGACTACCGCATCCGCATCTTCACCCCGCGCCGGGAACTGCCGTTCGCCGGCCATCCCAGCATCGGCGCGCAACCTGCTTGCCGCGGTGCTCGCGCCGCTCCCGCTCGGCCCGCTGCCCGCCGCGCTCTGGAACAACGGTCCGGCATGGTGGCTGGTGGAACTGGAGGATGCCGCCGCGGTCCGCGCGCTGGTGCCCGACCTTTCCGCCATCGACGCACTGAGCCGGGCCAGCGGCGCGATCGGCCTGGCAGTGTTCGGCCAGGCTGCGACGAATCAGGCCCCAATGGATCAGAAGCACGCGCTCGCCGTGCGTGCGTTCTGTCCGGCCGACGACATACCGGAGGATCCGGTGACCGGCAGCGCGAACGCCGCCATCGGCGCGTTGCTGCACGCCGCGGGCCGCTTTCCGGGCCTGCACGGCCGCTACATCGCCAGCCAGGGCCGCGAACTGGGACGCGACGGGCGGGTCACGGTGGAGCTCGACGCCACCGGCGACATCTGGATCGGGGGGCAGGTGCAGGCGGTCATCGCCGGCAGCGCGACTTGGTAAGCTGCGCGCCCCCACCGAGATTCCCCCGATGACCCTTCGCCGCTACGTCCAACTGGACGTTTTCGCCGACCGCCCCGGCGCCGGCAATCCGCTCGCCGTGGTCCTGGACGCCGAGGGCCTGGACGACGACGCCATGCAGGCGATCGCCCGCTGGACCCGCCTGCCGGAAACCACCTTCGTGTTTCCCGCCCCGTCGGCGGAAGCCAGCTACGGCTTGCGCATCTTCAGTCCGCGCCGCGAGGTGCCGTTCGCCGGCCACCCCAGCGTGGGTACCGCACACGTGGTGCTGGAAGCGGGCCTGGCGGAGCCGCGCGAGGGCGTGCTGGTGCAGGAAGGCATCGCTGGCCGCCTGCCGCTGCGGGTGGATGGCGAGGGCCACGGGCGCAGCATCGCCGTGCGCACTCCGCGCGCCAGCGTGCTGAAAACCGGCGAACCGGCCAACGATCCGTTATTGCAGGCGGCGCTCGCCAGTTTGCCCGCCGGTGCCTTGCCTCCCGCGCTGGTCGACGGCGGCCGCCGCTGGTGGCTGGCCGAGGTTCGCGACGAACAGACGCTGCGCACGGCCGCGCCCGACTGGAACGCGATCGCCACGCTGGCCAAGGCCACCGACAGCATGGGCGTGTGCGCCTACGCGCGCGCCGACGCAGGCCAGGACTACGACCTGGTGGTGCGCGCCTTCGTCGGCGCGCCGGCGGTGTTCGAGGACGCCGCGTCCGGCGCCGCCAATGCGACCCTGGCCGCCTGGCTGGCCGAACGTGGCGCGCTGCCCGCCGGACGCACCCGCTATACCGTCAGCCAGGGCCGCGAGGTCGGCCACGATGCCCGCCTGCAGCTGCACGTGGACGAGCATGGCGACGTCTGGTCCGGCGGTCACGTCCGCACGGTGGTCAGCGGCACGCTGGACTGGTGATCGGAGCCGCCGCACCGCATCGTCGTCCCGGCAACCGGGATGAGTCCGGCAGAGTAAAGAACGACTGCACGCGCCACTCGCGTGCAGCCGCCGGTTTCAGCGCGCCTCGTAAACCGGCTTGCCGTCCACCCAGGTGGAACGGATATGCAACTCGTCCAGCTGCGCGGCCGGCACCGCCAGCGGATCCTCGTCGAGGATCACGAAATCCGCGCGCAACCCCGGCGCCAATTGGCCCACTTCCTTCTCGTCGCGTCCCGCCCAGGCGGCATCGGCGGTGAACCCACGCACCGCCTCGGCGGCGCTGAGCCGCTGATCCGGCTGCCATCCACCGGGCGGCTGGCCGTCGCGATCCTGGCGGGTCACCGCCGCATACAGGCCCAGCCGCGGATCCACCGATTCCACCGGGAAATCCGAACCCAGCGCGAGCCGCGCGCCGCTATGCAGGAATCGCTGCCAGGCGTAGGCGCCGAGGATGCGCTGCGGGCCGACGCGGTCCTCCGCCCAGGGCATGTCGGAGGTCGCGTGGGTCGGCTGCACCGAGGCGATCACGCCCAGCCTGGCGAACCGCGGGATGTCCTCCGGCGCGACGATCTGCGAGTGTTCGATGCGCCAGCGGTGATCCGAGCCGGCG
Organism: Pseudoxanthomonas beigongshangi; assembly: GCF_016820515.1. GTDB lineage: Bacteria > Pseudomonadota > Gammaproteobacteria > Xanthomonadales > Xanthomonadaceae > Pseudoxanthomonas_A > Pseudoxanthomonas_A beigongshangi. Next base: position 70,250 of record NZ_JADHDV010000010.1, on the reverse strand, counting down.
CCATCTCCCAGCACCTTCTGGTAGGTGTCCAGCACGATCCGGTTGCCGCGATCGCCGATCGCGTGGGTCGCCACCTGCACGTCGCATCCGCGCGCCTTGCGCACCGCGGTCTCGTAGCTCGCGGGATCGGTGACCAGCAGGCCACGATTGCCGTGATCATCGCTGTATTCCTCCAGCATGGCCGCGCCCCGGCTGCCCAGCGCACCGTCGATGTACAACTTCACTCCACGCATTTCCAGACGTCCGCCGGAGTGGCGGTAGAGTCCGTTGGCGCACAGATCCGCCAGCGCGTTTCCGTCACCGTCGGCATAGGCGTCCACCCTCAGCGGGAGGCGGCCCTGATCGGCGAAGCGCTTGAACAGGGCCAGATCCTCGCGCGACACGCCCATGTCGTGCACGCCGGTCAGGCCATGCCGCACCGCCGCATCGAACGCCTTGGCGGCCGCCTGCTCGCGGGTCGCGTCATCGGCGGGAGGAATCACCGCGTACACCAGTCCCATCGCGCCATCGACGAATACGCCGTTCGGCTTGCCGCCGGCGCGCTCGATGCGGCCGCCATCCGGTTGCCAATCCCCTTCCAGCGACCTGGCGGATTTCGCCGCCACCGCGCGCAATGCCGCCGAATTCGCCCAGCCGGCATGCCCGTCCACGCGTTCCAGCCAAACCGGGCGATCCGGGAACGCGGCATCCAGATCCGCGGCGGTCGGGAACCGCTTCTCGGGCCAGTCGTTCTGATCCCAGCCACCGCCCAGCAACCAGGCGTCCTTCGGCAATTGCGACGCGTAGGCGCGCAGGCGTTCCACGATTTCCTGCTTGCTGCGGGTACCGGTCAGGTCCGCGCGCATGAGCGCGAAGCCCAGCCCCATCAGGTGGCCATGCGCATCGATGAGTCCCGGAATCACCGTCTTGCCGGCGGCCTCGACGCGCTCGGCCTGTGGATACTTCGCGCGCATTTCCGCCGCATCACCCAACGCCAGCAACCGCCCCGCCGAATCCCAGGCCATGGCCTGGACCTCCGGCCGCCGCGGATCGGAGGTATGGATGCGATCGGCGGTCAGCACGGTGACCTCCGCCGCCAGTCCCGCTCCGGACATCGCACCCAACACCATCGCCAGCAAGCATCTGCGCATTCCCCGCTCCCGTGTGTTTGAACCCGGGCGACTATGCGTTCGATGGCCGGTGCGTTCAAGCGCCGGAAAACGGAAAGGGCCCCGCGGGGCCCCTTCGCGTGATGCGCCGGCTTACTCCGGCCGCACGTCCACCCTGACCCGGATCCGATCACCGGGGTGGTAGCTGGTACGGGTGTGATAAGTGCGATTGGCGTATTCGTAAGTCACGTCGTAACCGGTGACCCGGCCATCGCCGCTGTAGCCGTCGTAACCGTTGTGCCCACCATTGACCGGCTCGGGATCGCAGACCCGGACCGTGCCGCGCCGTGCCTGGCGGTTGCGCTGGGTGTTGTCGTAGATCGAACGCCCGGCCATCCCGCCGACCATCGAGCCCACCGCGGTACCCACGTAGCGGCCGCTGCCGTCGCCGATCTTGCTGCCGAGCACGGCACCGGCGATGCCGCCGATCACGGTGGCCACGGTGCGGCCGGTGTCGGTGCCGCGGTAGCGATCGTCGCCATAGCGGTCATCGCGATAACGATCATCGTCGCCGTAGTAACCATCGTTCCGGTAGCCGCCGTCGTCATGGACATACTGGTCGTCCGCGTCGCGGTAATAGCAACGCTGCGAGGTGCTGACGGTGCGGCCGCCGTAGCGATCGCCTTCGATGATCGGATCCACCCGGACGACCTTGGCGTAGTCATACTCGGCGGTGGAATAGCGATCCCCGTAGCCGCCGGAATAGGACTGCGCCGAGGCGGTGCCGGAAGCCAGCAGGCCGAACGCCAGCAGGGATGTGGAAAGGCGGTTCATGTGGAGCTCCCCACGCCGGGATGGCGTGCGCGCATCGTCGATTCGGACGGGTGAAAACAGACTGAACTCAAACGGTCGCGGCGGCGGCGTTTAGCCATTCGACAGCTTGCCGCGCGGCCCGCGGCGCGTCCCGGCCCATCAGCGGCGCCAGATGGTCGCCGGCCAGTTCGACGAACGCGCCGCCGGCCTGCCCGGCCAATCGCCGTACCGCCTGCGCGGGAACGTCCCCGTCCCGCCGCGAGGCCATGAACAGCGCCGGGCAGTCCGGCATAGGAATCTCGATGCCGGACTGGGCCGCGCGCAGCACCGCGCCGGATTCGTCGCGCCAGCGTCGCAGCGCGTACAGGATCGAGGCGGGATCGGATTCGGGCATCGCCCGACGCGTGGAAGCCAGCCGCGCGTGCCGCCGCCAGGCCACCCGCGCGGGCCATTCGCGGGCCGGCAACGCCGTGTGCAACGGTGCCGGCGGCAACGGATTGATCGCGACAAGCGCGTCGGCCTCCGCCGCCGCCTGCAACGCGAGCAGGCCGCCCATGCTCGCCCCGACCAGCACGCGCGGGCGCGGCAATGCCGCCAGCCATGCCGCGGCCTGCCGTCGATAGTCTTCCCATTCCGTCGCCTCGAGTCCGGCATCCGCCGGCTGCAGATCCGGCGCGTTCACGGCGATGCCCTGCGCGCGCCAGATGCCGCTCCAGAGGTTCCATTCCCAGCCACCGCCGCCCGCGCCGTGCAGGAACAACGCGCTCCAGGCCGACGCGCCCCGCTCAGGCAAGCAGGGTCGCTTCCATCGACACCGGCACCGCCAGCGCGCGCGAGATCAGGCAACCCGCCTTGGCCTGGTTCGCGATGTCATCGAACTGGGCGCCGCTGATGCCGGGTACGCGGGCCGACACGATCAGCTTGATGCCGGTGATGGTCGGTCCCGGATCCATGCCCGGCTCCATCGTCGCCTCGGCGCGGGTCTGGATGATCTCCGGGGTGAATCCGGCCTTCCCCAGCACCGCCGACAGCGCCATGCTGAAACAGCCCGCGTGCGCCGCCGCCAGAAGTTCTTCCGGATTGGTGCCCTTCTCGTCGCCGAAGCGGGTCTTGAACGAATAGTTCTGGGCGTCGAAAAGCCCGCTCTGCGGCGTGCTGATGTTGCCCTTGCCGGCCTGCAGGTCGCCCTTCCACACCGCGTCCGCGTAACGTTTCAAAGCCATGGCTGTCGCTCCTCGTCCAGGGGGAGCCCGGAGCTTACACCCGCGCGCGTGTAGCGCCGGTTGCGCGTTGCGACTTGACCCCGCCGCCGGTGCGTCCGATGCTGGCTCCCCGCCATGACCGCCCGCCGAGCGCACGCTCACGGGTCGCGCCGGCCCGGACAGCCATGACGGCCCTTCGACCCAACTCCCGGGAGGAACGGCCTCATGTCGTACAGCACACCCCAAATCCGCAACGTGGCCCTGGCAGGCCACCCTGGCGCCGGCAAAACAACGCTTTTCGAAGCCCTGCTGCATGCCGGCGGCACCCTCCAGACGGCAGGCACCATCGAGCGCGGCACCACCGTGTCCGATCACGATCCCATCGAAAAGGCCCGCGGCCACTCCATCGACACCGCCATCGCCAGCACCGACCATCTCGCGGCCTCCGGCGAACGCATCCATCTCAACCTGATCGACACGCCCGGCTATCCGGAATTCCGCGGCCCGGCGCTGTCGGCGCTGTCGGCGGTGGAAACCGCGCTGATCGTCGTCGATGCCGACACCGGCGTGGCCCACGGCACCCGCCGCCTGATGGAACGCGCCCGCCAGCGCAATCTGTGCCGGGCCATCGTGGTGAACAAGATCGACCACGAAGGCGCCGACTGCGCGCGCGTGCTGGCCGATTTGCGCGAATCCTTCGGCCCGGAAGTACTGCCGCTCAATCTGCCGGCCGACGCCGGCCAAAAGGTGGTGGACTGCTTTGGCCATGCCCAGGGCGACTCCGATCTGGGTCCGGTGGCCGACTGGCACCAGAAGATCATCGACCAAGTGGTGGAGATCAACGAAACCGTGATGGAACACTTCCTGGATGCCGGCGAAGGCGGTCTGTCCGGCGCGGAACTGCACGACGCGTTCGAGCAGTGCCTGCGCGAGGGGCATCTGGTGCCGGTCTGCTTCGTGTCCGCGCGCACCGGGGTCGGCGTGCCCGAACTGCTGGATGTGGCCGAGCGCCTGTTCCCGCATCCGGGCGAGGGCAATCCGCCGCCGTTCCAGCGCACCAACGGCGCCGGCACCGAAGCGGTGCGGGCGCAGCCGGATCCGCAGGCGCATGTCATCGCCGACGTGTTCAAGATCGTCAACGATCCCTTCGTCGGCAAGCTGGGCATCTTCCGGGTCTACCAGGGCACGGTGAAGAAAGAGGGCTCGCTGTTCGTCGACGACGGCAAGAAGGCGTTCAAGGTCGCGCACCTGTTCAAGCTCAAGGGCAAGGACCACGCCGAAATCGACCAGGCCGTTCCCGGCGACATCGCCGCCGTTCCCAAGATCGAGGAACTGCATTTCGACGCCGTGCTCCACGACAGCCACGACGAGGACCACATCCACCTGGCGCCGGTGGATTTCCCCCGGCCGATGTTCGGCCTGGCCATCGAAGCGGCCAGCAAGGGCCAGGAGCAGAAACTGTCCACCGCCCTGCAGAAGCTGGCCGAGGAGGATCCGGCCTTCGTCGTCGAGCATTCGGCCGAGCTCAACGAGACGGTCATCCGCGGCCTGTCGGATCTGCATCTGCGGGTGATGCTGGAGCGGCTCAAGGATCGCCATGGCGTCGAGGTGAAGACCCGGCCGCCGCGCATCGCCTACCGCGAAACCATTTCCGCGAAGGCGGATGGCCACTACCGGCACAAGAAGCAGACCGGTGGCGCCGGCCAGTTCGGCGAGGTGTCTCTGCGGGTTGAACCGCTGGCGCGCGGCCAGGGCTTCGAGTTCGTGGACGAGGTCAAGGGCGGCACCATCCCCGGCCAGTTCATGCCCGCGGTGGAAAAGGGCGTGCGCCAGGTGCTCGCCAGCGGCGCCGTGGCCGGCTATCCCCTGCAGGACCTGCGCGTGGTGATCCTGGATGGCAAGCACCATCCGGTGGACAGCAAGGAGGTCGCGTTCGTCGCCGCCGGCAAGAAGGCCTTCCTGGATGCCATCGGCAAGGCGCGTCCGCAGGTGCTGGAGCCGGTGGTGGACCTGGAGGTCGCCGCGCCGGAAGCCCAGGTCGGCGACATCACCGGCGGGCTTTCCAGCAAGCGCGCGCGGATCAATGGCACCGATACGGTGCGCGGGGAAATCGTCGTCCGGGCGCAGGTGCCGCTCTCCGAACTCGACGGCTACGCAGCGGAACTGAAATCGGTGACCGCCGGCAGGGGTCGCTACAACCTGGATTTCAGCCACTACGAACCGGTGCCGGCCAACGTCCAGCAGAAGCTGGCCGAGGCCTACAAGCCCAAACCCGAGGACGACTGAGTGCCGCAGCGGGGCGGATCGCCAACGACGATCCGCCCGACCGTCCACCCGCATCCGCACCGCAACCGCCACGTTCGTTGGCTGTTTCCAGGGCGGATTCCACGCTTCCCATCGCGCCATCCGCCGGAAACCGCAAAAAAAAGCGGTGAATTTGCACTTTGCTACTTGTGCGACGCGTTTTCTTTGTCCTACATTGCGCCTGCCGACGCGGTCGGCCCGATTACCCACCTACAGACTGTAAAAACAGGACACTTATGGCAAAGAGCACCAAGAAGGCAGCGCCGAAAAAGGCCGCCAAGAAAGCCGCACCGAAGGCCGCTGCCAAGCCGGCAGCCCCGAAGCCGATCAAGGAAGCGCTGAGCAAGTCCGGCCTGGTCGCCCACATCGCTGAAGCCACCGCCGTGGCTGCGAAGGACGTGCGCGCCGTGCTGGCTTCGCTGGAAAGCGCCGTGCACGCCTCCATCAGCAAGAAGGGCGCTGGTTCCTTCACCCTGCCGGGCCTGCTGAAGATCAGCGCCATCAACGTGCCGGCCAAGCCGAAGCGCAAGGGCATCAACCCGTTCACCAAGGAAGAGCAGTGGTTCGCCGCCAAGCCCGCCTCGGTGAAGGTGAAGGTCCGTCCGCTCAAGAAGCTGAAGGACGCCGCGGCCTGATCCAGGCGCGACACCCGCATCGAAAAACGGGACGGCCCAGCCGTCCCGTTTTTTTTTGCCCGGCGGCGTCCCCACTGTCGCCAACCCCATGCGATGGGCTGACGCCGGCTCCGCCCTGCCATCGGTCATGCTTGCGCCGCGCGCCGATCATCCCCATTGCAAGGGAGTCATTCCCTTTCCGCACAACCGAGGATCGTCCCGCATGAAGATTCAAGGCTTCCTGGAACAGCTGCTCAAATCCCAGACCGGCGGCAGCCTGCTCAATGCCGACTTCGGCAAGGGCGCGGTGGCCGGCGGCGCGTTGGGCCTGCTGCTCGGCAAGAACCGCAAGACCCGCAAGCTGGCCACCTATGGCGGACTGGCCGCGATCGGCGTGATGGCCTACCAGGCCTACCGCGACCACCAGCAGCAGACCGCGGCCACCGCCACCGAACCACGCACCGTCGATCGCCTGCCGCCGCCGCAGGCCGAGCAGCACAGCCAGGCCATCCTGCGGGCGCTGATTGCCGCCGCCAAGGCCGACGGCCACGTCGATGATCGCGAGCGCGCCGTGATCGAAGGCGAGTTCCGCCGTATCGGCGACGATGCCGAATTGCAGCGCTGGCTACAGGCGGAACTGCAGAAGCCGCTGGATCCGGCCGAGGTCGCGCAGGCAGGCGAGACCCCGGAAGTGGCGTCGGAGATGTACCTGGCCAGCCTGATGGTGGTCGACGAACAGAACTTCATGGAACGCGCCTACCTGGACGAGCTGGCGCGGCAACTGAAGCTGGATGCCGACCTGAAGACCCGCCTGGAGCGCCAACTGGCGGAACAGGCCGCACGCGCCTGACATGCACGTGCCGCCCTCGCCCCGCCGCCATCGCGCGCGTCGCGTCCTGGTCGTGCTGGCGGTGGCGGCACTGCTGGCCTGGCTGGCGGCGTGGTCATGGCGGCAACCCTTCCTGTTGCCGCTGCGCACCCTGTGGGAACTGTCGCGCCTGCCCGCGTCCACCTCGTTGCCGGTGCCGGTGCATGGCGTGTCCGCGCGCGACATCGCGGCCACGTTTGGCGCTCCGCGCGGCAACGATCGCCAGCATGCCGGCGTGGACATCTTCGCGCGCCGCGGAACGCCGGTGCTCAGCAGCACCCGCGGCGTGATCACTACCATCCGCGACGGCGGCCTGGGCGGTCGCCAGGTCTGGGTGCTGGGGCCGGGAATGGAACGCTACTACTACGCCCACCTGGACGACTGGGCCCCCGGCCTGGCCAGCGGCGACGTGGTGGCGGCCGGGACGCCGCTGGGCACGGTGGGCACCACCGGCAACGCGAAGGGCACGCCACCACACCTGCATTTCGGCATCTATGCCCGCGACGGCGCACGGGATCCGCTGCCCAGGCTGCGCGCCGGCGCGGTATGGGGACGACGCTGAATCCGCGACCCGACGGAACACTCCATCGCGGCGGCGGGCCTCGTGCCGGCACCGGGGCGCGCCTATCTTGCCCCTGTCTCCCCGCGGTGCCCCTTCCATGGCCAATCGTCCCCAACGCTATCGCATCACCGTCACGCCCGTGGAGGCGGACGGGCTGCCCTGCACCAGCCGGTGCACCATTGAATTCGAGCATCACTGCCACGACGACTGGATGCGGGTGCTGGAGAACGTGCAGCGGCTCCGCGGCTTCACCGGCGACGAGCGCACCGCGCTGGTGATCGGCGCCAAGCTGCTCGGTGGCCTGATGGCCGACCACCGCAACGATCAGGACGATCTGTTCGCTTCCCTGCGGCCGCATGTCGAGGTGTTCCTGCAGGACCTGAAGCAGCGCGCGCCCGGTTGACTGAAGATTGCCGCCACCGGTTAGCCGGCGGACAGAATCCCCGCGTTATCGTGCGATGACTCCCTTTTTCATGGATCCCGGCAACGCATGACTCCACGCTTCCGCCCGCTGGCGTCGACCGCCCTGCTCGGCCTGCTGTTGCTGCTGGCCGGCTGCGGCACCATGAACGCCGTCACCGGTTTCTTCGGCGATCAGATCAGCTTCACCGAACCCCAGTTGCAAAAACGGCTCGACCGCAGCTTCCCGCGCGAGTTCGACAAGCTCGGCGGACTGGTGTCGGCCACGCTGAGCCATCCCCGCCTGTCGCTGGCCGGTGGCGACGATCGCCTGCGGCTGGATTTCGACATCGGCGTCAGCGCGATTGGCGCGGGCGACGTCGCCCGCGGGCGCTTCGCCGTCGCCAGCCGCCTGCGTTACGACCCGGCCACCCAGGGCCTGCATCTGGACAACCCGGAACTGCTGAGCGTGGATCTGCCCGGCTCCGGCAGCGTCATGAAGGGTGGCACGCGCGAACTCATCAACGCGGTACTGGCCGAATACGCGCGCCAGGAACCGATATACCGCATCGACAGCGACGTGCTGGATCGCTTGCCGCGCGGCAAGCACATCGGTGCGACCCTCATCGAAAACGGAAAAATCGTGGTGAAACTGGATGGAAACTGATACCCGCACCCTGCGCCGACTGCGGCGCTCCCGTCGCCTGCTGGCCGCCGCGCTCGCCGCCAGCACGGCCGCACTGCCCTTCCCCGCGTGGCTCGCGCATGCCGAACCGGCCGCCGCCATCGCGGCGGACAGCCTGACCCTCACGCCCGCGCAGTTGCAGAGCGCCGCCGAACCGGCGTTTCCGCGCAAGGAGACCTGGCTGGGTGGCCTGGCACGCCTGACCCTCAGCCGGCCGGTGATCGCCATTCCGGCCGGCGGCGATCGCATCCAGATGGATCTCGACTACGACGCTTCGCTGGCCGGCAGCGGCAACCGGCAGGGACGCTTCCGGGTTGCCAGCGGACTGCGCTATGACCCGGCCACCCAGGGCCTGCACCTGGAGCGCCCGGAACTGATGGATCTGCAGGCGGATGGCCAGGGCAAGCCGATGGACGCGCAGACCCGCGAGATGATCAACGGCCTGCTGGAGCAATACGCGCAGGACGAACCGATTTATCGGCTCGACGCCGAGGCGCTGGCGCAAATCCCCGGCACCCTCTCGTCCGATGCCATCCGCATCCAGGACGGGCAGGTCCACCTGCGTCTGGGCCAGTGAACGCGAAGCGGCGGGGCGGCCCGCCGCTTCGGATTCCCGATCGCCTCACCGCGACCGGCCAACAGGTCACAGCTCGAAGCGGTAGCTCAGCTTGACCAGCAGTTGTTCGTCGTCGCGCAACCCGAACGCATCGCCCAGCAACGCGCCTGCGCTATCCCCGAAGCGGTTGTTCTCGCGTCCGCCACGGCCGTAGACGACATACAGGTAGGACAGCGGCGCCAGCTCGTAGCGATAGCGGATCTGGAAACCCAGATTGCTCAGGCTGAAATCGTTGATCTCGTCGTCGCTGCGCAGCGCATCGCCGCCGGCCATCACCCGGTAGGCCTGGCGGGCACGGGCGTCGAGCGCGATCGACTGCAGCTTGACGCGCAGTTCCTGGCGGTCGCTGATGGTCCAGTTGAGGCCGGCATTCACATGCCACTCGCGCCCCTCGAAGCTGCCGATCAGGTTGTCGTACTGCCAGACCAGCCAGTCCGGGGTGCGATCGGCATAGAAGCCGCCGTACAGGCTGAAGGCGTCGTTGATGAAATAGGTGGCCTGGTATTCGAAGGCGTAACCGATCTCGTCGTTGCCGGCGAGGCCCCCGCTGACCAGATCCGCATAGACGTCGTGCGCCCAGTGTCCCTTGCGCGGACGTTCGTACTCGTAGTGCGCATTGAAGCGGGCCGGCACGTTCACCGAACCATGGCCGCGGGTCAGCAGGTCCTCGACGCCCGAGGTATTGATATTGATCTGGGCGTACTCGCTGGCGCCGTTGCGCAGCTGCCCCTGCCGGCTCATCCGGAACTGGTTGTTGAGCCGCTCGCCGTGGTTGTTGTAGACCGAACTGACCCGCCAGCGCCATTCCTTCGATGAGTAACGCGAGCTTTCGGGCTGGTCGGCGAAGCGCCGCTTCACCTCCCAGTGCAGGTAGTTCATGCTGTTGCGCGACAGGTAGCCGGCGTCGTTGATCTGCAGGTCGTTGCCGAAATGCATGGCGATCCACTGCTGGCGCCAGCCATGATCCATCTCGTAGTCGGCCCAGACCGTGGCGCCCAGATCGCGGGTGGTGTCGCCATGCTCGTCGATCTGGCTGCCGAACACGCGGGTGCGCAGGTTCCAGCGCGCGGTCGGACGCCAGTTGTGGTCGATGCCGAACACGGTCGCCTCGCGATCAAGGTACGGACGATCCACGCGGGTCATCATCATGCCCAGGTTCTGGTCCTTGAAATCACGCACCAGCCGCAGCGCGTAGAACGAGCGCCCCACCTCGTCCGCCTCGTCGGCGGCAAACACGCCGTACTTGGTCTGCCCGAACGAGCCGTTGAGCTTGACCGCGGCGGTGATGTCGCCCGCGCCACGGCCATCGTCGGCCGGCCCGCCGACCCGGCGGGTATACAGCAACTGGCTGAAATCCGACGGCGTGGTGTATTCGAACAGCCCCTGGTTCTCGGTGAAGAACGGTCGCTTGTCGCTGATGAAGGTTTCGGTGGCGCTGAAGTTGACCACCAGGTCATCGCTCTCCACCTGGCCGAAATCGGGATTGAGCGTGGCGGTCATCTGGAACTGGCCGTTGGGCTTCCAGAACAGATCCACGCCGCCGTCGAAATCGCTGTCACCGCGAATGTTGTCGTACAGGCCCGACGCGTACGGCGTGACCGCCAGCAGCGACTGGCTGTATCGCGGCACCTCGACAGGCGTGAACTCGGACAGGAACCGCGACCGTTCGAAACTCGCCACCGGCCAGGCCACGCGTTCCCCGGTGGAGCCGACCACGCGATCCAGATAGATCTTCATCCGGCGGACATCGCCCTCGCCACCGCGCATCGGTGCGATGTACCAGGGAATCAGCATTTCCGCCGACCAGCCGTCGGCATCCTCGCTGACCGCGTGCTTCCAGTTGCCGTCCCAGTCGTCGTTGAAATCGGACTCGTTGGTGATCACCGCGTCGGCGACGCCATCGGTCGAGGAAATGGTGAAGTTGTAGCCGGTGCGGCCGTCACCGTCGAAATCGATCATCAGGTTGACCCGGTCCACCTGATCCTCGAAATCCCGCTGCACGCGCTGGCGTGTACGACTGGCGGCCGGCTGGATATTGCGGAAGCCGATGGCAAGCCCATCGGGCGTGGCCAGCACCCACGCCTCGGTCGGGTGGGTCGCCGGCGTGCCGGTCAGCGGCTGCACCTTGCGGAAATCGGTGATGTGCCGCGCGCCCTGCCATTCGGCCGGATCGATGCGGCCGTCCACGTCGATGGCCAGGGCCGGCGCGGACAACGCCATCAGGATGGAGAGACTCAGGATTGCCGCGCGCATGTCGGGAGTTCCGTTGGGCTCGTGCCCGTTGGACGCCACCCTAGCGTTCCGGCAACCGGTCACCGACTGGCGTAGGTCATGTCAACCATTTGGCCGCCGCCTGCATCCCGTCACAGGCGGCACCCGGTGTAGCGGCGATTACGATTTGGGTTGCAGCATCGTGCCCGTGCACTTCTTGCTGCCGCACCGGCAGGCCCAGACCTTCTTCAGGCGGGCGGTGTGCGGCTCGTCCAGGACGATGCCGTAGTTGTAGGTCAGTTCCTCGCCGGGCTTGATGTCGCGGATGGCCTCGATGAACACCTTGTCCTTCTTGCGGTTCTTGCCGTCGTGTTCCTCGATGACCGCTTCGCAGTTGGGATCGCAGCTGTGGTTGATCCAGCGCGCCTTGTTGCCCTTGTGGTTGGCGTCGATGACGTATTCGTCGTTGAGGGTGAACAGGAAGGTGTGGCCGGATTCCACGTCGCCGCTGTCGTCCTCGTCCACTTCCTCGTGGGTGCGCCGCTTGCCCTTGTACTCGACGACGCGTTCGCCCTTCTCGAGGGGCGCGATGGCGAATACGCCATTGCCATGGATGTCGGACTTGCGGGCTTCAATCTTGCGGGGCATGCGGGTTCCGGTGGAGGGCGGGAGGGAGGATTCTCGCTCAGACCGCCGGGGATCCCAAGCATCCGCGATTCCGGCGAATCCCCGCCAACCGCAAACCGGGGCCGGCACGTCCATGGCCGGCGCATGAATCCCGCGCGCACCGCGTGTCCGGTCGCCCCGGAACCGCGCGTTAAACCGCCTGCTTCCCAACCACCCTTCTCCGCAACCACCACGAGCCGCCGCCATGCCCAACCCCGTTTCCTCGCCAGGACTGCGGTCCTGCCTGCTGTCATCGATCGTGCTGCTCGGAGGCTGCCAGGCGCAGGCCGGCAAGCCGGGAACCTCCCCCGCCGCGCTCCCGCCCGTGGCGGACGCGGCCGCTGACGTCATGGCGCGTGGCGAATACCTGGTCCGGATCGGCGGGTGCAACGATTGCCATACGGCGGGCTACGCCGAGCGCCAGGGCGAGGTGCCGGCCGCGCAGTGGCTGACCGGCTCGCCGCTGGGCTACCACGGCCCGTGGGGCACGACCTACGCCAGCAACCTGCGCCTGCGCATGCAGGAGATGAGCGAAGCCCAGTGGCTTGCCTACAGCGGCAACCTGCGTACCCGGCCGATCATGCCGGACTTCACCCTGCGGGCCATGAGCGAAGCCGACCGCCGCGCGATCTACCGGTTCATGCACTCGTTGGGCCCGGCAGGAGAAACCGCGCCGGCCTACCTGCCACCCGGCCAGACCCCGCCCGCCCCCTACTTCTCCCTGGTCCTGCCGGAAGCCCCGGCCCAGGGCGCTCCGGCCGCGCCAGCCACCGCCACGGCCCCGGCGCGAAACTGAACAAGTTCACGCTTGGCGGGGCGCCGGGTTAAAGCGTACAATTTCGGTACGTTTTTAATTCCCCCGTCCCGCCATGCTCCGCGTCACCAAGCTCACCGACTACGCCACCGTGGTGCTGACCGTGCTCGCCGCACGGCCGGGCGAGGTGCTGAGCGCCACCGATCTGGCCGATCACTCCGGGCTGGAATCGCCCACCGTCAGCAAGGTCCTCAAGCCGCTGGCCCAGGCCGGCCTGGTCGAGGGCCTGCGCGGCGTGCATGGCGGCTACCGGCTGAGCCGGGCCGCCGCCGACATCAGCCTGATCGAGATCGTCGAGGCCATGGAAGGGCCGCTGGCGATGACCGAATGCAGTCAGGCCGACAGCCACTGCGGGATCGCGCACCAGTGCGGCGCCCGCGCCAACTGGCGCCTGATCAACGACGTGGTCGCCGACGCCCTGCGCGGCGTGACCCTGGCGCAGATGCTCCACCCTCCCGCTTCCCCCGACGACGTCCGCCGGCGCCCGATCGCCGTGCGCGTCGCCAGCAGTTGAGTACACAGGCAGCCCAATGGCCACCGAGAACGCAGAAATCCTGGAACAGCTGGGACGTCGCTATGACGCCGGCTTCATCACCGACATCGAATCCGATTCGCTGCCGCCCGGCCTCAACGAGGACGTGGTGCGGGCGCTGTCCGCCAAGAAGGATGAACCGGAGTGGATGACCGAATGGCGGCTGGCCGCCTACCGCCACTGGCTGACCATGCCGGTGCCGCACTGGGCCAAGCTGAAGATCGCCCCCATCGACTTCCAGGCCATCAGCTATTACAGCGCGCCCAAGGCCAAGTACAAGTCGCTGGACGAGGTGCCGCAGGAACTGCTCGACACCTATGACAAGCTGGGCGTGCCGCTGCACGAGCGCGCCAAGCTGGCCGGCGTCGCGGTCGACGCGGTGTTCGACTCGGTCTCGGTGGGCACCACCTTCCGCAAGGAACTGGCCGAGAAGGGCATCATCTTCTGCTCGATGAGCGAGGCCATCCGCGAGCACCCCGAACTGGTCCGCCAGTACCTGGGCAGCGTGGTGCCGACCGGCGACAACTACTTCGCCGCGCTGAATTCGGCGGTGTTCTCCGACGGCAGCTTCGTGTTCATCCCCAGGGGCGTGCGCTGCCCGATGGAACTGAGCACCTACTTCCGCATCAACGCCGGCCACACCGGCCAGTTCGAACGCACCCTGATCATCGCCGAGGACAAGAGCTACGTGTCCTACCTGGAAGGCTGCACGGCGCCGATGCGCGACGAGAACCAGCTGCATGCGGCGGTGGTCGAGCTGGTGGCGCTGGAAGACGCCGAGATCAAGTACAGCACGGTGCAGAACTGGTACCCGGGCGACGAGGAAGGCCGCGGCGGCATCTACAACTTCGTGACCAAGCGCGGCGAATGCCGCGGCGCGCGCAGCAAGATTTCCTGGACCCAGGTGGAGACCGGCTCGGCCATCACCTGGAAGTACCCGTCCTGCGTGCTGCTGGGCGACGACTCGGTCGGCGAATTCCACTCGGTGGCGCTGACCCATCACCGCCAACAGGCCGACACCGGCACCAAGATGATCCACATCGGCAGGAACACCAAGTCGAAGATCATCAGCAAGGGCATCAGCGCCGGCCGCGGCCAGAACACCTACCGCGGCCTGGTCAAGGTGGACCGCAACGCCGCCAACGCGCGCAACTACACCCAGTGCGACAGCCTGCTGATCGGCAAGCAGTGCGGCGCCCACACCTTCCCCTACATCGAGGTGAAGAATCCGAGCGCCACCCTGGAGCACGAGGCCACCACCTCCAAGATCTCCGACGACCAGTTGTTCTACTGTCGCGCCCGCGGCATCAGCGAGGAAGACGCGGTGTCGATGATCGTCGACGGCTTCTGCAAGCAGGTCTTCCGCGAGCTGCCGATGGAGTTCGCGGTGGAAGCCAAGAAGCTGCTGGAAGTGTCGCTGGAAGGCAGCGTCGGCTGACGCTTTCTTCCCGGGATTCGGGATTGGAGATTGGGGATTCGCAAGAGCGAAACCCGCTCCCCCGCTTCCCTCCTGCATTCAACGAATCCCTATTTCGAATCCCCAATCCCATGCTCAAGATCGAAAACCTCCACGCCAGCGTCGCCGGCAAGGAAATCCTCAAGGGCCTGTCCCTGGAAGTGAAGCCCGGCCAGGTCCACGCCATCATGGGCCCCAACGGCGCCGGCAAGTCCACGCTGGGCAACATCCTGGCCGGCCGCGAGGGCTATGAGGTCACCGCCGGTTCGGTCGAATTCGACGGCAAGGCGCTGCTGGAGCTGGAGCCGGAAGAACGCGCCGCCGCCGGCGTGTTCCTGGCCTTCCAGTACCCGGTCGAAATCCCGGGCGTGAACAACACCTACTTCCTGCGCGCGGCGCTCAACGCCCAGCGCAAGGCGCGCGGCGAGGACGAACTGGATTCCATGCAGTTCCTCAAGCTGGTGCGCGAGAAACTGGCCGTGCTGCACTTGCGCGACGACCTGCTGCACCGGGGCGTCAACGAGGGTTTCTCCGGCGGCGAGAAGAAGCGCAACGAGATCTTCCAGTTGGCCGTGCTGGAACCCCGGCTGGCCATCCTCGACGAGACCGACAGCGGCCTGGACATCGACGCGCTGAAGAACGTCGCCGACGGCGTCAACGCGCTGCGTTCACCGGATCGCGCCTTCCTGGTCATCACCCACTACCAGCGCCTGCTCGATTACATCAAGCCGGATGTGGTGCACGTGCTGGCCGATGGCCGCATCGTCGAAACCGGCGGTCCGGAACTGGCGCTGGAACTGGAGCAGCACGGCTACGCCTGGATCAAGGATCGGGTGGCCCCCGAAAAGGTCGCCGGATGAGCGCCCTGCTGGATTCCCTCGCCACCGGCTTCAGCGGCGATGCCGCGCGCCGCGCGGTGCTGGACGAGGCGCTGCGCGACGGCCTGCCCGGTCCGCGCGCCGAGGCGTGGAAGTACACCTCGCTGCGCCAGCTCGAACGCCGCAGCTTCGCCCCGGTCGAAGCCCTGCCCGCGCTGGATCCGATGCTGCTGGCCGGCATCCCGGGCCCGCGCGCGGTGTTCGTCAATGGACGCTATTCGGTCGCGCTTTCGCTGACCAGCGACTTGCCGGAAGGCGTCAGCCTGCAGCTGTTGTCCGAGGCGCTGGCCGAGGGCGGCGAATCCGCCCGCTTCCTGCAACGCCGTTTCGAACGGAGCGATGAAGTGTTCGCCCGTCTCAACGCGGCCCTCGCCAATGAAGGCGTGCTGCTGCGGGTGGCCGAGTCCGTCGAAGTCGAGGCGCCGCTGCACCTGGTGTTCATCGGCGCGCCCGACGACACCGACCATGCCTGGCATCTGCGCAATCTCGTCGAACTGCGCGCGGGTGCCTCGCTCAAGGTGTTCGAACATCATTTCGGCACCGGCTCGCACGCCCATCTGGCCAACACGCTGGTCCATGTCCATGTCGGGCGCGGTGCGCGCCTGGCCCACGCGCGCGTGCAGGAAGACGGCGATCGCGCCACCCACCTGTTGCGCACGGATGCCGTGCTGGCCAGCGATGCCGAATACCGCCGCATCGATCTGGAACTGGGCGCGGCGCTGTCGCGGCACGAGTTCAACGTGCGGCTGGAAGGCGATCGGGCCCGCCTGATTGCCAACGGCGTGCTGCTCGCCGACGGCCGCCGCCACCTGGATACCCGGCTGGGCATCGACCACATCGCCCGCGACACCACCTGCGAACTGACTTGGCGCGGACTGGGCGCCGGGCGCGGCCGCGCGGTGTTCCATGGCGGCATCTTGATCCGCGAGGGTGCGGACGGTACCGACGCGGCGCTGTCGAACAAGAACCTGCTGCTGTCCGACAACGCCGAGATCGACACCCAGCCGGTGCTGGAAATCCATGCCGACGAAGTGAAGGCCGCGCACGGCGCGACCGTCGGCCGACTGGACGCCAACGCGCTGTTCTACCTGCGTTCGCGCGGCCTTCCGGAAACGGAAGCGCAGCAGTTGCTGACCGCCGCGTTCTGCCGCGAGCCGATGTCCATCATCACCAACCCGGCGGTGCGTGAGCAGTTGTCGCAGCGCATCGACCAGGCCCTGGCCGGGCTGGGTGCGCCGTGAACGCCGGTCCCGCGCCACATCGCGATCCGGCCGGCACGCCGGACTGGGCGCGCGTGCGCGCCGACTTCCCGCTGCTGGAGCGCCAGGTCCACGGCAAGCCGCTGATCTATTTCGACAGCGCCAACACCGGCCAGAAACCGGCATCGGTAATCGCCGCCACGGACGCGTTCTACCGCCGCCACAACGCCAACGTCAGCCGCGCGGTGCACACGCTCGGCACCGAGGCCACCGACGCTTACGAAGGCGCGCGCCGCAAGCTGGCCCGCTTCCTCAACGTGCGCGCCGACGAACTGGTGCTGTGCAGCGGCACCACCTTCGCGATCAACCTGGTCGCCTACTCCTGGGCGCTGCCGCGCCTGGGCAAGGGCGATGTCATCCTGGTTTCGCGGATGGAGCATCACGCCAACATCGTGCCGTGGCAGCTGGTCGCCCAGCGCACCGGCGCCACCCTTCGCGTGGCCGAGATTCTTCCGGACGGTTCGCTGGACCTGCCCGGCCTGTACGCGGCGATGACGCCGGATGTGAAGCTGCTGGCGATTACCCACGTGTCCAACGTGCTGGGCACGGTCAATCCGGTCCGCGAGATCTGCCGGGAAGCGCGCAAGCACGGCATCGTCACGATGGTGGACGGGTCGCAGGCCACGCCGCACCGCCCGGTGGACGTGGCCGCGATCGGCTGCGATTTCTATGCCCTGACCGGCCACAAGATGTGCGGGCCCACCGGCACCGGCGCGCTGTGGGCCCGGCGCGAGCATCTGCAGGCCATGCCGCCCTTCATCGGTGGCGGCGAGATGATCAAGGAGGTCAGCTTCGACGGCACGGTGTTCAACGACCCGCCGCACAAGTTCGAGGCCGGCACGCCCAACATCGCCGGTTTCATCGGCCTGGGCGCGGCGGTGGATTACCTCGAGTCGGTCGGCATGGCCAACATCGAGGCGCGCGAAACCGAACTGCTGGCCCACGCGACCGAAGAGCTGCGTAAGATCGACGGCCTGCGCATCTTCGGCACCGCGCCGGAGAAAGCCGCGGTCATCTCCTTCCTGGTCGAAGGCGCCCATGCGCACGATCTGGCGACCCTGCTGGACCTGGAAGGCGTGGCGATCCGTTCCGGCCAGCACTGCGCGCATCCGCTGCTGCAATTCTTCGGGGTCGCCGCGACCTGCCGGGCCTCGCTGGCCTTCTACAACACCCACGCCGAAATCGAAGCCTTCGCCGCCGCGCTGAAGAAAGCCCGC
This sequence comes from Pseudoxanthomonas beigongshangi, assembly GCF_016820515.1. Classification (GTDB taxonomy): domain Bacteria; phylum Pseudomonadota; class Gammaproteobacteria; order Xanthomonadales; family Xanthomonadaceae; genus Pseudoxanthomonas_A; species Pseudoxanthomonas_A beigongshangi. Next base: position 52,066 of record NZ_JADHDV010000010.1, on the reverse strand, counting down.
AGCCTGCTGGCCTGATTGCGGCGCGCATCCCCCTGCAGGAGCGACGTCGGTCGCGACCGGATATCTGGGCCGTCCGGGATCCCGGTCGCGACTGACGTCGCTCCTACAGTTGGGGGGCGGTTTTCCGTAAGATCGGCGCATGAGCATGCTGACCTTCCGTACCGCTACCGCCGCGGACATCCCCGCCCTCGTCTCGCTGGTGACCTCCGCCTACCGTGGCGAGGTCAGCAAGCAGGGCTGGACCACCGAAGCCGATCTGCTGGATGGCCAGCGCATCGATCCCGAAGGCCTGCTGCGTGACATCGAACGCGCCCGGAGCCGCATCCTTGTCGCCGAACGCGATGGGCAGATGCTGGCCTGCGCGCATGTCGCGGTGGAGGACGGCGCCGGCTACTTCGGCATGTTCTCGGTCCGGCCCGATCTGCAGGGCGGCGGCGTGGGCAAGGCGGTGATCGCCGAGGCCGAACGCGTGGTTCGCGAAGACTGGCGACAACCGGCCATCCGGATGAGTGTCATCGACGTGCGCGACGAACTCATCGCCTTCTACGAGCGTCGTGGCTACGTGCGCACCGGCATCAAGAAGCCCTTCCCCTACGGCGACGAGCGCTTCGGCATTCCCAAGCGCGACGATCTCCGCTTCGAGGTGCTGGAGAAGGCGCTGTGAGCGAGAACTGGACCTTCGTCTGCGCGCTGGGCGAAATGCTGCCCGGCGAGATGCGCACGGTATTCGACGAAGTCACCGGCACCCCGATCCTGGTGATGAACTACGACGGCGATTTCTACGCGCTGGAGGATCGCTGCAGCCACGAGGATTTCGAACTGTCCTCCGGCAATTACGACGGCGACGAGGCCACCATCGAATGCATCCTGCACGGGGCCAAGTTCGATATCCGCGATGGTCGGGCGCTGTGCGCGCCGGCCTATTCGCCGGTACCCAAGTTCCCGGTCAAGCAGGAACACGGCGGGCTCTGGACCCGCGACGACCGCGGCTAATCGGCACGCCGGCGGCGGCTCCCAAGGGCGGATTCCCCGGAATCCGCCTTTTTTGTTTCTTCCGCACCGCCATTCGGCGAGGCGCCTTTGCGAAAGAGAACAATTATCATTAAGATTATAAATTCGTTATCCGGCTGACCCGCTCCGCTCCCCTTGCCCCTTCCGACCCGCCCCCGTGACGAACGTCGCAGCGCCCTCTTCTGGGCGCTGCTGGGACTGTTGTGGTCGTTGGTGTGGCTGCTTCCGGTCGCGTCGGCATCCGTCGCGGCCGTCACCGGCCCGACCGTGGTGGCGGCCGCGTTGTCCGAGGGGACTCCGGCAGCGGAGGCAAACACCCGGGACGCCGAAGAGAGAAGTCCCGCCACAGGCTGGCAACTCCCGTCCGTGGACCCGATCGCCGCCGTCGAACCTTCACCCGAAGGCGAGTTCGACCCTGCGAGCGGCCCCGCCCCCGCTGACCGCCCCGGCTTCCAGCCCGCACGTTGCGCGTCCCTCCGTTCCGGCAATGTCCGGTTCCGGTCCGACGCCTGCCGTCTGCCGCACGGCCACGCGCCCCCGCGCGCCTGAATCGCACTGGCGATCCGGATGCCCGGGCCGCCAGCGCCCCCGCTTCCCCATCGCCCGTCGCCACGGGGATTCCCTTCCGCAACCGCCAAGACACCCATGAACCCGATCAAGTCGCGCAAGCACGCCACTCCCGCGTCCCGTTCCCCGAACGGCCTGACCACCGCCACCCTGCTGACCAGCCTGGCGCTGGCCGTCCCCGCCGCCGCCCAGGTCGCCTCCGACAACGCGCCCAAACCGGATCCGACCACCCTGCCGGAGGTGCACGTCGAAGGCACCTCGGTCGGCGAATACAAGGCGGACAAGCTGGCCTCGCCCAAGTTCACCCAGTCGCTGCAGGACACCCCGCAGACCATCCAGATCATCACCGACGATCTGTTCAACCAGCAGGGCGCGACCACCCTGACCGAGGCGCTGCGCAACAGCCCGGGCGTGGGCACCTTCTTCGTCGGTGAAAACGGCAACACCACCACCGGCGACACCTTGTTCATGCGCGGCTTCGACAGTTCCAGCAGCATCTTCGTCGACGGCGTGCGCGACCTGGGTTCGATCTCGCGCGACGTGTTCAATGTCGAACAGGTCGAAGTCGAGAAGGGGCCGGCCGGCACCGACAACGGCCGCAGCGCACCGACCGGCGCAATCAACATGGTCAGCAAGCAGGCCACGCGGAAGGACGCGATCAGCGCGACCGTCTCGATCGGCAGTGACGACCAGAAGCGCGTCACCGCCGACTGGAACCAGTCGCTCGGCATCCCCGGCACGGCGTTCCGCCTCAACGTGATGGCGCAGGACAGCGACGTGCCCGGCCGCGATCTGATCAACAACAAGCGCTGGGGCGTGGCGCCGTCGCTGGCGTTCGGCCTGGGCTCTGATACCCGTTACTTCCTCAACCTGCTGTACGTGAAGCAGGACAACGTGCCGGACGGCGGCGTGCCGACCATCGGCCTGCCGGGCTACAGTTCGCCGGACCCTGCCCGTCCGCAGATCGCGTTGGCGCCGCGCGTGGACAGCGAGAACTTCTACGGCACGCGCTTCGATCACGACGACGTGACCGCGCAAATGGCCACGTTCCGCTTCGAGCACGACTTCTCCGACACGCTGAAGCTGACCAATACCGCACGTTGGGGCAAGAACGAACAGGACTACATGCTGACGGCATTCATGCTGTCCGCCACCGGCACCACGCCCACGCTGACCATCCCCGACATCAACAATCCTTATGGCTGGACGGTCAACCGCAGCCTGCCAACCTTCAAGGATCAGGAATACACCATCGCCACCAACCAGCTGAACCTGCGCGCCGACTTCTCGACCGGCCGCGTGCAGCACAACCTCAGCACCGGACTGGAGTTCGCGCGCGAGGAACTGGAAAGCTGGGGCGTCGCCACGATCCCGGGGACCGCCTGGCCGGCGGCCAATCTGTACAACCCCGACCCTGACGTCAGCGGCCTGCGCTGGGGCCGCAATGGTGCGCATAGCAAGGGCAAGATCACCACGTCGTCGCTGTACGCCTTCGATACCCTGAAGTTCAACGAAGCCTTCCTGCTGACCGCCGGCATCCGCCTGGATCACTACAAGACCGACTTCAGCAGCCTGGTCGCCTGCGGCGGTCGCGGCGGTCCCGTCTGCGGCAGCCTGCCCACCGGCACCATCGTGCCGGGCGTGGATCGGGATGCCTCCGATACCCTGGTCAACTGGAAACTCGGTGCGGTCTACAAGGTGGGCAACGTCGCCAGCGTGTATGCCAACTACGCGCTTTCGCAGCAGCCTCCGGGCGGTACCGCGCTGGAACTGAGCAACGCGGACAACAGCGCCAACAATCCCAAATACGACCCGCAGAAAGCCAAGACCTTCGAGGTCGGCAGCAAGTGGAACCTGCTGGGTGACGATTTGCTGCTGACCCTGGCGGTGTTTCAGACTGACGTGAGCAACGAAGTGATCACTGAGAACGGGGTGACCTTCCAGGGCGGCGAGAAGCGCGTGCGCGGCGTGGAGGTTTCGGCGGTTGGCAAGCTTACCGACGACTGGTCCGTGTCCGCCGGCTACACCGCGATGGACGCCACCGTGAAGGATGGCCCGGTCGTGGCGAACGACAAGACCCGCGATCTGGGCTACACCCCGGACAGCGCCTTCACCGCCTGGACCACCTACGAACTCCCCTTCGGCCTGACCGTCGGCGGTGGCGTGCGTTACTCCGGCGAAATGAAGCGCGGCACCGACGGTGCCGTGGGCACGCCGAACTTCGTCAAGTCGTACACGGTGTGGGACGCGGTTGTCAGTTATGCCTTCAGCCCGAACCTGGATCTGCGCTTGAACGCCTACAACCTGTTCGACAAGGACTACGTGGCGGCGATCAACAAGAGCGGCTACCGTTACACGCCGGGTGCGCCGCGTTCGGTGCTGCTGAGCCTGAACCTGCGGTTCTGACGCGGTCGTGGCGGGGAGGCGCGCGCCTCCCCGTTTTCCTCCAAGGAGCAAGACATGCTGCTGCATATTCCCCAGGTGCTCGCCCCACAGGAGGTCATGGCGATGCGGCAGGCGCTGGACCAGGCCGACTGGACCGACGGCCGCGAGACCGTCGGCGTCCAGGGCGCGCAGGTCAAGCGCAACGAGCAGTTGCCGGACGCCTCGCCGCTGCGCGAACAACTGGGCCAGCGGATTCTGGCCGCGCTGGAACGCAATCCCCTGTACTTCGCCGCGGCGCTGCCGCTCCACGTCGTACCACCGCGTTTCAACCGCTACCAGGGCGGCGGTGAATACGGCTTCCACATCGACGGTTCGGTGATGCTCACCCGGACCCCGGATGGCCGCAGCCAGGCGGTGCGCTCCGACGTGTCCTGCACGCTGTTCCTGTGCGAGCCCGGCGAATACGACGGCGGCGAGTTGATCGTCAGCGACACCTATGGCGAGCACGAAGTGAAGCTGCCCGCCGGCGACATGGTGCTGTATCCGTCCAGCAGCCTGCACAAGGTCCAGCCGGTGACGCGTGGCGCGCGCCTGGCCTCGTTCTTCTGGGTGCAGAGCATGGTGCGCGACGACGCCTGCCGGCGCCTACTGTTCGAGATGGATACTTCGCTGGAGACATTGCGGCAGACCGGCGCGGACAACGCCGCGGTGGTCCGGTTGACCGGCGTGTACCACAACCTGCTGCGGCGCTGGGGCGAAACATGAGCGGCAAGATGCCTCTCATTTGCATTTGATAATGGTTCTCATTAAAATCCCTGCGCTTGCCGTCCCCTTGGGGCGGCCATCCATGCAGGGGTAAGTTTCTGTTCCAGGCGATCCGCCAGGCTGTCCAATCCCGCCGGTCGCGCCGCGAGGTGCGTCCGCGTGCGGCGTGGCTGGCCGTGCTGGCCTCCGTATGCCTGTTGCTGTCCACCCTGCACTTCGGCGCCATGGCCGGGCAGCGTCCGCATGGTTTCGGCCACTGGGACAACCGCGCCAGTCCCGTCGGAATGCTCCAGCAGGCGCCGGAAGATGGAGCGCCCGATGCGGGGCGCCATGACGATCAGCCGGCCAAGAAACGGCGCGTCACCCTGCAGCCGGTTTCCCAGCACGCCGAACCGGAACCGGTGGCGACGCCGAGGGAACTCCTCCCCGTCCTGGCATTCTCCTTGTCCAGGCAACCGCCTTCCGGCGGCGCATGCCTGCGCACTTCCGGTCGCGTGCCGAGCAAGCCGGCGCCGCCATGCCAGCGCCATCGCGGCCAGGCGCCTCCCGTGCTGGCTTCGCTGCTCCAGATCGCCTGACCGGCTGACGCGCCAGACGCGTCATATCCGCCGTCACGTCTGCGGTCCGCACCGCGCCTTCTCCCAATCAGTCCCTTCCTTCTCCTTCGCGGGAGAGGGAACCACATGCCTGTCCGACGACCATGACCCAGCCCCGCTTCCCGCTTTCCCCCCGCCGCAACCGGCTCGCCGCTTGCCTGCTGCTTTCCCTTTCCGCACCCGTTGTCGCCCAGCAGATGCCCGACGGTTCCGACCGGCCCAACACCCTCGACACCGTCGTCGTCACCGCGGCCGGCTTCGAGCAGAAAATCGTCGACGCGCCGGCCAGCATCAGCGTGGTCACCCGCGAGGATCTCAGCCAGCGCCCCTATACCAGCCTGATCGACGCACTGCGCGATGTGGAAGGCATCGATGTGGGCATGGAAACCACCGACAAGAATGGTGCGGCCACCGTCAGCATGCGCGGCATGCCCTCCGAGTACACCCTGGTGCTGATCGACGGTCGTCGCCAGAGCAACGTCGGCCAGCTCTACCCGAACAATTTCGGCGGCGGCCAGTTTGCATACGTGCCGCCGCTGGACGCGATCGAACGCATCGAAGTGGTCCGCGGCCCGATGTCCACGCTGTACGGCTCCGACGCGATGGGCGGCGTGATCAACATTATCACCCGCCGCAACAGGGAAGAATGGGGCGGCTCGATCACCCAGGGCTTCACGATCCAGCAGGAAGATCAGTTCGGCGACGCACGCACCACCGATCTCTATCTCAGTGGTCCGCTGGTCAAGGACCGGCTGGGCATGGCGGTGCGCGGCAGCTGGTACGACACCGACGAGTCGAACCCGGAGTGGCCGGCGCTGCCGCTGCCGGACGGTTCGATGTGGGAACGCACGCTGGGCTTCGGCGGCGGCGGCAAGGCGGTCGCGAACACCCGCTGGAACGCCGGCGTGCGCCTGGACTTCAGCCTCGACGAGCACAATGATTTCTGGCTGGACTACGACATCTCGCGGCAGAAGTACGACAACCGCAAGGGCCAGACCGGCACCCTGGACAGCCTGGAAAGCCTGTGGCGCAGCGGCAACGCCACCCTTCCCAATCCCGATGGTCCGGGCACGGTCAGCCGTCGCGTCGTGCAGCCGCGTGTCGGCTATACCGCATGGCAGCGCTACGAGCGCGATCAGCTGTCACTGACCCACCAGGGCCGCTATGACTTCGGCACCTGGCAGACCAGCTTGACCCACGCCACGAGCAACAACCTCGGCCGCTCGCTGCCGCTGACGCTGGAAGAACGCGCCAACCTGCAGACGCTGTGGAACGATGTCTGCGCACGTCGCGGCCAGGCCGCCCGCTGCAACATGGCCAACGGCAACCTGGGCGTGCTCAACGACGCCGAGCGCGCGCGCCTGTCCGCGTTCCTGCCGCGCCCGCTGCGCACGATGGAGCTGGAAGGCTACGTGCTGGACACGATGCTCGACATGACCTTCGGCGCCCACAAGCTGACCGTCGGTGGCCAGTACAACGACACCGACATGACCGACGGCGTGTTCGGCATGGACGGCGGCGGTTATCGCGACGGCGTGAAGCAGAAGCACCGGATGTGGTCGGTGTTCGCCGAGGACAACTGGTCGTTCACCGACACCCTGACCGCCACGCTGGGCGTGCGCTACGACGATCACAACGTGTTCGGCAGCCATGTCAGTCCGCGCGCCTACCTGGTCTGGAACGCCAGCGACGCCTGGACGGTCAAGGGCGGCGTCAGTACCGGCTACAAGACGCCGCGCCCGGATCAACTGTTCCCGGGCGTGACCGGCTTCGGCGGCCAGGGCGTGCTGCCGCTGGTCGGTTCGCCGAACCTGAAGCCCGAGACCAGCACCAACTACGAGCTGGCCGCCTACTACGAGGGCGACCGCTTCGGCTTCAACATCACCGGCTTCTTCAACAAGTTCGAAGACAAGATCGCCAGCGGCGGCACCTTCCCGAACTGCGAGGTCGCGCCCGCCGGCAGCGGCTACTGTGTGGATGTCGGTCCCGGCTGGGCCGAACTGGGCTACAGCACTTTCAGCCAGAGCGTGAACATCGACGAGGCCGAGACCCGCGGCGTCGAACTGGCCGCGCACGTGGACCTGCGGGACAACCTGGAGCTGCGCGGCAACTACACCTACACCAAGTCCGAGCAGACCAGCGGCGCGGCCAAGGGCATGCCCATCGCCGGCAACCCGGCCAGGCACATGGCCAACGCCAGCCTGAACTGGCGGATCAGCGACGCCCTCAGCCTGTCGCTGATCGGCGAGGGTCGCTACGACCGCTATCGCGACACCGTGGTCACCTCGGTCAACGGCGCGACCGTCTCCAACGTTCGCTATTACGAGGACTACACCGTGTTCCACCTGGGCGGCAGCTGGAAGGCCACCGACGCGCTGACCATCAATGCCCGGGTCAACAACGTGTTCGACAAGGATTTCGTGTCCCAATCCTGCCTGCTGATCAGCGACAGCGAGTACAGCTGCGTGGACGACTACGCAGTGAAGGAACAGCGCCGCAGTTTCTGGGTGTCGCTGAACCTGCGCTTCTGACGCGGTATCCGGACGGTCCGCCCATCGGCGGGCCGGCCACCTCAATTGAGAGGCATTCTCATTTGTGGTCTAATTCTCCCTTCCTTCGACCCGTCCCGCCCGCTTGAGCCCAGCGCCCGCACAATCCGTCACCAGCCAGCAGCAGCGCCGGGGTTACTGGCTGCGCACGCTGCACCAATGGCATTGGATCAGTTCGGCGATCTGCCTCATCGGCATGCTGCTGTTCGCGGCTACCGGCATCACCCTCAATCACGCCTCGAAAATCGAGGCCAAGCCCGAGGTGGTCAACCGGCAGGCGCAGTTGCCGCCCGCGCTGCTGGCCAAGCTGGGAAGCCGCCAGGAAGGCAATGCGCCGCTGCCCGCTCCGGTCGCCACCTGGCTGGGCGACGAGTTCTCCGTCGGCATCGGCCGCCGCCAGGCCGAGTGGTCGGACGTGGAAATCTATCTTTCGATGCCGCGCCCGGGCGCGGACGCCTGGCTGAGCATCGATCGCGAAACCGGCTCGGTGGAATACGAAAGCACCGACCGCGGCTGGGTGTCCTACTTCAACGACCTGCACAAGGGCCGCAACGCCGGCGCGGCGTGGGGATGGTTCCTGGACATCTTCGCGATCGCCTGCCTGGTGTTCTGCATCACCGGCCTGTTCCTGCTGCAACTGCACGCGCGCCAGCGCCGCCTGACCTGGCCGATGGTCGGCCTGGGCCTGGTGGTGCCGCTGCTGCTGGCCCTGATCTTCATCCACTGATCCTTCGACGAGCCCGCCCATGACCAAGACCACCGTGTCCCTGACCCTGACGTTCGCATTGAGCGGGTTGCTGACCGTTCCGGCGTATGCCGGCGAACTGAACATCAACGTCGAAGTGCCCCAGCTCAACGTCGCCGAGTACCACCGGCCCTACGTCGCGATCTGGCTGGAGGGCGCCGACCAGAAAGTCGCCGCCAACCTGTCGGTCTGGTACCAGCAGCGCGATACCGCCGAAGGCCACGGCACCAAGTGGCTGCCGGACATGCGGCAGTGGTGGCGCAAGTCCGGCCGCACCCTGAAGGTGCCGGTGGACGGCGTCACCGGCCCGACCCGCCCGGTCGGCAAGCACGCGCTGAAGTTCACCGACAAGCAGCCGCAACTCGCGCAGCTGGCACCGGGCCAGTACACGCTGGTGGTGGAAGCCGCGCGCGAAGTCGGCGGCCGCGAACTGCTGAAGATTCCCTTCACCTGGCCGGCCAAGGGCGCCGCGCAGAGCGGCAAGGCCCAGGGCAGCAGCGAACTGGGCGCCGTCACCCTGACCGTCAAGCCGTAATCAATCCCGCGCGGATGCCGATGCATCCGCCCCTTCCCATACCCGACGAAAAGCTGGAGAAACCGATGAAGCGTTCCCTGACCCTCGCCATCGCGCTGGCGTCCGCACTGCCGCTGAGCGCGTTCGCGCACAAGGCCTGGCTGCAGCCGTCGCAGACGGTGATCGCCGGCCAGAATCCGTGGATCACCGTGGACGCCGCGGTGTCCAACGACCTGTTCTACTTCAACCACGTGCCGCTGCGCACCGAGGGCCTGGCGATCACCGCGCCGGATGGCAGCAAGGTCGATGCGCAGAACCTGGCCACCGGCAAGTACCGCACCGTGTTCGACGTCGAGCTCAAGCAGCAGGGCACCTACCGCATCGCGGTGGTCAACAGCGGCCTGTTCGGCACCTGGGAAGAAAACGGCAAGCCCAAGCGCTGGCGCGGCACTCCCGCCACCTTCGCCACCGAAGTGCCGAAGGACGCCAAGAACCTGCAGGTTTCGCAGTCGGTCGGCCGCATCGAGACCTTCGTGACCAACGGCTCGCCCAACGACACCGCGCTCAAGACCAGCGGCGAGGGCTTGGAACTGGTGCCGGTCACCCATCCGAACGATCTGTTCGCCGGCGAGCCGGCCAAGTTCCGCATGCTCAAGGACGGCAAGCCGGCCTCGGGCCTGGAGTTCGAGATCACCCGCGGCGGCACCCGCTATCGCAACGCGCAGGACGAGATCAAGATCACCACCGATGCCAACGGCGAGTTCAGCGTGACCTGGCCGGAAGCCGGCATGTACTGGCTGGAAACCACCGCGCAGGACGACAAGACCTCGTTGCCGCAGGCCAAGCAGCGCCGCCTCAGCTACGTGGCCACGCTCGAAGTCCTGCCGCAGTAATCACCAAGACCGGCGCGTCCCCCGGGACGCGCCGCGGGTCATGAGTTCCCCTTTTCCCTCCGTGTCTCCCCCGTCCTTCCCCGCTCCGGACATGGCGCTGCACGCGCTGCATGGCGAAACCATGGGCACGAACTGGTCGGTCCGGCTGGTCGCGTCGCCACGCGAGGATCTGCATGCGCTGCACGCGCTGATCCAGGCCGAACTGGATCGCGTGGTGGCGCAGATGAGTACCTGGGAAACGGAATCGGACATCAGCCGTTTCAACCGCGCGCAGGCCGGGCATTGGCAGGTGCTTCCGGACGCGTTCTTCACCGTGCTGCGATGCGCGCTGGATATCGCCGAGGCCAGTGAAGGCGCCTTCGATCCCACGGTCGGGCCGCTGGTGGGACTGTGGGGGTTCGGCGCCCATGCGCAATCCCGCACGGTTCCCGACGACGACCGCCGCGATTCGACCCGGCAACAGGTCGGCTGGCGGCGATTGGTGCTGGAGACCGACCACCGGCGCCTGCTGCAGCCCGGTGGCGTGCAACTGGATCTGTCGGCCATCGCCAAGGGCCATGCGGTCGATGCGGTGGCCGAAACCCTGCGCGCGCGCGGTTTCGCCGCCGCTCTGGTCGAAGTCGGCGGCGAACTCTTCGGTTATGGCCGCAAGCCGGATGGCGAGCACTGGCGGGTGCTGATCGAATCCTCGCCGGACGAGGAGGAAGCCGCCGGCCTGGAGCCACGCATCGCGATCATCGACGAACGGGCGGTCGCCACCTCGGGCGATCGCTGGCACTGGTTCGAACAGGCCGGCGAACGCTACACGCATACCCTCGACCCGCGCACCGGCAAGCCGGTGTCCAGCGCGCGCGCGGCGGTCACCGTGCTGGCACCCACCGCGATGGAAGCCGATGGCTGGGCCACCGCACTGACCGTGCTCGGAGCCGACGCGGGACTGGCGCTGGCCGAACGGCGCGGGATCGCGGCGCGCTTCATCGTCCGCGAGGGCGACACGCTGGCGGAACGGGCCAGCAGCCGGTTCGCCTCGCATCTCGCCGCATGAGCGCGCAGTCCTCTCCCTCGCCGGTTTCCTTCGCCTGGCTGGGCAATGCCGCGGTCCTGCTTGCCCTGCTCGCCATCGTGGCGGCGATGGCGCTGCTGCAGGGCGAAACCTGGTGGCCGGCGTCGCCGCGCAGCGGCCGCTGGTTCGGCGCGGGCGCGGCGCTGCTGGCCTACGTCGGCGCATGGGCATGGCTGGCCGCGCGGCACCGTCGCCAGGATCGCGGCGCCGCCGTCGATACCTCGCAGGATGCGTTGCGGGTGGTGTACGCCAGCCAGACCGGTTTCGCGCACGTGCTGGCCACGCGCACGACCGACAGCCTGATCACCGCCGGCGTCGCCGCGCGCGCGCAGGCAATCGATACGCTGCAGGCCGGCGATCTCGCGCAGGGGCGGATTTTGTTCGTGGTCAGTACCACCGGCGAAGGCGATCCGCCCGATCACGCGCTGGGCTTCGTCCGCCGGATCATGTCGCAGGCGCTTTCCCTGCACGGCCTGCGCTATGCCGTGCTGGCGCTGGGCGATCGCGAATACGCGCAGTTCTGCGCCTTCGGTCATCAACTCGATGACTGGTTGCGCCAGCACGGCGCGCAACCGCTGTTTGACCGCGTGGACGTCGACAATGCCGACGAAAGCGCCCTGCGTCATTGGCAGCATCACCTGGGTCAATTGGGCGGTGTGGCCGAACTGCCGGATTGGGATCGGCCGCGCTACGAGGACTGGATTCTCGCCGATCGGCGCGTGCTGAATCCCGGCAGCCAAGGCGAAGCGGCGTTCCACATTGCCCTGCGCCCGGCCACCGGCGCGTTTCCGGCATGGCAGGCCGGCGACATCGCCGAAATCGGTCCGCGCAATCCGCTGCCGGCCGTGGGCGCCTTCGTCCAGGCGGTGGGCTGGGATCCGCAACGCCCGGTCGAATGGCAGGGGACGCGCCAACCGCTTGCCGACGTCCTGGCCCAGGTCCATCTGCCGGATCCGGAAACGCTGCGCGGCCACGCGCCCGAAACCGAGATCGCGGAACTCACCGCCCTGCCGCACCGCGAGTACTCCATCGCCTCGATTCCCGCCGATGGCAGCCTGCAATTGCTGGTCCGGCGCATGCGGCGTCCGGATGGACGACCCGGGCTGGGCAGCGGCTGGCTGTGCGATCACGCGGCCCTCGGCGGGACGATTGCCCTGCGCGTCCGCGAGAACGCCAATTTCCATCCACCCGGCAACGATCGTCCAATGATCCTGATCGGCAACGGTACCGGCATCGCCGGCCTGCGCGCGCACCTGAAGGCTCGGGTGGCGGCGAAGGCGCAACGCAACTGGCTGGTGTTCGGCGAACGCCAGGCGGCGCACGATTTCTTCCATCGCGACGAGATCCTGGACTGGCAGGCGCGAGGCGCGCTGGAACGCCTGGATTTGGCGTTCTCGCGGGATCAGCCCGAGCGACGCTACGTCCAGCACGCCCTGCGCGAGGTCGCCGACGAACTGCGGCGCTGGGTGGACGATGGCGCGGTGATCTATGTCTGCGGCAGCCTGGAGGGCATGGCCCCGGGCGTGGACGCCGCCCTGAACGATGCGCTCGGCGCGGAGCGGTTGGAGGAACTCCGCCTGGCCGGCCGCTATCGCCGCGACGTCTACTGATCCGTCAAGGCGCTCCGCTTCACCGGCGACACGCGCGCGGCCAGCAGCTCTCCCCCGCCCTGCAGGGCGAAACGGCGGCGTTCCGGACCTGCGGGCAGTAGCGCGGTGTCTCCGGCAAACAGCGGCGGCAAGCCACTCGCCGCCTCGAATTCCGCCTGCCCGGCTAACAGGTGGATGGCCCAGGTGGTATCGGCATCCACGAAGAACAGCATCGAGCCGACCAGCGGACGGTGCAGCAGTTCGGCATCCACGACATCCCGCTTCCACATCAGGTTGAAATCGTGGGTGAATCCGTCCCGCAGGTAGCCGGTCACCTCGCGTTCCCCGGCGAAGCGAATCCGGCCGTGCGGCGGTTCCAGTTCGACCTGTTCGCCCTCCGCGAACGCCAGCCGCAGCCCATTTCCCTGCAGGAGGATCAGCTCGCGATCGATGCCCGGAAACGACGAGAACGCGGCGTCCTGTTCGATCTCCGCAATCGACAGCCGCCACGTCCAATCGTCGCTGTCGGGCATGCGCAGGATTTCCCGCGTCCAGCCCTGGCCGTTCTTCCAGCGGGTCCTGCGGTACTCGTTGGCGGGAATGACGCGCGCTTCGGACACGATGGCTGCTTCGCTGTAGGCCGGAACCGGATTCTAACGCCCCAAAAAGCATCGCCCGGACATGCTCCCTGCATGTCCGGGCGATGGATACATCCCTGTCGGCTCCTGCCGATCACAGGCGTCCTGCCTGCTCCTGTTCCCGTGCGTCCTGCACGCCGATACGAAATGGGTACATCCCTGTCGGCATCCGTGCCTGTCCCCTGGCATCCTGCCCCGTCAGCCGGGTCGATCTGCATCCTGCAGAAACCACGGCATGGGTTTTTCGTGCTGCCGTCAGCGCCGGGTGACCGGTGCCGGGCGTGCAGCCGTCGCCGGCTTGTTGGCCGGCTCGGCGGAGGAACGCAATTCGATCCGCTCGCGATTCCGTTCCACCGTCTTCAAACCGATGCCCTTGACCATCGCAAGCTCCTCGGGACTCTTGAACGGGCCGTTGGTCTTGCGGTACTCGATGATGGCTTCCGCCTTCGCCTGGCCGATCCCGATCAGGACCGTCTGCAGCGTGGCCGCATCCGCGGTGTTGATGTTCACCTTGTCGGCGGCGTGGGCGCTCAGGGCCAGGACCAGCGACAGGGCAACCGACTTCAACACGGTGCTCAGCGATTTCATGGGCAACTCTCCTTGTGGCAAATGGGTGATTCCTTTCGTACAGAGGTTTTGTCCCCTGTGGCTCCTGCCGGCGTCGAATCGCTTCGTTGGCCGGCGGAAACAGTCTCATCCGCCACTGCTGCAAAACATATCGCCCGCCACCGTCAAAAGCTGCCGGGAAACCCCGCAGTGTCATGTAGGAAAATTCCTACCCCATGGGGATGCGTAGAATGGGCGTCTGATTCCGTACCGATTGGAGACTCCATGGATACCGCCAAGGTCGACCGCTACGTCGCCGAGAAATGGGACGACGACATCGTTCCGCAGCTGGTCGAATACATCCGCATCCCGAACAAGTCGCCGATGTTCGACAAGGACTGGGTGGCCAATGGATACATGGATGCGGCGGTGCGCCTGATGGAAGACTGGGCGCGCGCCCAGGCCATTCCCGGGATGCAGGTGGAAGTGGTCCGGCTGGAAGGCCGTACCCCGCTGATTTTCATCGAGATTCCCGCCAGCGGCCCGGACACCGGCGCCGATACCGTGCTGCTGTACGGACACCTGGACAAGCAGCCGGAAATGACCGGCTGGGATGCCGACCTGGGTCCGTGGACACCGGTGCTGAAGGGGGATCGCCTGTACGGCCGCGGCGGCGCCGACGACGGCTACGCCATCTTCGGTTCGCTGGCCGCCCTCCAGGCCCTGCAGGCCCAGGGCGTGCCGCATGCGCGCTGCGTGGTGCTGATCGAAGCCTGCGAGGAATCCGGCAGCTACGACTTGCCGGCCTACGTCGATCACCTGGCCGATCGCATCGGCAAGCCATCGCTGGTGGTATGCCTGGATTCGGGTTGTGGCAACTACGAGCAGTTGTGGTGCACGACCTCGCTGCGCGGCCTGGCCGGCGGCAACTTCACGGTCAAGGTGCTGGAGGAAGGCGTGCATTCGGGCGACGCCTCCGGCGTGGTGCCGTCCAGCTTCCGCCTGCTGCGCCAGTTGCTGTCGCGGCTGGAGGACGAGAACACCGGCCGGATCCTGCCGGAGGGCCTGCAGGTCGAGATTCCGGGCGATCGCCTGGCCCAGGCGAAGGAAGCCGCGCGGGTGCTGGACACGGCGGTGTTCGACAAATTCCCGTTCCTGCCCGGGATGACCCCGATGGCGGAGGACCTGACCGAACTGGTGCTCAACCGCACCTGGCGCCCGGCGCTGTCGGTGACCGGCGTGGACGGCATGCCGCCGCTGTCGTCGGCCGGCAACGTGCTGCGTCCGCACACCTCGGTCAAGCTGTCGCTGCGCCTGCCACCGACCCTGGACGGCAAGCGTGCCGGTGAACTGCTCAAGGCGCTGCTGCTCAAGGATCCGCCCAACGGCGCCCAGGTCAGCCTGGATCTGGAGAAGGCCAGCACCGGCTGGAATGCCCCGGCGATGTCGCCGTGGCTGGAGAAGGCGATCGACGCATCCAGCCGCGAGTTCTTCGGCGCGCCGGCCATGTACATGGGTGAAGGCGGCACCATCCCGTTCATGGGCATGCTGGGCGAGAAATTCCCGGGTGCGCAGTTCATGATCACCGGCGTGCTGGGCCCGCATTCCAACGCCCATGGCCCCAACGAGTTCCTGCACATCCCGATGGGCAAGAAGGTCACCGCGTGCGTGGCCCGGGTCATCGCCGAGCATCACGCGGCCAGCGTGCGTGGCGAGACCACCGGCGTGGCGGCCGTCGCCGGCGGCGACCAGCACGGCGATCACGGCTGCTGCTGACGCGGGCACACGCGGGTACGGGAAAAGAGCCGGGTCGTCCCGGCTCTTTTCGTTTTCGCCCGTATTGACCGCGGCCGGGCGGGACGGATGTGCGTCGGGCATGGCTTGGGTTACCCTGCGGACACCCCCCACTTTTTCCGACCGGAGTGTTCAGATGGAACAGATCTTTGGTGGCGGCATCCTGTGGACCCTGCTCATCGGCTTCCTGGCCGGCCTGTTGGCCCGGGCCATCAAGCCCGGCGACGACAAGCTCAACCTCATCTGGACGATCGTGCTGGGCGTGGCCGGGGCACTGCTCGCTCGTTTCGTCGGCGGCGCACTGGGATGGTACGGACCGGAGGAACCTGCCGGCTTCATCGCCTCCGTGGTCGGCGCGATCATCCTGCTCTTCATCTACGGCCTGGCGAAGAAGAAAAGGGCCTGAGCCCTGCCGGACGACATTCCCAAGCCCCGCTCCGGCGGGGCTTCTTCTTGGGAAATGACGTGGAAACCGCCGGCTTCACAATTCTTCATTCGGGTTTCAGGCGCTTCATCCGCGGACACCGTGCAATCCGGCTCCCAACCCAAGGAGCCGCGCCATGTCACCGTCCCTGTCCCGCCTGATCCTGTTGTCCTGCCTGGCCTTCGCCACGCCGGCGCCCATCTGGGCCGCTCCGGCCACTCCCCCTTACCGTGCCCCCGCGTCGGCAGGCGACGGCTGGGCGGTGGCCGACGCCGCCCGACAGGGCTGGAAGCTGGAGCGCTTCGGCGCGCTCGAAGCCGCCATCGCCCGCGGCGATTTTCCGGGCGTCACCAGCGTGCTCGTCGCGCAGGACGGGCACCTGCTCTATGAGCGCTACTTCAACGGCGGCGGTCCCGACGTGCTCAACGACACCCGCTCGGCGACCAAGAGCGTGACCGCGCTGCTGGTCGGCGCGGCCATCGATCGCGGCCTGATTCCGGATGCGCGGGCGCGCGTGCATGACTACTTCCGCGACCTGGCGCCCTGGCAGCACGATGGCCCGCGCAAGCAGGCGATCACCGTGGAAGACCTGCTGACGATGAGTTCGGCCTGGGACTGCGACGACGAAAACCCGTTTTCCTCCGGCAACGAGGAACGCATGTACGTCAGCGAGAACTGGACCCGATTCGCCCTGGACCTGCCGCTGCGCGGCTACGCGCCGTGGGTGAAGCGGCCTGAGGACAGTCCGCACGGGCGCACGTTCTCCTACTGCACCGCCGGCAGTTTCCTGCTCGGCGCGGTGCTGGAGCGCGCCACCGGAAAGCCGCTGGCCGCTTTCGCCGCGGAAGCCCTCGAGCGTCCGCTGGGCATCAGCCAGGTGCAATGGAACCGTTCCAGCGAGGGCGTGGGCATGGGGGGCGGCGGCACCCGCTACCGCAGCCGCGATCTGGCCAAGCTCGGCCAACTGGTGGCCGCCGGCGGTATCTGGAACGGCAAGCGGGTCATCTCCGCCGACTGGATCCGGCAGGCCCTGACCGTGCATGCGCAGGCCCGCGAGGACGCCGACTACGGCTACCAGTTCTGGCGCTTCCGCTTCACCCGCGACGGGCGGGAACCGCCGGCCTGGACGATGTCGGGCAATGGCGGCAACTACGTGTTCATCGTTCCCGAGAAGAAACTGGTGGCGGTGATCACCCGCACCTCGTTCAACCAGCGCGACGTGCACCCGCAGTCGCAGCGGATGTTCGGCGACTACGTGCTTACGGCGATGCCGTGAGCCGGACCAGCAACGCCGGCGGCACCTTGGCGCGTTCGGCGGCGTTGTGCCGGTGGATGGCATCGATGCCACGGGCGAAGGCAGGTTCGTCCGCCATCGGCTTGAACAGGGGCGATACCTGCAGGTAGTCGGCGTCGCTGTAACCCGCGTCTATCGCGCGTTGCAGCGCACGCAGCGCGGCGGCGCGGTCGCCACCGGCATCGCGCAGCAGCGCCACCTCCAGCCAGTCGGAGGGGTAACCGGCGCCGGCGTCCAGTTCCGCCGCCAGGGTTTCCGCCCGCGCACGCGCCCAGGCGGCATCGACGCGACCGGCGTCGATGCGCGCCAGCGTGGTCGGCAGGCTGGACTGCGGCCGCAGCGCCACCGCTTCCTGGTAGGCGCCGGTGGCGGTGGCGGCATCGCCTTGCAGGCGCGCGAGTTCGGCGGCCAGCAGATGCAGGTCGGCGTGCGCGGTGCCCCGCTTCTGCGCCACATCCAATGCCGCCTGCGCCTCGCTCAGGCGGCCATGCCGGAACAGGTAGCGCGGCCAGGCGAGGTTGGAGAACACATTGTCCGGGTACAGCTCGAAACTTTGCCGGTACCGCGTCTCGGCCGCCTGCGGATAGCCAAGCAGGTCCAGGTTGTTGGCGATCTGCAGTTGCAGGAAACGCACCCGCGCCGGATCTCCGCGCAGCGACGTGTTGGCGATCAGCGCATCGGCCAGACGTCCCTTGCGATCGTAAAGATACGCGGCCGACGCACGGCTGCCATCGGCGGCCGGATCCAGCGCGACGGCGCGCTCGTAACCGGCCAGCGCTTCGTCGATGCGGCCGCGGCAGTCATGCGAATAGCCGAGCGCGGCGTAGGCCGCCGCCTGGTCCGGATGCGCATGGATGACCCGTTCGGCCAGCTGCTGCGCGCGCGCGGCCCATTCGGGCGGGAAATTGAACAGGCATACCCGCGCGCCGTAGCTCCTGCTGAGGCCGACCAGCGCGCGGGCATTGTCCGGTTGTTCCTGCAAGGCGCGCTCGTACAGTTCGATGGCGCGCTCGTTGTTGTCGCGCTGGCCGATGCCGGCGTAGTAGTCGGCGCGCTCGATCAGGCTGGCGGTACCCGATGCGCCGGAGGGGACAGAGGACGCCATCGCATTGGTTTTTGTCTTCTCCGCGTCGCCGGCCGTCCAGGCGATCGCCAGGCCCACGGCAACCGCCGTCACGACCACTACCGCCACCGCCGCCCGCGACCACCGCCGGGACGCGGCGAACGATGCCTTCGGGACAGGCTCGACGTCATCGTCCAGCGGCTGCGGCCGCGCGCACAGTTGATAACCCTGTCCGCGCACCGAGCGCAGGTAGCGCGGCTGTCGTCCATCGTCGCCCAGTGCCTGCCGCAGCAGCTTCACCCGCTGAGTCACGGTTTCCTCGTTGACGACGGCCGGTGCCCAGACCCGCTCGATCAGCTCGTCGAAACCCACCACCCGATCGCCCTGGAGCACCAGGTAACGCAGCAGCTGGAAACTGAGTCCGGCAACATTGAGCACCTCGCCGGCGCGCTCGACGCGCTGGCGCTCCAGGTCGATCGCCAGATCCTCCAGGCGGAAGCGCGTGGGGTCGCCCACGGGATTACTCGCTGCGCCCGTAGATGTCCGAATAGCGGACGATGTCGTCCTCGCCCAGGTAGTCGCCGGACTGCACTTCGATCAGTTCCAGCGGTTCCTTGCCTGGATTCTCCAGGCGGTGCTTGGCGCCGATCGGAATGTAGGTGGACTGGTTCTCGTACAGCTCGAACACATCATTGTCGCGCGTCACCCGCGCCACGCCCTTGACCACTATCCAGTGCTCGGCACGATGCGCGTGCGATTGCAGGGACAGCTTGGCGCCGGGCTTGACCTTGATCCGCTTGACCTGATGGCGCTGGCCCA
The DNA here is from genome assembly GCF_016820515.1 of Pseudoxanthomonas beigongshangi. GTDB lineage: Bacteria > Pseudomonadota > Gammaproteobacteria > Xanthomonadales > Xanthomonadaceae > Pseudoxanthomonas_A > Pseudoxanthomonas_A beigongshangi. The sequence continues at coordinate 32,811 of NZ_JADHDV010000010.1, read as the reverse complement.
TGTCCACCGAATCGTAGCTGCCCCACGGGCGATGCACTTCACGATGCAGGACCGCCTGGCTGCGCTGGCCGTCCTTCAGTTGCGCGACCACCTGCTTCACTTCCTGCACGCGGTCCTTGCGCGCGACCAGCACCGCGTCGTCGGTTTCCACCACCACGATGTCATCCACGCCCACCAGCGCGACCAGACGCTGCGCGTAGGCATAGCTGTTGCGTGTGTCGACCGCGATGACATCGCCATGGTGGGCATTTCCGCCGGCATCGCGCTCGGCGACGTCCCACAGCGCGGACCAGCTGCCGACATCGTTCCAGCCAATGTCCACCGGCAGCACCATCGCATGCGCGGTCTTTTCCATGACTGCGTAGTCGATGGAATCGGACGGGCTGGCGGCGAACGCATCCTTGTCCAGGCGTACGAAATCGCCATCCTGCCGGGCCTCGGTGAAGGCGGCGCGCACCGCGGCGACGATGTCGGGACGGAAGCGTTCCAGTTCCTCCAGGTAGCGGCTCGCGCGGAACAGGAACATGCCGCTGTTCCAGTAATAGCCACCGTCATCCAGGTACGACTGCGCGGTCGCGGCGTCGGGTTTCTCGACGAAACGCGACACCTTGCGCAGGCCTTCGCCGGACTCGGCATGGATGTAGCCGAAACCGGTCTCGGGCGCGTCGGGCACGATGCCGAACGTTACCAGCGCACCGTCCCCGGCGGCCGGCATCGCCGCCTCCACCGCACGCCGGAAGCCTTCCGCATCGCGGACGACATGATCGGACGGCAGCACCAGCAGGATCGGATCCGCACCTTCCGCCATCGCCTGCAATGCCGCCGCCGCGATCGCCGGCGCGGTGTTGCGCCCCACCGGCTCCAGCAGGATGTGCGGCGCCGGCGCACCGATCTGGCGCAACTGCTCGGCGACCAGGAACCGGTGCTCCTCGTTCGCCACCACGATCGGGGGGGTTGTCGCCAGCGGCGCGATCCGCAGCCAGGTGTCCTGGACCATCGTCCGTTCGCTGGCCAGCGGCAGGAACTGCTTGGGATAGGCTTCGCGCGACAGCGGCCACAGGCGCGTGCCGGAGCCGCCAGACAGCAGGACAGGTTGGAGTATGGCCATGGAGCTCTCGCACGAAATGAGGACGGCAGTTTACCCTTTAGTCCGCAACCACCCCTGTCTGGACACCGCATGCCCCCCGAGACGCACGACGACGTCCGTGCCACGCAACGCCTCGCCTGGACGAGGGCCGCCATGGACGCGCCCGGACTGGCGCTGGAACGGGCTTCGGTGGACGCCGGATTCCGCACCTACTGGCGCACGCGGGGCGTGGAGCCCAGCCGGATCGTGATGGATTCGCCGCCGGGACTGGAGGATGTCCGCCCCTGGCTGCGGGTCCGCGATCTGCTGGAGGCCGGTGGCGTGCGGGTGCCGCAGGTACTCGCGCGCGACGTGGAGTCGGGGTTCCTGCTGCTGGAGGATCTGGGCGGGCCGACCCTGGTCAAGACCATCGACGCCGACAGCGCCGACGAGTGGTTCGGCCTGGCCATCGGCGAACTGATCAAGCTGCAGGCGATCACGCCGCCAGCCGATGCCGGCGAGTTCGGCGAGGCGCTGCTGCAACGGGACGCCGGCCTGTTCGAGGAATGGTTCCTCGGCCGCCACCTGGGCATCACCCTCGACTGCGATGAAAGCGAGCGGCTGCAATTGGCGCAGCGCCGCCTGATGGACAACGCGCTCGGGCAGGCCCGCGTGCTGACCCATCGCGACTTCATGCCGCGCAACCTGATGCCTACCCGGCCGCTGCCGGCGGTGCTGGATTTCCAGGACTGCATCCGGGGGCCGGTGGCCTACGATCCGGTCAGCCTGTTCAAGGACGCCTTCCTCAGCTGGCCGCTGGAGCGCGTCGATGGCTGGCTGGCCCAGTACCACGCGCGTGCGCTGGAAGCAGGCATTCCGGTGCCGGGCGACTTCGCGGTGTTCCTGCGCGACGCCGACTGGATGGGCATCCAGCGACACCTGAAAATCCTCGGCATCTTCGCCCGCCTGCACTACCGCGACGGCAAGACCGGCTACCTGCACGACGCGCCACGCTTCATCGCCTTCCTGGACGAGGTGCTGCCCCGCCACCCGCAACTGGCGGAACTGGGCGATCTGCTGGAACGGCGCATCAAGCCCGCGATGCGGGCAAGGGACGCCGCATGAAGGCGCTCATCTTCGCCGCCGGACTGGGCGAGCGCATGCGCCCGCTGACCGATCACACGCCCAAGCCTTTGCTCGAAGCCGGCGGCAAGCCGCTGATCGTCTGGCACCTGGAAAAGCTCGCGGCGATGGGCATCCGTGATGTCGTGATCAACATCAGCTGGCTCGCCGAACAGTTTCCGCGCACGCTGGGCGACGGCGGGCGCTGGGGACTGCGGCTGCACTGGTCGCACGAGGGGCCGACGCCGCTGGAAACCGGCGGCGGCATGCTGCACGCGCGGCCGCTGCTGGGCGAAGAGCCCTTCCTGCTGGTCAACGGCGACGTCTGGACCGATTACGACTTCGCCCGCCTGCCCGCCGAACCGGACGGACTGGCACACCTGGTCATGGTGGATACACCCGCGCACAAGACCCGCGGCGACTTCACGCTGGAGGACGACGGCACGATCCGCGACGACGGCGCACGACGCCTGACCTATGCCGGCCTGGGTGTCTACCGCCCCACCCTGCTCGACGACTGGAACGCGATTGTTGGCGATCAGGTCGGCATGCCGCCGCGCTTCGCGCTCGTGCACCTGTTGCGCGCGCACATGCCCGAGGGCGCCATCCATGGCGAGTACTGGGGCGGGCGCTGGACCGACGTCGGCACGCCGGAGCGGCTGGCGCAACTGGATGCGTCCCTGCGCGCCTGAACGGCGTCGAAGGATTGTCCACAATCGGTGTGGATGAAAAACCGGCAAAGATGTGGATAAGTGACGGACCGCCCCACGGGGCGGGCGTGTCAAGCCGGTTGGCTATTTTTTCACCAGTGGAGGGAACGGCGGCGCACCGTCACGCCGACCCATCGCGCGCGATGCTCAGCGCAGCTCCAGCACGCTGCGCAGGAACGGCACGGTGATCCGGCGCTGGGCCGCCAGCGACGCCCGATCCAACTGCTCGAACACCGTCACCAGGCGGCCCAGATCGCGATCGGTGCGGGTCAGCAGCCAATCGATGGCCGCATCCTCCAGCACCAGGCCGCGTCGCTGCGCGCGTTCCCGCAACACCTCGCGGCGCCCGTCGTCATCCAGCAGCACCAGCATCACCCGCGTGCACTGCGACAACCGCGAGCGCAGGTCCGGCAATACCAGCCCGATCTCGGCGGGCACGTCACGCGCGGTGTACAGCACACGGATGCCGGCGGGGCGCGCGCGGTTGTGGAAATCGAACAGCGCGACCTCGTCCTCGCGGTTGCCCGCGATCAGGTCCAGCCCGTCCAGCGCCACCACGTCATGGCCTTCCAGCGACTCCAGCGCCTCGCGCAGCCGGCCCGCGGCGGCGGCCATCGGCAGGAACGCGGCACGCGCGCCGTTCTGTTCGGCATGCGCGCACAGCGCGAGCGAGAGATGGGTCTTGCCGGTCCGCGGCGCGCCGCCCAGGTACAGCCAGTCGGTCGAGCTACCCTCGGCCAGCGCGCGCAGCTGCGCCAGCGCACCTTCCGGCGCGCCGATGAAACTCTCGAAACGCTGATCCGGCGGATAGCGCAATGCCAGCGGCAGCTGTGGCGTCAGCCCGCCGGGAGACGAGGAGCGGCTCACTTCACTTGTCTTCCGTCTTCGGCTTGTCGCCGGCGTCCTCGTCCAGCACGTTCTTGTCGACGTAGGAGTCGAGCAGGATGGTCGGATGGTCGCCCGCGTAAAGCTTGCTCTGCGTGTAGCGCTCATGCGCATAGCGCAGCAGCACGTTGGCGACCGCCGCCACCGGCAGCGCCAGCAGCATGCCGAGGAAACCGAACAGCTGGCCGCCGGCCATGATCGCGAAGATCACCGCCACCGGATGCAGGCCGATGCGATCACCGACGATGCGCGGGGTCAGCACGTAGCCTTCCAGCATCTGGCCGATCACGAACACCACCAGCACCAGCGCCACCAGGCTCCAGTCGCCGCCGGTCTGGACCAGCGCGGCGATCACGCCCAGCACGATGCCGGTGGCGGTGCCCAGGTACGGGACGAAACTGATCAGGCCGGCGATGATGCCGATCAGCAGGCCCAGCTTCAGTCCCACCACCGACAGGCCCACCGCGTAGATCGCGCCCAGCGCCAGCATCACCAGGAACTGTCCGCGCAGGAACGCGCCCAGCACATCGTTGGATTCCAGCGCCAGCCGGTCCACGGTGGCGACGTGATCGCGCGGTATCAGCGCGGCCACGCGTTCGACCAGCTTGTCCCAGTCGCGCAGGAAGTAGAAGGTGAGGAGCGGCAGCAGCACGATGTTGGCCACCCAGGCCATCATCGCGAAGCCCGAGCGCGACAGGTAGCCGAAGAACGTCGCCGCCACGCCGCCGGCCTGCTGCCAGTGGCCGCGCAGCCATTCCATGATCCGGTCCGGATCCAGCCAGGCCACCAGTTCCAGCCCGGTGTGCTGTTCGATCCACGGCAGCGCGCGCTGCACGAACCAGTCCCGATACTCCGGCAGCGATTCCACCAGCGTCACGATCTGCCGTTCCAGCATCGGCACCAGGATCAACAGCGCCAGCACCAGCAACAGCAACATCAGGGTGAACACCAGCACCACCGAGGTCGTGCGCGAGCGGCCGGTGCGTTCCAGCCGGTCCACCCAGGGATCGCCCAGCCACCCCAGCAGCGCCGCGCACACGAACGGCGTCAGCACCGGTGCCAGCAGGTAGATCACCCAGCCGACGATGGCTGCGATCAGCAGCCATTGCCAGCGCCTCGCCAGCGTGCCGACCGGAGTGGAAGAAAGATCCATGCGAATGAACGTCCTGTGGGTGCGGGTGGAGTTACTTCAGGCGGAACACCGGCGGTTCGCCTTCGCCGCCGACCAGCGGGCTGTCGTCGCCCAGCATGCGGCGGAAACCGGACAGGCCGGAAATCAGTTCCAGATCCAGTTCCAGGGTGTCGCCGCTGGCGCGCACCGGGGTGATCCGGCGCACCACCGCCATCTTCTGCAGTTGTCCCATCAGGCGCAGGTAATCGTCGGTGCTGCGGATGCCGGCGAACACCACCCGGTAGGTACCGGCCGGACCGGCGGTGCCCCGCTTGGCGTAGCGCTTGACCAACGCATCGGCGGTGCCGTCCGCGCCGCCGGCCATGGCCCGGCGCGCGTCGGTGTCACTGGTCGACCAGGTGGACAGGACCTTGCCGCCGTCGACGAACACCCAGTCGGCGGTCCAGCCGCCCTTGGCGCGGTAGAGCTTGCCGATCAACTGCATCGGCGGGCTGTAGCGGGACGAGGCGCGGGCGACGGCGGCGGTGTCCTGGCGCCAGATCGCGCCCACCAGCGCCTGCTCGGCGGCGTTGCCGGTGGGCAGGCCCAGGCTGTAGCCGCGATCCTGCGCGCGGCTGAGCAGCGGGCGCACCGCGTTGGCCTGCTGCAGGCCCACCAGGCGCGGGCCGCTGCCGTCGTTGATGGCCAGCCACACCACCGGCTTGGGCCGCGGCTGCGGCCATACCGGCAGGCCGAGCACGGCCGCCATGCCGTCCACGCCTTCGGGATCGAAGCGGACGATCAAAGTGGTTCGGAAGGTCGGCGCGCCGCTGGGCGAGGTGCCCTGGTCCTGCCGGTAGTCGTAGCTGTCGACCAGGTTGCGCGCATTGCGCAGTTCCTGGCCCACGCCGGGCCGGCCGGTCACCGCGCGGTCGCCGGACATCTTGGCCAGCACCTGGCCCAGCGCGCGCGCGAACGCGCCATTGCGTTCGGCCTCGCCCTGCCCGTTCACCGGCACCTCGGCCTCGTAGGTGCCGCGCGCGGCGGCGACGTCCCCCTCGGTCCGCAGCCCGCTCTGGGCCTGGGCCGGGATGGCCGTCCACGAGGCGGCCACCAGCGTGGCCGCGGCGAATACGAAAGCTCTCATCCAGCGCATCGAGCGTCCCTGTGCTCCGCAAATCGAGGGAATTGTTGCCCGAATGGATGCCCGGCGCCAACGCCAGCCGTTCAGGGAACGTCCGAACCGGGCACGGATTCCTTTAAAATCACGCGCCTTGCCCTTCCGATGCATGCCCGTGACCCAGCCGACGCCTCCCGCCTCCACCCCGATGACCTACCGCGACGCGGGGGTCGACATCGACGCCGGCAACGAGGTGGTCGAACGCATCAAGCCGCTGGTCCGGCGCAGCTTCCGCCCCGAGGTGATGGGCGGCCTGGGCGGTTTCGGCGCGCTGTTCGACCTGTCCGGCAAGTACAAGGAGCCCGTGCTGGTGTCGGGCACCGACGGCGTGGGCACCAAGCTCAAGCTGGCCCAGCAGTTGAACCGCCACGACACCATCGGCATCGACCTGGTCGGCATGTGCGTCAACGACGTGCTGGTCCAGGGCGCGGAACCGCTGTTCTTCCTCGACTATTTCGCCACCGGCAAGCTGGACGTGGAGACCACGGTCGCGGTGGTCGGCGGCATCGCCAAGGGCTGCGAGTTGTCCGGCTGCGCGCTGATCGGCGGCGAGACCGCCGAGATGCCCGACATGTACCCGCCGGGCGAATACGACCTGGCCGGCTTCACCGTCGGCGCGGTGGAGAAGTCGAAGCTGCTCGATGGCGCCAGGGTGCGCGCCGGCGATCTGCTCATCGGCATCGCCTCCAGCGGCCCGCATTCCAACGGTTATTCGCTGATCCGGCGCATCTACGATCGCGCCGGCCGTCCGGGCGATCTGGATCTGGGCGGCGTGAAGCTGGTCGATGCGCTGATGGCGCCGACCCGCCTGTACGTCAAGCCGGTGCTGGAACTGCTGAAGACACACGACATGCACGCGATGGCGCACATCACCGGTGGTGGCCTGACCGAGAACATCATCCGCGTCATTCCCGACGGCCTGGGCCTGCGCATCGACGCCACCGCCTGGACCTTGCCGCCGGTGTTCGACTGGCTGCAGCGCGAAGGTGCGGTGGAAAACAACGAAATGTGGCGTACCTTCAACTGCGGTATCGGCTTCGTGCTGGTGGTCGCGCCCGGCGATGCCGCCGCGGTGGAAGCCGACCTGGCCCGCCTGCAGTTGCCGAACTGGCGCATTGGTGAAGTGACCACCGCCGGCGGCCCCGAGCGCGTGTCCATCGGCTGATTCCGATGCAGCCCGGCAAGCGGATCGCCTTCGCCACGGCGCTGGCGATCTTCGCCCTCAGCTGGATCGCGCCGCGCTGGCCGTTCGAGCAGGCGCTGCACAGCAGCCTGACCGTGGTCGGGCTGGTCTGGCTGTGGCTCCATGACCGCCGCTGGCCGATGCGCACCTCGCACTTCGCGCTGATCTGCTTCTTCATCGCCCTGCACTGCATCGGCGCGCGCTGGCTGTATTCCAACGTGCCCTACGATTCGTGGGCGCACGCGCTGACCGGGCATACGCTGAGCGAACTGTTCGGCTGGCGACGCAATCATTTCGATCGCCTCATCCACCTGCTCTACGGCATCTGCTTCACCCCGGCGGTGTGGCACTGGCTGCGCCAGCGCTGGCCGCTGGCGGCCGGCCAGGGCTTCGTCATCGCGGTGATGCTGATCATGTGCACCAGCCTGCTGTACGAATGGCTGGAATGGGCGATCGCGCTGGGGCTCTCGCCGGAAGCCGCCGAGTCCTACAACGGCCAGCAGGGAGATGTCTGGGATGCCCACGCCGACATGCTGCTTGCCACCCTCGGCGCGTTGGCGACGTGGCCACTGATGCGGCGCGAACGCCGGGAACCGGTCCATCCATGAGCAAGAACCGCATCGCCATCCTGGTCTCCGGCCGTGGCAGCAACCTGCAGGCGCTGCTGGACGCCATCGATGCCGGCCGGCTCGACGCCCGCATCGTGGGCGTGTTCTCCGACAGGCCCAGGGCGGCGGCGCTGGAACGCGTGCCGGAACCGCTGCGCTGGAGCGCGGACGCGCGCCGGTTTCCGGACCGCGCCGGCTTCGACGCGACGCTGGCCGATGCGGTGGAGGCGGTGCGGCCCGACTGGGTGATCTGCGCCGGTTACATGCGCATCCTCGGCGAAGCGTTCATCAGCCGCTTCCGCGGCCGCCTGCTCAACATCCATCCGTCGTTGCTGCCGAAGTACCGTGGCCTGCACACCCACGCGCGCGCCCTGGAAGCCGGCGATCGCGAGCATGGCGCGAGCGTGCACTGGGTGGTGCCGGAACTGGACGCCGGGGCGGTGATCGCCCAGGCGGTCATTCCCGTGCTGCCGGGCGACAAGCCCGAGGACCTGGCCGCCCGCCTGCTGCCAAGGGAACACGCGCTGCTGGCGGCGGTGGCCGCGCTGGCGGTTTCCGGCCGTCTCACTGAACAGGGAGACGAAGCCTGGCTGGATGGTCAGCCCTTATTAAAACCCCTGTCCCTAGATTCTGCCGGTCAACTGACCCTCCCCTTCGCGACATGACGCCGCTTCCGACCCGCGCAATGCTGCTGGCCACCCTGCTGCTGATCGGCGCCCCCACGTGGGCGCTGGAGCCGTTCGTGGCCACCTACGACGCCTATCGCGCCGGCAAGCTGGCCGGCAGCGCGACCATGAAGGTGGCGCAGGTGGCCGGTGACAACCGCTGGCAGGTCGATCTGGGCGTGCGCGGTACCCGCGGCCTGGCCCGGCTGTCGGGACTGGATATCCAGCAGAGCACCCTGTTCGACACGGTCGGCACGGACTTCCGCCCGCTCAGCCAGGCCACAACCCAGAGCGCGCTTTTCACCGGCAAGAAAGTGGTCGGTGTCTATGATTGGAGCACGCGATCGGCCCAATGGCAGGGTGATCTGAAGAAGAACCGCCGCGCGCCCGTGCCGCTGCAGCCTGGCGACATGAGCGCGTTGCTGGTCAACCTGGCGGTCATCCGCGATGCCGAACCCGGCCGCCAGTTGAACTACCGGGTGGTCGATTTCGGAAAGACCCGCGATTATCGGTACGCGGTCGCGCCGCAGACGGAAATCGTCGCGGTGGACGATCTCAGCTATGACGCCATGCGGGTGGATCGCACCAATGGCGGCAACGACGAAACCATTTTCTGGGTGGCCCAGGGCGTTCCGACGCCGATTCGCATCCTCCAGCGCGAGGATGGCGAGGACAAACTGGATCTGCGCCTGGTCGAGTACCAAGGAGTACCGTAAGCCATGAAAAAAATGTCTCCCCTCCTCCGTTTCCGCATGCCGGCGCTGGCCCTGGTGCTGGCCGTGGCCACCGCACCGGCGTGGGCCGTGGATGCCTTCACCGCGCAGTACCAGGCGAGCGCGCTGGGCATGCTCGGCGAAGGCCAGATGAGCGTTGCCGCGCAGGGCAACAACCGCTGGCAGTACAGCCTGAGCATCCGCAACCAATTGGTCGACCTGAGCCAGAAGACCGTGTTCGACGAACAGAACGGTCGCCTGCGCCCGCTGTCCAGCAGCGACAGTTCGCGCATCCTGGTCAAGAAGAAGTCCGTCGACACGGTCTACGACTGGAGCAAGTCGCAGGCCACCTGGACCGGCGACATCAAGCCGGACCGCGCCGGACCGCTCAAGCTGCAGCCCGGCGACATGGACGCGCTGCTGGTCAACCTGGCGATCGTGCGCGACGTCGCCGCCGGCAAGCCGCTGCGCTACCGCATGGTCGAAAACGGCCGCGCCAAGCCGATGAGCTACCAGGTCGCCGGCAAGGAGCAGATCACCGTGGCCGGCAAGTCCCAGGAGGCGACCAAGCTGGTGCGCACCGACGGCAACAAGCAGATGATCGTCTGGGTGGTGCCGAACATGCCGGTTCCGGCGCGCATCCTGCAGCGCGAGAATGGTCAGGACTCCATCGACCTGACCATCAAGTCCTGGCGCTGAGCCTGGCTTCAAGGCAGAAAAAAGCCCGGCATTGCCGGGCTTTTTTCTTGCGTTAGTCCCGCCGTCATTTCTTGGCGCTGGCTTCGGCTTCGTCGGCGACGGTCGTCCGGCAGTCCACCCGGATCGACTGGCCGCTGCTGCGCCAGGCATAGGAACGGCACTCACGCCGGCCTTCGGTCTGCTTCTCCACCACCACCGCGTAGAAGGCCTGCATGATTTCCTGTTCGGTGACGGTGCCGTCGCCGTTCCAGTCCATGTCCTTGTTGGAAATGCCGCTGGTGCCGGCGGCACCGGTGAAGTGCAGATAGGCCAGGATCGCCAGCAGCAAGGCGAAAAACACCAGCAGGGCCTTGCGCCGGGACGAGAGACGGGTGCGTTTGGTTGTCGACATCGTGGCGTGCTCAGGAAATCCGGCGGATCTTGGCGCCCAGCGCGCCCAGCTTTTCTTCGATGTTCTCGTAGCCGCGATCCAGGTGGTAGATGCGGTCGATCACGGTGTCGCCCTCGGCGACCAGGCCAGCGAGGATCAGCGAGGCCGAGGCACGCAGGTCCGTGGCCATGACCGGCGCGCCACTCAGCTTCTCCACGCCGCGCACGATCGCCGTATGCCCTTCCACGCGGATGTCCGCACCCAGGCGCAGCAGCTCGTTCACGTGCATGAAGCGGTTCTCGAAGATGGTCTCGTTGATCACGCCCACACCCTCGGCCACGCAATTCAGCGCCATCAGCTGCGCCTGCATGTCGGTCGGGAACGCCGGATACGGCGCGGTGGTCAGGCTGACCGCGCGCGGACGCCTGCCCTGCATGTCCAGGCTGATGCTGTCTTCGGTCGTCTCGATGGATGCGCCGGCCTCGCTCAGCTTGTCCAGCACCGCGTCGAGGGTATCGCCACGGGCGCGGCGGGCGATGATGCGGCCGCCGGTCATCGCCGCGGCCACCAGGAACGTGCCGGTCTCGATGCGGTCCGGCAGCACCGCATGGCGGCCACCGTTGAGGCGCTCGACACCACGGATGACGATGCGCGGCGTACCGGCGCCCTCGATGTCCGCGCCCAGCGCGATCAGGCAGTTGGCCAGATCGGTGATTTCGGGTTCCATCGCGGCGTTCTCGAGCACCGTGGTGCCGTCGGCCAGCGTGGCGGCCATCAGCACGTTCTCGGTGCCGGTGACGGTGACCATGTCGAACACGTAGCGACCGCCCTTCAGGCGCTTGGCCTTGGCCTTCACGTAGCCGTTCTCGACCACGATATCGGCGCCCAGCGCCTGCAGTCCCTTGATGTGCTGGTCGACCGGACGCGAACCGATCGCGCAGCCACCCGGCAGCGAGACTTCCGCCGCGCCGTACTTGGCCAGCAACGGGCCCAGCACCAGGATCGAGGCGCGCATGGTCTTGACCAGTTCGTACGGCGCCACGTGCTGGTTGACGCTGCGTGGATCGACGGTGATGCCGCTGCCGCGCGACAGCGTGCCTTCGTCGATGCTGATGCCCGCGCCCAGCTCGCCGAGCAGCTTGATGGTGGTGACCACGTCATGCAGGTGCGGCACGTTGGTGATTTCCACCGGCGCGTCGGCGAGCAAGGTGGCGCAAAGAATCGGCAATACCGCGTTCTTGGCGCCGGAAATGGTGACTTCACCCTGGAGCGGGATACCGCCGGTCACTACGATTTTCTGCATGGATCACTCGAATGGGATGAGGGTGACGGGAAGATGCGATTGAAGAGAGGAGCGCCCGGCTCATTCGCCGGGACGGGTCCGGTGCTGCTCGGCGTCGTCGTGGATGTCGTACCACTCCGCCTTGGAACCGACAAAGATGTGCATCGACGGCCCGGCCGACAAGGGGGTATCCAGCGTTCCCACCCGCAGCCGCAGCATTTCCGGCATGGCGTCACGGCGACTGTACAACGGCGACGCGCAGCGCCGGCAGAACATCCGGTGGACGCCGGGCGAGGATTCGTAGCCGGCCAGCCATTCCGCGCCTTCCAGCAACTCGAAATCACCGGTGGCGATAGGCACCACCGCCTGGAACGCCGAACCGTTGGCCTTGCGGCAGCGCGAGCAATGGCAGACCACCATCGCCCCCGGTTCACCGCGCACCTGGTAGCGGATGCCTCCGCACAGGCAACTGCCGGAAAGCGCGGGTGCCGTTGGCGCGGTCATCCGGCTTATTTGCCGTCCGGGGTGACCGTCTTCAGGGCCAGCGCGTGGATGGCGCCTCCCATCAGATCGCCCAGGGTGGCGTAGACCATCCGGTGCCGGGCCAGCGGCAACTTGCCGCGGAAGGCTTCCGCCACCACCGTCGCCTCGAAGTGCACGCCGTCCTCGCCCTCGACCTGCGCCTGCGCGCCGGGGAGGCCGGATTCGATGAGTTTACGGATGGTTTCGGCGTCCAACGGGCATTTCCTAATAAAATGGCCGCCTATTCTACTCCCGGCACGACGCGCGCATGCCCCAGACGCTTCCCCACAACCCGGCCGTGCAGGACGCCCAACTGGCCGCCAGCGGGCGACGCGTGATCGACATCGAGGCACAGGCGCTGACCGCGCTGGCCAGCCGGCTCGATGGCAGTTTCTCCACGGCCTGCCAGGCGATCCTGGCCAGCCGCGGCCGGGTCGTGGCGACCGGCATGGGCAAGTCCGGGCATATCGCCCGCAAGATCGCCGCCACCCTCGCCTCCACCGGCACCCCGGCCTTCTACGTGCATCCCGGTGAGGCCGGACACGGCGATCTGGGCATGATCACCGACGCCGACGTGGTGCTGGCGATCTCCTATTCCGGCGAATCGGACGAACTGCTGATGTTGCTGCCGGTGCTCAAGCGCCAGGGCAACACCGTCATCGCCATGACCGGCCGGCCGGGTTCCACGCTGGCGCGCGAATCCAGCCTGCACCTGGACGTGAGCGTGCCGGCCGAAGCCTGCCCGCTCGACCTGGCCCCGACCAGCAGCACCACCGCGACCCTGGCGATGGGCGACGCGCTGGCGGTGGCCCTGCTGGAAGCCCGCGGCTTCACCGCCGACGACTTCGCCCGCTCCCACCCGGCCGGCAGCCTTGGCCGCCGTTTGCTGCTGCACATCACCGACGTCATGCACGCCGGCGCCGACGTGCCGCGGGTCGGCGAAGACGCCACCCTCAGCGAAGCCCTGATGGAAATGAGCCGCAAGCGCCTGGGCATGACCGCGGTGGTCGACGCCGACGGACGCCTGGCCGGGCTGTTCACCGATGGCGACCTGCGCCGGACCCTGGACAATCCCGGACTGGACATCCGCCACGCGCGCATCGCCGAGCTGATGACCCGCCAGCCCAAGACCATCGGCGCCGACCAGCTGGCCGTGGAAGCGGCCCGGATGATGGAAACCCATAAAATCAGCGGCCTGATCGTGGTCGACGCTGAACAGCGGCCGGTCGGAGCCCTTAACATTCATGACCTGTTGCGCGCGCGCGTGGTCTAAGGTGCGCTGATAGCCGGAAGGGGTTGCCGGGGATCGCCATTCCCTGTCCTTCCGGCCCTTTCCCGTCGCGCCGCGCCCGCTTGCCCTGATTCACGGCTCCCTGATTCCCCTCTTCCAGCACACGCCATGCCCCTGTCCCACCTCGCCGACGTCGACGATGCCCTGATTGCCCGCGCCCGCCAGGTGCGGCTGGCCTGCTTCGACGTCGACGGCACGCTGACCGACGGACGCCTGGTCTACGACGACGAGGGCCGTGAATCCAAGGCGTTCCACATCCACGACGGCCAGGGCTTGGTGCTGCTGCGCCGGGCCGGCATCGAAGTGGCCCTGATCACCGCGCGCCACAGTCCCGCCGCCGAACGCCGCGCGCGCGAACTGGGCGTACGCATCCACGCCGGGGTCAAGGACAAGCTGGCCCAGGTCGACGCCCTGTGCGCCGAACTGGGGCTGGAACGCGTCCAGGTGGCCTTCATGGGCGACGATCTGCCGGACCTGCCGCCACTGCGCGCGGTCGGACTGGCCATCGCCCCGGCCGACGCCCACGCCTGGACCGCCCGCCACGCCCACTGGCGCACCCGCGCCCGCGCCGGCCGTGGCGCCGCCCGCGAGGCCTGCGACCTGTTGCTGGGCGCGCAGGGTCAGGCCGCTGGCCTGCGGGAAGGCATCGCATGAACTGGCGCCTGAGCCTTGGCCTGGTCCTGCTGGTGGCCGCCATCTTCAGTGGCTGGTCGGCCTGGAAGCAGCGCGCGCGCCCGGAAGCCGCCGCCGGCGGGCCGGACCGATCCGACTACGTGATGCACGATTTCGAGATCGTCGCCCTCGACAAGCAGGGCAAGGAAGCGGTCACCTTGCGGGCGCCGGAAATGCACCGCAATCCCGCAGACCAGAGCCTGTCGATCACCACGCCGCTGTTCCTGCTGCCCGACAATGCCGGCAAGTACTGGCAGATGCGCTCCAAGACCGGCTGGATGAGCCCGGACCACTCCCAGTTGCGGCTGCTCACCGACGTCCAGGGCACCAGCCCGTCCGATGCGCCGCCGCCGACCGCCTTCCGTACCGAGCGGCTGGACATCTTCCCGGACAAGAACCTGGCGACCACCGAGCTTCCGGTCACCATCACCCGGCCCGGTTCTATACTCAGCGGGGTAGGCTTCGAAACCCACCTCAAGAACAAAACCTACGAATTCAAATCCCAGGTCAAAAGTGTCTATGCACCCAAGTCTGCGCGCTAGCGCCCTGCTGCTTCCGCTCCTGCTGGCCTGCGCCGCGGCCTGGGCCAAGTCGTCCGATCGCAACCAGGAAATGGTCATCGATGCCGGCCACCAGAACGGCTCTTACGAAGGCAACAGCAAGATCATGCTGAGCAAGGGCGTGACCGTCACCCAGGGTTCGCTGGACATCCGCTCCAGCACCGGCGAGATCTACATGAACGACGGCGAGATCTCGCGCGCCGTGTTCACCGGCAAGCAGGTCAAGCTGAAACAGCAGATGGACGACGGCTCCTGGATGGACGCCACCGCCGATCGCGTCGAATACGACATGACGTCAGAGACCATCACCTTCATCGGCAACTACACGGTGAAGTCGCCGCGCGGCTCCAACAGCGGCCAGAAGATGGTCTACAACACCAAGACCGGCAACATGGAAAGCGGCGGCGACGGCACCCGCGTGCGCACCGTGATCAAGCCGAAGTCGGCGCAGCCGCAGGGCACCAAGTGATGCTGACCGCAAATGGGCTGCGCAAGACCTACCGCCAGCGCAAGGTCGTCAGCGACTTCGGACTGAGCCTGGAAGCCGGCGAAGTGGTCGGCCTGCTGGGCCCCAACGGCGCCGGCAAGACCACCTGCTTCTACATGATCGTCGGCCTGGTCGCCGCCGACGCGGGCAAGATCGAACTGGACGGACAGGACATCACCGCCGAGCCGATGTACCGGCGCGCCAAGCTCGGCGTGGGCTACCTGCCGCAGGAACCCTCGGTGTTCCGCAAGCTGACCGTGGCCGACAACATCCGCCTGGTGCTGGAACTGCGCGAGGACCTGGACCAGGCCGGCATCGAGAAGGAACTGGCCTCGCTGCTGGACGAACTGCAGATCGGCCACGTCTCCGAGCAACTGGGCGCCAGTCTGTCCGGCGGCGAACGTCGGCGCTGCGAAATCGCCCGGGCGCTGGCCGCACGGCCGCGCCTGATGCTGCTGGACGAGCCGTTCGCCGGCGTGGACCCCATCTCGGTCGGCGAGATCCAGCGCATCGTCAAGCACCTCAAGAACCGCGGCATCGGCGTGCTGATCACCGACCACAACGTGCGCGAGACCTTGGGAATCTGCGACCGGGCGTATATCCTCAACGAAGGCAGCGTGCTGGCGCAGGGGGCACCGGACGCGTTGCTGGCCAATCCGGACGTGCGGCGCGTGTACCTGGGGGAAACTTTCCGTCTCTGAGGGCGATGCCGCACCATCCGGACCGCAGGCCATGCCGCCGCCTTCGGACATCGGATGAAACCACGCCTCCAGACATCGCTGGGACAGCAACTGGTCATGACGCCGCAGCTGCGTCAGGCCATCCGCTTGCTGCAGATGTCGACCGCGGAGCTGGAGGTGGAAATCACCCAGGCCGTGGAATCCAACCCTCTGCTGGACTGGGCCGACGACGCCCCCGCCACCGGCGAAGACGGTCCGCCGGCCGAGGCCGAGCGCGGCAGCCAGGAAGAATCCCGCCACGACGGGGATGGAAGCTCCGGCGATGACGACTGGGCGCCGGACGAAGGGCCCTGGGCCTCTTCCGGCGGCGGTTCCTTCGACGATGACGATCCCGGCAGCGCCGCCGAGCGGATCGCCGAAGCCGACACCCTGCGCGACCACCTGCTCTGGCAGCTCCACCTATCGCACCTGTCGCCGCGGGATCGCCGCATCGGCAGCGCGCTGATTGATGCCCTGGAGGAGGACGGTTACCTGCGCGAACCGCTCTCCGGCATCGCCGAAACCCTGAAGCCGGATCTGGAAGCCAGCGAGGACGAGATCAGCGTGGTGCTGCACCAGCTGCAGCGCTTCGATCCGGTCGGCGTGGGCGCCCGCAACCTGGGCGAATGCCTGCGCCTGCAATTGCTGGTGCTCAGCGACGACACGCCCGGCAAGGCACTGGCGATGCGCATCGCCGACGGCCCGCTGGATCGGCTGCCGCGCAGCGGCGTGGCCGGCATCGCCACCGAGCTCAGGCAACCGCTGGTCGAGGTGGAAACCGCAGTCGCCCTGCTGCGCACCCTGGATCCCAAGCCCGGCGCGCAGATCGGCGAGCTGGGCAGCGATACCTACGTGGTGCCCGACTGCGTGGTCTGGCGCCAGCGCGGCGTCTGGCGGGCGGCCCTGGCCGGCAACAACCTGCCCCGGATCGGCATCCATCGCGGCTACGAACAGATGATCCGGCGCTGCGGCGAGAGCGACGCCGGCTATCTCAAGGGGCAACTGCAGGAAGCCCGCTGGCTGCTCAAGAGCCTGGAGGCGCGCGGCGAGACCCTGCTCAAGGTCACCCGCTGCCTGATCCGTGAACAGGCCGGCTTCCTGGAATTCGGCGAACAGGCGCTGCGCCCGCTGACCCTGCGCGAGGTCGCCAGCGAGGTCGGCCTACACGAATCCACGGTTTCACGGGCGATCGCGCGCAAGTACGTGCGCACGCCGCGTGGAACCTTGCCGCTGAGGGCCTTCTTCGCCTCCGGCATCGACACCGAGGGCGGCGGCGAGGCGTCCAGCACCGCCATCCAGGCCATGATCCGCCGCCTGATCGAACAGGAAAATCCGCGCAAACCCTTGTCCGACGCCAAGCTCGCGGACCTGTTGAAGGCCTCCGGCATCCCGGTGGCGCGGCGTACGGTCGCCAAATACCGTGAAGCCCTGCACATCCTTTCGTCGCACGAACGCGTGCGCCTGGACTGAATCCGCGTTTTTCCTTCGCACCGCTTGATCACGGTCGGGATCAGGCCCATCTTGTCATTGCGGCGTTTGGCCGCGTTGACGGAGATGTCCTGGAACCCAAGCCTGATTCCGTTGTCACAGATGCACGACAACGCGTTCTCAGCAGTGCCGACAGCACTGCATCACCGACAGAAGGAGGCAAGCGATGCGTATCGAGACCTACGGGCATGAAATCGAAGTCACCCCCGCCCTGCGCGAATACGTGGAAACCAAGCTGAAGCGCCTGGAGCGCCATTTCGACCAACCCTTCGAAGTCCGTACCCAACTCTGTACGCGCAAACCCGACTACGTCGCCGAAGCGACCGTCTCCCTCGCGGGCCGTACCCTCCATGCCGACGCCGGTGCGCAGAACATGTACGCCGCCATCGACATCCTGGCTGACAAGCTCGATCGCCTGCTGGTCAAGCACAAGGAAAAGAAGACCGACGTGCAGCGCGGCCTCCGCGTGGAAGCCGTCGGCTGAGGCAATTCCCGCCCCCAACCGCCCTTGCCTGCGACCATCGCGGTCCGGGCAGGGGCGCAGTAGCAGCATTCTTCACGCTGCATTAGCAGTTCCCATCCCTCCGGATTACACTCCCCCTGCCTGCGCCGTCCGCGCCCGGCGGGTCGCACCGACGCACCCGTCCCGTGCGCACGCCAGTACGACGACGCGCCGCATCTTCCCCACTTCCCCGTCCGTCCTCGCATGATGAACACCAGTATCACCGCACGCGAACTGTTCGAGCAGCAGAAGGAGAAGCTGGCCCTGCGCTGGGTGGCCGGACAGAAGGGCGAGAACCGGATCCTCGAAGCCGGCGACACGATCGCGCGGCGTCCGTCGCTGGCCGGCTATCTCAACGCGGTCTATCCCAACAAGGTGCAAATCCTGGGTACCGAGGAACTGACCTGGCTGGATTCGCTGGATTCACGCCAGCGCTGGGAAACCATCGAGAAGATCGTCCAGTTCCGGCCGTTGGCGCTGGTCATCAGCAAGAACCAGCAGTGCCCGGAAGATCTTCGCGAGGCGGCGAACGAAACCGATACGCCGCTGTGGATCTCGCCCAAGCGCGGCCATGAGCTGCTCAACCACCTCTCCTACCACCTTGCGCGCACGCTGGCGCCGCGGGTGACGCTGCACGGCGTGTTCATGGAGATCTATTCGATCGGCGTGCTGATCACCGGCGAAGCCGGTTCCGGCAAGAGCGAACTGGCGCTGGAGCTGTTGAGCCGCGGCCACCGCCTGGTCGCCGACGACGCGCCCGAGTTCACCCAGATCGCGCCGGACGTGCTCGACGGCACCTGCCCCGAGCTGTTGCAGGATCTGCTCGAGGTACGCGGGCTGGGCGTGCTCAACGTGCGCGAGATGTTCGGCGACACCGCGGTGAAGAAGAACAAGTACCTGCGCCTGATCGTGCACCTGACCCGGCCGATGACCGAACCCAACCCGCACGGCTACGAACGCCTGACCGGCGATTCCGGCACCCGTCACGTGCTGGATCTCGACGTGCCGCTGATTACCCTGCCGGTGATGCCGGGCCGCAACCTGGCCGTGCTGACCGAGGCCGCCACCCGCCTGCACATCCTGCGCACCAAGGGCATCGATCCCGCGGCGATGTTCATCGCCCGCCACAGCAACCTGCTGGAGCGGAGCACGCCATGAACCTGCCGGAAGAAGACATCCCCCCGGCGGTGCGCGCGGCGCCCCCGACCGTGGTCATCGTCAGCGGCCTGTCCGGCTCGGGCAAGTCGGTGGCGCTGAAGACCTTCGAGGATCTGGACTACTACTGCGTCGACAACCTGCCGGTGGAACTGCTGCCGCCGTTCGTGCGCAGCCTGATGAAGGGCGACACCCTGCCGCAGAAGATCGCGGTCGGCATCGACGCCCGCAGCGGCCACGCCGAACTGGGCAAGCTGGCGCAGTGGCGCGCGGCGCTGGCGCAACTGGGCCTGGAAGGGACGCTGCTGTTCTTCGACGCCGCCGACGACATCCTGCTGCGGCGCTATTCCGACACCCGCCGCCGGCATCCGCTCAGCCACAGCCATACCGGCCTGTCGCTGCAGGAAGCCATCCGCCGCGAGCGCGAGGTCACCACGCCGCTGCGCGAGGCGGCCGATGTCGTCATCGACACCAGCCAGCTCAACGTGCACCAGCTGCGCCGCCGCATCATCGCCGAATTCGCGCTCAACCGCGGCGCGGCGCTGTCGCTGCTGTTCGAGTCCTTCGCCTACAAGCGCGGCGTGCCGGCCGACGCCGATTTCGTGTTCGACGCGCGGGTGCTGCCCAACCCGCACTGGAATCCGGAACTGCGCCCGTATTCCGGGCGTGATGCGAAGGTGCGCGAGTACCTGCGCTCCCAGGCGGAGGTCTCCGAATACGTCGGCCAGGTCAGCCAGTTCCTCGATACCTGGTTGCCGCGCCTGCGCGGGGAGACCCGCAGCTACGTGACCATCGCCTTCGGTTGCACCGGCGGCAAGCACCGCTCGGTCTACCTGGCCGAGACCCTCGCCCAGCACGCCCGCAACCAGGGCTGGGAAGAAGTCGCCACCTTCCACCGGGAACTCGACTAGGCATCCACCAGCGCCGAGGGCAACCGTCCCGCCTCGTCTTGACCCACCCTTCACGCGCAACGCCGCGTCCCGCGAAAACCGCTTCCGGCTTGTCATCCCGGTCTGTTAACGTTCCGGAATGGCTTGTGGCATCCTCCTGATCACCCATCCCGGCATCGGCGCGTCGGTCCTGGCCGTCGCGGCGACCCTGTTGCGCCAACTGCCGTTGAAGGCGGAAGCCTTCGAGGTGCCGTTCGACGCCGACCTGGACGCCTTGCTGCCGCAGGCATCGGCCGCGCTGCGACGGGTCGACGCTGGCGATGGCGTGCTGGTGCTGACCGATCTGTACGGCGCCAGCCCCAGCAATCTCGCCGGCAGGCTGGCGCGCCTGGGCACGCCGATCCGGCGGGTGTCCGCATTGAGCCTGCCGATGCTGTTGCGGGTGATGAACTATTCGGAACAGGGACTGGACGAACTGCCGGCGACCGCGGCCGCCGGCGCACGCAACGGAGTCATCCACGACGATGCTTGAACGCGAACTCACCGTTTCCAACCGCCTGGGCCTGCACGCCCGCGCCACCGCCAAGCTGGTCCAGGCCCTGGCCGGCTTCCGCTGCAACGTGACGCTGGCCGCCAAGGGACGCGAGGTCAACGCCAAGAGCATCATGGGCGTGATGCTGCTGGCCGCCGGCCAGGGCACGCCGGTGATCGTGCGCGTGGACGGCGAGGACGAGAGCGCCGCGATGGACGCGGTCGCCGCCCTGTTCGAACGACGGTTCGACGAGGACGCCTGATGCGGACGCTGCTGTCGGGCCATGGCGCATCGCGCGGAAGCGCGCTGGGGCGCGCCCGGGTCCGCATGCCGCACGCACTGGAAGTCGCCGAGCAGCGCATCCACGCCAACCAGGTGGAAGCCGAGCTGCAACGCCTGCACGTGGCGGTCGACGCCACCCGCGAGGAGATGCACCGGCTGCGCGATCGCCTGCATGGCGCGCTGGCGCGGGAAGTCGGCGAGTTCCTCGACCTGCACGCCCTGCTGCTGGACGACCCTGAACTGCTGTACGGCCTGGACGAGCTGATCCGCACCGGCCGCTATAGCGCGGACTATGCGCTGCGCCTGCAGCGGGATCGGCTGGCGGCGGTGTTCGAGGGCATGGACGATGCCTACCTGAAGAGCCGGATGGACGATCTCGACCACGTGATCGGCCGCATCCACGCCCATCTCCAGCAGCGCGCGGTCGATGCCGAGGGCGTGGCCGGCGACATCCTGGTCTGCGACAACATCGCCCCGTCAGAACTGGCGCAGCTGCAATCGCAGGGCGTGGTCGCGATCGTCACCGCCGCCGGCAGCACGCTCTCGCACAGCGCGATCCTGGCGCGCAGCCTGCACATGCCGCTGGTGGTCGGCGCGGCCCAGGCGCTGCAGCGGGTCAATGATGGCGACGCCCTGATCGTCGACGGCGCCACCGGCCGGGTGGTGGTCGAACCGAACGCGTCGGACCTGCGCGGCTACCGCGATCGCCTGCGCAAGGCCGCGCGCGAGGAACGCGAGCTGGGCCGGCTGCGGTCCAAGCCCAGCCGCACCCGCGACGGCATGGACATCGCGCTGTACGCCAATGCCGAGTCGCTCGACGACGTGGCGCGCGCGCATGCGCTGGGCGCGGCCGGCGTGGGGCTGTACCGCACCGAATTCCTGTTCCTGCAGCGCAATGAGTTGCCGGACGAGGACGAGCAGTTCCGCGCCTACCGCGACGTGGTGCTGGGCATGAGCGGCCGGCCGGTCACCATCCGCACCCTGGATCTGGGTGCCGACAAGGCCGATCGCACCGGGCTGGTGCTGGACGACGAGGACAACCCCGCGCTCGGCCTGCGCGGAGTGCGCCTGTCGCTGGCCCGGGACGGCGTGTTCGATACCCAACTGCGCGCCATCCTGCGCGCGTCGGCCTACGGCCCGGTGCGCATCCTGATCCCGATGATCAGCAGCCGCGAGGAGATCCTGGCCATCCGGCGGCTGATCAAGCGCGTCTCCACCCAGTTGCGCAAGCGCGGGCTGGAGATCGCCGGCCAGGTGCAACTGGGCGCGATGATCGAGGTGCCGGCGGCGGCGATCGCCATGCACGGCTTCGTCGACGTGGTCGATTTCGTTTCCATCGGCACCAACGATCTGGTGCAGTACCTGCTGGCCGCCGATCGCAACAACGAGGCCCTGGGCGAACTGTATTCGCCGCTGCACCCGGGCGTGATCCGGCTGCTGCGGCACGTGATCGCCATTGGCCAGGCCCATGAAGTGCCGGTGGCCGTGTGCGGCGAAATGGCCGGCGACCCTCGGCTGGCACCGTTGCTGCTGGCGCTGGGGCTGCGGGAATTCAGCCTGCACCCCAACACCCTGCTGGAACTGCGCCGGGTCATCCGCGGCAGCGACTGGGAAGCCCTGCAGGCCTCCACCGACAAGCTGCTCAAGGCCCGCGATCGCGCCGGCATCGAGCGCTGGCTGAAGTCCGCCTCCGCCTGATCGCGACGGCCGCGCGGAAAATGCCCCGCATGGGGTGTCCATAATCTCAACGGCAAGCGATAATGGCGCGATGAACATCTGATGCCACGGTCGCATCCGTCCCGCGGATCGGCCCCGTTTCGGAGCACTGCATGGCCGAAGCCGTCCGCCACGACAAGACCGCGCGTCAACTGCGCCTGCTCTCCGACGCCCTCGACAGCGGCCGGCTGGGGCCGGTGCGTCGACTCGTCAACACCCTCGCCCCCGCCGAAATCGGCAACCTGCTCGAATCGCTGCCGCCCGGCAAGCGCGAGGTGGTGTGGGGCCTGGTGGACGCCGAGGACGACGGCGAGGTGCTGGTCCACGTCGGCGACGAGGTCCGCGAGAGCCTGCTGGCGGAGATGGACCCGGACGAAATCGTCGCCGCGGTCGAAGACCTGGACATCGACGATCTGGCCGATCTGGTCGAGGACCTGCCGGACACCGTCATCGACGAAGTCCTCAAGTCGATGGACCGGGAGAACCGCGAGCGGCTGGAGCAGGTGCTGTCCTACCCGGAGGACTCCGCCGGCCGCCTGATGAACCCGGACGTGGTGACCGTGCGCGCCGACGTCAACGTCGACGTGGTGTTGCGCTACCTGCGCCTGCGCGGCGAACTGCCGGACCACACCGATCACCTGTTCGTGGTCAGCCGCCGCCACCAGTACCTGGGCCGGGTCTCGCTGGCCTCGCTGGTCACCCACGAGGACAGCACGCCGATCAATCGCCTGATCGACGACGAGCAACCGGCCATCGACGTCGGCGAGAGCGCCGAGGAAGTCGCCCGCCAGTTCTCCGACCACGACTGGATTTCCGCGCCGGTGGTGGACGACAACAATATCCTGCTCGGCCGCATCACCATCGACGACGTGGTCGACATCATCCGCGAAACAGCCGAGCACCAGGCGCTGGGCGCCGCCGGCCTGGACGAGGACGAGGATCTGTTCTCGCCGGTACGGCGCGCGTTCCGGCGCCGCCTGATCTGGCTGGGCATCAACCTGTGCACGGCCTTCCTCGCCGCCAGCGTGGTTGGCCAGTTCGAGGGCAGCATCGCCAAGCTGGTCGCGCTGGCCGCGCTGATGCCGATCGTCGCCGGCATGGGCGGCAACGCCGGCACCCAGGTGCTGGCGCTGATGGTGCGCGGCCTGGCGCTGGGCCAGATCGGCGCGTCCAACGTGATGACGCTGCTGAAGAAGGAACTGGCGGTCGCGCTGATCAACGGCCTGTGCCTGGGCGTGGGCCTGGGCATCATCGTGTTCCTGTGGTTCCGCCAACCCGGCCTGTCGCTGGTCATCGGCAGCGCCCTGACCATCAACCTGTTGACCGCGGCGACCGCCGGCGTGCTGGTGCCGCTGACGCTCAAGCGGCTTGGCTTCGACCCGGCGCTGGCCGGCGGCGTCATCCTCACCACCGTCACCGACGTGATGGGCTTCCTCAGCTTCCTGGGCCTGGCCACGGTCATCCTGTTGCAGTGATCACGCGGCTGCGCCACCCTGCGCCCGGCGGCGCATACGGGAGGCGACGGCATGCTGGCGAAGATCGCGACATCCGGCCTGGCCAACCTGATCCTGCTGGCCGGCATTCCTTTCCTGCTCTACTGGGGCTGGCACCGCTGGCGGCACCGGCGCGCCTTGGCCGAGGTCGCCTGCCGTGCCGGGCTGCGGCCCGGCCCGCCCCGCTATCTGGCCTATGCGGCGGTTGCCGCGCTCTTCAACATCGCCGTCCTGCTCGCCTGGTCGCCGCCGATCTCGTCCTTCACCAGCCACGATTCGCCGCAACGGGTGTTCGAAGGACTGGGATTGAGCGGAACTTCGCTGCTGATGGCGCTGATCTACGGCGTCGTCACCACCGGCTTCTGCGAGGAATTCCTGTTTCGCGGCCTGCTTGCCGGCAGCCTGTCGCGGCGACTGCCGGCCTGGCTCGCCAACGGTTTGCAGGCTTTCCTGTTCCTGCTGCCACACCTGCTGGTGCTGCGGGTACGGCCGGAGCTGTGGCCACTGCTGCCGGTGGTGTTCGTGGCCGCGCTGTTCCTGGGCTGGCTGCGAATCCGTTCCGGATCCATCATGGGGCCCTGGCTGTTCCATGCCGCCATCAACGTCGCCACCTGCCTTTACGTCGCCCTGGGAAGCTCCGCATGATCACCCCCGCATCGCCCGGCTCCACCCGCCCGTCTTCTTTCCGGATTCCATCCCTTCGCCTCGCCCTGCGAATGCTCGCCCTGCTCTCCACCGCCATGTTGCTGGCCGGCTGTGCCACCCGGCCGGTGTCCCCGCATGGCAGGTTCGTCGAGCGCCAGGTCGAGGTCGCCGGCAAGACGCATCGCTACCAGGTGTTCGTGCCGGCCGGCCATGGCCGCGGCAGGATGCCGGTGATCCTGTTCCTGCACGGTTCCGGCGAACGCGGCGAGGACAACCAGTTGCAGATGAAGGTCGGCCTGCCGCCGCACCTGCGCCAGCACCTGGATGACTTTCCCGCCATCGTGGTGATTCCGCAGGCGCCGGCCGAAACCGAATGGACCCAGGAGGCCGGCACGATCGCGCTGGCCGCGCTGGATGCCTCGATGAAGGAATTCGATGGCGATCCCGATCGCGTCTACCTGACCGGCCTGTCGATGGGCGGTTATGGCACCTGGGAACTGGCCTTGCAGCAGCCGCAGCGCTTCGCCGCGCTGGTGCCCATCTGCGGCGGCCTGACCGTGGACTGGACCGACCAGCGTCCGAGCATGGTCGCGCACAGCGTGGCCAACGTGCCGGATCCGTTCGCCGAAGCCGCGCGCCGGCTCAAGCACGTGCCGGTCTGGATCTTCCACGGCGGCAAGGATGATCTGGTGCCGCCGGTGCAGTCGCGCCGGATGGACGCGGCGCTCAGGCAGGCCGGCGGCGACGTGCGCTACACCGAATTCCCCGACGCCAACCACAACTCCTGGGATCCGGCCTACGCCACCCCGGAACTGTGGACCTGGCTGTTCCAACAACACCGCTGAGATTCCATGGCCGAACTGCTCCACGACTACTTCACTCCCGGCTGGCGCGAGCGCGCGCAGGCCTGCGCCTGCGGCCGGCAGGGCGATTCGCGCGCCATGCAGATGGATCTGCAGGACGAAGTCACCGACTACGCCTGTCCCGAATGCGGCAACCTGCTGCTGATCGTCAGCCATCCGGATCGGGAGCAGGTCCGGCGGGCCGCCGCCGCCGGCCATCCCGAGGCCATCCAGCAACTGGCCCTGCTGGAAGAGGCGGAGCGCTTCCTGGGCGAACGCTGACGCCGTCCGTCGCCGGGCCCTCAACCGGCGTCCGCCGCCGCCGATAACCCGGCGCCCCTTCACGAAAAGATCCGCGCCGAGCACCGTCCATGGCCGAACCTTCCGATGCCCCTCCCGGCCTGACCGGCGGTTTCCGTCGCCTGTGGGCGCGCGGCCACAAGCGCGCGCAGCCGTCGGCCGGCACGGGACTGGCGCCGCACGACGCCGCGCGCCCGCTCATCAATGCCGCGCAGTTGCAGGCCCTGTTCGCGCACGCCGACACGCCACCGGCGCTGGTCGCCGCGTTCGCCGATGGACTCGCGGGCCTGGGCGGCGAACTGCGCGGCATGGGCCAGCGCCTGCAGGCCGCCTGCGCCGACGGTGACTGGAATGCCTACGGGCGCGCCATGCGCCAGTTGATCGACAAGTACATCCGCACCATTCCCGACGAACCGGTACCCGGCAGCGATGTTCCCAGCGAATCGGAGCAACTGCGCGGCCTGCTCCACCACACCCTGGTGATGGCGGTGGAAACCCTGCTGCGCGAGGACGCGCGCCTGTACCCCCAGGCCCAGTCGGTGGCCGATCAGCTCAAGGGCTGGCAACCGGGCCAGCCGCTGGCCGCGCTCGAGGGCCAGCTCAAGGATCTGTGCCACGCCATCGGCCAGGCCAGCCACGAGACCAGCGACGCGCAGGAATTGCTGCGCAGCCTGTTCGATCTGTTGCTGGAGAACGTCGGCGAGCTGCTGGAGGACGGCAGCTGGCTGCAGGATCAGATTGCGGCCGCGCGCAGCCTGCTGTCCGGTCCGCTGGATCGCGAACGGCTGGAGGAAACCCGCAGCGGCCTGCGCGAGGTGATCTACAAGCAGGGCCTGCTCAAGCAGGGACTCAACGAATCGAAGGCGGCGATGAAGGACATGATGGTCACCTTCGTCGAACGACTCGACGGGATGGCCAGCAGCACCGGCGAATTCCACGACCGCATCAGCTTCCACGCGCAGGCGGTCCGCGACAGCCGCAGCATCGCCGAACTCGGCAAGCGGATGGAGGACATCCTGGAAGACACCGCCCAGCTGCAACGGCAGGCGCTGCGCGCCCGCGACGATCTGTGCGCGGTGCGCGAGGAAGCCGAGGCGGCCGAACGCCGCGTCGCCAGCCTGGAGCAGGAATTGCAGTCGGTGTCCAACCTGGTGCGGATCGACCAGCTCACCGAGGCCCTGAACCGGCGCGGCTTCGAGGAACTGTTCCGGCGCGAATCCAGCCGTGCCCTGCGCAGCGGCCAGCCGCTGTGCCTGGCCCTGCTGGACCTCGACGACTTCCGCCTGGTCAACGCCACCCATGGCCATCTCGGCGGCGACGCCGCGCTGCGCCATGTGGTCGCGGTGGTGCGCGGCGCGCTGCGCGGCAGCGATGCGATCGGCCGTTTCGGCGGCGAGGAATTCGTGCTGCTGCTGCCGGACACCTCGTTGCGCGAGGCGGAGGCGATCGTCGCGCGCGCCCTGCAACGGCTGGCGCAGCGTCCGCTCCTGCACGAGGGCGAACGATTGGCGGTGACCTTCAGCGCCGGCGTGGCGCCGTGGCGCGCCGGCGAAACGCAGGACGCGCTGGTCGAGCGCGCCGATCGCGCGATGTACGAGGCCAAGGCCGCCGGCAAGAACCGGGTGGTGGCGGCGCGCGACTGAAACGCGCCGCCTCCGGACTCAACCGAGCAGCGTTTCCAGCACCGCCATGCGGATGGCCACGCCGTTGCTGACCTGGCGCAGCACCAGCGACTGCGGGCCGTCGGCGACCTCGTCGGTGATTTCCACGCCGCGGTTGATCGGGCCCGGATGCAGCACCACCGCGTCCCTGGCCGCGCGGCCCAACCGGGCCTGGGTCAGGCCGTAGTCGCGGTGGTAGTCATCGAGCGAGGCGACCAGGCCCTCCTCCATCCGCTCGCGTTGCAGGCGCAGCATCATCACCGCGTCCACGCCTTCGAGCATGGCGTCGAAATCACCACCCACGGTGCAGCCGGCCAGGGTGTCGTCGTCGGGCAGCAGCGACTGCGGGCCGCATACCCGGATCTCGCCGGTGCCCAGCGTGCGCAGCGCATGCAGGTCCGAACGCGCCACGCGCGAATGCTTGACGTCGCCGACGATCAGCACCTTCAACCGCGAGAAATCCGCGCCCTTGGCCTGGCGCAGGGTCAGCGCGTCCAGCAGGCCCTGGGTGGGATGGGCGCTGCGGCCATCGCCGGCGTTGACCAGGGTGGTGCCCTCGCCCGCCACTTCGGCCAGCGCGTCCACCGCGCCGTCCTCCGAATGCCGCACCACGAAACCGCGCACGCCCATCGCTTCCAGGTTGCGCAGGGTGTCGCGGGCGGTCTCGCCCTTGCGCGTGGAGGAGGCGGAGGCGTCGAAGTTCAGCACGTCCGCGCCCAGCCGCTGCGCCGCGATCTGGAACGAACTGCGCGTGCGGGTGGAAGGTTCGAAAAAGAGCGTGCACACCGTGGTGCCGTCCAGCAGGTTGCGGCGCTGGGTGCGGCCCAGCGCGGTGTCGCGGATCTGGCCGGCGCGATCCAGCAGGCGGCAAAGGGTTTCGCGGGGAAGACCGTCGAGGGTCAGCAGGTGCCGCAGGCGTCCATCCGAATCGATTTGCTGGGTCATTGGCTCAGTTCTGGAATGCAAGGGTCGGGACCGGCATGCCGCGGCGACGCCGGGTTCCGGAGGGTGGGTGGATGGCGGGTTTGCCGGTCGCGGCGACGGAAGCCGGGGCCGGAAGCAATGAAAACGGAACGGGAGCGGGCCCGGTGATGGCCAGGAGGATCGCCGCCTCGCTCAAAGGGTCACCTGCGTGGCGTCCTGCGGCGCCGCCAGCCAGCGCTCGATGATCACCGCCGCGGCCACCGCGTCCAGCGCCGCCGCGTCGCGCTTGCGCTTGCGGCCTTCGGCGCGATCCAGCGCGAACCGCTGCGCGGCTTCGACCGAACTGGCGCGTTCGTCCACCAGCACCACCGGCAGCTTGTAGCGCGCATGCAGTTCGCGCGCGAACGCCTGCGCGCGCTTGCGGTTGGGCTGGTCGCCGCCTTCCAGGGTCATCGGATCGCCGACCACCAGGCCGTCCGGCCGCCATTCCGCATGCAGGCGATCCAGCGCCGGCCAGTCCGGTCCGTGCGCGTGCACGTCCACCACCGCCAAAGCGCGCGCGCCGCTGCCGAAGGCGCTGCCCACGGCCACGCCGATGCGTCGCGCACCGACGTCGAACCCCAACACCGTGCCATCCAACTTCATGGCCGACTCCGGGAACGCCGGCCGGACTCCGGCGGCGGGCAGGCTTGCCTTCCGGGAGCGGCTTGGCGGTTCCGGTGACAGGGTTTCATGCGTGCCCGCTGTAGTCTGTGAGCCTGGTCATGTCTACACCGATCAGGCCGCCAGCGGCCTGCCAGCGCCGTTCCAGCGGCATCCCGAACAGCACGCCCGCATCGGCCGGCGCGGTCAGCCAGGCGTTCTCGCCCAGTTCGAATTCCAGTTGTCCTGCGCCCCAGCCTGCGCAGCCCAGGGTGACGATGGCGTGTTCCGGCCCGTTGCCGGCGGCCATCGCCTCCAGGATGTCGCGCGAAGTGGTCAGGTACAGGCCATCGGCGACGGTCAGGGTGGAATCCCACGCCCGCGCATCATCGTGCAGCACGAATCCGCGCTCGGGATGGACCGGGCCGCCGTTGAGCACGATCTGCTCACGCAGGCCCTCGTCCGGCGTGTCCAGCTGCATCTGCTGCAGGACTTCGCCCAGGGTGTACTCGGAGGGACGATTGACCATCACTCCCATCGCCCCCTCCCCGTCGTGCTGGCAGATCAGGGTCACGCTGCGGGCGAAATTGGGGTCATCCAAGGCCGGCGAGGCGATCAGCAGCTGGTTGGCGAGGAAGGGTTCGGCGGACATGGGCGCCATTTTAGCCCGACCGCGCTACCCTGACCGCATGAGCGGATACTGCGACATCGCCCCGGGCCATCCGGTCCACGGCCCCTATCACGACCACGAATACGGCTTTCCCCAGCGGGAAGAGGCGGTCCTGTTCGAGCGCCTGCTGCTGGAAATCAACCAGGCCGGGCTCAGCTGGGAAACCATCCTGCGCAAGCGCGAGGGGTTCCGGCGTGCCTACCACGGCTTCGACGTGGACACCGTGGCCGCCTATGGAGATGCGGACCGGGCCCGGCTGCTGGCCGACCCGGGCATCATCCGCAACCGCCTGAAGGTGGACGCGGCTATCCACAACGCCGGGGTCATCCAGGCGCTGCGCGGATCCCACGGCGGCTTCGCCGCCTGGCTGGATGCCCACCACCCGCTCGGCAAGCCCGAATGGATCAAGCTGTTCAAGCGGACCTTCCGCTTCACCGGCGGCGAGATCACCGGCGAGTTCCTGATGAGCCTGGGTTACCTGCGCGGCGCGCATCGCGAGAGCTGCCCGGCGCATGCGCGCATCGCCGCCCTGTCGCCGCCCTGGCAGGCAGCGGGCTGATCCGGACGCCGGAAGCATGCGTCCGGCGTTCCGTTGAAAAGTGGTAAGCGCTGCTTACCACCCTGGGTTCAATCTTCCCCGCCCGCGTCCGATATCGGAAGGGCGCGTCGCGCATTGGTTGATGCAGCGGTTGCGGGCATACTCCGGCCATCATGGCCACTCGGGGGAGACAGGCATGAAGGGAGTCGTGTTCACCGAGTTCATGGAGATGATGGACAGCCGCTTCGGTCCCGAACTGACCGAACGCGTGCTGGAAGCCGCGCATCTGCCCAGCGGCGGCATCTACACCGCCGTCGGCACCTACGATCACACCGAACTGCTGGCCCTGGTCGAGCAACTCAGCCTTGCGGTCGGATTGCCCGCAACCACGCTCGTGCGCGAATTCGGCCACTACCTGTTCGGGCGTTTCGTGAAGAGCTATCCGCGCTTCTTCCAGGACGTGCACTCCGCGTTCGATTTCATCGAACAGGTGGACAACCACGTGCACGTCGAAGTGCTGAAACTCTATCCCGGCGCCGAATTGCCAAGCTTCCGCAGCGAACGCCCCGACGATCGCCGGATGCTGTTCGACTACCGCTCCAGCCGCCCGCTGGCGGATCTGGCCGAAGGCCTGATCGCCGGATGCGTGGATCACTACGGCGAACGCGTGCGCATCGAACGCATGCCGCTGGCCGCCGACGGCGGCGGCACCGCGGTCCGCTTCCAGCTGACCCGGATGGACTGATCCCGGACGCCCCGCATGGACGAACTGCAACTGCTCAGACGGAGACTGGAGCGCGAAAAACAGGCACGTCGCGCGGCTGAACTGTTCATCGAGGAAAAGAGCCTGGAGCTGTACATCGAGCAGCAGAAGCGCGAGCAGGCATTCCAGGCCCTGCAGGCGCAGACCGTCGCCACCAACACGCTCAACCGGCAACTGCAGGAAGAAATCAGCCGCCGCATCCAGGCCGAAACGCTGGAGAGTTTCCTCGAACGGATCGTGCAGGATCATCCGCTGCACAGCATCCTGGTCGAACTCACCCGCATGGTCGAGGCACAGACGCCCGGCGGCCGCTGCTTCATCGCCGTGCACGCCGACGGCGAACTCTTCCACGCCGAACGCGAATCCTCGGAAGGACGCGCCCCGCTCATCCAGGCGCCGCTGCACTGGTTGCCCGGCGGCGCCCACGAACAGCGCCATATCCAGCGGGTCGAGGACGTCCGCCGGCATCCGGTCTGGCGCCGCCATTGCGACAGTGGCCTGCTCGACGGCCTGGGCAGCGCGTGGACGGTGCCACTGACCACCGCGCATGGCGAGCACATCGGCGAGTTCGCCCTGCATCCGCCGGACGGACGCGCGCCCAGCGAATCGGAGCTGGAATGGATGATGATGATCAGCGGCCTGGCCGCGCTGGCGATCGGCCATCGGCAACTGGCCGACAACCTCAATCACCAGGCCCACCACGACGCCCTGACCGACCTGCCCAACCGCTTCCTGTTCCGCGACCGGCTGAACCAGGCCATCGCGCACGCGCGTCGCGAGGATCACCGGGTCGGCGTGCTGTTCCTGGATCTGGACGGCTTCAAGCACATCAACGACACCCTCGGCCACCAGCAGGGCGACAACGTGCTGATGGCGACCACCCGCCGCATCCGCCGCCTGCTGCGCGAAACCGATACCCTGGCGCGCATGGGCGGCGACGAGTTCACCCTCATCCTGCCGGGCATGAAGAGCGTCGCCGACGCCACCCGCATGGCGGAACGCTGCCTGGAATCGCTGCGCCGGCCCATCCCGATGGACGGGCACGAGCTGTATGTCACCGGCAGTATCGGTATTGCCCTGTTTCCCGACGACGCCCGCGATGCCGAACAATTGCAGCGCAACGCGGACGCGGCGATGTACCGCGCCAAGGCGCGCGGCAAGAACTGCTTCGAGTTCTTCACGCCCGCCCTGACCGCCGGCAGCCGCGAGCTGCTCGACCTGCGCGCGGATCTGCACCACGCGCTGGAAGAGGGCCAGTTGTCGCTGCACTACCAGCCCCAGTATCGCGCCGACGGCGTGCTGCTCGGCTTCGAAGCGCTGATGCGCTGGCACCATCCGCGCCACGGCGCCATCCCGCCCACCCGCTTCATTCCCATCGCCGAGGAATCCGGGCTGATCCTGGCCATCGGCCAATGGGCGCTGGAACACGCCTGCCGGCAGATGGCGCAATGGCAGGCCAGCGGCGTCGCCCACCTGCTGATGGCGGTCAACCTGTCGGCGGTGCAGTTGCAGCAGGAGGACTGGACCCGCACCGTCGCCCGCATCCTGGACGCCACCGGCCTGCCGGCCGCATCGCTGGAACTGGAACTGACCGAGAGCCTGGTGATGCAGGACGTCCAGTCCACCGCCCGCCACCTGCGCGAACTCCGCGAACTGGGCGTACGCGTGGCCATCGACGACTTCGGCACCGGCTATTCGTCGTTGAACTACCTGCGCCAGCTGCTGGTGGACACGCTGAAGATCGATCGCTCCTTCATCAGCGAGATCGAGGCCTCCGCCGATACCGGACTGCACTATCCGATCATCCGCAGCATCATCGAACTCGGCCACAGCCTGGGCCTGTCCCTGATCGCCGAAGGCGTGGAAACCGAACACCAGGCCAGCATCCTGCGCGCGCTCGGCTGCGACGGTCTGCAAGGCCAC
>NZ_JADHDV010000001.1 GCF_016820515.1 Pseudoxanthomonas beigongshangi | reverse complement strand
GGGTCGCGGGCGCCGCGGGCACCGTGGTCGGCTGCGCGGGGACGGACAGCTCGCCGGCCGCGGGCGCGCCGGCCGCCGGAGCCTGCTGCTGGGTCATCACGCCCAGGTTCTGCTGGGTGGTCGGGCGCGCGCTGTGCGAGGCGTGCCAGGCCATGAACAGGGTGATGCCGAAGAAGGCGATCGCCAGCCACTTGGTGCTCTTGGACAGGAAGTTGGAGGCGCCGCGTGCGCCGAACACCGTGCCGGAGGCACCGGCGCCGAAGCCGGACCCGGCCTGCGCGCCCGAACCGCGCTGCATCAGCACCAGCGCGATGATCGCGATGGCGATCAGCACGTAGACCACATTGAGGATCAGCATCATTTCGAATTCGTCCCGAAACAGGTTGGAAGGCCCGGCCACGGCCGGACCCGCGGGGGATCAGCCCCGCTCCGCCGCCGCTTTCGCGATGGCGAGAAAATCGCGCGCCACCAACGACGCACCACCCACCAGCCCTCCATCGACATCGGGCTGCGCGAACAGTTCCGCGGCGTTGTCGGGCTTGACGCTGCCGCCATACAGGATGGGCAGCGAATCGGCGATTCTAGCATCGCGTCCGGCCACTTCGCCACGGATGAATGCATGAACGGCCTGGGCCTGGGCCGGGCTGGCATTGCGGCCGGTACCGATGGCCCAGACCGGTTCATAGGCCACGATGGCCCGTTCGAACGCCTCCACCCCGGCGGCGTCCAGGACCGTCCGCAACTGCGCGCCAACCACGGCCTCGGTCTGCCCCGCGTCGCGCTGCGCCAGGCTTTCGCCCAGGCAAAGTACCGGCACCAGGCCGGCGTTGCGCGCGGCGATGAACTTGCGCGCGACCAGTTCGTTGTCCTCGTGGTGGTACTGGCGGCGTTCGGAATGGCCGACCAGGCCATGGGTGGCACCGACATCGACCAGCATCGAGGCGGAAACCTCGCCGGTATACGCGCCCTTCTCGTTGCTGCTCACGTCCTGCGAACCCAGCGCGAAGCCCTGCGGCGCGTAGTCCTCGACCAGCTCGCCCAGATACGGCAGCGGCGGGAGGATCAGCACGTCCACCCCGGCCAGCGGCAGGCCCATGGCAATCTCGTCCATCAGGGCATAGGCGAACTGGCGGTCGCCGTGGAGCTTCCAGTTTCCGGCCACGATCTTGCGGCGCATAAGACCAATTCCTGTCCAGTGGGCGCGCAAGGATAGCCGATGTGGGATTTCCGGCAAGCGCGGCCGCACGCATTACCATGCGGCGGAACCCGAGTCTTGGCATCGACAGGAGTCCTCGCATGTCCCCTACGCCTCCCGGCTACGCCCTGATCACCGGCGCCTCCAGCGGCATCGGCGCGGAAATCGCGCGTGAATATGCGCGCCGTGGCGTACCGCTGATCCTCACCGCGCGCCGGCGGGAGCGCCTGGAAGCATTGGCGGCGGAACTGCGCCCGCAGGTGCCGGTGGAAGTGATTGCCGCCGATCTCGCCGCCGCCGATGGCGTGGCCGGCCTGTGCGAGGCCATCCAGGCGCGCGGCCTGGCCGTGCGCGTGCTGGTCAACAACGCGGGCTTCGGCGTGCCCGGCCGCTACCAGAACCGCGAATGGCCGGACCATGCCGCGTTCCTGCAGGTGATGATCCATGCGGTGTGCGAACTGACCTGGCGGCTGCTGCCCTCGCTGCGTGTTTTCCCGGACGGTCGCATCCTCAACGTCGCCTCTTTCGCGGGGCTGATGCCGGGCTCCAACGGCCAGACCCTGTACGCCGCCGCCAAGGCCTTCCTGATCAAGTTCAGCGAGTCGCTGGCGCAGGAAAACGCGGATCGCGGCGTGAAGGTCTGCGCGCTCTGTCCCGGTTTCACCTGGTCGGAATTCCACGACGTCACCGGTACCCGCGTAATGATGGACAAGCTGCCGAAGAAGCTGTGGCTGCAGGCCGACGCGGTGGCGCGCGCCGGCATCGACGGACTGGAGCGCGGACGCGTGATCGTGGTGCCGGGCTGGCGCTACCGCCTGCTGCACGGAGTCACCCGGCACCTGTCGGATCACGCGCGGTTCCGGTTGATGAGCCGGAATTCCTCGCGGATCCGCAAGGCGGATTGAGCTTCGGGAAAATC
Organism: Pseudoxanthomonas beigongshangi; assembly: GCF_016820515.1. Taxonomy (GTDB): domain Bacteria; phylum Pseudomonadota; class Gammaproteobacteria; order Xanthomonadales; family Xanthomonadaceae; genus Pseudoxanthomonas_A; species Pseudoxanthomonas_A beigongshangi. The sequence continues at coordinate 335,133 of NZ_JADHDV010000001.1, read as the reverse complement.
TTGCGGCGGGCGGAAAATCCGTGGCCGGATAGAAAAAGCTCGCGGCCGGAGGCCGCTCCTACCATCTGTCGCATTCCGCGCGGCAGGAGCGCCGTCCCGGCGCGAGCTTCTTGCCTGAGGGCACCGGATGCCACAGGCGTGGCATCGACGCGTGCTTACTTGAGCTTGATCTCGCGCAGGCGCTCTTCGAGGTAGCCCTGCGCGGTGATCGCCTCGGGATAGCGCTTGGGATTGTCGGTGCTGATCGTCGAGGGCAACACGTCGATCAGGAAATCCGGATTCGGATGCAGGAAGAACGGCACCGAATAGCGCGGCTTGCGCGCCTCCTCGCCCGGCGGGTTCACCACCCGATGGGTGGTGGATGGATACACGTGGTTGGTCAGGCGCTGCAGCATGTCGCCGATGTTGACCACGATGGTGTCCGCGTCGGAGGTGAACGGCACCCACTCGCCCTGCTGGGACTTCACTTCCAGGCCGGCGGCGCTGGCGCCGACCAGCAGCGTGATCAGGTTGATGTCCTCGTGCGCGCCGGCCCGTACGTTGGGAATGTCGTCGGCGGTGATCGGCGGATAGTGGATCGGCCGCAGGATCGAATTGCCGGAGTTGGTCTTGTCGGCGAAATAGTCCTCCGCCAGCCCGATGTGCAGCGCCAGCGCCGACAGCACCCGCGCGCCCAGCTTGTCCAGCGCGTCGTAGAGGCCATAGCCGTGCTCGCGGAATCCGGGCACTTCGTCCGGCCACAGGTTCGGCGGCATCACCTCGCGATACTTCGAGTCATCGGGAATCTCGCGGCCGATGTGCCAGAACTCCTTCAGATCGAAATGCTTGGAGTCCTTCGCGGTCTCCACGCCGAACGGCGTGTAGCCACGCGCGCCGCCGCTGCCCGGCACGTGGTACTTGCGCTTGGTCTCTTCCGGCAGTGCGAAGAAGCGCTTGAACACGTCATAGGCGGCGTCGATGTCGGCCTGCGGGATGCCGTGGTTGCGGATGCCGGCAAATCCCCATTCGCGGTAGGCGGCGCCCAGTTCGGCGACGAAGGCCTCGCGGTCGGTGTCGAAACGGGTGATGTCCAGGGTGGGAATACGGGAACTCATTCACTTGCTCCAGGAAGGCGCGGCGGCGTCATTCCAGCCGACCGGCGCCAGGATTGCATTGATCGGCCTCAAGCGGCCGCGGCGCGCACGGCCTCGGCCAGCTTCTCCAGCGTGGCCTGCATCAGCGCGTCGTCGTCGGCCTCGACGGTCACCCGCACCACCGGCTCGGTGCCGGAGGGGCGCAGGAAGGCGCGGCCGCGGCCGGACACCGCCGCCTGCGCCTCGGCCAGCGCGGCCTGCACGCTCGCGGCCTCGGCCGGACGCCCGCCGTTGGCCAGCTTCACGTTGATGGTCTTCTGCGGCACCTTGGACAGGCCGGCCAGCGCCTGGCGCAGCGACTGCCCACCGCTCTTGAGCACTTCCAGCACCTGCAGCGCGCTGACGATGGCGTCGCCGGTGGTCGCGCGATCCAGGCACAGCAAGTGGCCCGAGGTTTCGCCGCCCAGCACGCCGCCCCCCTCGACCAGGCCCTGGTGGACATAGCGATCGCCGACCTTGACCCGCAGGAACGGCACCTGGCGCTCGGCCAGCGCGCGCTCCAAGCCGTAGTTGGTCATCAGCGTGCCGACCACCGCGCCCTTCAGCCGCCCGCTCCGCTGCCAGGCCGTGGCCAGGACGTACAGCAGATCATCGCCGTCGACCGGATTGCCCTGGTCGTCGGCCATCAGCACGCGATCGCCGTCGCCGTCGAAGGCGATGCCCAGATCCGCGCCGGTCTCGCGCACCTTGCGGGCGAGATTGTCGATATGCATCGAGCCGACGCCGTCGTTGATGTTCACGCCGTTCGGCTCGGCGCCGATGGCGACAACCTCCGCTCCCAGCTCGCCGAACAGCAGCGGCGCGATGTGATAGGTCGCGCCATGCGCGCAGTCCAGCACGATCTTCAGGCCCCGCAGATCGAAGCCGCGCGGCACGCTGGCCTTGCAGAACTCGATGTAGCGGCCGACCACGTCACGGCTGCGGATCGCCTTGCCCAGCTTTTCCGACTCGACGGTGACGAAATCGCCATCCAGCGCGGCCTCGATCGCCGCCTCGGTGGCGTCGTCCAGCTTCTCGCCTTCGGCCGAGAAGAACTTGATGCCGTTGTCGTAGTGCGGGTTGTGCGAAGCGCTGATGACGATGCCCGCGTCGGCGCCGAGGGTGCGCGACAGGAACGCCACCGCCGGGGTCGGCATCGGTCCCATCAGCTGCACGTCGGCGCCGGCGGCGACCAGCCCGGCTTCCAGCGCGGCTTCGAACATGTAGCCGGAAATGCGGGTGTCCTTACCGATCACCACGGTCGGGCGTCGCCCGGTGTTCTCGGACAGTACGCGACCCAGCGCGTTGCCCAGGCGCAGGACGAAATCGGCCGAGATCGGGCCCTGCCCGACCCGTCCGCGGATGCCGTCGGTACCAAAATACTTGCGACTCATCGGAGTGCCTCCTTGCTCAGGCGATGACTTCGGTTTCTTGCGGCCGCGGCTGGTTCAGCAGCAGCGCCAGCAGATCGCCCAGGCGATCGCGCATTTCCCGGCGATCGCAGATCTGGTCGATGGCGCCGTGCTCCAGCAGGAATTCGGCGCGCTGGAAACCTTCCGGCAGCGTTTCGCGCACGGTCTGCTCGATCACGCGCGGACCGGCGAAGCCGATCAACGCTTCCGGCTCGGCGATGTTGATGTCGCCCAGCATCGCGAACGAGGCCGAGGCGCCACCGAAGGTGGGATGGGTGCTGACCGAGATGTACGGGATGCCCTGCTCGCGCAGCCGCGCCAGCGCGGCCGAGGTCTTGGCCATCTGCATCAGCGAGAACAGGCTTTCCTGCATGCGCATGCCGCCGCTGGCGGCGAACGACACCAGCGGCACGCGGTCGGCCAGGGCGCGTTCGGCGGCACGGGCGAACTTCTCGCCGCTGACCGAACCCATCGAACCGCCCATGAAGGCGAAGTCCATGGCGCAGGCCACCAGCGGACGCTGCTTCAGGGTGCCTTTCATCGCCACCAGCGAGTCATGCTCGCCGGTCGCCTTCTGCGCCGCCTTGAAGCGGTCGGAATACTTCTTCTGGTCGCGGAACTTCAGCACGTCGACCGGCGCCAGCCCGGTGCTGATTTCCTCGATGCTGCCCGGGTCGAACAGCGCCTGCAGGCGCGCGCGGGCGCGGATGGACATGTGGAAGCCGCACTTGGGGCAGACCTCCAGGTTTTCTTCCAGTTCCGGGCGGTAGAGCACCGCGCCGCAGCGGTCGCACTTCTCCCACAGCCCTTCGGGCACACTGCGTTTGCTTTTGGCGCCACCGCCCTCGGTGCGGATGCCCGACGGCATCAGTTTGCTGAGCCAGCTCATGCGTTATCGACAATCCCGTTCAGGGGCCCATCCCGCGGATGGGCAGACGGGTCAGTTTAGCAGGCCGTCCAAGGCCGCCCCTCACCCCGGAGGGGTACGGGCTCAGGGCTGGTCCAGGGCGTGCCGGAGCGGCGCCAGGAAGGCGGCGGCGCGGGCCGGAGCGGTTTCGGCGGCATCGGTACGGGCCAGTTCGGTGACCAGCGCGCTGCCCACCACCACTCCGTCGGCGTCCACCGCCATGGCACGGGCGCTGGCGGCGTCCCGGATGCCGAAGCCGGCGGCGACCGGCGCCTTGGCCAGGGAACGGATGCGGCGCAGCCGGTCGCCCGCGGCGCGCGTATCCAGCCGCTCGGACGCCCCGGTGACGCCGGCGAAGCTGACGTAGTACAGGTAGCCCTGGGCTTCGTCGCAGAGCATGGCCATGCGCTCGTCGGAGGTTGTCGGCGAAGCGAGCATGATCAGGGCCAGACCGTGCCGGTTGAAGGCGGCGCGGGTTTCGTCGGCCTCTTCCGGCGGCAGGTCCACCAGCAGCACGCCGTCCACCCCGGCCTGCACGGCCGCTTCCGCGAACCGCGCCGTGCCGTGGATCTCGACCGGGTTCAGGTACCCCATCAGCACGATGGGAGTGGCCGTGTCCTGCTTGCGGAACGCCGCCACGGCATCGAGCACGTAGCGCAGGCCGGCGCCACGCGCGAGCGCGCGCTCGGAGCTGCGCTGGATGGTCGGGCCATCGGCCATGGGGTCGGAGAACGGGACGCCGAGTTCGATCACGTCGGCGCCCGCCTCCACCAGCGCGTGCATCACCGGCACGGTGTCCTCCAGCGAAGGATCCCCGGCGGTGATGAACGGAATGAGCGCCTTGCGGCCGGCGGCGCGCAATTCCGAAAAGCGCTGGTCGAATCGGCTCATTCCGGCTTGGTTTCCTGGTTGTCCGTCGAGCCGGCCTGTGCTTCGTTGAAGGCGGCGTATTCGGCGGCCAGTTCCGATTCGCCGACGTTCAGGCCGCGCTCGGCACCCAGCGCGTCCAGGTGCTCGTTGAGCATCCGCCGGTACATGTTGGTCATGTAGTCGAGGAAATCCTTGCGCGAAGCCGCGGCGTCACCTTCGAAGGACAGGTAGACGTGCGAGTTGAAACGCGCGGCGGCATACAGCGAGGCGACGCTGATGCGCTTGAGGCCCTGCTGCTTGGCCTGGCGGTTGGTCAGTTCCAGGTATTCGTTGACGCAGGTGAAGAAGGCCGGATCGAGCTGGTTCGGATTCTGGCTGGCCTGCGGATCGTTCTGCTGTTCGGTCATTGCACTGCCTTAGAAATGGAGGTTCTCGCGCGCGGCGATGGTATGCACATCCTTGTCGCCCCGTCCGGACAGGTTGCACAGGACCAGGGCGTCGCGCGGCAGATCCCGGGCGAGCTTGATGGCCTGGGCCACGGCGTGGCTGGACTCGAGCGCCGCAAGGATACCCTCGGTGCGGGCCAGTTGGTGGAAGGCGGCCAGCGCCTCTTCGTCGGTCACGCCGACATACTGCGCACGGCCGGTGTCGGCCAGGAAAGCGTGTTCCGGGCCGACGCCCGGGTAGTCGAGCCCGGCGGAAACCGAATGGGTCTCGATGATTTGGCCGTCGTCGTCGCACAGCACGTAGGTGCGGTTGCCGTGCAGCACGCCGGGCCGGCCAGCGGCAATCGAAGCGGCGTGACGGCCGCTGTCGATGCCGTCGCCGGCCGCCTCGGCACCGACGATCTTCACGTCCGCATCGTTGAGGAAGGCGTGGAACAGGCCGATGGCGTTGCTGCCGCCACCGACGCAGGCGGTGATCACGTCGGGCAGCCGGCCGTAGTCCTCCAGCATCTGCGCGCGTGCCTCGCGCCCGACCACGGCGTTGAAGTCGCGGACCATGCGCGGATACGGATCCGGGCCGGCCACGGTACCGATGATGTAGAAGGTGTCGTGCACGTTGGTCACCCAGTCGCGCATCGCTTCGTTCAAGGCATCCTTCAGGGTTGCCGAGCCGGACGTCACCGGCACCACGGTCGCGCCCAGCAGCTTCATCCGGTAGACGTTGATCTTCTGGCGTTCGATATCGGTGGCGCCCATGTAGACCACGCATTCCAGGCCCAGCCGGGCGGCCACGGTGGCACTGGCCACGCCGTGCTGGCCGGCGCCGGTCTCGGCGATGATGCGCGGCTTGCCCATCCGGCTGGCCAGCAGGGCCTGGCCGATGGTGTTGTTGATCTTGTGCGCGCCGGTGTGGTTCAGGTCCTCGCGCTTGAGCAGGATGCGCGCGCCGCCGACTTCGCGCGACAGCCGGGTGGCTTCATAGATCGGGCTGGGACGGCCGACGTAGTGCTTCAGGTCGTGATCGAAGGCGGCCAGGAACGCCGGATCCTGGCGGGCCTGGTCGTACGCCGCCGCCAGTTCCTGCAACGGGCCGATCAGGGTCTCGGCGACGAAGCGGCCGCCGAACCGGCCGAAATGGCCGCGGGCGTCGGGGAAGGCGTGGAAGTCGGCGGGGCGGGATTCGGACATGGACAGCGGCGGCGCGAATGGGCGGATGCCGAGCATAACGCACACATCCCCCAGCAAGAATCGATGATTTCTGCATGATTCGTGAGATAAACTCACATGTCATGACCGCCCGCCTGCCTTCGCTCAACGCCCTGCGCGCCTTCGAGGCCGCGGCCCGGCTGGGCGGCGTCAGCCAGGCCGCGCGGGAACTGCATGTCACCCATGGCGCTGTCAGCCGCCAGATCCGGTTGCTGGAAGCGGAGCTGGGACTGGTGCTGTTCTCCCGCGAAGGACGTGGGCTGCGGCTCACCCCGGCGGGCCGGCAGTTGCAGGAAGCCGCCGCGGCCGCCTTCGCCCGGTTGCAGGACGCCACCGCCCGGCTGCGCCGCGATACGCCGTCGGCGCTCGTGCTGGGCTGTCCTGGCAGCCTGCTAGCGCGCTGGATGATTCCGCGCATGGAACGGCTCGGCCGGGACCTGCCCGGCCTGACCCTGCACCTGGCCGCGCAGGAAGACGGCTTCGACACGGAACTGACCGGACTGGACGCCGCCCTGCTGCTGGCCGAGCCGCCATGGCCGTCCGGCTGGCAGGTCCGCGAGCTGGCGCCGGAGCGGATCGGCCCGGTGGTGAGCCCGCGTCATCCCGCCAGTCACGATCCCCGCCGCCTGCTGGAAGAGCCGCTGCTGCACACCACATCGCGCCCGCAGGCCTGGCCGGTCTGGGCCGCCCAGCACGGCATCGATCCCGACCGCCTGCGTTACGGCAGCGGATTCGAGCACCTCTACTACCTGCTGGAAGCCGCGCTTGCCGGGATGGGCGTGGCGATCGCCCCCGAGCCGCTGGTGGCCGCGGATCTGGCGGCCGGCCGCCTGCTCGCTCCCTGGGGATTCAGCGCGACCGGCGGTGCCTGGATTCTCGCCACCCGGCGTGGCCCGTTGGATCCGCGGGTGGAGCGGCTGGGCGACTGGCTCGAACGGGAACTCGGCGCCGACGCAATGGCTCCGGTCCCGAACTAGATCGGCTGCGCGCGCTGATCGGCGTAGCGGACCGCATCGACGAACTGGCGCATCTTCTCCGCATCCTTCACCCCGGGCGCGGATTCGATGCCGCTGGATACATCCACCCCCCAAGGGTGCGCGGTGCGGACCGCGACGGCCACGTTGTCCACGGACAGGCCGCCGGCCAGCAGATACGGCCGTTCGGTCGCCTGCGGCATTTGCTTCCAGTCGAAACGCTTGCCGCTGCCGCCCTGCTCGCCCGCGGCGTGGCCGTCGAACAGGAAGCCATGCGCGGAGGGATAACGCGCGATCGCGGTGAAGGCGCTCTCGCTGGCGCCGCCCATCGCGATGGCTTTCAGGAACGGCACGGCGAAGCCGGCGCAGAACGCATCCTCTTCGCCACCATGGAACTGCAGCAGATCCGGACGCACGTGCTCAATCACGCCTTCCACGTCATCGGCGCTGTTGTCCATCATCAACGCCACCACCGCGATTTCCTCGGGCACCAGTTCGCGCAGCATGCGCCCCTGCCCGATCAGCAATCGGCGCGGGCTGCGCGGCGCGAACACCAGGCCGACGTAGTCCACGCCCAGTTCCACCGCGGCGCGCACGTCCTCGGCTCGGGTCAGTCCACAGAATTTGATGCGGGTGGGCATGGGGAATCGGGAATCGGGAATCGGGAATCGGGAATCGGGAATCGGGAATCGGGAATCGGGAATCGGGAATCGGGAATCGGGAATCGGGAATCGGGAATCGGGAATCGGGAATCGGGAATCGGGAATCGGGAATCGGGAATCGGGAATCGGGAATCGGGAATCGGGAATCGGGAATCGGGAATCGGGAATCGGGAATCGGGAATCGGGAATCGGGAATCGGGAATCGGGAATCGGGAATCGGGAATCGGGAATCGGGAATCGGGAATCGGGAATCGGGAATCGGGAATCGGGAATCGGGAATCGGGAATCGGGAATCGGGAATCGGGAATCGGGAATCGGGAATCGGGAATCGGGAATCGGGAATCGGGAATCGGGAATCGGGAATCGGGAATCGGGAATCGGGAATCGGGAATCGGGAATCGGGAATCGGGAATCGGGAATCGGGAATCGGGAATCGGGAATCGGGAATCGGGAATCGGGAATCGGGAATCGGGAATCGGGAATCGGGAATCGGGAATCGGGAATCGGGAATCGGGAATCGGGAATCGGGAATCGGGAATCGGGAATCGGGAATCGGGAATCGGGAATCGGGAATCGGGAATCGGGAATCGGGAATCGGGAATCGGGAATCGGGAATCGGGAATCGGGAATCGGGAATCGGGAATCGGGAATCGGGAATCGGGAATCGGGAAGAGCATCCGCGCCACCCTACCCTCCACGCAAGCGCCGGCGCGTGACGGCCAGGTGCGTGGGCCGCGGGTCAATCCGGCAGGGTCACTTCGGGCGGCAATCGCCAATGCGACGGATACAGCGGACTGACGAACACCAGACCGTCGGGCGGCGCGGTCGGCCCGGCCACGGTGCGGTCGCGACCGGCGAGCAGCTCCGCGATCCAGCTTTCCGGTTTCTCGCCGCGCCCGACCACCAGCAGCGAACCGACGATGTTGCGCACCATGTGGTGCAGGAACGCGTTGGCCTGCACGTCGACCCGGACCTGTTCGCCTTCGCGCCGCACCGAAATCGCCTGCAGGTCGCGGAATGCGTGCGGCGACTGGCAATGCACGGTCCGGAACGCGTTGAAATCGTTCTCGCCGAGCAGCGCCTGCGCGGCGCGGTGCATCGCGTCCGCATCCAGCGGCATCCGCTCCCAGCTCAGCATGTGCCGTTCCAGCGCGGGGCGGACCATGCGGTTGACCAGGCGATAACGGTAGCGGCGCGCCCGCGCGGAAAAGCGCGCATTGAAGTCGTCCGGCATCGGCTGGCACCAGCGCACGCACACCGCGGGCGGAAGATTGGCGGTGGCACCCAGCACCCAGCTGCGGGGATCGCGCGGCGCATCGCTGTCGAAGTGGACGACCTGGCACTGCGCATGCACGCCCGCGTCGGTACGCCCCGCGCAGATCGTGTCGACCTGCGCGTTGGCCACCCGCGAGAGTGCGTTTTCCAGCACCGACTGCACGCTGGTCTCGTCCGGCGTACCGGACTTGCTCAGGCGCTGCCAGCCCTGGAAACCGCTGCCGTCGTATTCGACGCCCAGCGCGTACCGCATCAGCGACTCCTTGCCCGTGCCCGCATCAACCCAGATCGCGCAGCAGTTGCAGGGCTTCCTGACGCGCCGTTTCGTCGTTGCCTGCGGCCACTTCGTTCAGCAGATCGCGCGCGGTGACGGTGTCGCCCAGATCCAGGTACGCGACTGCCAGTTCCAGTCGTTCGCGGCCGGCCGGAGCCGGATTCAACGGCGCCACGCGGGCGACCGGATCCGCCGCCGGTTCGCCGCCGGAGTGCCAGGTCGGCGAATTCGGTTTGACCGGCGCGGCCGGCGTGACCGGGATCGCCGGTGCCACGGCCGGTGCGGGTTCGCGCGGCGCCTCGGGTGCCGGTGCTTCTTCCGCCTGCTCCGGGACCGCCGGCGCTGCCGTCGCCACCGGTGCTTCGAACAACGGTTTGCGCGAGGCGGGCTTCGGCGGCGAGGTGCGCTGGCGACGGCTGCTGATCAACCAGGCCAACGCGCCGACGACCAGCAGCGCCCAGCCAATCCACGCCCACAGAGGTGTTCCCTGCGATGCGCCCTGCGACGGGTCGTTGGACTGCGCCAGCCGTTGCTGGGCGGCGGCCAGATCGCTGTCCTTCATCGCGATCAGCTTGTCCTGCTGCTGCTTGAGCTTTTCCAGCTCGGCGACCTGCGCGCGCAGTTCCTGCACTTCGGATTCGCGGGCGGCCAGATCTTCCTTGCTCTGTTGCAGTTGTTCGTTCGCCAGCATGTCGCCCTCGCCACCGGCTTCAACGCCGGATTGTGTTCCCGCCCGTGCCGCCGCGCCCGCCAGCGGCGGCGCGATTTCCAGGCGGGCTTCCGCCGTGCGCGACGGCGCTTCGGCCGCCGGTGATGCCGTGTTCGCCGCGATCGCCGCCGGTTGCGGAATCGGCCGGCGCGCCTGCCGCCATTCGTCGATCTGGTTGCGCACCAGCGCCGCGGCCTCGATCTGCCCCAGCCTGGCGACTTCCTCCGAGGCCGGAATGCGCAACACCGCGCCCTGTTTCAGACGGTTGATGTTGCCGCCGATGAACGCCTCGGGATTCGCCCGCAGCAGGGCGATCATGGTCTGGTCCAGGCTGCTTCCGCCGCCGATGTCGCGCGCGATCGCCGACAGGGTCTGGCCGCGTGCGACGGTCAGTTGATCGCCCGCCTGTGCGGCCGGTGCCGGTGCCGGCGGCACCGCCGTGGTTGCCCCGGCGGGAGCCGCGGTAGTCGGTGCCGGCGCCGGCGGCGCGTCGGCGGGCGGTGCGGGCTCGACCGCCGCGACCGGCGGTTCGGCCGGACGCACGATGGCATCCTCCGGCGCGGCCTGCGGGGCATCGATGACCGGCTGGGCGGCGGCCGCGACCGCGCCCGGCGAGTCGACCATCGCCGAGTACTCGCGCACCAGCCGGCCCTGGCCCCAGTCCACTTCGACCAGGAAGTTGAGCACCGGCACGGTGACCGGCTCCTGCGTGGTGACCCGGATCACCGGGCGACCGGCCTCGTCCAGCGCCACCGCGAAATCGAGATTGCCGACCAGGCCGGTCGGCCTGGGCAGGCCGACCCGCTCGAAGGTGGTCGGGGAAGCGAGCTGGGCGCGCAATTGCTCCAGCTCGCCGGGTTCGGTGGAAATGATCGGGATCTCGGCCAGCAACGGCTGTCCGGGCGCTGATTTCACCCGGATCTCGCCCAGCCCCAGCGCCAGTGCCGAGCTGCTGATCAACAGCAGCGCCAGCGCGGCCAGGCCACGCCATCGGTATCCCGCCCTCGGCATCAAGCCGTCCCCTTTGCCACGATGGCGCCGACTATAACGGTTCAACCGTTTTTCGCCACCAGTTCCGCCAGCTGCACGGCGTTCAGGGCCGCGCCCTTGCGGATGTTGTCCGCGACGATCCACAGGTTCAGGCCGCGCGGATGCGACAGGTCCTCGCGGATGCGGCCGACATAGACCGGATCGGTGCCGGAGGCGTGCGTGACCGGGGTCGGATAGCCGCCGGGCGAGCGGTCGTCCACCACTTCCACGCCCGGGGCGTTCTCCAGCAGCGCACGGGCTTCCGCGGCGCTCAGCTTGACCCTGGTCTCGACGTTGACCGCCTCGGAGTGGCCGTAGAACACCGGCACCCGCACCGCGGTCGGATTCACCTGGATGCTGTCGTCGCCGAGGATCTTGCGGGTCTCCCAGACGAGCTTCATTTCCTCCTTGGTGAAGCCGTTGTCGAGGAATTCGTCGATGTGCGGAATCAGGTTGAAGGCGATCTGGACCGGGAAGCGCTGCGGATCCGGATCCTGGAAGTTCAGCAGCGCGCCGGTCTGGCGGCCCAGTTCCTCCAGCGCCGAACGGCCACCGCCGGACACCGATTGATAGGTCGCCACGTTGATGCGCTCGATGCCGGCCTTGCGGTGGATCGGCGCCAGCGCGACCAGCATCTGCATGGTCGAGCAGTTGGGATTGGCGATGATGCCGCGCGGACGGTTCTGCACCTGTTCCGGGTTGACCTCGCTGACCACCAGCGGCACGTCGTCGTCGTAGCGGAAGGCCGAGGAGTTGTCGATCACCACCGCGCCCGCGGCGGCGAACTTCGGCGCGTATTCCTTGGACACGCCGCCACCGGCGGAGAACAGGGCGATGTCGATGCCGGCCGGATCGAACGTGGCCAGATCCTGGATGGTGATCTTCTGGCCGTTGAACTCGACCTCGCCGCCGGCCGAACGCTCGGAGGCCAGCGCCACCAGCTTGCCGACGGGGAAATCGCGCTCGGCGAGGATGGACAGCATGGTTTCGCCGACGGCACCGGTGGCGCCCACGACGGCGACGTTGAAACTGCGGTTCTGATTGCTCATGGAATGGGATTCGCGAAAGTGATGAAGATAGGGATGCGGAAGACAGCGGACAGCAATGGGGGGCTGTGTTCGGGGAACCTCCGGGAAGGCCAGAGGCTCCCTATCGTTTAATCGCGGTGGTTTTGCGGTTGCCGCCGGCGATTGCCAGCACGCCCGGATTGACCGGGGTGGCGGGACGACCGGCGTCCGGGCCTTCGCCCAGCGCGGCGATGAGATTGTCCACCGCCAGGCCGACCATCGCACGCCGCGTCGCCAGGCTCGCGCTGGCGATGTGGGGCGTCAGCACCACGTTGCGCAGCGCGAGCAGTTCCGGGCGAACCTCCGGCTCGCCCTCGTAGACATCCAGCCCGGCCGCGGCCAGGCGGCCCTGCGACAACGCCTGCGCCAGCGCCAACTCGTCGACCAGGCCACCACGGGCGATGTTCACCAGCGTCGCGGTCGGCTTCATCTTCGCCAGCGCGGCCGCGTCGATCAGATGGTGGACGGCCGGCGAATACGGCAGCACCAGCACGAGATGATCGGAGCCGGTCAGCAGTGTGTCGAAATCGACGTACTCGGCGCGGCACTCGCGCTCGATCGCGGCATCGACGCGATGGCGGTTGTGGTAGTGCACGCGCATGCCGAAACCCGCCGCGCGGCGGGCGATGCCCTGCCCGATCCGGCCCATGCCGAGGATGCCCAGCGTACTGCCGTGCAGATCCACGCCGAGCATGCTGCTGAACGACCATTGCCGCCATTGGCCCTCGCGCAGCCAGCGCTCGGCCTCGGTGATGCGGCGGGCGGTGGCCATCAGCAGGGCGAAACCGAAATCGGCGGTGGTCTCGGTCAATACGTCCGGTGTGTTGGTCGCCACGATGCCGGCCGCTTCCAGCGCGGGAATGTCGAGATTGTTGTAGCCGACGCCAACGTTGGCGACGGCCTTCAGCCGCGGCGCCTCCGCGATCTCGGCCGCGCCGATGCGTTCGTTGAGCGTGACCACGGCGCCGTCCGCCTCGCGCAGGTGCGCGGCGATCTGCGCGGCCGTGTACGCCTGAACCTCGGTGGTCCCGTGCACGTCGAAGTACTCGCCCAGCCGTCCGATGACGTCATCGAACAGCGGCTGCGAGACCCAGACGCGGCGGCGGGATTCAGCCATCTGCTTGTCCCGGTACCCGGGGCGGCACGTCGCCAACGTCGCCGCACTGGGCGCGGTGGCGCAAGGCGTGGTCCATCAGCACCAGCGCCATCATCGCCTCGGCGATCGGCGTGGCGCGGATGCCCACGCAGGGATCGTGGCGACCGGTGGTGATCACGTCCACCGGCTGGCCGTCCACATTCACCGTGCGGCCGGGCAGGCGCAGGCTGGAGGTGGGCTTGAGCACGATCGAGGCGGTGACCTGCTGGCCGGTCGAGATGCCGCCGAGGATGCCGCCGGCGTGGTTGGAGAGGAAGCCTTGCGGAGTCATCTCATCGCGGTGCTCGGTGCCCTTCTGGGTGACCGCCGCGAAGCCGTCGCCGATTTCCACGCCCTTGACCGCGTTGATGCTCATCAGCGCGGCGGCCAGATCCCCGTCGAGCTTGCCGTAGATGGGTTCGCCCCAGCCCGGCGGCACGCCGTCGGCGACCACATTCACGCGCGCACCGATCGAATCGCCGGACTTGCGCAGCGCGTCCATGTAGCTTTCCAGTTCGGGCACCTGCGCCGCATGCGGCCAGAAGAACGGGTTGTCCTCGACCACGCTCCAGTCGAAGCCTTCCGGCGTGATCGGTCCCAGTTGCGACAGATAGCCGCGCACCGTCACGCCATGGCGCTGCGCCAGCCACTTCTTGGCGATGACACCGGCAGCGACGCGCATGGTCGTTTCGCGCGCCGAGGAACGCCCGCCGCCGCGCGGATCCCGGATGCCGTACTTCTGCCAATAGGCATAGTCGGCATGGCCGGGACGGAACTGGCTGGCGATGTTGGCGTAGTCCTTGCTGCGCTGATCGGTATTGCGGATGAGCAGCGCGATCGGCGTGCCGGTGGTCAGGCCCTCGTAGACGCCGCTGAGGATTTCCACGTCGTCGGCCTCGCGCCGCGCCGAGGTGTGCCGGCTCTTGCCGGTCGCACGGCGCTCCAGGTCATGGCGGAATTCCTCCGGCGCGATCGCCAGCCCCGGCGGACAGCCGTCGAGCACGCAGCCGATCGCCGGTCCGTGCGATTCGCCGAACGTGGTGACGGTGAGGAGTTTTCCGAAACTGTTGCTACTCAAGGCGATGTCTCATGTAGAGCGGAGCTCGCTCCGCTGTTCCGGCAAACCGGACGTGCTCGCCGAGCAGGCCCGGCGTTACCTTCGGGATGGCGCGCGGCCATCGGAAAGGGTTTTCATTTTCGCGCGTCCGCCAGCGCACGGATGTGCTTGTTGTGCCGGATCAGTTCCGCGCATTCCACCGCGAAGATACCCATCTGCCCGACCTTGAATTCGATCCAGGCGAATTCGACGTCCGGCAGCAGCTTCACAAGCGCGTGCTCTGATTCGCCGACCTCGCAGATCAGCAGGCCTTCCTGGCTCAGGTGCAGTGGTGCGTCGCGCAGGATCTTCAACACCAGATCCAGGCCGTCGTCGCCGGCGCGCAGGCCGAGTTCCGGCTCGAAGGAATATTCCTTCGGCAGCGCGTCGGTCTCGTCGTTGGTGACATAGGGTGGATTGGTGACGATCAGGTCGTAGTGGCGACCACCGAGGCCGGCGAACAGATCCGACTTCACCAGTTGCACGTTGTCCGCATGCAGGCGCGCCTTGTTCTCGGCGGCCAGCGCCAGCGCGTCGTCGCTGATGTCGACGCCATCGACCTGCCAGTCGGGGTTGTAGTGGCCCATGGCGATGGCGATGCAGCCGGAACCGGTGCACAGGTCCAGCGCATGGTTGACCTCGCGTCCGCCCAGCCAGGGCTCGAAACCGGATTCGATCAATTCGGCGATCGGCGAGCGCGGCACCAGCGCGCGCGCGTCGCTCTTGAAGCTCAGGCCGGCGAACCAAGCCTCGCCGGTCAGGTAGGCCACCGGCACGCGTTCCTCCACGCGGCGCCTGAACAGCGCCAGGATTTCCGCCTTCTCGGCACTGGTGACCCGCGCCTGGCCATAGGCCGGGCCCAGATCCGGCGGCAGATGCAGCGTGTGCAGCACCAGGTGGGTCGCCTCATCGAGGGCGTTGTCGTAGCTGTGGCCGAAGGTCAGGCCGGCCTCGTTGAAACGGCTGGCGCCGTAACGGATCAGGTCGATGAGGGTGTGCAGTTCTGCGGCTGCGTCGGCAGTCATGGCGTTAAGGCGGGGAAATGGCCGGTGGGGTCCGGTTCCCGATTATAGGCGCTGCGCCGGTATCATGTCGGGTCCGCCGGCAAGCCCCGAAACCGCGGCCACGCCGGCCCTTCCGCGAGACCCGCCATGTTCAACAAGAAGTTCGGGATCATCCTGCTGCTGGCGCTGGCCGCCGGCCTGGGCCTGCTGGCCGCGCAGAAGTTCTTCGGTCCCGCCCGCCCCGCCCAGGCATGGCCGGCCACGCAGGCGGTGACGATGTTCCCGCAGGCGCGCCCGCTGCCCGAATTCTCGCTGCGCCAGTCCGATGGTACGCAATTGGCCTCCGGCGAACTGAAGGGCCATTGGACCCTGGTGTTCCTCGGCTTCACGTTCTGCCCCGACGTCTGCCCGACCACCCTGGCCGAATTGGCCCAGTCGCAGAACCAGTGGCGTGCCCTGCCCGATTCCACGCGCCCGCGGGTGCTGTTCGTGTCGGTGGATCCGGAGCGCGACACGCCCAACAAGGTCGGCGAGTACGCGCACGCCTTCCATCCGGACACGCTGGCGGCGACCGCCGACGCGCCGACCCTGGAGAACTTCGCCAAGTCGCTGGGCTTCGTCTTCATGAAGGTGCCGGGCAAGGGCTTCGAGCAGAATCCCAACGACTATTCGATGGATCATTCCTCGGCCATCGCGGTGCTGGATCCGCAGGGTCGCCTGGCCGGCCTGATCCGCCCGCCTTTCCGGCCGGACGCAATCGCCACCGACATGAAGGCGCTGACCGAGGCCGCCGCGCGATGAGTCCGGTCACCGCGCTCACCTACGTCCTGCCGCATCGCCTGCTGTCTTCGCTGGCGCGCAAGCTGGCCTACTCCACTTCGCCGGCCATCAAGCAATGGCTGATCGACGCGGTGGTGCGCCGCTTCGGCGTGGATCTGTCCGAAGCCGCCGAACCCGACGCGCGTGCCTATCCAAGCTTCAACGCCTTCTTCACCCGCGCCCTAAAGCCGGGCGCGCGCGTCGCAGCCCCGGATCCACGCGCATTGCTGATGCCGGCCGATGGCCACATCAGCCAGTGCGGGCCGATCCAGGATGGCCGCATCTTCCAGGCCAAGGGCCAGTCGTTCACCGCCTCGGAGCTGCTGGGCGACGCCACCGACGCCGAACCGTTCCGCGCCGGCCTGTACGCCACCGTGTACCTGTCGCCACGCGACTACCACCGGGTGCACATGCCCTGGCGCGGCACGTTGCGCGAAACCGTGCACGTGCCCGGCCGCCTTTTCAGCGTCGGTACCGACGCGGTCGCCAGCGTACCGGGCCTGTTCGCACGCAACGAGCGCCTGGTCTGCCACTTCGATACCGACTTCGGCCCGATGGTCTCGGTGATGGTCGGCGCGCTGCTGGTGTCGGGCGTGGAGACGGTCTGGAGCGGCGTGGAGATTCCCGCCTACGGGGATCGCGTCACCCGCAAGGACTATCGCGGCCAGGGCATCACCCTGGACCGCTTCGAGGAGATGGCCCGGTTCAACTACGGCTCGACCGTGATCGTCCTGCTGCCACCCGGCGTGGCGGAACTGTCACCGGAACTGCATGCCGAATCGCCGGTGCGATTGGGGCAGGCGCTGGCAAGACGGAGCTGATTTCCCCGCGCCTGGACGAGGCAATCAACCGGGGTGACGGGTGCCGCGCGCTGCCCGTTAGCCGCTCGGGAATGTGGGTCCGAGTGCGCGGATATGCCGGGAAATCCTGTTCTCGCTTTCGGCCAACGCACGATCCTGGGAGGCTTCGGCATGACGCCTCACGCGCAGCAGGGCAGCTTCCGCAGCTGACCACTCCCCCGCCAGCATGGATGCCAGCGCCGCATGACGATGGCGTAGATGCGGCACGAGCCAATCAACGCCCTTTCCGAATACCAGGTTTCCGAGCGGAGCGGCCCGCTGTTCATGCATGGCCCGGGAGAACGCCAGTTCCAGTCTGAGCAGTACGAGTAGCGGCTTGTTTTCCCGTTGCTCCTTTCCTGGCATGCCGGACAGAATCTGCTCCAGCTGGTCGTCCAGTGCTTCTACTGCCTTCCAGTTCCCCAGATTCTGGGACACCTTCATGCGTATCCACAAGGCGATGAGCGACGCCGTGCTTCCTTGCGCGTCCAGATCGTCGACCAGTTGCTCCGGCAACCGATCGGAAGTTGTCCCGAATACGGAAAGCGACATCAGCCTCAAATGGGCCAGCAACGAAGATTGTTCATCGGGGGAACGGCGTCCCCATAGATAGAGCAGCAGGCCGTCGCTTGCCCACCCCCGCGCCATCGGCATGAGATTGGTGATGCCCACCACGCCGTTGATCAAGGCGAAGGCATGGACCAATCCTTCCCGCTCCACTTCTACGCATCGGGTCAACAAGACAGCCAGGATCGCGGCGGCGAGATTTGCCAACGGCCCGCCCACGATCATGCACAGCATGGCTGGACGAATCGCCGCCGCGGGATCGGGATAGGCCTGGACATATCCGTGCAGGCCACCGGGCGGCCTGGCGATTCGCCAGCGGAACCCACGCCGCAGGAAGATGACGTCCAGAATGCCCGCCTGCATGCGCATGACGCGCATGCCCTTCAGATGCGCGGCCAGCGCATGTCCCGACTCGTGAATCAGGACCGCCAGGAACCAGCAAGTGACGACGGTACAGAGCGCAAGGCCTACTTCGGGCAGGAACCAGTTCCGGGTGGCGCTCTCCGCAATCGCCATGGCGCCGAGGAAGCCTGCGAGCGACAAGCACCATGCCAGGACGGTCCCGCCACGCAGCAACCACGCCGCAGCCGCAGGAATTTCCTGGCTTCTTTCCCCCGTATCCCCCGTATCCCCCTTCCCCATCCCATTCCCCGGTTCAGTTGCGTGACGTGTCGGTAACAGGCATCACGGACGCGCCAATCAGCCACTGCGCCGCCCAATAGCCCAGCAGCACCCATACGCTCGCCAGGGGAATCGCCATCGCGAAGCGGTCGATCGCCAGCAAGGCGTCGGAGAGCACGAAGCAGGCGCCGCCCGCCGTGGCCAGGAGCGCGGCCCCGTCCGGACGCTGCCGCCAGATGCATGCCGCCTGCGCCGCCATGCCCGCCAGCGCCACCACATAGACGACCACGGGAATCTTCAGTTCCACCGGCAGATGCGGCCACAGGTACGCCAGGACGGTCGCGGCGATCACGCCATACGCGAGCACGGGCCAAATAGGACGGAGCCACTCGCCGCGCAACCGGAACGCCCGCAGGTAGCACAGGTGCGCCAGCAGGAAACTGCCCAGTCCGAAGGCAAACCAATCTCCCGGCAGCATCAGGAACACATCGCCCAGCAGCGACAGCAGCAGTCCCGCCAGCACCGCGCGCCGATAACCGTGTTCGTTCGCGGCGGTCCGCCACACCATGGCCGCGACCAGCAGCGTGGTCAGTGGCTTGAACAGGTAGTGCAGGACGCGCAGGCCATCCGACTCGGCGCCGACGATGGCAAACGCCGCGCTGACGGCAATGGCGGACAACCAGATTGCATTCCTTTGCATCGTTCCCCGCCCCCCGGTACTTCAGATCATTTCCTGCAACTTTCCAGCTGGATCGACTGGCCTGGCCGCACGTTGTAGGCAGGCCCCTTCAGGCCATTGGCGCGCGCCAGCTTCTTCAGATCGCACTGGTAACGCTGCGAGATCCGGCCCAGCGTATCGCCCTTGGCGATCCGGTACTCGCGCGCCTGCTTCGCCTTGGGTTCGGCGGGCTTGGGTTCGCCTGAAGCGACCGTGGTCGGCACGCCGGCCACCGGGGTCACGTCGCCGACCGCGACCGTACCGGTCAGGGCGGTGCGCTTGATGGCGGCGTTGACGTCGGCGCGCACCAGCGTGCGGGCCAGGTCGGCGCGCGGGCCGCTGACACAATGGCGGTTGTACAGGCTGACGATGCGGGTGTTGGCCTTGAGCATCGTCCCGGCCGGAATCCATGCCTCGGCCTCGTAGCGCGGATTGAGGTTGCGCAGCGCGCGCATGAAGCCCTCGCGGGTGCCGCCGTTGCCCAGGCAGATGGTCAGTTCGTAGATCGAGCTGTCGCGCGCCAGCTTCAGCGACGCCGGGTGCACATCGACCTTGGGGAACTCCAGTCCGTACTGCTTGGGATGCAGGAACAGCCACGCCGCCGCGATCACCATCGGCACGTAGTCGCGGGTCTCGCCAGGGAACTGGCTGTAGACCACCTCATCCCAGAAGCTGCGGCCCGGGTACTGCCGGTAGACGCGCCCGGCACGGCCCTCGCCGCCGTTGTAGGCGGCCAGCGCGAACTCGATGTTGTTGTTGAGTTCGCGCATGCGCTCGTTCATGTAGGCGGCGCTGGCCTCGCCGGCGAACGCCGGGTCGTAGCGGGTGTCGAAGCCGGTCCCGTCCGGGCCCAGGCCGAAGCGCTTGCCGGTCGCGTACATGAACTGCAACGGGCCGGCCGCGCCGGCGCGCGAGGTCGCGTGCACGCGGCCGTTGGATTCCTTGGCCATGATGCCGAACAGCAGCGCCTCCGGCAGCTTGCTGCGTTCCCAGTCCGGGTACATCTCCGCGCGCATGTTCTGGTAGTTCTCGTAGCTGGTGATCAGCGCGCTGCGCATGTCGGTCAGCCAGCGGCGGATGCCCGCCTGCACCGCCGGGTTGTACTCGACCATCTTGTCGAAGGCGTGGCGCTGGTCGTTCAGCAGCGACGCGGCGCGCTGGGCTTCCGGGATGGCCTGTGCCACCGCGGAATGATCGCTGCCATCGTCGAGCGGATCGACGGTGGTTTCCTCTTCCTCCGCGCCACCGCCGTCGGACGCCTCCTTGAGCAGGCGCTTGTAGGTGGTCAGCAGGGTGTGGGTCTGGCAGCCGCGCTGCTTGATGCAGGCATCCAGCACGTCCTCCATGTCCTCCAGCGCGGCATCGGTTTCGGCGGTGCCCTTGGGGTCGTTGTTGGTCACCAGCACCAACCCGTCGCGGTAGCGCTTCTCGGCCGCGGCCATGCGCGCGTTCAGCACTTCGATGGCGGCCTTGTCCTTGGCCGAGACCCGCTGGGCATGCGCGGCCGGGGCCAGCGCCAGGAGGGGCAGGAAAACGGCCAGCAGGGGCCAGGGACGCAGCAAGGACTTCGGCAGGGACATCAGCACGCGCAATCGAAAACGGTCGCGGCAGGGTAGCGGCGCCCGGATCCGGGGGCAAGCCGAATACGTCACGACATTACGCCCGCAGACATGCCGGATCGCTAGAATCACCCGACCAGACCGCGAGGCACTCATGGATCCGATCCTGTTGGGCAAAGGCACCACCGACGACATCCCCGTCACCCTGCAGCCGAAGTTCGGCAACCGCCACGGCCTGGTGGCCGGGGCCACCGGCACCGGCAAGACCGTCACCCTGATGACCCTGGCCGAAGGTTTCTCGCGGCTGGGCGTGCCGGTGTTCCTGGCCGACGTGAAGGGCGATGTCGCCGGGCTCGCGGTGGCCGGCGACGGCAACGAGAAGGTGCTCCAGCGCGCCCGCGACATCGGCATCGCCGACTACGCCCCCGGCGCAAGCCCGGTGGTGTTCTGGGATCTGTACGGAAAGCTCGGCCATCCGGTGCGCACCACGGTCAGCGAAATGGGTCCCACCCTGCTCTCGCGCATCCTGGAGCTCAACGACACCCAATCCGGCGTGCTGGACATCGTGTTCAAGCTGGCCGACGACCGCGGCCTGCTGCTGCTGGACCTGGAAGACCTGCGTGCCCTGCTCGGCCTGGTCGCCGACGAGCGCAAGGACATCTCCACCAGCTATGGTTTGGTCAGCACGCAGTCGGTCGGCGCCATCCAGCGCGCCCTGCTGCGGCTGGAGCAGGAAGGCGGTGAGATGTTCTTCGGCGAGCCGGCGCTGGAACTGGCGGACCTGATGCGTACCCAGACCGATGGCCGCGGCGTGGTCAACATCCTGGCCGCGGATCAGCTGATCCTCAAGCCGCGCCTGTATTCCAGCTTCCTGCTGTGGCTGTTGTCGGAACTGTTCGAAACCCTGCCCGAAGTCGGTGATCTGGACAAACCCAAGCTGGTGTTCGTGTTCGACGAGGCGCACCTGCTGTTCGACGACGCCCCGCCCGCGCTGAAGCAGCGCATCGAGCAGGTCGTGCGCCTGATCCGCTCCAAGGGCGTCGGCGTGTATTTCTGCTCGCAGTTCCCCGACGACGTGCCGGACAACATCCTCGGCCAACTCGGCAACCGCGTGCAGCACGCGCTGCGCGCGTTCACCCCGCGCGACCAGAAGGCGGTCAAGACCGCGGCGCAGACCTTCGTGCCCAATCCCAAGCTGGACGTGGCCGAGGCGATATCGCGCCTGGGGACCGGCGAAGCGCTGGTCTCGACCCTGCAGGACAAGGGTGTGCCCTCGCCCGTGCAGCAGACCCTGATCTCGCCCCCGCGCTGCCGGATGGGCGCCATCAACGAAAGCGAGCGGGCGCAGGTACGCGCCGGCAGCCCGGTCGGCGCCAAGTACGACAATCGCATCGATCGCGAATCGGCGGCGGAGTTGTTGGCCAACCGCGCCGACGCGGCCATGCAGACCGCGAATGCACCGGCCGCCAAAGCCGAGAAGGACGACCCTGATGCCGGTGGCTTCGGCCAGGCGGTCAAGGACGCGGTGTTCGGCACCAAGCGTCGCCAGGGGATGATCGAGACCATGGCCAAGCAGACCACCCGCACCATCGGGACCAAGCTGGGCAACCAGATCGTGCGCGGCATCCTGGGCAGCATCTTCGGCGGCCGTCGCTGATCACGACACCGCGACGACATGTCCTTGGCCATGCAGGCGAGGCGGGCCGACGCCACCGAGATCGACGCGCTGGCGCGCCTGTGGCATGACGGCTGGCAGGACGCGCACGCCGCGATCCTGCCGCTGGAGCTGGCCCGCCATCGCACCCTTGCGAGCTTCGCCCGGCGCCTCGCGGACGGATTGCCGGCGGTGCGCACGCTCGGCGCCATCGGCCAGCCGCTGGGCTTCGCCATGATCCAGGGCGATGAGATGTACCAGTTGTACGTGGGCGCCGCCGCGCGCGGCACGGGCGCCGCGGCCATGTTGCTGGCGGACGCGGAAATCCGCCTCGCCGATACCGGGGTCACGCGGGCATGGCTGGCCTGCGCCATCGGCAACGAGCGCGCGGCGCGCTTCTACGCCCGCCAGGGCTGGGCGCGGATGGGCAACATGATCAACCGCCTGGACACGCCGGACGGCGTCTTCGATCTGGAAGTGTGGCGCTACGAGAAGAACGTGGCCCGCGCTTGATTCCGCCGTCCCCGCCCCGATCTACCCTGTTCCCCACGTTCCTCCGCAAGGCTTTCCCACCCGCATGTCCCGCTGGCGTCCCCCTGCCGAAAAGAGCACCGCCCTGATCACCCGCGAAGGCCACGACCGGCTGAAGGCGGAACTGGACGATCTGTGGCGCGCCCGGCGTCCGGAAGTGGTCAAGGCGCTGGCCGCCGCCGCCGCCGAAGGCGATCGCTCGGAGAACGCCGAGTACACCTACCGCAAGAAACAACTGGGCGAGATCGATCGCCGGGTGCGCTATCTCAGCAAGCGCCTGGAAGCCCTGCGGGTGGTCGAGGGCGCGCCCTCGGATCCGGAAGCGGTGTTCTTCGGCGCCTGGGTGGAGGTGGAGAACGTCGCCAGCGGAGAGACCTCGCGCTACCGCATCGTCGGTCCCGACGAAACCGACGCGCCGCGCGGCTGGATCAGCATCGACTCGCCGCTGGCGCGGGCCATGCTGAAGAAGCGCATTGACGACGAATTCCCGGTGGAGCTGCCCGGCGGCCTGGCCCGATTCGCGGTGGTGGACGTCAGTTATGGCGCCTGATCAGAACAGCGGCGGCGGATAAGCGCGACCTTCGCGCAACGGACGGAAATAGTCTGCGTCTGCGTAGAAGCCGGCATCCTGTTGCGGATGCCAGCCGGGGATGCCGGCCAGCGGCAATGGCCGCAGTTCCCTCGGATCTTCCAGGACTTCGCCGGTCCGGATCGCCGCCACGACACGCGCCACGTCCGTTTCCACCGCCGCGTCCCGCGCCACCACCACGCACTTGCCAACCAGTCGACGTCCCGGCAGCAGCGCCTGTTCCAGCAAGGCATGCCCGATCACCGCGATGACGGCGATGTCGCCCCGGCGCCAGCTGTCGGCATGCCCCCGGAACAACCCGGACCAGTCGTGGCGATCCCAGGCATCGAGCAGCGATGCCTCGCGCACCCGCACGATCACGCCGCTTTCATCGAACTGGGGCAGCGCCTGTTGCGCGCGGTTGCGCTGGCCGTCGTCGCGGTCCGCTACATGCAGGCACTGGCGCGCATTGAGCGCTGCCTTGAGCGCGGGATGACGCGCCCAGACCAGGGCATTGAACAGATCGTGCCAATTGTCCGGACGCGTGGCGATGCGTCCCTGCGCAACGCGTACCTCGTAATGCAGGCCATCGGCCAGCAGCGCCTCGTCCTGGGCGATGAAATGCCGTCCGGGCAGCGGCAAGCGCGTGTTGAGCAGGTCGATGCCGGGCCACTCGGCCGCAAGCAGCAGATCGCGACAAGCCGCCAGATCGTCGAACAGCGGATGCGTGAAGGTGGCGGCCAGCACGTCGCCACGCACCGGGGCCACGAAGCGGCGCCGCTCCGCAACCGCGGCAGGCGCCGCTGCGTTCACAGCACCTTGAGGTCGATCGGTCCGGCGGCCGGCTGGGCGATCGCATCGCCGAACAGATCGTGCTCGTCGCTGTCGGTGATTTCCACGTCGACGAACTGGCCCGGCTTGAGCCCGAACTCCTCGCCGTTCTGGATGTGCACCAGGCCGTCGATCTCCGGCGCGTCCGCCGAGGAACGCGCCACCGCGATACCGTCTTCCAGCAGGTCCACCAGGCAACGCTGCACGCTGCCGATCTTGGCTTCCAGGCGCGCGGCGGAAATCGCCGCCTGCCGTTCCATGAAGCGGGCCAGGCGCTCCTGCTTCACCTCCTCCGGCACCGGATCCGGCAACGCGTTGGCGGCCGCGCCTTCCACCGGCGAATAGGCGAACGCGCCCACCCGATCCAGTTGCGCCTCGTCGAGGAAATCCAGCAGCGCCTCGAATTCGGCCTCGGTCTCGCCGGGGAAGCCGACGATGAAGGTCGAACGCAGGGTCAGCTCCGGACACATCGCCCGCCAGCGCTGCACACGTTCCAGGGTCTTGTCGACCGCACCCGGGCGCTTCATCAGCTTGAGGATGCGCGGACTGGCGTGCTGGAACGGAATGTCCAGGTACGGCAGCACCTTGCCCTCGGCCATCAGCGGGATGACGTCGTCGACATGCGGATACGGATAGACGTAATGCAGGCGCGTCCACGCACCGAGTTCCGACAGTCCTTCGCACAACGCCTTCATGCGGGTGGCGTAGGTCTTGCCGCCCCATTCGCGCTCGGCGTACTTCAGATCGACACCGTAGGCGGAGGTGTCCTGCGACACCACCAGCAGTTCCTTCACCCCACCGCGAACCAGGCGTTCGGCCTCGCGCAGCACCTCGTCGACCGGCCGCGAGACCAGGTCGCCACGCATCGACGGGATGATGCAGAAGCTGCAGCGGTGATTGCAGCCCTCGGAAATCTTCAGATAGGCGTAGTGGCGCGGGGTCAGCTTCAGGCCGTAGTCCGGCACCAGGTCCAGGAACGGGTCGTGCCTGGGCGGCAGCGCCGCGTGCACCGCCTCCATCACGCTCTGGTAGTCCTGCGGGCCGCTGATCGCCAGCACGTCGGGATGCGCCTCGCGGATCTGCTCCGGGCGCTTGCCCAGGCAACCAGTGACGATGACCTTGCCGTTTTCCGCCAGCGCCTCGCCGATCGCGTCCAGCGATTCGGTCACCGCCGCGTCGATGAAGCCGCAGGTGTTGACCACCACCACGTCGGCCGCCTGGTAGGTGGGCACGATGTCGTAACCCTCCACGCGCAACTGGGTGAGGATGCGTTCGGAGTCGACCAGGGCTTTCGGACAGCCGAGGCTGACGAAGCCCACCTTGGGGTTCTGCAGGGACATGGAGACGGAAACGGAGAAAACGGCGGCACGCCGACGGGGCGCGGATTATAGCGCCTCGCCCCGGCCGCCCCTTCGCGGCGCCTGAATCCGGCGACCGTCACCCGCCGGTCCGGACGGATGGGCGACAATGCGCGCCTCGCTGGCAATGCAGGACTCTCCCCCATGGGCGAATGGATCACCCTCGAAACCGCGCGCGGCCCGGTGGCGGCCTGGCAGGCCAAACCGGCAGGTGCGCCCCGTGGCGGCCTGGTGATCATCCAGGAAATCTTCGGCGCCAACGCGCACATCCGCAGCGTCGCCGAACGCTACGCCGAGGCTGGCTACGCGACCCTGGCGCCGGCGTTCTTCGATCTGGTCGAGCCGGGTGTCGAACTGCCCTACGACCCGTCCGCCCACGATCGCGGCCGCGAACTCATCGGCAAGCTGGGATTCGACGCCGCGCTCGACGTGGTATCCGCCGCCGCCGCCGCGCTGGCCTGGGCTGGAAAAGTCGGCACCGTCGGCTACTGCTGGGGCGGCACGGTCGCCTTCCTGTCCGCGCTTCGGCTGGGGCTGCCGGGCGTGAGCTATTACGGCTCCCGCAACCGCCTGTTCCTGGAGGAAATGCCATCCGGTTCGACGTTGCCTGCGCCGGTGATGTTCCATTTCGGCGAACAGGACGCGTCGATTCCACCGGAAGCCGTGCAACTTCATCGCGACCGCTTGCCCGGCCTGCCCGTTTTCACCTATCCGGCCGGCCATGCCTTCAACCGCGACGCCAGTCCCGACATCCACGACGCGCCAAGCGCCGACCTGGCACTTTCACGCAGCCTGGCGTTCCTCGCGGAGCAGATCGGGTGAGCGGCTTCGAACCGGATTCCCGCCTGGCCCGCGACAGCCTGTTCATCGCCGATGGCCCGCTGTCGCAGGTGCGACTGATGAACGACCGTCGTTATCCCTGGCTGGTGCTGGTGCCGCGGGTGGACAACGTGAGCGAATGGCTGGATCTGGATGGCGGCCAGCAACGCCTGCTGCTCGCGGAGATCAACCAGGCGGGCGGATTGATCCGTGCGGTTCCAGGGGTGCAGAAGCTCAATATCGGCGCGCTCGGCAACATCGTGCGCCAGTTGCACATCCACCTGGTGGGACGCCACGAAGGCGATCCGGCCTGGCCGGGCCCCGTGTGGGGACATGGCCAAGCCGAGCGTTTTTCCGAAGCCGAACTGGCGACCGAGGTGGCGCGCTGGCGTCGGCGTCTGATCGCGTAGCGGCCGTGTTCAGCGCGCGGCAACCACGCGTGTTCCGGCCAACAGATCGTGCAGGCAACGCCGGTCGCGGCGGAAAATGAAGAGGGGCTCTAGCGCGACAAGGAGCGTGCCAAATGGCACCAACGCCAACAGCCACCATGGCAGCTCACGCGCCAGCAGGATGCGTCGCAGGCCGGCGGGCTGGCCCGATGCATCGGTGATGCGCACACCCAGCATCAGCTTGCCGATGGTCTGCTGCCTCCTGGCCAGCAACCACCCCTGCAACACCAGGAACGCCGCGAAACCAAGCAGGTAGTCGAGCGGGTGGCCGGCGATGATGAAAGGCTCCAGCCAATACTCCAGCGTTGTCGTCGGGACACGCGCAGGCTGTTCCGCGCTCAATTGCCAGCCTGTCAGCGATTGCAGGCCATGACCCGCCCCGATCCACAACGCCGCCTGCAGCAATGTATCGATAATGCAAGCCACCAATCGGCGCCAACGCGCGGCCAGGACCACTTCGTGGCCCTTGTCATTCTCGACGAGTGCCGTGGCGGGTGGCGTATACGGATTGGCGTCCATGTACCTGCGCCACGCTCAGGTCCGCGGCAGCGTCACCCCGGTCTGGCCCTGGTACTTGCCGCCGCGATCCTTGTACGAGGTTTCGCAGACTTCGTCGGACTGGAAGAACAGCATCTGCGCCACGCCCTCGTTGGCGTAGATGCGCGCCGGCAGCGGCGTGGTGTTGCTGAACTCCAGGGTGACGTGCCCTTCCCACTCCGGCTCCAGCGGGGTCACGTTGACGATGATGCCGCAGCGCGCGTACGTGCTCTTGCCCAGGCACACCACCAGGGTGTCGCGCGGGATGCGGAAGTACTCGACCGTGCGGGCCAGCGCGAACGAATTCGGCGGGATGATGCAGACGTCGGATTCGATGTCGACGAAGCTGCCGGGATCGAAGTGCTTCGGATCGACGATCGTCGAGTTGATGTTGGTGAACACCTTGAACTCGCGCGAGCAGCGCACGTCGTAGCCGTAGCTGGAGGTGCCGTAGCTGACGATGCGCTCGCCGTTGACCTGCTTCACCTGTCCCGGCTCGTACGGCTCGATCATGCCGTGCTGCTCGGACATGCGGCGGATCCAACGGTCACTCTTGATGCTCATGCAGGGTTCCTGTTGCGGAGACGGGTGCGGACGGGGCCGCCATTGTAGGGCAGCCCGGCCCCTCGCCCGAGCGGGCCGAGACGAGGCAGGGTCAGACCAGCGAGGAAAGGATCGAAGGCTTGGCCCGTGGCCGGGATTCCAGTTGCGCCACCAGCGCTCGCGCCGCCTGCCGGTAGGCCTGCGCGGCGGCCGAATCCGGCGCGGCCACGACCACCGGCCGCCCGGCATCGCCCTGCTCCCGGATCGCGATGTCCAGCGGCAGCGATCCCAACAGCGGCACGCCGTACTGCGCCGCCATCCGCTGGCCGCCCCCCTCCCCAAACAGGTGCTCGACGTGGCCGCAACTGGAACAGGTATGCACCGCCATGTTCTCGACGATGCCCAGCACCGCGACCTCGACCTTTTCAAACATCTTCAGTGCCTTGCGCGCATCCAGGGTGGCGATGTCCTGCGGGGTGGTGACCACCACCGCGCCCGCCACCGGAATCTTCTGGGCCAGGGTCAACTGGATGTCGCCCGTACCCGGCGGCAGATCGATCAGCAGGTAGTCCAGATCACCCCACAGGGTGTCGGTGAACAACTGCATCAGCGCCGAAGTCGCCATCGGGCCGCGCCAGATCATCGGCGTGTCCTGATCCACGAGCAGGCCAATCGACATCGCCTCCACGCCGAACGCCCGCATCGGTTCGATCGACTTGTTGTCCGGGCTGTCGGGCCGCCCCGACAAACCGAGCATGGCCGGGATGCTGGGGCCGTAGACGTCGGCATCCAGCAGCCCCACCCGGGCTCCGTCGGCATGAAGCGCCAACGCCAGGTTGACCGCGGTGGTGGACTTGCCCACCCCGCCCTTGCCGGAACCGACGGCGATGACGTTCTTGACGCGGGGGGAAGGGCTCAGGGTGCCCTGGACGGCATGGGGGACGACGGTTTGGGGGGTCATGTTCTGCGTTGGATGAGCGATGCCCGTCGCCCGGAAGGGCGCTGGCCGCCTGGGCGGGGCGCCGGGCAACAAGGAAGGTGCGGCGCACAGTTTAGGTGATCGGGGGAAAAGGTCCGGCTGCCCGCTCTGGTGCCTGCGACGGCGGCTCCACCTGCCCAGTTAACGGTGCCTCAGCACGGCCTTCGACCGGATCAAACGGGTCTTGGCGGGACTTCTGTAACGCATTGATTCAAAACAAATTACTCAAAAGGGCATTGTGCAGCGCTACAAATTCGCCAAGAATTTTGTGACATAAATCACATAATTAAAAGAATTCTGATTTCACTGGGACGCGAATCACACCATTCGTTAATGTCATGTTAGTTTCGTAACAAGGATTTCACTTTGATGCGGCAGGCCAATGGAATGGCCATGGGGCCCGCATCTATATCTCAAGGGGATTCACTACATGCCAGTTCGCAATACGCGCGCATTGAAGCGCAACCGCCTGTGCGCCGCCCTTTTTGCGGCGTTCGTGCTGCCCGCCACCGCCGCAGCCGCCCAGGAAACCCAGCAAGAACAGGAACAAGCCTCGGCTCCCGCCAAGGCCCAGAATCTGGACAAGGTCGTCGTCACTGGCTCACGCATCTCGCGCGTGGACGTGGAAGGTCCGTCGCCGGTGACCGTGATCACCGCGGCCGACATCGAGAAGGAAGGTTTCTCGACCGTCTATGACGCACTCAACACGTTGAGCCAATTCACCGGCTCCGTGCAGAACGAATTGAACCAGGACGGCTTCACCCCGAATGGCAGCTTCCTGAACCTGCGCGGCCTCGGCCCTGGCTACCAGTTGGTCCTGATCAACGGCCGTCGCACCTCCGACTATCCCATGCCGTACAACAGCCAGTCGAACGCGGTGAACCTGGCCGCCATCCCGTCGGCGGCGATCGACCGTATCGAAGTCCTGTCGGGTGGTGCTTCCGCGATCTACGGTTCGGACGCGGTGGCCGGCGTGGTCAATGTGATCCTGAAGACGAATTACGAAGGCGACCTGGTAACCGTGCGCGCAGGCACCACGACCCGTGGCGGCGGTGACACCGGTCGTTTCCAGTGGGTCGGCGGCAAGACCGGCGACAAGTGGAGCTTGACCTACGCCACCGAGTATCTGGAGCGCGAAGCCATCTACGGCTTCCAGCGTGAATTCATGGACTCGTTCCGCGACGACCCCAGCCTGTCGGATCCGGCCAATGCGACCACCGCCTATGAAGGTGTGCGTTTCACCGTACGTCGCGACGCCAATGGCAACCCGACCACCGGTCCGGGCAGCGCGGTGCGCGAGTACCCGGGCGGCGCCCAGACCGTCTGCGATCGCTTCAGCGAGTTTGAAGCCTTCAAGTCCAATCCTGCGCTCGCTACGCCCGATCGCTGCGGCTACTTCGGCTGGCCGGCCGGCCAGTCCATCCGCAACTCGGACAAGAACCTGTCCGCGTACCTCTATGGCACCTACGATTTCGACGGCAATACCCAGGCCTGGGCGCAGTTGAACATCGTCTCCTCGGAAGCGAAGGTAGCGAGTTCGTCCCGCTTCGTTCAGAGCGGCGGCGGGCTCGGCGTCGGCAACTTCTACGATCCGAACTACAACGCCGTGCTCGGCAACGTGCTGCGTTTCATCACCCCGAGCGAAATCGGTTCCGGCGGCGGCCAGCCCAGCACGTTCAAGGAAACCTCCATCGACATCGCGGCCGGTCTGCGCGGCACCCTCTTCGACAACAAGTTCGACTGGGACGCCACCATCTCGCATGCCCGTTACGATATGAAGGAGGAATTCTCCTATCTCGTCGCCGGCAAGGTGCGCGACTACTTCTTCGGACCGAACCTGGGCACGCATGCCGCAACCGGCCTGCCGATCTACGCGCTCAACGTCGGCCGCCTGATGAACCCGCTCAGCCCGGGCCAAGTCGCGGAGATGACGTCGCGCTACAAGAACGAAGCCGATTCGCAAGTCACCCAGGGCTCCTTCGTGATCAGCGGCGACCTGTTCGAACTGCCCGCCGGTCCGCTGGCCATGGCCGCGGTGCTGGAAGGTGCTACCCAGAAGTACGACGTCAGCCCCGATGATCGCCTGCTGCTCAACTACACGGGCAACGACGCGCCGATGGGCCTGACCGCCACTGCAGGCGGTGGCAAGCGTGATCGCTATTCGTTCGGCCTGGAGTTCAGCATTCCGATCTTCGAAACCCTGAAGGCCAGCCTGGCCGGCCGCTACGACAAGTTCAACGACGCCAGTGACATCAATGGTGCGTTCACCTGGTCCACCGGCCTGGAATGGCGTCCGATCGACAGCCTGCTGCTGCGCGGCTCCTACGCCACCAGCTTCAAGGCCCCGGACATGCACTACATCTACGCGGGTGAGTCGGGCTTCTATCTGTACATCATGGACGAGTATGCCTGCCGCGAGGCTGGCCTGAACCCGACCGTGACCACGGAGTGCGGCGGCGGCACCGACTACAACTACCAGGTGTTCGGCACCCGCAAGGGCGACCCGCGCCTGGACGCGGAGGAAGGCAAGTCCTACACCGCGGGCGTGGTGTGGGATGCACGTGACAACCTGTCGCTGTCGGTCGATTACTACAACATCGAGCTGGAAGGCGCGATCAGCGATCTGACCGGCCTGCTGTTCCGCGAGGAAGCCGCCTGCCTTCTGGGCACCAATCGTGATGGCAGCGCGGTGGATCAGAACTCGCCGCGTTGCGCGGACTTCACCAGCCGCGTGGTCCGCGACCCGACCACCGGCGAAGTGCTCGAGTTCCACACCTATCCGCAGAACCAGGTGCTCACCAGGACCTCCGGTATCGATGCCCGTGCCACCTACAATATCGATACCGATCGTTTCGGCGATTTCAATGCCGAGCTGTCCTGGACCCACGTGCTGAAGCTGGAAGCGCAACAGTTCCCCGGCGAGCGGATGGAAGATCGTCGCGATCATCCGCAGTTCTTCAACTTCCGCAGCCGCCTGAACTGGCAGATGGGTTGGACCAAGAACGACTGGAACGCCACGGTGTACGGCTATCGCTGGGGTTCGCTGCCAAACTGGGCCGAGACCTCGCGCATCGCGCCGTACATCATGTGGAACGCCAGCCTGCGCAAGAAGATCACGGACAAGGCCACCATCGGTGTCTACGTCAACAACGTGTTCAACAAGCTGCATCCGCGTGACGACACGTTCAACTCGTATCCCTACTTCTGGCGCGCGTTCAGCCCGGTCGGTCGCGAGGTGTTCGTCCAGTTCGACTACAAGTTCAACTAATCGACTGGTACCGCAACGGAAAAGCCCGGCTCACGCCGGGCTTTTTTGTTTTTTGACCGTGGGCCGTTCAAGGCTCATCCCGGCGCAGATAATTCAAATTACTCTTTAAGAATCAATCCCTTGAGATTGTAGAAATGTGAATTTCGTCGTGTTAACGTCGATTTAACGGAGGATTCGGGGGTGCCAGGGACTGGCCAGTCGTCACATTTCGACCAGAATTTGGGGGTGGTTTTTATGCGTAATGGCAATGCGCGCTCGTTCCAGCGCAATCGGCTCGCGACCGCGATGTTCGCGGTCCTCCTGACACCTGTCCTGGCTTACGGCCAGGAGACACAGCAACCGGAATCCTCCTCGCCTCCGGCGCAGGGCACGCAGACGCTGGACAAGGTCACCGTGACTGGATCGCGCATCAAGCGCGTGGATGTCGAAGGTCCCGCTCCTGTCGTCGTGGTGACTGCCGCGGACATCGAGAAGGAAGGTTTTTCCACTGTTTACGACGCGCTCAATACGCTGACCCAGTTCACCGGCAGCGTGCAGAACGAACTGGTCCAGAACGGTTTCACCCCGAATGCCAGCTTCCTCAATCTGCGTGGCCTGGGTCCCGGCTATCAGCTGATCCTGATCAACGGCCGGCGCGCCGCCGACTATCCGCTGCCGTACAACAGCCAGTCCAATGCCGTGAATCTGGCCAACATCCCGGCAGCGGCCATCGAGCGCATCGAGGTGCTGACGGGCGGCGCATCGGCGATCTACGGTTCAGATGCGGTCGCCGGCGTCGTCAACATCATCATGAAGACCAACTTCGAGGGTGACCAGCTCTCTGTGCGTGCCGGCGCCACCACCCGCGGTGGCGGCGATACCGGTCGGCTCCAATGGGTTGGCGGCAAGACCGGCGACAACTGGAGCCTCACCTACGCCTTCGAGGCACTCGAACGCGAAGAGATCTTCGCCTCCCAGCGCAGCTTCATGGATTCCTTCTACGACGAGCCTGGCCGCTCGCGTGACGATATCAATCCCACCGAAGGCCTGTTGCTGTTCGACGGCTTCAACAGCTCGCGCATTTTCCCGGATGGCGCGCAGGCCACCTGCGACCGCTTCAAGGATTTCGAGGTCTACTTCTTCGAGACCTCGTCGGTCTACACGGGCCCGCGCTGCGGTTACCCCGGTTACCCGGCCACACAGTCCATCCGCAACTCCGACAGCAACCAGTCCGCCTATCTGTACGGGACCTGGGACTTCGACGGCGGCATGCAGGGCTGGGCGCAGTTCAACTACACGCGGGCCAAGGCGCAGTTCACCTCCGGCACCCAGTTCTGGACCACGCCGGATTACATCTTCGCGCCCAACGTGACCTCCGAGGCGATTCCCTTCGGCGCCTTCGTGCAGCCCCAGCGCATCTTCACTCCCTCGGAAACGGGCGGCAACCTCGTGACCACCAGCGAGGAGAAGTCACTCGACTTCGCGGCCGGCCTGCGGGGCAGTTTCGCCAATGGCCGTTTCGACTGGGATGCCACGCTCTCGCGCTCCGAGTACAAGCTCAATACGTCCCAGCCGCGCTTCCTCGCCAATCCGCTGAATGATTACTTCCTCGGCGAATCCCTGGGCCCGGATCCTTATTTTGGCGCCTACGATTCCTTCGAGCTCAATCTCGACCGTTTCTTCAATCCAATCGATCCGGCGACCTTCGCTTCGCTGAACACCATGGTCCGGGATCGCGCGGAATCCAGCGTTACCCAGGCGAACTTCGTACTTTCGGGCGACCTGTTCGAGTTGCCGGCCGGCGCGGTCGGCATGGCGGCGGTCCTGGAAGGCGCCAAGCAGAAGTACGAAGTCAAGCCCGATGCGCGTACCTCGCCCACCTATACCGGCCCGGAGCCGATCTACAATCTGACCAGTTCCGGCGGGCATGGCGATCGCACGCGCTACGCGCTCGGCGTCGAGTTCAGCGTGCCCATCACCAGCAACTTCAAGGCCAACCTGGCGGGCCGTTACGACAAGTTCGATGACATCAGCGAGATCGATGGTGCCAGCACCTGGCAGGTCGGCCTCGAATGGCGGCCGATGGAAAGCCTGCTGCTGCGTGCCAGCCATGCCACCAGCTTCCGCGCTCCGGACATGCACTACATCTTCGCCGAGGAATCCGGATTCTTCACCCAGATCTTCGACGAGTACAAGTGCCGTCGCGATGGTTTCGATCCGCGCGTGAGTCCCAACCCCTGCGCAGGCGCGGACTACAACTACCAGGTGTTCGGCACCCGCCGTGGCGATCCGAACCTGGAGGCCGAAACCGGCAAATCGACCACTGTCGGTTTTGTCTGGGACGTCACCGAGCAGATGTCGTTCTCCGTGGATTACTACAACATCGAGCTGAAGGACGCGGTGGGCGACATCTCCGGCCTGCTGTTCCGCAACGAAGCCGACTGCCTGCTGGGGCAGACGCGCGACGGGCAGCCGGTGGACCCCAACTCCAGCACCTGCCAGTTCTACACCGCTCTGGTCGAGCGTGCCGGTTCCGGCGGATTGGCTGACGAGCAGGTCGAACAGTTCCGTTCGTTCCCCATCAACCAATCGCTCAACAAGACCAGCGGCATCGATGCGGCATGGCGTTACGATCTGGACACGGATCGCTGGGGTTCGTTCGGCTTCCAGCTGAACTGGACGCATGTGCTGAAGCTCGACTTCCAGGAGTTCGAAGGTGGCGACATGATCAATGTCCGCGACCATCCCCAGTACTTCAATTTCCGCAGCCGCATCAACGGCACGGTCAGCTGGGAGAAGAACGACTGGCGCGCCGCGGCCTACTACACCCGTTGGGGTTCATTGCCGAACTGGGCCGAAACCGGACGCATCGCGCCCTACATCCTGTGGAACCTCAACGTCGCGAAGAAGATCACGGACAAGGCAACGGTGGGTGTGTACGTCAACAACGTGTTCGACAAGCTGCATCCGCGCGACGACACCTTCAACACGTACCCCTACTTCTGGCGCGCGTACAGCCCGATCGGTCGCGAGGTGTTCCTGCAGTTCGACTACAAGTTCAATTGATCGGACCCGTAGTCCACGCAATATCGAAAGCCCGGCGCAAGCCGGGCTTTCTTTTTGGCGACTGCTTAACCAAGCCTGTCCACTCGCCTTCACAAAACGTAACAAACGTTACAGTGGCAGTTAAATGCGTGTTAAGTTCGCCGCCCCCCAGGAATGTCGGGGAACTCTGTGGTCTGGCTGAGGGAACAGCGCGAAGGGCCGCACCTTTTGCAATCCGTTCCAAGGAATAACAAGCAAATGCCAGTTCGCAACATCAAGCGGAGCCGCCTGACCGCGGCGATGGTCGCCGTCCTGTTGGCCCCGACCGCCGCTTTCGCTCAAGACGCCTCCCCCGCTCCCGCCGGCGACACCACCAACCTCGACAAGGTCACGGTCACCGGTTCGCTCATCCCCCAGACCCAGCTGGAAAACTTCACCCCGGTCACCACGATTTCCGCCGAGGACATCAAGACCCGTGGTTTCACCAGCATCGCCGATGCCCTGCAGCAGTCCGCGTTCTCCACCGGCGGCATCCAGGGCGGCCAGACCTCCGCCGCCTTCACCCAGGGCGCCGAGACGGTCAGCATGTTCGGCCTGGATCCGGGCTACACCAAGTACCTGATCGACGGCCGCCCGATGGCCAACTATCCGGCGCTGTACAACGGTAGCGATACCTTCAACAACATCAGCGGCATTCCGATCGATCTGGTCGAGCGCATCGAGATCCTGCCGGGCGGCCAGTCCTCCCTGTACGGTTCGGACGCGATCGCCGGCGTCATCAACATCATCCTGAAGAAGAACATGGACGGCGGCGCGCTCAGCGTGCGCGGCGGCGCCTATGGCGACGGCGGCGGCGACAGCTTCCGCTTCAGCCTGGCCAAGGGCTTCACCGGCTACGACGGCCGCCTGAACGTGCTGGCCGGCATCCAGGCCGAGACCAAGGATCCGATCTGGGGCTACCAGCGCGATCTGACCAAGCAGTACAACGTCAACGGCTACACCGCGCCGCTGGCCAGCCGCGACTACCTGGTCGCCGGCTACCGCGACTACGCGGCCAGCGGCGGCATCCGCCCGGCCAATAACGGCTACCTGTTCCTGGATCCGAACAACTGCGCCAACGTCAGCGGCCAGTTCGGCGGCACCGAAGGGCTGCAGAACCGTCCGGGCTTCGGCCAGTACTGCGGTTCGTTCAGCACGCCGGGCTACCGCACCATCACCAACGGCAAGGAATCCGCGCAGGCCTACGGCCACGCGACCTTCGACGTCAGCGACAGCCTGCAGTTGTACGGCGACGTGCTGTACAGCCATGAAGAAGTGAAGTACGCCACCGGTTCGGCCTACACCTGGTGGAGCACCAGCGCCAAGTACGGCTACTTCTACGATCCGGACCTCGATGCGCTGGTCAACCTGCAGCGCGCGTTCTCGCCCGAGGACATCGGCGGCGAAGGCTACCGCGACATCATGAACACCGATCGCAGCAGTTCCTACTCGGTGACCTTCGGCGCCAACGGCGTGCTGGGCAACTGGGACTGGGATCTGGGCCTGACCCGCACCGAGTACCGCCTGAAGCAGCGCCGCTTCGCCCGCTGGGCGGATCCGATCAACGACTACTTCGAGCAGAACGTGCTGGGCCCGCAGCTGGGCCTGGATCCGGTGCAGGGCCTGTATCCGGTGTTCCGTCCGGACTACGCGGCGTTCTATACCCCGATGTCGCCGGCCGACTTCGCCAGCTTCACCGGTTTCGCGACCTCGCGCAGCAAGACCTGGGACAACATGCTGCGCGCGCAGGTGACCAACAGCGCGCTGTTCTCGCTGCCGGGCGGCGACGCCGGCCTGGCCGTGGTGGTCGAAGGCGGCAACCAGGGTTGGGACTACACGCCCGACGCACGCCTGATCGCGGATCCGGAAACGCTGGAATCGCAGGTGTGGGGCACCACAGCCGTGAGCGGCGCCGGTCACCGCACCCGCTACGCGGTCACCAGCGAACTGCGCCTGCCGGTGCTGGAGCCGCTGACCGTGACCCTGTCCGGCCGCTATGACGCGTTCGACGCCTACGGCGAAACCGTCGACAAGCCGACCTACAGCATCGGCCTGGAGTACCGCCCGATCGAAAGCCTGCTGCTGCGCGGCAAGTACGGCACCGCGTTCCGCGCGCCGACCCTGTCCGACACCTTCCAGGGTGTCAGCGGCTACTACGACCAGGTGACCGACTACTATCGCTGCGCCCAGGAAGGCTACCTGCCGGGCAACACCGCCGACTGCGCCTATGACGACTCGCAGTTCTTCGGCCAGCAGGCGGGCAATCCGAAGCTGGAACCGATCACCGCGGACGTGTGGAGCGCCGGCGTGGTCTGGGCGCCGAGCAGCAATCTGTCGATGTCGGTGGACTACTTCGCGTGGGACATCGAGAACGAAGTCGACCTGCAGAGCACCGACCAGCTGTCGCTGATGGAGTACTACTGCCGCACCGGCCAGATGGACACCGGTTCGCAGGGTTGCGAGAACGCGCTGGCCTGGATCACGCGTGACGGCACCGGCGCGATCGAGACCGTGTTCACCCCGAAGGTCAACGTCGCCAAGCAGAAGCTGCGCGCGGTCAACGCCAGCGTCAACTACCTGCTGGACATCGGCCGCTTCGGCGCGCTGAAGTTCGCCGGCAACTACACCAACACGCTGAAGCACACGGTCACCCCGCTGCCGGGCGATCCCGCGATCGACCTGCTGCGCGACCCGTACTCGATGTGGGTGTATGACGCGTACGCCAAGACCCGCGCCGACCTGTCGGTGGCCTGGAACAAGGACAAGTGGACCACCACGGTCTATGCGAACCGCATCGGCAAGACGCCGAACTGGGTCGCGTACAACACCCGTGGCTTCACCGATCCGCGCGCCGGCTGGTGGGCGCCGTACATCACGTACAACATGAGCGTGAACTACGCGCCGATGGACAACCTGGAATTCTCGTTCATGGTCAACAACGTCCTGGACAAGACCCCGGAAGACCAGGCCCGCAGCTACCCCGGCAACGAGGCCACGCCGTACAACAACTACCTGTACAACGTGTACGGCCGTTCGTTCTTCGTGGAAGCGCGCTACAAGTTCGGCAAGTAACCGCCGGACACCCAGCAGTACCAAAGG
The DNA here is from genome assembly GCF_016820515.1 of Pseudoxanthomonas beigongshangi. Classification (GTDB taxonomy): domain Bacteria; phylum Pseudomonadota; class Gammaproteobacteria; order Xanthomonadales; family Xanthomonadaceae; genus Pseudoxanthomonas_A; species Pseudoxanthomonas_A beigongshangi. The sequence continues at coordinate 297,133 of NZ_JADHDV010000001.1, read as the reverse complement.
CCCCGCCGCAAGGCGGGGCTTTTCTTTTTCGTGCCCGGCAGGCTTTCCGGGCCAGGCGTCGGGGCGACCGGCCGCGGCCTGAACCGCCCGGCCCCGCCGCTTCCATACGCCAGCGGATGCGGTATAAAGGAGGCCATTCCGGCGGGTTCCGCCGGTTCGTCCAAGACTCCCTGGGAGGGGAACATGCGCAAGATCCTGACCGCCACCCTGCTGGCCCTGCCGCTGCTGGCGGCATCCCTGGCCGCTTCCGCCGCCGACGGCGCGGTGGGCCGCTGGAAGACCATCGACGACAAGACCGGCAAGGTGAAGTCGATCGTGGAGATCTACACCACCACCAATGGCTCGCTGGCCGGCAAGGTGGTCGACGTGCTGCACTCGGATCGCGGCCCCAACCCGACCTGCGACAAGTGCACCGGCGATCGCAAGGACAAGCCGGTCAAGGGCATGGTGATCCTGTGGGGCCTGAAGGCCGACGGCGCCAACGAATGGAGCGGCGGCACCATCCTGGATCCGGCCAACGGCAAGACCTACAAGTCGAAGATGGAACTGCAGGCCGGCGGCCAGAAACTGGACGTCTCCGGCTGCATCGCATTCATCTGCCGCGCGCAGACCTGGCAGCGCGAGTAAGCGCCGTCACATCCAGCGTTCCCGACAGCCCGGCCCCGCCGGGCTGTCTTTTTTGGGCCATGCGATAATGACCGACTCCCCGCAAGCCGTCCGCCATGAGCCGCACCGCCCTCGTCACCACCGCCCTGCCCTACGCCAACGGTCCGCTGCACCTGGGCCACCTGGTGGGCTACATCCAGGCCGACATCTGGGTCCGTGCCCGCCGCCTGGCCGGGAACACCACCCATTTCGTCTGCGCCGACGACACCCACGGCACCCCGATCATGCTGGCGGCGGAGAAGGCGGGCACGACGCCGGAAGCTTTCGTGGCGGACGTACAGGCCGGCCACGAGCGTGATTTCGCCGCCTTCGGCGTGGCGTTCGATCACTACGATTCCACCAACTCGGCGATCAACCGCGAGCTGACCGAAGCGTTCTACGCCAGGCTGGATGCCGGCGGCCATATCGCGCGCCGCAATGTCGCCCAGTTCTACGATCCGGCCAAGGGCATGTTCCTGCCGGATCGCTACATCAAGGGCATCTGCCCCAACTGCGGTTCGCCGGATCAGTACGGCGACAACTGCGAGGTCTGTGGTGCGACCTATGCGCCGACCGATCTGAAGGAACCGAAGTCGGTGCTGTCGGGCGCGACGCCGGAAATCCGCGACTCCGAACATTTCTTCTTCGAGGTCGGTCGTTTCGAAGGCTTCCTGCGCGAATGGCTGGCGGGAGACGTGGCGCTGCCGGGCGTGAAGGCCAAGCTGATGGAGTGGCTGGACGCCGAGGGCGGCCTGCGCGCCTGGGACATTTCCCGCGATGCGCCCTACTTCGGCTTCGGCATTCCGGGTGCGCCGGGCAAGTATTTCTATGTCTGGCTGGACGCGCCGATCGGCTACCTGAGCAGCTTCAGGGTGTTGTGCGAAAAGAAGGGCCTGGATTTCGACGCGCATCTGCGCGCCGGGACCGAGGTGGAACTCCATCACTTCATCGGCAAGGACATCGTCAATTTCCATGGCCTGTTCTGGCCGGCGGTGCTGCACGGCACCGGCCATCGCGCGCCGACCCGCCTGCACGTCAACGGCTACCTGACCGTGGACGGCGCCAAGATGTCCAAGTCGCGCGGCACCTTCGTGAAGGCACGGACCTACCTGGATGTCGGTCTGGAAGCCGAAGCCTTGCGCTACTACTACGCCGCCAAATCCTCCGGCGGTGTCGACGATCTGGATCTGAACCTGGGCGACTTCACCGCGCGGGTGAACGCCGATCTGGTCGGCAAGTTCGTCAACCTGGCCAGTCGCTGCGCCGGTTTCATCGACAAGCGCTTCGGCGGCCGCCTCGCCGACTCCCTGCCGGATCCCGCGATGTACGACCGCTTCGTCGCCGTGCTGGCGCCGGTGCGCGAGGCGTACGAGCGCAACGATCCGGCCGCCGCGATCCGCGCCACCATGGCGCTGGCCGACGAAGCCAACCGCTACATCGACGATCGGAAGCCGTGGGTGATCGCCAAGCAGGAAGGCGCCGACGCCGAGTTGCAGGCGGTCTGCACCCAGGGCCTGAACCTGTTCCGCGTGCTGGCCGCCGCGCTCAAGCCGGTGCTGCCGCGCACCGCGGAACAGGCCGAGGCCTTCCTCGCCGCGCCCGTCACCGCCTGGCCGGATCTGGATGCGCCGCTCACCGGCCGGAACATCCAGCCGTACGCCGCACTGTTTACCCGCATTGACCCGAAGTTGATCGACGCCATGACTGAAGCCTCCAAGGAAACCCTCGCTCCCGCCACCACCGCCACGCCGGCACCGGCCAAGGCCGCCCCGTCCGCGCCCGCCAAGCCGGAGACGACCGGTGACGCGACCAGCCATATCGGCATCGACGACTTCGCCAAGCTCGATCTGCGCATCGGCAAGGTGCTGGCCTGCGAGTTCGTCGACGGTTCGGACAAGCTGCTGCGCTTCGAACTGGACGCGGGCGATCTGGGCAAGCGCCAGATCTTCTCGGGCATCCGCGCCAGTTACGGCGAGCCGGAGAAGCTGGTTGGCCGCAACGTGGTGTTCATCGCCAACCTGGCACCGCGCAAGATGCGTTTCGGCCTCAGCGAGGGAATGATCCTGTCGGCCGGTTTCGACGGCGGCGCGCTGGCCCTGCTGGACGCCGACGACGGCGCGCAGCCTGGCATGCCGGTCCGCTGATTCGTCCCCGCGATCAGGCGTCCGCGACAGAGATCGGCCACGCGTCCATGCCTCGCGCCGCCCTCGCATGAACCACGCCACGCCCGCATTGGTCGAACGCCTGGACAGGCTGCTGCCGCAGACCCAGTGCGGCCAGTGCGGTTTTGACGGCTGCCGGCCCTATGCCGAGGCGATGGCGCGCGGCGAGGCGGACGTGGATCGCTGTCCGCCCGGCGGCGACGCCGGCGCGCATGCGCTGGCGCGGCTGCTCGACCGTCCCGCGCTTCCCTATGACCGCGCGCGTGGCGAACACAAGCCGCCGGCGGTCGCGGTAGTCGTCGAAGCCGACTGCATCGGCTGCACCAAGTGCATCCAGGCCTGCCCGGTCGACGCCATCATCGGCGGCGCCAAGCACATGCACGTGGTCATCGATCCGCTGTGCACCGGCTGCGAACTCTGTGTGTCGGCCTGCCCGGTCGATTGCATCGTGATGACACCGGCTCCATAGCCGGCGTTTTCATCGTACGCAGATATCCGCACGTATCCAGATTACTTCTACCGGTTACTTCTGCGGCGCCTTGCACGCCGAGCAGATGCGCTCGACCTGGTAGCCGCGCGCGCGCAGCTTCTCGACCACACCATCGCTGCCCAGCAGATGCAGCGCTCCCACGATCACCAGCGTGTCCTCGCTGGTGGACTCGGTCAGCCGCTTTTCGATCTTCGGCACCCAGTTGTCATTGCGATCGACGTTGATGCGCTGGTACAGGCGCGGGTACTCGCGCTTCATCTCGGCGGCCATTTCCTCCCACAGCATCGCGGCATCACCACGCCGCCAGGCCGCATGCAGTTTCTCGGTCTGGCCGGGCCCCTTCTCCGCCTGGTCCAGGACTTCCTTGAGGAATTGCCGCTGCTCCACCGCGTCCATGCCATCCAGCAGGGTGATCTGATCCAGGGCCTGCTCCAGGCCGCTGGCCGGCTTGCCGGCGGATTTGGCCTGTTCCATGAAGTGCGCGTCCAGGCCGATCTTGGGATCCAGCCCCTGCCGCATCATCTCGGTCACGCTGATGGTCAAGCCGACGAACCAGGGCTTGAATGCGGCGAGATTGGCCACTGGCATCCCGTTCTTGGCGGCATAGGCCTCCAGCTTCGTCCAGGTGGCCTCGTCCAGATCATCGCGCAGGCTCTTGCCGTCGCTGCGCAGCGCGGCCTGCATCATCCGGGTCGACAGCGCCGGTCCCATTTCGTCCGGGGACAGTTCGAACATCACCGACTCGGCGTCCGCGAAAGCGCCGTCCACGTCCCGCGCCAGCGGATAGTCCGCGGGTTTCAGCATGTGGAAAGAACCGAGCAGATAGACGGCGTTGTCGCTGTCGGAAACCTTCCACAGCAGCGGTACCGGCGCTTCGCCCTGCGATTTTGGCGCATCGGCGAATGCCGGGGATGCAACCGCGGCGAGCACGGCCAGGCCAACGGCGCGCAGTCGGCGCATCTTCTTTCCGCGAGGTGTCTGATTCATTGCGTGGCCTTCTGTGAGGAGGGCGCCGTCGCCGCGGGCGCCGGCTTGTAGGTCTGTTCGCCGGCGCTGATCGCCAGATCCAGGCGGTTTTCCGGCGGTGGCAGCGGACAGGTCGCGAACGGCGTGAATGCGCAGGGCGGGTTGTAGGCCTGGTTGAAATCCAGCCAGACCTTGCCGTCGTCGACTGGCGGCGCGTCCAGGAAGCGGCCGGCCGGATAGCTGCCATGGCCGCTGGTGCGATCAGCCAGCACGAAGAACAGTTCCCCGCCGGGATCGCCCAGCGCTTCGAGCCGATAACGGTGCCCGTCGCGTTCGAACTCCACCGCACCGGGGTTCGGCGACGGCGTGGTGGTGCCGGTGATGTCGACGATCGGGATCGTCTTGCCCGGCGGATGCGGCACGAAGCGGGCCTGGATTTTCCAGTCCGCGGCCGCCGGCCAGTACTTCAGGCCCGCGAACCGCACCCGACTTTCGGCGTCGGCGTGCTTCACCCGCAGCGCGTGGCGGCCACCGCGTTCGATCACCGTCAACCATCCTTTGCCGTCGTCGAAGCCGATGACACCGGGCGACTCGTCGTGATCGCTCGGTATCTCCACCTTGCTCCGGACAGGTCGGCCGTTGAAGGTCACCGCCACGCCCGGTTCGGGAGTGAAATGGATGCGCCCTTTCTCGTCGGACAGCATGCCTAGCCTGGCCGGTCCGACCGCCAGGCGGATGCCGCTGTCCGGCCCGCTGCCGATGTAGTGCGCCTTCAACTGGATCCAGTGCAGCCCGACCAGGCTGGTCCAGCCATCCGGCTTCAGCAATTCCTCGCGCCGCTGCGCGCGCCACTGATCCTCGGCCGCCAGGAACGCGGGATCCTGCGCCTTGCGTGCGGCATTGCTCCCGTCATCCGCCGCGTCGCGCTGGCACGAGGCCAGCAACAGCAGTCCAGCCACGCAGGCAAATCGTCGCCAAGTCCCCATCACGTCCCCCGACTGAATCCCTGTTCGATTTCGGCAAGCCCGAATCGCCGCCACAGTACACCCGTATCGCCATGGCTCGCTTCGATCCGTTCGACCTCGCGCAGCAGGGCGTTCATTTCCGCCAGCGTCATGCCGCGTGGCGCGGGCACGCCGTGGCCGGCCATCACCGCGAGCAAGCGCTCCACGCGCGCGTCTTCCGGTTCCCGTGCATCATCGCCGCCAACAGCCGCCAGCACATCGCGCAGCAGCGCTTCCGGGTCGGCGTCCACCAGCAGCGCCGGAACCGCGCGCAGGCGCAGGCGTGTTTCGCCCGCCGGTTCGACGACCAGGCCCAGCGACGCCAGCCATGCCGCATTCCGCGCACCCCGTCGCGCCGCTTCCAGATCGACTTCCAGTTCCAGCGGCAACAACAACGGCTGTGCGTGCAATCCGATGCCCGCGCGCGCCGCGTGCAGGCGTGCCAGCATCAACCGGCGGTGGGTGGCCGGCAGATCGAGCAGGACCATCCCCTGCGTGTCCTGGGCCAGCAGATAACGACCGTGCAGCACCGCGACCGCGAATCCCAGCGGCGGCACCTCGCCGTCCAGCATTGGTGAAAGCGGTGGCATCGAGGGCTGCGACGGCAACGCGCCATGTTCGCCATACAGGGCTTCATAGAAGGCACGCGCCTCGCGCACCTGCGCCACCGCCGGCAAGGCGTGCGTGCCATCGGCGCCCTGCGGCATCGCCAGCGCGCGCGCCATCGTCGCGCGGGTTTCCGCCAGCGCTTCGTGCAGCGTCCCCAGGACGAAATCGTAGATCAGCCGCGCGTCGCGGAAACGCACCTCGTGCTTGGCCGGATGCACGTTGACGTCGACACGGGTCGGTTCCAGTTCCAGGAACAGCACGTACGCCGGCTGGCGGCCATGGAACAGCACGTCCTTGTAGGCGCTCTTGGCCGCATGGCCGATGTTGCGATCGCGCACCGCGCGACCGTTGACATACAGGTACTGCTGATCGCCGGTCGCGCGCGAATATTGCGGTTGCGCGATCCAGCCGTGCAGGCGCAGGCCGGCGGCGGCGTGCTCGATGCGCAGCGCTTGCTCCACGAAGGTGTCGCCGAGGGTCTCGCGCACCCGCGCCAGCGGATCCATGCCATCCGGCCGGTAGCGGCGCGCGGGCTTGCCGTCCACGCCGACCCGCAGTTCGATTTCCGGCCGGGCCAGCGCGAGCGAACGCAGCCACTCCTCGATATGTCCCAGTTCGGTGCGCCCGGCGCGCAGGAACTTGCGCCGCGCCGGCACGTTGTAGAACAGGTCCCGCACCTCCACGGTCGTGCCGGGCGGATGCGGCGCCGGCGCCACTTCACCCAGTTGGCCACCATCCACGCGCAACGCCGCGCCATGCGCGTCATCGAGGCGCCTCGACGTCAACAGGAAACGGCTCACCGACGCGATCGAAGGCAATGCCTCGCCGCGGAAACCCAGGGTGGCGACGGCTTCCAGATCATCCAGCGACGCAATCTTGCTGGTCGCGTGGCGCGAGATCGCCAGCGGCAGTTCCGCGGCCGGAATGCCGCCGCCATCGTCGCGAATCCGGATCAGGCGGATGCCGCCCTCCTCCAGATCGATGTCGACGCGGCGCGCGCCCGCGTCCAGGGCGTTCTCCACCAGTTCCTTGACCACCGACGCCGGGCGCTCCACCACCTCGCCCGCGGCGATCTGATTGATGAGGGTGTCGGGCAGTTGGCGGATCGGCACGTCGGGGCGGCGTGTTCGCCGTCGCGGGAAGTCAGTGCGGATGATAGCCGAGCGCTGGCCCGACGCGGTGCGCTCAGGGCGCGCCGGCGGCTCCGCCCGCGGCGGCGCTGCGCGCCTCGGCTTCGGCCTGCGCGCGCGCGGCGAACAGCGTGCCCGGCGGCGGCTGGCGGGTGAAATAGGTATTGACGCCATCCAGCACGGCGGCGGCGACCTTGCGCTGGTAGGCCGGATCCTTCAGCCGCTTCTCTTCGTCCGGATTGGAGATGAAGGCGGTTTCCACCAGCATCGACGGCATGTCCGAGGTGCGCAGCACCGCGAAGTTGGCGCGTTCGATGTTCGGCTTGTGGTTGTTGCCGACCCGTTTCAGGCCGTCGAGCACGTGGTTGGCCGCGTCTTCCGAGGCGCGCATGTGACCGCTCTGGGCCAGATCCAGCAGCACCGAACCCAACGTGTTGTCGACCTTCTGCAGGGCCACGCCGCCGATCAGGTCGGAGGCGTTTTCCTTGTCCGCCAGCCAGCGCGCGCGTTGCGAGGACGCGCCTTTCAGCGACAGCACGTACACGGAGGAACCCCGCGCCGAGCGGTTTTCCGCCGCGTCCGCGTGGATCGACACGAACATGTCGGCGCCCGCCGCACGGGCCTTGCGGGCGCGCATGTTGAGCGGGATGAAGACATCGCTGTCGCGGGTCATGTACGCCTTCATGCCCGGCGTGGCGTTGATCTGGCGCGCCAGTTCGCGGCCGATCGCCAGCACGACGTTCTTCTCGTAGGTGCCGCCCATGCCGACGGCGCCCGAATCCTGGCCGCCGTGGCCGGGATCGATGGCCACGATCAGCGGACGCATGCCAGCGCGCATGCCGACCCGCGGCGCCGGTTCCTGCGGCACGGACGCGACCGTGGAAGCCACCTCTCCCGGTGCCGGCGTGGCCGGCTTTCCGGTGGCGATGGTGTACGGAACGCCACCTGGCGTCACACCGGCGGCGTTCGGCTGGGCCGGCGCGACCTGCGTGGTCGCCTGCCCGTTGAGGATGGCCTGCGGCGATGGCGACGACGTCGGTTGCGACGGCGCGTTCTGTTCGGCCGGACGCGTGGCCGGCGTGGTGGCCGGTGCGTTGGCCTGCTGCGCGACCTGCGCCGCCAGGGCGGCGGTGGCCTGGCCGGCCGAAGGCGTCGATGCGGCCGGTGGCGGCGCGGTCGTTGCCGGGGTCGTCGCGTTGTTCGATGCGGATGCAGGCGTGGTCGCGGCCGGCGCCTTGGCGACGGTGGGACCATCGCCGGGCCACTCGATGACCAGGCGCGCTCCGCCCTCCGCGGCCTCCACGCGTGGCTTGAGCGCGGTGACGGGGCCGGCCAGATCGAACACGACCCGCAGCGTGCCGGGATTGGGTTGGCCGGTGCGCACCGCCGTGACGATGCCCTGTCCGGCCGGCAGTTTCAGGCCACGCGTGGCGCTGGAAGCCGGCAGGTCGACCACCAGGCGCTCCGGCCCATGCAGCGCCAGGGTCTTGAACTCGCCCTTGCCCTGCAGGTGGATTTCAGCCCGGGTGCCGGTCGCGCCGTTGCTCAGCTGGACCGCCCTGACCTCGCCGGCGGAGGCCGTTCCAGCGCACGCCGAAGCCATCACCAACCCGAGGGCGGCGATGCGGATGCGTCGAAATGGAGGTTTCCCCAGGGACATGCGGCGGATTCAAGCACCAACCGCCCAGGAATGCAAGAAGTTTTCCCTTAATAATCCGTGACCTGCCGGATCTTCCTACACCGTCGGGACAGGTGATCGAGGCAACTGGCCACTTTTTTCCAGGCGCGCCAGCCACGCCTGCCCGGTTTCGCCCGCGGCTTCCAGCCTGACCGCACGACCGTCGCCCTCGACCGCCAGCCGCACCCGCAGGTCGCAGGCCGGCAAGCCGGCGCCGCCGCGCTCGGGCCATTCCACCAGCCAGAGCGTGGCGCTGCCCTCGTCCAGGCCCAGGAAATCCAGTTCCCCGGCGTCGCCGATGCGGTACAGATCCAGGTGCCAGGCTTCGCCGTCGGCGATCGGGTAGCGCTCGACCAGGGTATAGGTCGGGCTGCGGATCGCGCCCTGCACGCCCAAGGCCCGCAGCAATGCGCGCGCCAGGGTGGATTTGCCCGCGCCCAGATCGCCTTGCAGGTGGACCACGGCGCTGGCCGGCCGGGTGGCCGCGAGCGCGCGCCCGAGCGCGTCGGTCGCTTCGCTGTCGGAAAGGAACAGGGACAAGGATTCCATGCCGCGATTCTAGCCTTCGCCGCACACGCTCAGGGATTGGCAAGCCGCCGAACGATCGGCATCAGATCCGAAGGCAGCAGGCCGCGTTCGCCTTCCGCCGCGGCGACGTCGCCCGCCAGCGAATGCAGCAGCGCGCCTGCGCGCGCGGCGTCGAACGCGGGCAGTCCCTGCGCGCGCAACGCCGCGATGATGCCGGTCAGCACATCGCCCATGCCGCCTACGGCCATGCCCGGGTTGCCGGCATCCAGCACGCAGGGAATTTCGCCGCGCGCAGCGACGATCGTGCCGGCGCCCTTCAGCACAATCACCGCGCGATGGCGCTCCGCCAGCGCGCCCGCGGCGGCGAAGCGATCCTGCTGCACCTCGTGCGTCTCCACGCCCAGCAGGCGCGCCGCTTCACCGGGATGCGGGGTCAGGATCGCGTCGCGCAGTTCGTGCGGATACGCGGCCAGCAGGTTCAGGGCATCGGCGTCCAGCACGCAGGGCGGTTGCGCGCGCAGCACCAGTTCGAACAGCCCGCGTCCCCAGTCCTCCTGCCCCAGTCCGGGGCCAAGCGCGACGACATCGGCCTGCGGCAGCAGCGGCGCCAGTTCCTCGCCGGATTCGACCGCGCGCACCATCGCTTCCGGCCGTCGCGCCAGCAGGGGCGCGACGTGGCATTCACGGGTGGCGACGCGGAGCAGGCCGGCGCCGGCACGCAGCGCCGCTTCCGCGCACAACGCGATGGCGCCACCGCTGCCGTGATCACCGCCGATGCACAGCACCCGGCCGGACTCGCCCTTGTGGGTATTGCGCCGGCGCGGCAACAGCCAGCGCGCGAGCGCTTCCGCGCCCAGGTCGTTGGCGGCGGCGGGGACGCCGGCGAAGGTTTCGTCATCGACTTCGAGTTCGTCCAGCGCGCACGCGCCGGTGTATTCCAGCGCCTGGCCGGTGCGCAGTCCCACGTGCTCGGCAATGAACTGCAACGTGCGCGAGGCCACCACCGCCACGCCGGGCACGTGTCCGCGATCGGCATCCACGCCGCTGGGAACATCGAGCGCGAACACCGGCGCGCCCTGCGCGTTGATCGCCTCGATCAGGCGCGCGGAACCCGCATCCGGCGCACGCGACAGGCCGATGCCGAACAAGGCGTCGACCACCACGTCGGCGGGCGGCAGCGGTCCACCGCCATGAAGTGCGATGCGCCCGCCCGCGGCGATGTAGTCGGTGCAGGCGCGCTGGCTGGAGGGCGTGCGCGGCACGTGCTCGTCCAAGTGCACCACCGTGACCACGTGCCCGGAGCGCTGCGCCAGTTGCGCCAGCACGTAGCCGTCTCCGCCGTTGTTGCCGGGTCCGCACACCACCACCAGGCGCTGGGCCCGCGGCCAGTGATCCCGCAGGTGCCGCCAGGCCGCCTGCCCCGCCCGCAGCATCAGGACATGCGGGTCGCCGCCCAGGCGGACGGTGGCGCGCGCGTCCAGGTCGCGCGCGGCGGCGGTGTCGTACAGGGGAAAGCTGCCGGACATGCAGGCGATTCTATACTTGTCGCATGCCTGCCACCGCGCCCGTCACGCTTCCGGATCCCGCCGCGCTCGCCGCGCGGGTGCGCGGGCTGGCGCGCGAGTTCGGCTTCCAGCGCTGCGGCATCGCCGGTGTCGAACTGGGAGAGGACGAGGCCCATCTGCGCGACTGGCTGGCGCAGGGCCTGTACGGGTCGATGGACTGGATGGCGCGCCACGGCGACCTGCGCAGCCGGCCGCAGGAACTCCTGCCCGGCACCCTGCGGGTGATTTCGGTGGGACTGGATTACGGCCGCAACGACAGTGACGACGCCTGGCGCACGCTGGCCGACGGCGAACGCGCCTATGTGGCCCGCTACGCGCTGGGACGCGACTACCACAAGCTGATGCGCAATCGCCTGCAGCGGCTGGCCGAACGCCTGCAGCAGGAAGTCGGCGCGTTCGGCCATCGGGTGTTCGTGGATTCGGCGCCGGTGCTGGAACGCGCGCTAGCGCGCAACGCCGGGCTCGGCTGGATCGGCAAGCACACCTGTCTCATCGACAAGGATGGCGGCTCCTGGTTCTTCCTCGGTGAAATCTACGTCGACCTGCCGCTGCCGATTGACGCGCCCGCCAGCGCGCACTGCGGCACCTGCACGCGCTGCATCGACATCTGCCCGACCGACGCGATCACCGCGCCGTATCGTCTCGACGCGCGGCGCTGCATTTCCTACCTGACCATCGAGCACGACGGCGCGATTCCCGAGGATCTGCGCGTGCCGATGGGCAACCGCATCTTCGGTTGCGACGACTGCCAGCTGGTCTGTCCCTGGAACAAGTTCGCCAAGCGCCACGACGAACCGGATTTCCGCACCCGCAACGATCTGGATACCGCGACGCTGCCGCAGTTGTTCGCCTGGGACGAAGCCGAATTCCTGCGCCGCACGGAAGGTTCGGCGATCCGCCGCAGCGGCCATGAGCGCTGGCTGCGCAACATCGCCGTCGCGCTGGGCAATGCGCCGGCCACGCCGGGCGTGCTGGCGGCATTGGCTTCGCGCCGCGAGGATCCCTCGCCGCTGGTGCGCGAGCACGTGGCGTGGGCGCTGCGGCGGCATGGGGTGCAATGAGCCGGCATGCCCTGTGGAAGCGACGTCAGTCGCGAATCGGACATCCAGAATTTCGCGACTGACGTCGCTCCCACAAGACAGAAGGTCGCCGCGGAGAAATCAACCGCGCTTGCGCAACTCGTCCAGCAGTACGCGGGTGACCGGGTCGTTGGCCTGCGCTTCGCCCTTCAGTGCCGGCAGCAGGCCGTTGGCCAGTTGCTTGCCCAGTTCGACGCCGAACTGATCGAAGGCGTTGATGCCCCACAGCACCGACTGTGCGTAGACGCTGTGTTCGTACATGGCGATCAGGCCGCCCAGGGTCTGCGGGGTCAGCGCATCGAGCAGGATCAGCGTGCTCGGGCGGCTGCCCGGGTACGCGCGGTGCGGATCCTCGCTGCCCTGCCCGTTCGCCAGCGCCTCGGTCTGCGCCAGCAGGTTGGACATCAGCGCCAGGTGGTTCTCGGCATACGGATCGTCGTTGCGGATGGTGCCGACGAAATCCAGCGGCACGATGCCGGTGCCCTGGTGCAACGCCTGGAAGAAACTGTGCTGCACGTCGGTGCCTGCACCGCCCCACCACACCGGCACGGTATCCACGCCGACCGGGCTGCCGTCGAGTTTCACCGACTTGCCCAGGCTCTCCATCACCAGTTGCTGCAGGTAGGCCGGCAGCAGTGCCAGGCGCTGGTTGTAGGTCATCACGCCGTGCGCGGCGTGGCCGAGCGCATTGCGGTTCCAGATCGCGGTCAGCGCGTGGCGTACCGCGATGTTGTCGGCGGGCGCGGTGTTCAGTACATGCGCGTCGAAATCCGATGCGCCGGACAGCAGCGCCTCGAAGCGCTCGAAGCCGATGGCAAGCGCGATCGGCAGGCCCACCGCCGACCACAGCGAGTAGCGGCCACCCACCCAGTCCCACATCGGCAGCACCCGTGCCGCGTCGATCGCGAACGCGGCGGCGGCGCGCTCCGGATTGGCGCTGACCGCGTACAGGCGCTCGCTGCTGCCCAGCCAGTCGCGCAGGATGCCGCCGTTGAGCAGGGTTTCCTGGGTGCCGAAGGTTTTGGAAATCAGGATTGCCGCGGTCTTGCGCGGTTCCAGCGGCGCCAGCACGCGCTGGGCGGCGGCACCGTCGACGTTGGACAGGAAGTGCACGCGGAAGCGGCCCGGCAGCGGTCCGCGCAACGCATCGGCGACCAGCCGCGGGCCCAGGTCGGAACCACCGATGCCGACGCTGACGATATCGGTGACGTCGCTGGCTTCCAGATCCGCGATCAGCGCGGCCATGCGCTCGCGCACCGCGCTGGCGGTGGCGAATGCCTCGCGCGCGGCGGCGGCACCGGAGTGATTGCCACGCAGCGCGGTATGCAGCGCGGCGCGGCCTTCGGTGACGTTGACCTTCTCGCCATCGAACAGGCGCCGGAACGCCCCTTTCAGATCGCGCGATTCGCCGAGTGCGACCAGCGCGGACAGCGCCTCGCGGTCATAGCCCTGGCGGGCGAAGTTGAAGTACAGCGGGCCGTGGCGCAGGGCGAAGTCGTTGGCGCGCGCGGGATCCTGCGCCAGCAGCGCCGGCAGCGATTGCCCGCGCAGGCGCGCGGCGTGGGAATGCAGTGCGTCGAAACCCGGTGTCTGGCTCATGCGGCCTGCTTGGGGATGCTGTGGTTGGTGTGGGTGATCCTGTTGTTGCCGTCCACGTAGATCAGCTTGGGCTGGAAGCGCTCGGCTTCCTCCTCGCTCATGCCGGCGAACGCGGCGATGATGATCAGGTCGCCGATCTGCACGTGGCGCGCGGCGCCGCCGTTGAGCGAGATGATCCCGCTGCCCTCGTCGGCGCGGATGGCGTAGGTGGAGAAACGCGCGCCGTTGGTGACATCCCAGATGTGCACCTGCTCGAACTCGCGGATGCCGCTGGCGTCCAGCAACAGGCCGTCGATGGCGATCGAGCCTTCATAGTTCAGTTCGGCGTGGGTGACGGTGGCGCGGTGGATCTTGGTCTTGAGCAGGCTGAGTTGCATGGCGGGGGGAACGGACCACGGAGGAAGCGGAAGTTTAGCAGCGGCTGCGGGCGGCCGACGTGCATGCGGCGGGAGGCGCCGCGCGGGAGGCGAGGCGGGCGGCAGGCGCCGCGTTCACCATTCCAGGTTGTCGATCAGCCGGGTCCGGCCCAGGCGCGCGGCGACCAGCGCGACCCGGGGACCGGCTTCGCCGTCGGCCGGCTCGCTCAGGTCGGGCCGGCGCACCGTGGTGTAGTCCACCGCGAAACCGTTGTCCGCCAAGTGGCGGGCGGCGGTGTCCTCGACCTCCACGCGCGGGCGGCCGGCGACGACGCCGTCGCGCATCGCGGTCAGGACGCGGCGGATTTCGGCGGCGCGCGGGCGCTCTTCGGCCGACAGGTACTGGTTGCGCGAGCTCATCGCCAGCCCGTCGCTCTCGCGCACGATGCTGCCGGCCAGCAGCTCGATCGGAAACGCCAGGTCCGCCACCATCTGCCGGATCACCGCCAGTTGCTGGTAGTCCTTCTTGCCGAATGCGGCCAGATCCGGCTGCACCTGGTTGAACAGGCGGGTCACCACCGTGCACACGCCATCGAAATGGCCGGGGCGATGCGCGCCTTCCAGCAGGCTGCTGACACCGGGCACGTGCACCTTGGCCGCCAGTTCCACGCCGAACGGATACATCGATTCCACCGTGGGCAGCCACAGGACATCGCAGCCCGCGCCTTCCAGACCGCTCATGTCCGCTTCCGGCGTGCGCGGGTAGCGGGTGAAGTCCTCGTTGGGACCGAACTGGGTCGGATTGACGAACACGCTGGACACCACGCGGTCGGCATACTGCCGCGCCAGCATGACCAGCGAGTAATGGCCGGCATGCAGGTTGCCCATCGTCGGCACCAGCGCGACTTTCAGGCCCTCGCGTTTCCATTGCCTGACGCGGGCGCGCAGATCGTGCAGTTCGGTGATGGTTTCTAGCATGAAGTTGTCCGCAGAAGTCCGCTGGATCGCCGCGCGGTGCGCGGCTCAGTAGGAGTGGCTGGCGTCGGGGAAGCTGCCGTCGCGCACCGCGTCGGCATAGGCGCGCACGGCGCCGGCGATCGAACCGCCTTCGGCCAGGAAATCCTTGACGAACTTGGGCCGGCGATGGCCGGTGTCCAGGCCGAGGAAATCGTGCAGCACCAGCACCTGCCCGTCGCAGCCCGGGCCGGCGCCGATGCCGATGGTCGGGATGGCGATGTCCGCGGTGATGGACGCGGCCAGCGCCGACGGCACGCATTCCAGCACCAGCAGCGCCGCGCCGGCCTCGGCCACCGCGCGCGCATCGGCGCGCAGGCGCGCGGCGGCGGCTTCGTCACGGCCCTGCACCTTGTAGCCGCCGAACTTGAGCACCGACTGCGGGGTCAGGCCCAGGTGCGCGCAGACCGGAATGTCGCGCTCGCTCAGGAAGCGGATCACGTCCAGCTTATGGCCCGCGCCTTCCAGTTTGACCATCTCGGCACCGGCCTGCAGCAGCGCGATGGAGGCGTCCAGCGCGCGTTCGGGCGTGGCGTCGGACTGGAACGGCAGATCGCTGATCAGCAGCGCGCGGTTCAGTCCGCGCGCCACCGCTGCAGTGTGGTAGGCGATATCGGAAGTGGTCACCGGCAGGGTCGAGTCATGCCCCTGCACCACCATGCCCAGCGAATCACCGACCAGGATCAGGTCGGCGCCGTTGGCATCGAAGACCCGGGCGAAACCGGCGTCGTAGGCGGTCAGCATGACCAGCTTGCGTCCGTCCCGCTTGGCCTCGGCCAGGGCGGGAACGGTCCAGGGCTTGCTATCGGCGTGAGTGCTCATGGGGATGCATTATCCGCTCATAACGGCTGGATATTCGAGCTTTCCAGGCCGGACACTGCATCCCGCGCGTAACCGACGCCCGGAATCCGGATGTCCGGCGCCAGTTCCAGCAACGGCACCAGCGCGAAGGCGCGCTCGTGCAGGCGTGGATGCGGCAGTTGCAGGCCGGGCACGTCCAGCACCCGATCGCCGAACAACAGCAGGTCCAGATCCAGGCGCCGCGGTCCCCAGCGCTGTTCGCGGGCGCGATCCCTGCCGAACTCGCGTTCGATCGCCAGCAGGTGTTCCAGCAGCGCCAGCGGTTCCAGCGAAGTACGCAGCATCGCCACCGCATTGATGAAGTCCGGCTGCGCCTCCAGGCCCCAGGCCGGCGTGCGGTAGAGCCGCGACACCGCCACGCATTCGGTGTCCGGCAGCCGCGCCAGGCGCGCGGCGGCGGCCAGCAGGGTGGCCCGGGCATCCCCCAGGTTCGCGCCCAGGCCGACGAACGCCTCGCCCGGCGCTGTCATCTCGGCCGGTTCATTCCGGCGAGGCGGCGCTGCTGCGGCGACGGCGACGGCGACGACGACGGCCCTGTGGACCGCCCTCCTCGTCCGGGTTGCCGGCGGCGGACACCAGCGCGCTGGCCAGCGCCTCGGGCGACTGCGCCTGCGCTTCGCGCCAGAACGCCACGTCCTCGGCGTGCTCGCTGGACGCGGACAGGCGCAGCACCAGGAAATCGAACGCGGCGCGGAAGCGTGGATGGGTCAGCAGGCGCATGACCCGCTTGCGCTGGCGGTTGCCGAAGCGGGTCTGCAGCAGCCAGATCTCCTGCATCGGCAGCGAGAACCGGCGCGGCAGCGCGACCGTGTTGAGCTGGTGCAGGGTCACCCGATCGGCGGCGCGGCGCTGCGCCTCCTCCGCGTGCACGCCCTGCGCCTGCAGCGCCATCAGGGCGCGGCAGTACGCCGGCCACAGCAGCAGCGCGAACAGGAACGCCGGCGACACCGGCTCGTCGTTGGCCACCCGTCGATCGGTGCCAGCCAGGCCCTCGATCAGCATGCGCCGCAGCGCTCCGCTGCGATTGGAAGCCAGCGCCGCCGCGGTTTCCGGCAGCAGCACGGCGAGCAGGCCGAACCGTTCCAGGCCCTCGAAGCTGGCCACCGCGTGGCCGGACAGGAACAGTTTGAGGATTTCCTCGAACAGGCGCGCGGGCGCCGCGTCGGACAGCAGCGAGGCCAGCCGCGCGATCGGTTCGGCGGTCGCCGTCTCGATCGAGAAATCCAGCTTGGCCGCCAACCGCACCGCGCGCAGCATGCGCACCGGATCCTCGCGGTAACGCTGCTCGGGATCGCCGATCAACCGCAACGTGCGCGCCTGCACGTCCTCGAATCCGCCAACGTAATCGCGCACCGAGAAATCCTCGATGGCGTAGTACAGCGCGTTGGCGGTGAAGTCGCGGCGCACCGCGTCGTCCTCGACGGTGCCGTAGACGTTGTCGCGGACCAGCCGGCCGTTCTCCATTTCGCGATCGCCGCTGCCATCGTCGCTGTTGGCGCGGAAGGTGGCGACTTCGATGATCTCGCTGCCGAACACCACGTGCGCCAGCCGGAACCGGCGGCCGATCAGGCGGCAGTTGCGGAACAACTGCTTGACCTGCTCCGGGGTGGCGTCGGTGGCGACATCGAAGTCCTTGGGATGCCCGCCGACCAGCAGGTCGCGCACGGCGCCGCCGACCAGATAGCCGGCGAAGCCCGCATCGCGCAGCCGGTACAGCACGCGCAGGGCATTGGGACTGATGTCCTTGCGCGAGATCGGGTGCTGGTCGCGGGGAATGATGCGCAGGGCGGTGTTCGGGGTAATGGTGGCGGTTCCGTCAGGTGGTCTCGTGCCCCGGGGCGGGCGATTGCCGAACGCCGGGGTAGCCGCCTATACTAATGCGCTTCGCCGGCATCACCCAAACGCTCCCTTCGTCTAGTGGTTAGGACGTGGCCCTCTCAAGGCTAAAACAGGGGTTCGAGTCCCCTAGGGAGCGCCATTCCGGCTGAAGTCACCTCGCGGACCCGCTCCCGAGGCGCCGGCGGCGGCTTTTCCGTCCGCACACCCGCCGGCCGTTCCCCTCGCCTAGCCCATGCCGCTGTGCCGCAGCAGCGCGTCGATGCGTGGCTCGCGCCCGCGGAATGCGCGGAAGTTCTCGGCCGCCCCGCGGCTGCCGCCCCGTCCCAGCACTTCCCGGCGGAAACGCGCGCCGGTTTCGGCCAGTTGCCCCGGGGTTTCCTCGAACGCGGCGTAGGCGTCGGCGCTCAGCACCTCGGCCCATTTGTAGCTGTAGTAACCGGCGGCGTAGCCGCCGGCGAAGATGTGGCTGAACTGGTGCGGAAAGCGGTTCCAGCTCGGCGGCCGGTTCACCGCGATCTCGTCGCGCACGCGTTCCAGCAGCGCCAGCACGCTGTCGCCGGCCGGATCCAGGCCGCCGGCGTGCAGCAGCATGTCGAACAGGCCGAACTCCAGTTGGCGCACGGTCGCCATGCCGCTCTGGAAGTTCTTCGCCGCCAGCATCCGATCGAACAGATCGCGCGGCAGCGGTGCGCCGGTGTCCACATGCGCGGTCATCGCCCGCACGCGCTCCCACTCCCAGCAGAAGTTCTCCATGAACTGGCTGGGCAGCTCCACCGCGTCCCATTCCACGCCGTTGATGCCGGCGACCGCCAGCTCGCCGATCGCGGTCAGCAACTGGTGCAGGCCATGGCCCATTTCATGGAACAGCGTGGTGACTTCGTTGTGGCTGAAGGTGGCCGGCTTGCCCTCGGCGCCACGGCCGAAGTTGCAGACCAGGTACACCAGCGGCGTCTGCGCGCCCTGCCCCGCGCCGCGCTCGCGGCGGTTGCGGCCATCGTCCATCCAGGCGCCGCCGCGCTTGCCCTCGCGGGCGTAGAGATCGAGATAGAACTGGCCGACCAGTTGGCCATCGTCGCCGACCAGCCGGTAGAAGCGCACGTCCGGATGCCAGGTCGGCGCCTGGTCCGGTTCGACCCGCAGGCCGTACAGCGCATGGATGAGATCGAACAGGCCGGCCAGTACCTTCGGCTCGGTGAAGTATTGCTTCACTTCCTGCCCGGAATAGCTGTAGCGCGCCTGCTTGAGCTTCTCGCTGGCCCAGGCCAGATCCCAGGCCTGCAGATCGTCCAGTCCGAGCTCGTCCCTGGCGAACGCCTCCAGTTCCGCGCGATCGCGCCGCGCGTGCGGCAGCGCGCGTGCGCCGAGATCGCGCAGGAACGCCAGCACCGCCTGCGGACTGTCGGCCATCTTGGTGGCGACCGAATAGTCCGCGTAGCTGGCGAACCCGAGCAACGCCGCCAGTTCGGTGCGCAGCGCCAGGATGCGATCGATCAGCGCGCTGTTGTCGAGCCCGGCGTCGTCGCCCAGTTCGGAGGCGCGCACGGCGCTGGCGCGGTAGAGCTGTTCGCGCAGGCCACGATCCTCGGCATAGGTCTGCACCGGCAGGTAGCACGGCATCTGCAGGGTCAACTTCCAGCCGGCGCGCCCGTCCTTTTCCGCCTGCGCACGGGCGGCCGCCAGCACGTCGGCCGGCAGGCCCGCCAGCCGCGATTCGTCTTCGACGTAGAGCGCCCACGCATCGGTCGCGTCCAGCACGTTGTTGGAGAACTTCGCCGCCAACGCCGACAGTTCCTCGCGGATGGCGGTGAAGCGGGCCTTGCCGGCCTCGTCCAGTTCGGCGCCGCCGAGGCGGAAATCGCGCAACGCGTTTTCCAGCGCCTTGCGCCGCGCGGCGTCGTAATCCTTCGCTTCGGGCGACTGCGCCAGTGCCTTGTATTGCGCGTACAGCGCCAGGTTCTGCCCCAGCGCGCTGCCGAATCGGGTGACCTTGGGCAGGTTGGCGTTGTAGGCCTCGCGCAGTTCCGGCGTGTTGACCACGGCCTGCAGGTGGGTGACCTGGCCCCAGGCCCGGTACAGCCGCTCGGTGGCGTCGTCCAGCGGCACCACGAAGCTCTCCCAGCTCACCGGCGCGATCGTTTCGGCCCGCTTCACCGCCGCGTCCGCCTCGGCCAGCAACTGGTCGATGGCGGGCGTGATCTGATCGGGTTTGATCGCGTCGAAACGCGGCAGGCCGGAAAAATCGAGCAGCGGAAGGGTCACGTCGGGGCTCCTGGAATCAGCCGTCGGAAGGCGGAAGTATCCTTCCAGAGTGGAGGCGACCGGGGCGGATGCAAGCGTGCGCCCGCGCCGGCGCGATGTCGTTCAGGCCGCGGCCTGCGCCGTCCAGGGCAGATCCGGCAGCTCCCCGCCGGCGGTGGCGGCGGCGATCGCCGCATCGCTGCCGCTCACCTCGATGCCGTTGTCCGCGTACCACGCCGGGGCGTAGTAGCTGTGCGCGTAGCGCTCGCCGGCATCGCACAGGATGGTCACGATCGAACCCGCGCGTCCAGCTTGTTTCATCCGCTGCGCTGCCCACAGCACGCCGACGAAGTTGGTGCCGGTGGAACCGCCGACCCGGCGTCCCAGCCGCGCGCTGACCTCTCGCATCGCGGCCAGCGACAGCGCGTCCGGCACCTTGACCATCGCGTCCACGCAACTGGGCAGGAAGCTGGCTTCCACCCGTGGCCGGCCGATGCCCTCGATGCGCGAACCGCCGGTGCTGGACAGCTCGCGCCACGGCCGGCCGGCCAGTGCTTCCCGGTAGCCGTCGTAGAACATCGAGATTTCCGGATCCGCGCACAGGATGTCGGTGGCGTGCTGGCGGTAGCGCACATAGCGGCCGAGGGTGGCGGCGGTGCCGCCGGTACCGGGGCTGCAGACGATCCAGGCCGGCTCCGGGTGCGGTTCGGCCGCCATCTGCTTGAAAATCGATTCGGCGATGTTGTTGTTGGCGCGCCAGTCGGTGGCGCGCTCGGCGTAGGTGAACTGATCCATGAAATGCCCGCCGGTCTCGCGCGCGAGCTGGCGCGAGGCATCGTCGAGATCGCAGGCGCGTTCGATCAGGTGGCAGCGACCGCCCTGGAATTCGATCGCGGCGATTTTCTCCGGCGAAGTGCTGGCCGGAATCACCGCGATGAACGGCAAGCCGAGCAGGCGCGCGAAGTAGGCCTCCGACACCGCCGTGGATCCGCTGGACGCCTCGATGACCGGCGCGCCCTCGCGCAGCCAGCCGTTGGCGAGCGCGTACAGGAACAGCGAGCGCGCCAGCCGGTGCTTGAGGCTGCCGGTGGGATGGCTGGATTCGTCCTTGAAATAGAAATCGATGTCCGGATAGCCCGGCAGCGACAGCGGAATCAGATGGGTGTCGGCCGAACGGTTGAAATCGGCTTCGATCCTGCGGATGGACGCGGCCACCCAGTGACGGTGCGACATGGAGCGGGAATGTCCGGGCAAGTGGAAACGGGGCTGGAGCGGTCGCCCGGCATTATCCCACTTCCGCCCGGGCGCCGCGGATGGCGCGATGCCAGCCGCGGTCCGGCCCGGCCTCCCCGAGCAGATTCCCTGATCAGATCCTCGGCAGATCGAACACCAGCACTTCCGCGCTGCGGCCGCCGGCGACGGTGACCAGCGGCTCGCCGTCGTACAGCAGGGCATCGCCGGCCGCCAGCGCATGACCATTGACGGTCAGCTCGCCGCGGGCGACATGCACGTACCCGAGCCGGCCCTCGGCCAGGCGCAGTTCGGCTTTCTCGTCGCCGTCGAACAGGCCGGCGTAGACGCGCGCGTCCTGATGGATGCCCACCGAACCGTCCGCGCCGTCCGGGCTGGCGATCAGGCGCAGGTGGCCCTGCTTTTCCTGGGCGGAAAACGCCTTCTGCTCATAGGAAGGCGGTATGCCCTGGCGGTCCGGGATGATCCAGATCTGCAGGAAATGGGTGGTGCCGGATTCGCTGTAATTGAATTCCGAATGCTGCACGCCGGTGCCGGCGCTCATCCGCTGCACGTCGCCCGGCACGATGCTGGACGCGTTGCCCATCGAATCCTTGTGGCCCAATGCGCCTTCCAGCACGTAGCTGATGATTTCCATGTCGCGGTGCCCGTGCTGGCCGAAACCGCGCCCGGCTTCCACGCGATCCTCGTTGATGACCCGCAGCGGGCCCCAGTGCACGTGGTTGTCGTCGTAATAGCCGGCGAACGAGAAGCTGTGCCAGGAATCCAG
Organism: Pseudoxanthomonas beigongshangi; assembly: GCF_016820515.1. Taxonomy (GTDB): domain Bacteria; phylum Pseudomonadota; class Gammaproteobacteria; order Xanthomonadales; family Xanthomonadaceae; genus Pseudoxanthomonas_A; species Pseudoxanthomonas_A beigongshangi. The sequence goes on along the minus strand of NZ_JADHDV010000001.1, from coordinate 275,350 downwards.
CCAGCCATGGTTGGCGTGGCCGCGCTCGGCGGCCGGACGCAGGGTGATCATCGGGGAACCTCCACGGGAAACGTTGGCGAAAGGATGTGGTTCCGCCCGCGCAGGATAAACGGGCCGCCGGCCAATGGGCTGTTCCAATTTCGAGACAATAGGACTTCGAGACCGCATCGATTCGCAAGAAACGGAACGAATCGGCGCCCGCGCTGACCTGTCGACACCCGTATCCGCCGCCCGCTTCCTGCGCTTGCCCGGCACCACTCCAGGCCGGGCCGGGAGCCCGGCGACGCTCCTGGGACGCAAAACGCAATCAATGTCATCCGGATGAGTGCGTTGCATTAAACTTGTCGGGTTTTCCGTTTTGATGTTCTGCCAATGCCCTTCGTCGTCACCGAGAACTGCATCAAATGCAAGTACACCGATTGCGTGGAAGTCTGCCCGGTGGATTGTTTCCACGAGGGTCCGAACTTCCTGGTGATCGATCCCGATGAGTGCATCGACTGCACGCTGTGCGAACCGGAATGCCCGATCAACGCGATCTATCCGGAGGACGACGTCCCCGCCGGGCAGGAAAACTACGTGCAGTTGAACGCGGAGCTGTCGCGGGCCTGGCCGGTGATCACCACCCGCAAGGAACCGCTGCCCGACGCCAAGGAATGGGAAGGCAAGCCCGGCAAGCTGCCGCTGCTGGAACGTTGATCGCCACGCGCCGGCACGCCGGCGAATCCGCCCCGCGCCGCGCGCGACGGGTATGAAAAAGGCGCCTTGCGGCGCCTTTTCCGTTTCAGGCGATGCCTGGGCTCAGTTGCCGAGCTTGGCCTTGAGCGCGGCGATCAGCTTGGTCGGCGCGTCACCCTGCGCGGGCAGGCCGCGCGGATCCACGGCCGAGACATAGGCGCCGGCCTGGACACCGACCACGCGCACCAGGAAGTTGCTGCCTTCGTAGTTCACGTCGTAGGTGCCCAGCAGCTGCGCGCGGCTGGCGATGGTCACGCCTTCGATACCACCGAGCGCGTCGCCGACCTTGGTGAACACCTCGTCGCGGCTACCGGTGGCGTTGAAACCGGTGTTGGAAGCGGCGGCCGGCGCGCTGCCCTGGCCTTGCGACTGCACCTGCGAAGCGGTGGCCGGCAGGTTCATCGCGCCGGCGGTGCTGGGCAGGTTGAGATCCGGCGGGACTTCCAGCGGACGCATTTCCGGGCTCAGCGCATAGTCGCCCTTGGCGCCCTTCTTGCTGAACCACTTGCAGCCCGACAGGCCGCCGGCCACGGAAACGGCCAGCAGCGCGAGGGCGAGCGGACGCATGAGCGAAGGCGAAAAACGCATGGTGTTCTCCTGGGTTCAGGCCGCGATCGTTTCGCGGCTGGATTGTTCTTCGAGCCGGCTCGCCTGTTCGGCCAGACGGTTCGCGGTGTCGTGGTGGGCCTCGGACAGCGGCAGCAGCGGCAGGCGCAGCCCGCTGCCGACATCCTGGCGCTGCAGCAGCGCCTTGACCGGGATGGGATTGGATTCCACCCCGAGGAAGCCATAGATGTCGCCGAGTTCGGCGTCGAGCGCGGCGACCGCCGCGGCATCTCCGGCGCGGGCGCGATCGCACAGCCTGCGGAAGGTGCGCGGCAGTGCGTTGGAGCCGACCGAGATCAGTCCGTCGGCACCGGCCAGCATGGCGCGGCCGGCGGTGGGATCGTCGCCGCTGAGGATCACGAAACCGTCGTTGCGCAGCGCCAGCAGCGCGGTCATGCGCTCGGGCTCGGAACGGGCTTCCTTGATGCCGATGATGTGCGGGTGCGGCGCAAGCTGGGCCACCGTCTCCGGCAACAGATCGCAACCGGTGCGGCCCGGCACGTTGTACAGGACCACCGGCAGGCCGCCCTGCTCGGCCACCGCGCGGTAATGCGCGACCAGGCCGGCCTGGGTGGGACGCACGTAAGGCGGAGTGACCACCAGCGCATAGTCGGCGCCGGCGACCTGCGCGCGGCGGGTCTGGGCGATGGTCTTGGCGGTGTTCATCTGCCCGGTACCGGCCAGCACGGGAATGCGGCCGCCGAGGATTTCCACCGCCACGCGCAGCAGCCGCTCGTATTCCTCGTCCGACAGCGCGGCCGCCTCGCCGGTCGAACCGGCGACGACCACGCCCTGCGTGCCGCCGTCGATCTGCCGTTTGAGCAGTCGGCGCCAGGCGTCGAGGTCGAGTTCGCCAGCGTCCGTGAACGGCGTGGCCAGTGCGGTAATGCTGCCGGAAAGGGACAAGCGTTTGCCTTCTTGAACGTCTTCGTTGAACAGGGGCGGCGCGGAATCCGCGCACCCTGCGATGTTACTTGCGGCGTGAAAGCGCGGGCAAGTATGCTGGATCCCGTGCCGGGCGCCCGCCCGGGGTGCCATTCAGACTCGCCGCCCTGCCGGAAGCCGCTTTGACCGATCCCACGCCCCGGCCTTCGCCGAACGAAAACCACCTCCTGATCAACGCCTATACGACGCATCCGGAGTCCCCGCTGTTGGCGGTGACGCGCCGGATCGCGGACAGTGGCTGCAATCTGGTCGATGCCCGCCTGTCCACGGTGGGCCGGGACGTGTCGGTGACCGCGCTGGCGACCGGTTCCTGGGACTCGGTGGCCAAGCTGGAGGCGATGATGACCCGGCTGGAGCGCGAGGAAGGCCTGAAGCTGGTCTGGTACCGCACCGGTCCCAAGGTCGTGCAGTCCAACCTGCTGCCGTACATCGTGGAAGTGGTGGCCGCCGACAAGCCGGGCATCCTGTTCCAGCTGGCCGACTTCTTCGACCGCCAGGGCATCACCATCGAGAACCTGCAGAGCACCCGCTACCGCGCCATGCAGACCGGCGCGGAGATGTTCTCGGCGCAGGTGACCATCGGGGTGCCGGCCAACATGCACATCGCCGCGCTGCGCGACGATTTCCTCGAATTCTGCGACCATCTGAACCTGGACGCGATCATGGATCCGATGAAGTTCTGACAATGACGGCGATCAGTATCGGCAAGGCCCTGCCCAAGGCGACCCTCAAGCTGCCGCTGGCGCTGTCCGGCGGCGAAACCGACACCCTCGCCGACCATGCCGGCCAGTGGCTGGTGCTGTATTTCTATCCGAAGGACAGCACGCCCGGCTGCACCACCGAGGGCCTGGATTTCAACGCGCTGCTGCCGAAGTTCAAGAAATTGAATGCCGGCGTGCTCGGCGTGTCGCGCGATTCGGTCAAGTCGCACGACAATTTCTGCACAAAGCAGGGCTTCAAGTTCCCGCTGGTCAGCGATGCCGACGAGAAGCTGTGCCAGGCCTTCGACGTGATCCACGAGAAGAACATGTACGGCCGCAAGGTGCTCGGCGTGGTCCGCAGCACCTTCCTGATTTCACCTGACGGCCGCCTCGCCCAGGAGTGGCGCGGCGTCAAGGTTCCCGGCCATGCCCAGGCCGTGCTGGACGCACTGAAGGCGCTCCAAACCCAGTGATCGAACGGTGCTCCCTTTTCTCCACCATCCCGAGTCGCGGCGGGCGTGGTGGTTCGCTGCTGTGCGCTCTCCGCGGCGCGTGTTCACACATATCATCCTCCATGAGGCTGCCTGAATGACCCGAAGCAAGCGCATCTATGTGCTGGACACCAACGTGCTGATGCACGACCCCACGGCGCTGTTCAAGTTCGAAGAACACGACGTGTTCCTGCCGATGCAGGTGATCGAGGAACTGGACAACGCCAAGAAGGGCACCTCCGAAGTCAGCCGCAACGCCCGCCAGGTCAGCCGTTTCCTCAACGAACTGATCGTGGGCGCCGGCGCCGACCACATCCAGGCCGGCATCACCCTGACCCATCCGCAGGGCCTGCAACTGAAGGCGCGTGGACAGATCGGCAAGCTGTATTTCCAGGTCAAGCCGGTGGATCCCGGCCGCACCTTCGGCACTGTCGCGCCGGACAACAAGATCCTGGCGGCGGTGCTGGAACTGCGCGAGGAGCATCCGGAAGTCCCGGTCATCCTGGTGTCCAAGGACATCAACCTGCGCATCAAGGCCTCGATCAGCGGACTGGCCGCCGAGGACTACGAGAACGATCGCGCGCTCGACGATTTCAGCCTGCTGTACACCGGCGCCACCGAGTTGGGCGAGGATTTCTGGCACAAGCACAACGCCGATCTGCGCAGTTGGAGCGACAAGGGCCGCACCAGTTACGAGATCACCCTGGCCGACGACGAGGATTGGCATCCGAACCAGTACCTGTACCTGCCCGGCGACGACGAAGTCGAGCTGCGGGTGGTCAAGGTCGGCGCGGATCGCAAGGCCACGCTCACCATCGTCGATGATTTCCGCCACGGCCAGCATGCGGTGTGGGGCATCACCGCGCGCAACCGCGAGCAGAACTTCGCGCTCAACGCGCTGATGGATCCGGAGATCGATTTCGTCACCCTGCTCGGCACCGCCGGCACCGGCAAGACCCTGCTGGCGCTGGCCGCCGGCCTGGCCCAGACGATGGACCAGCAGCGCTACCGCGAGATCATCATGACCCGCGCCACCGTCAGCGTCGGCGAGGACATCGGTTTCCTGCCCGGCACCGAGGAGGAAAAGATGACGCCGTGGATGGGCGCGCTGACCGACAACCTGGAAGTGCTGACCCATAACCAGGAAGGCGGCGCCTGGGGCCGCGCGGCAACCAACGACCTGCTCGCCAGCCGGATCAAGATCCGCTCGATGAACTTCATGCGCGGCCGCACCTTCCTGAGCCGCTACCTGATCCTGGACGAAGCCCAGAACCTGACGCCCAAGCAGATGAAGACGCTGATCACCCGCGCCGGTCCGGGCACCAAGATCGTCTGCCTGGGCAACGTCGAGCAGATCGACACGCCCTACCTGACCGAAACCACTTCCGGCCTCACCTACGCGGTGGATCGGTTCAAGGGCTGGGCGCACAGCGCGCACATCACCCTGCGCCGCGGCGAGCGTTCGCGGCTGGCGGACTACGCTTCGGAAGTGCTGTAAGGCGCACGCCGGTGGCGATGCCGGTTCGCGCCGGCATCGCCACCGCGCATCCGCGGCAAGGCGGATACGGGGCTGATCGCATAGACTCGTCCGCTGGTTCGGCGAATCCATCCTGCACATGGGCATGCAACTTCCGCGCTGGGTCTGGATCGGCGCGATTGCGCTGGCTTGCGTGGCCGGCATGGTCAATGTCATCGGCTTCCTGGGCTTCGAGCACCAGGCGATCAGCCATCTCACCGGCACCACCAGCCTGCTCGGCGCGGCGCTGGCGGCCGGCGACGGCCGTTCCATCGCGCACCTGTGGGGCGTGCTGATCGCCTTCTGCCTCGGCGCGACCCTGAGCGGGCTGATCATCCAGGACCAGACCCTGCAGCTCGGGCGCCGCTACGGCGTGGTGCTGACGGTGGAAGCGCTGCTGCTGGCGGCGTCGGTGCCGCTGTTCCAGCGGGAACAGATCTGGGGCGGGCTGCTGGCGGCCACCGCGTGCGGCCTGCAGAACGCGATGGTCACCACCTACAGCGGCGCGCTGGTGCGCACCACCCATCTCAGCGGCATGTTCACCGACCTGGGCATCGGCCTGGGCCACCTGATCCGCGGACGTCCGCTGCCGATGCGCCGGCTCACCCTGAGCGGCCTGATCATCAGCGGTTTCCTGGCCGGCGGCGTGATCGGCGCCTGGCTGTTCCGGCGCTGGAGCTATGAAGCGTTGTTCGCGCCGGCCCTGCTGACCGGCATGACCGGACTGGGCTACGTGATCTACCGGCACTGGCGCGTGCACCGGTCCGCGCGCGGCTAGCGTCGGCCGCCGCGGCGCGGACGGATGGCACAATGTCGGCCATGACGCATCCATCCGTGGTTTCCGCCCTCACCATCGCCGGTTCCGACTCCGGTGGCGGCGCCGGCATCCAGGCCGATCTCAAGACCTTCGCCGCGCATGGCGTGCATGGCCTGTCGGCCATCGCCGCATTGACCGCCCAGCACACCCGCGGCGTGACCGCAGTGAACGTGCCGCCGATGGATTTCCTGCGCGCGCAGCTGGACGCCAGCTTCGACGATTTCGACGTGCGCGTGGCCAAGCTGGGCATGCTCGCCACCGCCGAGGTGATCGAAACCGTCGCCGGGGTACTGCGCGCGCGCGCGCCGGCGCACGTGGTGGTGGATCCGGTGATGGTCGCCACCAGCGGCGCCAAGCTGCTGGAGGACAGCGCCCTGCAGGCATTGCGCGGACACCTGCTGCCGCTGGCCAGCGTGGTCACGCCGAACCTGCCGGAAGCCGAGCTGCTGCTCGGTGGCCGCGGGATCACCAGCCTGGACGACATGCATGCCGCCGCGCTCGCCCTGCGCGAGCTGGGCGCGAAGGCGGTGTTCCTGAAAGGCGGACACCTGCCGGACGCGGACGACGTCACCGATCTGTTCGCCGACGCCTCCGGCGTGCGCGGCATTTCCCATCCGCGCCTGGCGCTGGAAGCGCACGGCACCGGCTGCACCCTGGCCTCGGCGATCGCCGCCAACCTGTGCCGCGGCATGGCGCTGGCCGACGCCTGCTTCGCCGCCTCCGATTACGTGCATGCCGCACTGAAGCAGGGCTATCGCCCCGGCCGCAGCGCGGTCGTCGTCCTGGATCATTTCGGAGCCTCGCCTTGCCGATGAACACCGACGCCCGCGAACTGCCGGCGGCCAGCGCCGATGGCCATGCCTGGACACTGGCCGCGCGCGTGCCGGAACAACCACGCGCGCACCTGCTCTGGTTGCCGGCGCTCGGCGTCGCCGCCCGCCACTACCTGCCCTTCGCCGAAGCGCTGGCCGCGCGCGGCGTCGCGGTGTATCTGCACGAATGGCGCGGCAACGGCGGCAGCAACCTGCGCCCGGATCGCCGGCACGACTGGGGCTACCGCGAACTGCTCACCGAGGACCTGCCGGCCAGTCACGCGCGGGTGCGTGCGCAGGCCGCCGGCACCCCCAGCTTCATCGGCGGGCACAGCCTGGGCGGGCAACTGGCCGCCTGCTACCTGGGGCTGCATCCGCAGGCGTTCGAGCGGCTGTGGCTGGTCGCCAGCGGCACCCCGTACTGGAAAACCTTCGCCCCGCCGCGTGGCTGGCTGCTCCCCTGGTTCTACCAGTTCGCGATCTGGCTGGCGCGTCGACGCGGCACCTTTCCCGGCCGGCAGTTGGGCTTCGGCGGCGAGGAGGCGCGCGGCCTGATCGGCGACTGGGCCACGGTGGGCCTGAGCGGCCACTATGCCGCCGTAGGGCTGGATGCGGATCTGGACGCGGCCATGGCCGGCGCGGCGCCGGCGATCCGCGGCGTGCTGTTCAATCGCGATTGGCTGGCGCCGCCTGCTTCGCTGGCCGGGCTGCTGGCGAAATTCCCGCGCGCACGCAAGCACGTGTTGCGGCTGGACGCCCGCGCGCTGGGCACCCGCGCCGACCATTTCGCCTGGATGAAACAACCCGACGCCGTCGCCGCCGCGCTGTGCGGAACGGACGACGCGGACTGAGGCTCAGCCGACCACGATGCAGTCGCGGCCCTTGCGCTTGGCCTGGTAGAGGCCGCGATCGGCGGCGTCGATCCAGTCGCTCACTGTAGCCATCGACGGACTGATCTCCGCCAGGCCGATGCTGACCGTGCAGCGCAGGCCGTCACGGGTGAACGCGTAGGCCGCCACCTGCCGGCGCAGGCGTTCGGCCGCGACGATCGCGTCCTCCCACTGGGTCTCCGGCATGACGATGCCGAATTCATCGCCGCCGTAGCGTCCGCCGGTGTCGGCATCGCGCAGGCAGGCCTTCATCAGGCGCGCGAATTCCTCCACCACGCCATCGCCGATGGTGTGCCCGCGGGTATCGTTGATCTGCTTGAAATGGTCGATGTCGATCAGCACCAGCACCGCCGGCCGGCGCGCGCGCTGGTAGCGGTTGAGTTCCACCGACACCGCGTACAGCCACTGCTGCCGGTTCATCAGGCCGGTGGCGGCGTCGAAGCGCGCCATCTTCTCCAGCAGATCCTTGTGCTGCTGCGCCTTGCGCGAGATGGCATGGGTGGCGAAGCCGATCGCCATCGGATAGATCGCCAGGAACGGCAGGCAGGCCAGCACCACTGGATAGCTGGTCCGCGGTTCGAAGGCGAATCCCCAGGCCGCGCTCGCCGCCAGGCAGGTCAGCACCATCGCCCCGAGCGTGCGGGCGCCGAAGCGCGGACCGCCGATGATGACCTTGTCCATCGTGAGCATCACCGCCAGCAGCGCGCTGGGCAGCGCATCGAAGCGCATCGCGGCGACCCAGAAGCCGCCCATCGCGGCGTCGAAGGTCAGGTTGCGGTATTCGTCGTTGATCGGGTCAGCGCTGCGGCGGACGCGCCAATAGGCCAGGTGCGGCCAGACCAGGCCATTGAACAGCAGCAGCAGCCAAAGGCCGGGACCGTCGCCGTGCTCGTGCAGGACCGCGCCGACGCAAAGGGTGCCCAGCCCCAGTCCCAGCACCCGCATCCGATAAGTACGGAAGCCGAAGCGGCTGCGGGTCTGCTCGTCGATGCGGTTCGCGCGTTCCAGTGGCAAGACAAGCGGTCGGTGGCTCCGTCCGGCGGATTCTCCGCGAACGGGCCGGCAGCGTCCAGCGGCGAAGGCATGCGCCGGCGCCGTGCGCCCGCGTAGGTCGGGTCAGGCCGCCTCGTATCCGCGCGGATTCATCGACTGCCAGCGCCAGGCGTCTTCGCACATGGCGTCGACATCCAGGCCCGCGCGCCAGCCCAGCATCGCCTGCGCGCGCGATGGATCCGCGTAGACTTCGGCCACATCGCCGGTGCGGCGGCCAACGATCTCGTAAGGGATTTCCCGCCCCGAGGCCCGTGCGAAGGCCCGAACCAGTTCCAGCACGCTGACACCCTGCCCGGTTCCCAGGTTGACGGTCAGGTTGCCGCCCGCATGCGCGGGCGCGGCCAGCGCGTCGGCGTGGGCGCGCGCCAGATCGGTCACGTGGATGTAGTCGCGCACGCCGGTGCCGTCGCGGGTGGGGTAATCCCCGCCGAAGATGTGCAGGCGTTCGCGCCGGCCCACCGCCACCTGGCAGATATAGGGCATCAGGTTGTTGGGGATGCCGGCGGGATCCTCTCCGATCAATCCGGATACGTGCGCGCCCACCGGGTTGAAGTAGCGCAGGTTGACGACATGGAAATCCGGATCCGCGCGGCACAGATCGCCGATCAGCTCTTCCATCACCAGCTTGGTGCGGCCGTAGGGATTGGTGACCCGCAGGGGCGCCTCTTCATGGATGGGGACCTGTTCCGGATCGCCGTAGACCGTGGCCGAGGAGCTGAACACCAGGCGGCGCACGCCGGACGCGCGCATGGCCTGCAGCAGGTGGATGGTGCCGCCGATGTTGTTCTCGAAGTAGTCCAGGGGGCGCTGGCAGGATTCGCCGACCGATTTCAGCGCGGCGAAATGGACCACGGCGTCGTAGGCGTGCGCGTCGAACAGCGCGTGGATGGCGGCCCGGTCGCGCAGATCGAGGGTATGGCAGACCGGCACCTGGCCGGTGATCCTTTCCAGCCGGCCCAGCACCCGCGGTGAGCTGTTTGAGAAGTTGTCGGCGATGTGCACGTGGTGACCGCGCGCGGCCAGTTCCACATAGGTGTGCGCACCGATGTAGCCGGCACCGCCACAGAGCAGGATACGCATTCCCCGGTCCCGTCGATTCGTCCCATGGCCCGGCCCGGGATGGGCCGTGCTCCATTCCCGTGATACGCGAGGACCGCGCCGGACAGGCCAACCCCGCGTCCGGGCCCCGGCGTGTCCTCTCCGCGATGGTTTGCGCGTTTCCCGGCGTACACACCCGCTAGACTTCAGCGGTCGCATGTCCACCACAGGGGAACGACGTTTGATGAATGCCTCACTGCCCGCGCTCGACCAGGTCAAGATCGCCGTGATCGGCCTTGGCTACGTCGGCCTCCCGCTCGCCACGGCCTTCGGGCGCCGCTTCCCCACGCTGGGGTTCGACATCAACGGCAAGCGCGTGCAGGAACTGCGCCGCCACCACGACCACACCCTGGAAGTCTCCGAGGCCGAGCTCAAGGCCGCCAGCCTGCTGGATTTCAGCGATGATCCGGAAGCGCTCAAGGGCTGCAATGTGTTCATCGTGACCGTGCCCACCCCCATCGACGAGTACAAGCGCCCGGACCTGCGCCCGCTGGAATCGGCCAGCCGCACCGTCGGCCGCGCGATCGGTCCCGGCGGCGTGGCCATCTACGAGTCCACCGTCTACCCCGGCGCGACCGAGGAAGTCTGCGTGCCGATCATCGCGCGCGAGTCCGGACTGGTGTTCAACGACGACTTCTACGCCGGCTACAGCCCCGAGCGGATCAATCCCGGCGACAAGCAGCACCGCCTGGAAACCATCACCAAGGTGACCTCAGGTTCCACCCCGGAGGTGGCCGATTTCGTCGATGCGCTGTACGGCGCGATCGTCACCGCCGGCACCCACAAGGCCTCCAGCATCCGCGTGGCCGAGGCGGCCAAGGTCATCGAGAACACCCAGCGCGACGTCAACATCGCCCTGATCAACGAACTGGCGCTGATCTTCCATCGCCTGGGCATCGACACCCACGAGGTGCTGGAAGCCGCCGGCACCAAGTGGAACTTCCTGCCGTTCCGCCCCGGCCTGGTCGGCGGCCACTGCATCGGCGTGGATCCCTATTACCTGACCCACAAGGCCCAGCAGATCGGCTACCACCCGGACGTGATCCTGGCCGGCCGCCGGATCAACGATGGCATGGGCGGGCACGTGGCCCAGCGCGTGGCCAAGCTGATGGGCCAGCGCGGCCTGCAGACCACCCGCTCCAACGTGCTGATCCTGGGCCTGGCGTTCAAGGAAAACTGCCCCGACCTGCGCAATACCCGGGTGGTGGACATCGTCGCCGAACTGCGCAGCTACAACGCCAACGTGCACATCCATGACCCGTGGGTGAGCGCGACCGAGGCGCGCGAGGAATACGGGCTGGAACTGGTTGCCGAACCCCAGCCGGGTGCGTACGACGCGGTGATCCTGGCGGTCTCGCACCGCGAGTTCATTGCCCTGGGCGTGGACGGCATCCGCGGCTTCGGCAAGCCCGGCGCGGTATTATTCGACGTCAAGCGCGCCCTGCCGCGCGCGGCGGTCGACGACAGCCTCTAGACACGGCTCCGCCTACCGTCGGACTCCCCATCCGAACCGTCCAAGGGCTTTCATGCGCGTACTGGTCACCGGCGCCGCCGGCTTCATCGGCTATCACCTGAGCGAGCGCCTGCTGGCGCGCGGCGACGAGGTGCTCGGCTATGACAACCTCAACCCGTATTACGACCCGCGGCTGAAGCAGGCCCGTCTGGACCGCCTGCTGCCGCGGCCGGGCTTCCGGTTCGTGAACGCCGCGCTGGAGGATCGCACCGCGCTGGAGCAGGCCTTCGACGGGTTCCGCCCGCAGCGGGTGGTCAACCTGGCCGCGCAGGCCGGCGTGCGCTATTCGCTGGAGAACCCTCAGGCGTATATCGACAGCAACATCGTCGGCTTCACCAATATCCTGGAAGCCTGCCGCCATCGCCGGGTCGAGCACCTGGTGTACGCGTCCTCCAGTTCGGTCTACGGCGCCAACCGCAAGCTGCCGTTCGCGGTCGAGGACAGCGTCGACCATCCGGTCAGCCTGTACGCGGCCAGCAAGAAGGCCAATGAACTGATGGCGCACACCTACAGCCACCTGTTCGACCTGCCCACCACCGGCCTGCGCTTCTTCACCGTCTACGGTCCGTGGGGCCGGCCGGACATGGCGCTGTTCCTGTTCACCCGCAGGATCCTCGCCGGTGAACCGATCGACGTGTTCAACCACGGCCGCCACACCCGCGACTTCACCTACATCGACGACATCGTCGAGGGCGTGATCCGCACCCTGGACCGGGTGCCCGGGCCGGACCCGGACTATGACCCGCTGGCGCCCAGCCCGGCCACCTCCAGCGCGCCGTACCGCGTGTACAACATCGGCAACCACCAGCCGGTGGAACTGCTGCGCTACATCGAGGTGCTGGAGGATTGCCTGGGCCGCAAGGCCGAGCGCAACCTGCTGCCGCTGCAGCCGGGCGACGTGCCGGACACCTATGCCGACGTCGCCGCGCTGAGCCGGGACACCGGCTACGCGCCGTCCACGCCGATCGAGACCGGCGTGCGCCGTTTCGTCGACTGGTACCGGGATTTCTACCGGGTCTGACCCCTTCCGCTTGGCCGGTTTCGGCCGTCCGCCGCGTTTTCCCGGGTAATCCACACCACAGGGGAAACTTCCGATGAGACGCGCCCTTGCCGGCCTTGCCGCCGCAGGTCTTTCGCTACTGCTCGCCGCGTGCGCCACCACCTCGGGCAGCGACGCGCCGCCGCCGGTCGCCACCACCACGATGGCCACCGACGCCTACCACATCGGCGTGGACGACATCGTCCAGGTCTCGGTGTGGCGCAATCCGGAACTCGGCATCACCGTGCCGGTCCGCCCGGACGGCATGATCTCCGTGCCGCTGGTGGGCGATGTCTCCGCCGGTGGCCGCACCCCGCAGGAAGTCGCCAAGGACATCCAGGACAAACTGGCCGCGTTCGTGCGCGATCCGCAGGTGGCGGTGATCCTCACCGACCTGCGCAGCCATGAGTACCTGTCGCGCGTGCGCGTGACCGGTGCCGTGCGCCAGCCGGTGTCGCTGCCCTACCGTCCCGGCATGACCGTGCTCGACGCCGTGCTGGCCGCCGGCGGCATCACCGAGTTCGCCGCGCCGGATCGGTCCGACCTGCATCGCAAGAGCGCGGAGGAAACCCGCACCTACGCCGTGCGGCTGGACCGCATCCTCAACCGGGGTGACCTGAGCACCAACTACCCGGTCTCCCCCGGCGACGTGATCACCGTGCCCGAGCGGACGTTCTGATGAGCAACAATCCCCTTCCCGTCGCCCGCCGCGCGATCACCGCGCCGCAGGCCGCCGCGACCACGCTGACCCCGAACGAACTGGTGCCGATCCTGCTGGAGGAAGCCAAGCGCAACCGCCTGGCGATGGCCGCGATCTTCGCCGCGATCGCGCTGCTGACGCTGGTCGTGGGGCTGCTGGTGCTGCCCAAGAACTACACCGCCGCCACCACCATCCTGGCCCAGGAAAGCGACATCATCCAGCCGCTGCTGGAAGGCCGCGCGGTGGCCACCCAGGTGGTGGACCGTGCCGGCATCGCCCGCCAGGTCATCTACAGCCGCAAGGTGCTGGAAGAAGCGATGAAGGCCGGCGGCTGGCTGGAAAGCAAGCCTTCCCCGGTGGAACAGGATCGGTTGCTGGAACAGCTCAAGGGCCGCATCGCGATCACCAGCCCGCGCCCGAACCTGGTCCAGATCGCGTACCGCGACACCGACGCCAAGCGCACCTACGACGTCACCGAGCGGCTGGGCGCGCTGTTCATCCAGGAAAGCCTGGCCGCCAAGGAACGCGAGAGCCGCGAGGCCTACGAGTTCATCGACAGCCAGGTCACCGACTACCACGCCAAGCTGATGGAAGCGGAGAACAAGCTGCGCGACTACCGTTCGGCCAACGCCGACGCCCAGCCCGGCAGCGCCACCGACGCCAACACCCGCATCAGCGCCCTGCGCACCCAGGTGGAACAGACCCGGATGTCGCTGCTGGAACAGCGTTCGCGCGAAGGCGCGATCGCCTCCCAGCTGTCGGGCGAATCGGCGGTGACCGCGGTGGCCACCCGCGAAAGCCTGTACCGCGCGCAGCTGCTGGAACTGCAGGGCCAGCTGGATCGGCTGCTGCTCAACTACACCGAACAGCACCCGGACGTGGTCCGCATCCGCCACCAGATGGCGGACCTGCAGCAGGCCATGACCAACGAACAGCAGCGCCGCGCGCAGGCGCCGCAGGGCAACAGCCCGTTCGACGACACCCAGATGAACCCGCTGTACCAGGAACTGCGCAGCCAGCAGGCGCAGACCCGGCGCGAAGTCGCCGCGACCCAGTCGCGGATGTCGATCGCCGAGTCGATGCTCAACGATGAGCTCAACCGCAGCCGCCGCATCGCCGAGTCGGAAAGCGCGCTGGCCGAACTGACCCGCGACTACGAAGTCAACCGCGACATCTACCAGGATCTGCTGCGCCGGCGCGAGAACGCCCGCGTGTCGATGGAGCTGGATCGCGAGAAGCGCGGCCTGACCCTGCGCGTGCAGGATCCGGCGACGATGCCGCTGCGCCCGACCGGCCTGCGCTTCCTGCACTTCGCCATCGCCGGCCTGTTGGTGGCGGTCGCGCTGCCGATCGGCCTGCTGTTCTTGCGCGCCCGCTTCGACCCGCGCATCCGCTCGGCCCGCCAGCTGCAGAAGGCCACCGGCCTGGTGCTGCTGACCTCGGTGCCGGCCTACGCCTCGCCGCACGATCGCCGCCTGCAGCTCAAGCGCAACGCGCTGAGCATCGGCATGCTCGTCGTCGTCGTCCTCGCCTATGCCTTGGCCTTCGGGCTGAAGCAGATGGCCGCAGCCTGAGGACGATGCCATGCAACAAGCCACTCTGGAACCGCTCGTGACCCCGGACAACGAACGTTCGCAAGGCGTGCCCAACCGCGCCGACACCGCCCGCTCCCTGGCCCTCATGGATGAACCCAAGGCGCTGACGCCGCGCGAGCTCGAGGAGCGCCGGGTCATCCACCGCAACGATTCGGTACGCGAACAGGCCGACGCCTTCCGCGAGCTGCGCACGCGCCTGCTGGCGCTGGGCGGCGAGCGCAATTTCGTCACCCTGGTCGCGCCGGTCACCCACGGCTGCGGCGGCAGTTTCGTCGCCCGCAACCTGGCGGCCGCGTTCGCCTTCGACGACAGCAAGTCGGCGCTGCTGGTGGATTGCGACGCACTGCATCCCACCCAGCACACCGCGTTGCGCATCGACGCCGGCCACGGGGGGTTGATGGACTACCTGGAGGACAGCGAGGGCGACCTGGCGCGGATCATCTACCGCACCGGCGTGCCGCGGCTGCGCCTTATTCCCAGCGGTCCGCAGCGCGAGACCAGCGGCGAGGCCTACAGCTCGTTCAAGATGCGGGCGATGGTCGATTCGCTGCGCAGCCGTTATCCCGATCGCTACCTGATCCTCGACAGCCCCTCGGTGCTGGGTTCGCCGGACGCGCGCATCCTGTCCGAACTGGCGGATCTGGTCGTGCTGGTGGCCGGCTACGGCAAGGCGACCCCGGAAAACATCGAGAAGGCCGTCGCCAGCTTCCCGCACGAGAAGGTCGCCGGCGTGGTCTTCAACCAGATTCCCTGATACGCAAGGAGCAGGCGCATGCCGATGAAGTATGTGGGAGCCTCGGTCATCACCGCCGCCACGCTCGCCGGGATCCCGGCCGACGCCTGGGCCGCCCGGGTCGACTACACCGTCGACCTGGGCGTGGAGGACAACGACAACGTCACCCTCGCGCCCTTCGATCCGATCCAGCAGCGCTACCTGCGCGCGGGCCTGGGATTCACCGTCACCGAGAACCTGTCGGCGCTGCAGCTGAGCCTGGGTGGACGGGTGGAATACCGGGACTACGAGGACGACGTGTTCGACGACACCGTCGACGGCACCCTCAGCGGACGGATGAACTGGATCGCCATTCCCGAGCGCCTGTTCTTCACCGTCGAGGACAACCTGTCGGTGCAGCCGGTCAATGCGCTGGCGCCGGATGCACCCGGCAACCGCCAGCAGGTCAACGTGTTCTCGCTCGGCCCGACCCTGCTGTTCAACTGGAGTTCCGCGCTGCGCGGCCAGGCCGAGCTGCGCTACGTCAACAGCGATGCCGAGATCACCGACGAATTCAACTCGCAGCGCGTCGCCGCCGCGTTGCGCGCGATCAAGGAATTCTCGGCGACCAGCCGGATGTCGGCGAACTTCCAGGCACAGCGGGTGGATTTCGACAATGATGTCGTCGCCCGTGACTACAACCGCTACGACCTGTTCGCCCGCTACTCGCGCACGCTCGCGCATTTCGAGCTGGGCGCCGACCTGGGCTATTCGCGCATCGACTACCGCCAGGGCGAAAGCCGTTCGGATCCGTTGATCCGACTGGACGCCGAGTGGAACCCGACCTCGCGCAGCCAGTTCACCGCCGCCATCGCCAGCCAGTTCTCGGATACCGCCACGGACGCACTGCGCGGCATCGATACCGACGCACCGGCCACCGTGCCCGAACACGTGCTGACCGGCGACGCCATCGTCAACGCGTCGCCTTACGAGGTGCGCAGCCTGGACCTGGGCTACCAGTTCACCAGCACCCGCACCAACTTCTCGATTTCGCCCTACGTGCAGAAGCGCAACTACGTGGATTCGGACGAGTTCGACCAGAAGAACCGCGGCGCGCGCTTCGACCTGCACTGGCTGGTGCGGCAGTCGTTGACCCTGGGCACCTACGCGACCCACGAGAAGCTCGAATACACCGTGCTCAATCGCGAGGACAAGACCACCCGCCTGGGCGCGACCCTGCGCTACGAATGGTCGCGGCACTGGAGCCTGGGCCTGCTGTGGGAGCGCTACAAGCGCGAAAGCACCGATCTGGGCCAGGACGTCTCGCAGAACATCGTCTATCTGAGCGTGTCCTACACCAACCGCTGAGGCCGCCATCATGCGCACGCGCCCCTCGCCTTCCCCGTCGCCCGCTTCGCGCATGAAGAGCCATGGCTGGCCCAGCGTGTTCCTGCTGGCGCTGGCCCTGCTGGCCGCGGCGATGGGCCAGTGCAGCGAAACCGGCGCCGGCCTGCCGGAACAGAAGGCCGCCACGCCGCCGCCTCCACCGGCCGAGGCGCCATCACCGGCGGCACCCGCGATGGCGGCGGCGACCGGCAAGGATGCGCTGAACCTCGAACTTTCACGGGTGGACCGGCGTTCGTCGGCCTACTCGCGCTTCCGCGGCTGGGTCGACAGCGCGGTGGCCGGCAGCCCCGGCTACGCATTCGCCGCCGGCGACGCGGCGCTGATGTTCCTGCTCAGCGATGGCGCCAAGTATTGCGACCTGGCCGTGCGCATGGTCGAGCAGCAGGTATCCGAAGCCGAGGCGACGATCGCCTCCGGCGGCCGTCCGGCGATCTCCGGCGACTCCTACCTGGAAGTCGGCCCGCACCTGGCCGACCTGGCGATGACCCTGCACAGTTGCCCGGCGGACATCGACGCCGCGCGGCGCAAGCGCTGGTCCGACTATGCCGAGCAGGCGGTGTGGAATGTCTGGCATCCGGCGCAGGCGCAGTGGGGCGGCAAGGCGCATCCGTGGAGCGGCTGGTCGATCGACAATCCCGGCAACAACTACTACTACAGTTTCCTGGAAGCGACCATGTACTGGGCGCTGGTCAGCGGCAATCCGACCTGGATGAAGGAACTGCGCGAGCGCCGCCTGCCGCCGCTGCAGGCGTACTTCGCCGGCCTGCCCGGCGGCGGCAGCCGCGAAGGAACCGGTTACGGCGCGGCGCAGATGCGCCTGTTCGGCCTGTACCGGCTGTGGCGCGACAGCACCGGCGAGGATCTGGCCAATGCCAATCCGCACGCGCACGACAGCATCGCCTACTGGGTGCATGCGACCGTACCGACGATGGATCGCTTCGCGCCGATCGGCGACCAGGCGCGCAACTCGGTTCCGGAACTGTTCGACTACCACCGCCGGCTGGTGCTGGAAGCGCGCCAGCTCACCCAGGAACCGAATGCGCTGGCGATGTCGTCCTGGTGGCTGGGCCACATCTCGGTGCCGCGGATGAGCCAGGGCTTCAACAGCCGCTACGATCTGCTGCCCGCCGGCGAAGGCGGTGCGGCGCCGACCGATCTGATCTACCTGGCCGAGGGCGCGGGCCATCTGTTCGCCCGCACCGGCTGGGACAAGGACGCGATGTGGCTGTCGTTCGTCGCCGGTCCCTACAACGAGAGCCATGCGCACCAGGACCAGGGTTCGTTCACCCTGTTCGCACGCGACTGGCTGGCGGTGAGCGAGAACGTCTGGAGCCACAGCGGCATCCAGCAGGGCACGCCGGTCCACAACGTGGTCCGCTTCGAACGCAGCAACCCCGACGCCCAGCAGTGCGCCGCGCCGCGCGGCGACGTGGTCGTCCACCAGTGCGAATCACCGCAGTCACGCTCCAAACTCAGCCTGACCCGCAATCCGGATGGCGGACTGACCGCGACCGCCGACCTGACCCCCGTCTACCGCGGCAATCCCGCGCTGGACAGCTGGCAGCGACGCATCGATTTCGGCGGCCGCAAGCTGCTGGTGCGCGACACCTTCAAGCTCGGCGCGGGCACGCGCGCGATCTTCCAGGTCAACGTGCCGGAGAAGCCACGCATCCAGGGCAACGAGGCGCAGGCCGGGCGGCTGAAGATCCGGGTGCTGGAACCGGCCGGCGCCACCCTGCGCGCGCACGACTGGAGCAGCGTGGACGCGCAGGAGTTCCGCAGCGGCTGGCGGCTGGACGTGGAAGGCGGTCAGGCTGGCTATCTGGTCGAACTCAGTGAACAATGATGCTTCCGTCACAGTTCCACTCCGGTGACGCCGCTGTTCGGGTCTTGTCATCGTCACGACTTCCCCACCAAACGATCTAAAACCTGAACAAGCAGGTGCCGCAGGGGCCGCTATCGGCGGTCGAGTCCGTTATGCGGCTATGATGCGCTCGCCGTTGCGCGGGTCGATGTGGCTAGGGGGAGCCGCAGCGGGCGATCATCCACAGGTCGTGTCTTTCCTTTCTGCGCGCGGTTTCCTTGCCAGGAGATCCCCTTGTCGCGCATCCCGTTTTCCGGTGTCCCCCGCCCGCCGCGGTCCGCCCGCTGGCGCCGTTTCGCCCTTTCTTTCTTCATTGCCCTGCCCCTGTTGGCGGGACTCGGCGTGGCCAGCGCCGCGGGTCTGCTGGGCCAGCGCGCCCAATGGACCACGGTTCGCGTCTGGCACGATGTGCGTGCCGCCGCCGCCCAGATCGGGACGTTCGCGCGTACCCCGTTCGTGCGTCTCGGCGTCCGCAAGCCGGCCGCCGGCGAAACACCGGTCATTCCTCCCTCCGTGCAGGTGCCGGTCACCGGCGGCGCGAGCGCGCAGAACTCTTCGCAGCCCCGCCTGGTCGCCCTGCCCTCCGCGCGCCTGTACGTAAACCGCAGTTCCGCCGCCTATACCCGCTTCAAGAACTGGGTCGATGCGGCCGTCGGCAACGGCGGCACGGGTTACGGGTTCACCGCCAGCGAGGCGGCGATGATGTACCAGCTGTCGCCGGAAACCCGGTACTGCACGCTGGCCATCAACATCACCGAACGCCAGGTGACGGAGGCGGAAGCCGCCATCGCCGCTGGCGGCCGCCCCGCGGTCTCCAACGACTCCTATCTGGAAGTCGGCACCATGATCGCCGACGTGGCGACCACGTTGGACACCTGCGGAAGCTTCCTCACCGCCAGCCAGCGCAGCCGTTGGTCCGCCTACGCCGAGCAGGCCGTCTGGAACATCTGGAACTACAACAGCGCGCAATGGGGCGGGCGTTCGTTCCCGTGGTCGGGCTGGTCCACCAGCAACCCGGGCAACAACTATTACTACAGCTTCCTGGAAGCGACCATGTACTGGGCGCTGGCCAGCAAGAGCAGCACCTGGAAGAACTTCCTGCAGACCAACAAGCTGCCCGCGCTGCGCGAGTACTTTGCCCGCCTGCCCGGCGGCGGCAGCAGCGAAGGCACCGGCTACGGCACCTCGCACATGCGTTTGTTCTCGCTGTACCGGCTGTGGCGCGACGCGACGGGCACGGATCTCGCGTCGGCCAGCCCGCACGCGACCGACAGCATCTACTACTGGGCACATGCCACCGTACCGACGATGGATCGCTTCGCCCCGATCGGCGACCAGGCGCGCAACTCGGTTCCGGAGCTGTACGACTACCATCGCCGGCTCGTGCTGGAAGCACGCCAACTCGCCACCACCGCCGAGGCAAGCAATGTCGCCACCTGGTGGCTGCGCAACATTTCAGTGGCGCAGATGACCTCGGGTTTCAACTATCGCTACGACCTGTTGCCCGCGGGCTCCACTCCGGTCCAACCCAGCACGCTGGTCTATCACGCCAGAGGCGTGGGCCATCTGTTCGCCCGCACCGGCTGGGATCGCAGCGCGATGTGGGTGGCGATCGTCGCCGGCCCGTACAACGAGAGCCATGCGCACCAGGACCAGGGATCGTTCACCCTGTTCGCCGGTGACTGGCTGGCGGTGACCGCCAATATCTGGAGCCATAGCGGCATCAACCAGGGAACCGATGTCCACAACATCGTGCGGTTCGCCCGCAACGGCACGGTGGTCCGCCAGTGCGAGTCGACGACCCGCGCATCCACCCTCAGCGTCAGCCCGGGTTCCGGCGGTTCGTTCACCGCCAATGCCAACCTGACCCCGGCCTTCTGCGACAACACCGCGGTGACCTCCTGGCAGCGCCAGTTCACCTTCGCCAACCGGCGCCTGACCGTGCGCGATCAGTTCGCCGTCACCAGCGGCACCACCGCGACCTTCCAGGTCAACGTACCGGTGGCGCCGACCCTGGTGAACAGCCGCGAAGCGGTCGCCGGACGCCTGCGGGTGCGGGTGCTCGAGCCGGCCAACGCCACCATCAACAGCAATTTCAGCTCGGGCAAGTACGTCGAGGACGGCGCGCGCTATCGCATCGACGTGACCGGCGGCACCAGCGGTTACGTGGTGGAGCTGAGCGAGATCTGATCCAGCCTGGCCCGCCTGCGCGACGCTCAGCCGTTGCGCAGGCGGCGACGCAGGTCCAGGAGCGGAGTCGGCACGAAAGTGGCCGACCACAGGCCCAGGCCACGCAGCGACATCCGGCTGGCCAACGCCTGCGACAACATCCTGCGCGCGCCGCGGATGTTGCGCGCGTGCAGCAGGTGCTGGCCGAAGTCGGTGCGGATGGCCCGCAGCTTGGCGTCCACCCGCGCCTGCGGCACGCCCAGCGTCCTGCCCAGGGTCACGGCGTTGTGCAGTTCCGCTCGTGCGCAGCGTTCGATGCGGCTGGTGATGCTGCCGGCGGCCGGGGTGTAGCGCCCGATCAGTTCGCCGCATGCCAGCACCCGCCAGCCGGCGTGGGCGATGCGCAGCCAAAGGTGGTAATCCTCGGCGCCCACGAGTTCCGGCGATTCGTCGAAACCGCCCAGCGCCTCGAAGGCCTGCCGGCGCACCACCGTCATCGAGGTACAGACCCGGTTGCACTCCCACAGGGCGTCGAAATCCAGTTCCGGCGGCAGCGCCGCCGCGCGCGCGCGACCATGCAGCAGGCCGGCGCGCGGATCGCGCCCCAGTTCCAGTTGCCGTTCAAGCTTGTGCGGCAACCAGCTGTCGTCGGCGTCGAGGAACGCGATCCATTCGCCGGCACAGGCGCGCGCGCCGGCGTTGCGGGCGGCGGCGGGACCCGCGTTGGCCTGGCGCAGCAGGCGCACCCGCCCGCCGTAGCCGGCCAGCACCTCGGCCAGCCGGTCGCCGTCGGCGGAGCCATCGTCCACCACGATCACCTGGCGGGCAGGCACGGTCTGGGCGAACACGCTGTCCAGCGCCACCGCGATGGTCGCGGCGGCGTTGTAGGCGGGAATCACGACGGCATAGGAGTCGGTGGCTTCGGGCGTGGCTGTCATCGTCGGATCAGGTCGTCACCGGCTTGCGCTTCCACAGCGCGTGCCGGATGTACTGGAGCATGTACCAGGCCGCGCGCGGCGCGCTCAGTCCCTCGACCTGGCGATAGATGCGCCACTGCCAACCGGCAGCGCGCAGTTTGTTGGCCGACACCGAACCATTGCGCACCAGGTAGTACGCCAACGGGGCGTCGCCCGGCACCCGCACCGCGCTGCCGGCGCGGCGCACCCGATCCAGCCAGAACACGTAGTCCTCGTGCCCCATCTTCTGGAACGAAGCCTCGCCCAGGCGGCGGTCGTAGATGCCGGTGAGATTGCCGATGTGGTTGCTGCCCAGCATGCGGCGATAGTCGACTTCCAGCGGCGGCGACACCTTCGACAACAGGCGACCGTCCTCCGCCACCCGCTGGTAGCTGGCGTAGCAGACCATCGCGCCGGTCTCACGCATCCGCGCGAGCTGCAGTTCCAGTTTGCTCGGTTCCCACCAGTCGTCGCTGTCGAGAAAGGCGATGTGGGTGCCGCGCGCGGCGCGCAGCCCGGTGTTGCGCGCCGCCGCCACTCCGCCGTTGGGCTGGCGCACGGCCACGACGCGTTCGTCGCGGCGCGCCAGTTCCTCGACGATGGCGGCGGAACCATCGCGCGAGCCGTCGTCGATCAGGATCAGTTCCAGCTGCCCGAAGCTCTGCGCCAGCACCGAGTCGGCCGAACGCCGCAGGGTCTGCTCGGCGTTGTAGACCGGCATGATCACGCTCACCAGCGTGTCGGCGTCCTGCGCGGGCGAGCGGGCGGCCATGGTGTTCACGCGGCGTCCCGGGCGACCGTGTTGCGACCCGAGCCCGCCCACGACGAACGCGGCGCCGGCAGGACGAAATCGCGGTAGTCGTTGGGATTGCCCTGGCGCCCGGCCTCGGCGGCCTTGGCGATGTTGTAGGCCTCGCGCGCGCTGACGTAGTGCAGCACGTAGCGCTGGCCATCGTTGTAGACCGATTCCAGATGCGCGTGCATGGCATCCACCGGCGCGCCGAGCAGCGTGTCCATGTCCGCTTCCTGGGTGCCGTGGGTGTGGATCTTGATGAACACCCACTCCGGCCGGCCCTCGACGTGCACGCCGGTACGCACCCACGCGTCCACGCGTTCGGCGGTGGGCGGCTGGCCGCCGCGCACGTCGGCATTCTCGATGCGCGGGATCAGGCCCATCCGGCGGTCCCGCCAGTTCAGTCCCAGCGGTCCCTGGATCAGCATCAGGTCGCCGCTGGGCGTACCGCCCACCCGCACCGGGGTGCCGTCGTCGTGCGACTTGGGCGCGTGCGGATCGTCGGTGGCGTAGTAGATCGAATTGATGATCCGGGTCTGGGTATCGCTCGGCGCCGAGGGCATGGTGAAGTCGGCGTAGCAACCCAGCTCGCGCAGCAGGATCAGTTCGTTGTCGATGCCGCACCAGCGGCCGTCGGGACGCGAATTGTCCAGGCACCAGTTGCCGTGGATGAAGCCGAAGCGCAGTTCACCGCTGGCCGGATCGCGCGGCAGCGCGCCGTGCCGCTCGTGCAGGATATGGCAGAAGCGGGTGATGCTCTGGCGGAAATTGGCCTCGGTGTCGTTGTCGTGGTGCAGGTGCACCTCGATTTCGCCGTAACCATCGGCACACAGTTCGGCCAGCTTCTCCAGGTGTTCCGGCGCGTACTCCTCTTCCGGATAGAAGAAGCTGTGCTGCGGCGGGCGCCCGTCCGCGTCGCGGTGGCGCGCGGCCATGTCCCTGTACTCGCGGCACCAGCGATCCACCCGCGTGCGCTGGGTGGCCAGATCGGCGCCGCGCCACATCGGTTCGAAGTGATCGACGAAGCAGAACATCACGTGGACCGGCCGGCCGGTGACCTGCGGCGGCTTGCGGCGCAGGTAACTGCCGATCCAGATTTCCATGTTGCGGGCGCGCAGCAGGCGCCAGATCGCGAAGGCACCGAGCGCCACGATGGCGGCCAGCACGGCCACTCCTGTCAGAACGTTCAAGCCTTCCCCCTGTCGCTGCCTTCGTCCGGCGTCTGCCGCCATTCCCAACAACGCGGTGCGGGGGGCGAACCGGCCACGGGCTCACGGGCGGTGGGGCTCTCCCGCCAGTGCATTCATTCCGGCGTGGGCAGTGCCCTCAGCGCGAAGCCGGCCGCCTTCCAGCCCGGGATCAGCTCGCGCAGCAGGTCCAGCGACAGTTGGCTGTCATCGTGCATCAGCACGATTTCGCCGGGCCGCATCGGATGGCGTTCGATGACTTCCAGCAGTTCGCCGGCGGACCGCCGGCTGTAGTCCAGGCTGTCGTAGGACCAGTAGAGGATACGGCGGCGCTCACGGATGCAGCGGGCGATCATCGGCAGCGACAGCACGCCGCGCGGTGGCCGGAAGCCATGTCGCTCGCGGCCGTTGATGGCGGTCAGCAGCCGGTCGGTGCGATCGATCTCCTCGAACTGCTGCCGCAGCGACAGCGTTTCGAATCGCGGATGGGAGAACGAATGGTTGCCCAGCGTGTGCCCCTCGGCGGCAATCCGCCGGGCCAGCTCCGGGTGCCGTTCGATCTGCTGGCCGATCAGGAAGAAGCTGGCCCGCGCATCGTGCTCGGCCAACAGGTCCAGCAGCGGCGCGGTGTGCTCGGGATGCGGGCCGTCGTCGAAGGTCAGGTAGATCGCGCGGCCGTCAGCCGGGCCAGCGGTGGTCAGCCAGGCATTGGGCATCCATTGCAGGACTTTCAGGCGGCGCGGCCGGGGGTTCATGCGGCGTAGGGTCCGGATTCGGGGAAATAAATGCCGCGGTGCGCGCCCGCGCACGAGGCCGCACGCGGATCATGACGGTTGCGGATGACAATGTGGCGAATCGCGCGCATCAGCCGACCTCCACCTCGGGAGCCAGCTCGCCCAGCGCGCTCGGCTGGCCGGCATACAGGCGTTCGTAACGCAACGCCATGGTCCGGAACGAACCTTCCGCCAGCACCCAGTCCCGGCCGGCACGGCCCATCCGCATCGCGGTCTCCGGCGCTTCCAGCAGGGCCAGCAGCGCCGCCGCCAGCGCGTCGGGATCTCCCGGGGCGATCAGTTTTCCGTTGTGGCCGTCGCGAACGATCTCGCGATTGCCGCCGACGTCGGTCGCCACGATCGGCAGGCCCGCGGCGCAGGCCTCCAGCAACGCGATCGAATAGCCCTCGCTGCGCGAAGGCAGTGCGAACACTTCCATCCCGGTCAGCAGCCGCGGCACATCGCTGCGGTCGCCAAGGAAACGCACGGCATCGCCCAGGGCCAATTCACCGGCCAGGCGTTCAAGCGGGGCACGCAGGGCGCCATCGCCGACGACCGCCAGCACCGCCTGCGGCATCTCCGCACGCAAGCTCGCGAACGCGCGCAACAGTCCCTGCTGCTCCTTGACCGGCTGCAGCCGCCCGACCGTGCCGATGATGCGGCAGTCGGCGGGCCAGCCCAGCTCCGCGGCCAGCGCCGCGCGCCCGGCCGCATCGGCGGCCTGGAAGCGTTCCAGGCGGATGCCGTTGGGCACCGCCAGCAGGCGCTCGCGCGGGCGCACGCCCTGGTCGTCGAAACACCGGCGCGCGGCTTCGCACACGCCGGCGACGTAGTCGGTCAGGCGCATGCTGCGGCGATACAGCCATTCCTTGCGACTGCGCGGATCCACGGCCCCCATGCTGTGGCGGGTGTTGATCACCCGCGCCAGCGGCAGGCCCCAGGCCGCCAGCACCGCATGGTAGTGCGCGGTGGCGTTGTGGGTATGCAGCACCGCGCCGGGGTGGCGGCGGAGCAGCGCGCGGGCGCGGCGCACCGCCGACCAGTCCAGGCCCCGCCGCTTGTGGCAGGCGGTCACTTCCACGCCCTGCGCGGTCAGTTCCGATGCCAACTGGCCGGGCTCGAACAGGCAGATCACCCGGCACTCGTGGCCGGCGTCGCGCTGGGCCGCGACCAGATCGATGACGGTGCGCTCAAGCCCGCCGCGCTCCAGGTTCTCGACGAAGTGGATGACTTCCATACCCTTCATGTCAGTTCAGATACCGTCACGCGTTGTTTGCCGGTCGCGGTCAGCGGAATGTCGTCGGCGAAGCGGAAATCCAGCGCGACCTGCTGGCCGATCACCTTGCGCAGTTCCGCGCCCATCCGTTCGACCACCGACGGATCGAAATCATGATCGCGCACCAAGGTGATCTCGAAGGCGTCCAGGCGCTTCTGCACCACCTGGTAGCGGCGGATGCCGGTGGCGCCCAGGAAAGCGTACACGATGAACTCGCCGGGAATGTAACGGCCGTCCGGCGTGCGCAGGGCGTCCAGCTTGCGGCCATCGACGCTGGCCAGCAGCGGCAACGCGCGTCCGCAGCTGCAGCGCCCCTGCCCCGGTGTCGCCAGGTCGCCGTTGACGTAGCGCAGCAGCGGCATGCCCAGGTTGTGCAGGTCGGTGACGATGATCTCGTGCGGGCCGGCAGCGTCGTCGCCAACGCCCGCGCCCAGTTCCACGTGCAGGTGGTCGACGTTGATGTGCAGCCCCTTGCGGTGCTCGCACTCGGCCGCGATCAGCATGAACTCGCGGCAGCCGTAGGTGTTGTAGGCGGGACAACCGAAAGCCTGCTCAATCAACGCGCGCTGGCTCTCGTGCAGCGTCTCGGCCGCGCCGAGGATGCGCTGGGGCCGATGCACGCGGCGGCCGTTGGCGATCAGCCATTCGGACATCTTCACGATCGGCGCGACATAGGAAACGATGGTCTCGGGGCGGAACCGGTCGATGGCGTCGGCATACTCGGCCATGCGCGCATCGCTCATCTCGAAGGCGCTGAGCATGTAGCGGTTGAAGGCCGCGTGGTACAGGCGATCCTTGCGCTTCTGCGCGCCGACCGGCGTGCCCCACAGGTACAGCGTGCGCTGGCCCAGGCGCGCGCCGGCCCAGCCGTAGCCGCGCCACATGATCGCCATGCGGCGCTCGTAGCTTTCGTGGGTGTAGCCGAATTTCAGCGGTTCGCCGGTGGATCCGCCGGTGGTCTTGTACAGCAGGCCCTCGCGCCGGTTGGTCGCGATCAGCTCTTCGAAGTTGGCGCGGATGGTCGGCTTGTCCAGCAACGGCAGGCGGGCGTAATCGTCCTGGTCGCGGATGTCCTCGGGCGAGCGGATGCCCAGCTCGCTCCAGGTCCGCCGGTAGAACGGCACCTGCTCCCAGCAATGGCGCAGCAGTTGCTGCAGCTTGCGCCATTGCAGCGCGCGCAGCGCCTCCTCGTCCAGTGTCTGGCTGCGCTCGTACTCGTCCAGGTAGCGCAATGTCTTGCGTCGGCGCAGGCCGGATTCGTACAGCGGGAACAACACGCGCCGGAACAGCGGTTCGTACAGGCTCATGAGGTGCCCTCCCCCGGCGCGCGCTGGTAGGCCCAGGCCAGGAAACGTGCGCCCAGCCGTGGACGGCCCGCGGCGAAGCGCTGGTGCAGGTGCTGCAGGTGTTCGATATCGCCGCGGCTCCAGCACCCCAGCAGCAGCGTCAACGGTACGTAGGCCAGGACCAGGACCGTTCCGCCAGCCAGCACGGAGGCGATCGGCAGCAGGCCGCGCAACGGCCAGGCGAGCAGACCGGCCAGCGCGGCGGCGAGCAGGATGCGCGCCAGCCGCGCCCATTCCGGCTGCGCGTGACTGACCCGGGTGGCCAGGGTCATGTAGACCGCCGCGTTGACGGTGGCGACGGTGATGTAGGCGACCACCGCGCCCTTCAGCGCGAAATGCGCGATCAGCACCGCGTCCAGGACCACCTTGAGCAGCGCGCAGATGATCACCAGCACCAGGATGCTGCGCTGGCGATCGGCGCTGACCAGCAGGCTGGAGCCGCCCTGGGTCATTGCGGTCAGGCAGGCCGCCACCAGGCAGACCGCGAACACCGGCCCGGCCGCGTAGTACTCGCGGCCGTACAGCAAATGGATGACGTCGTTGCAGAACACCACGCCGAACGCCGCCAGCGGCGCGGCCAGCAGGACGAGATAGCCGGTGGTGGCGACGAAGCGCTGCGCGGCGATCTCGCGCCCGCGGCTCAATGCATTGGCCATCATCGGCAGCAGCAGCGCCCCGAACACGCCCGGCACCAGCATCGCCGCGCCGATGGCCAACTGGTAGGCGACCTTGAACTGGCCGGCGGCATGGCTGTCGGCGTACATGTTCAGGAACATCACTTCAACTTCGCTGGCCGCCATGAAGCCGACCGACACCGTCAGCGCGGTCCAGCCCATGTGCCGTCGTACCCGCGCCAGCAGCGGGGCCGGCAACTGCACGCCCGGCTGGCGCGCCGGCACCATCGGTGCGATCTGGCGGAACGAGATGCCGAAGAACACGAAGCTGGAAATGACGAACACCGCCAGCAGCCACTCCACCGGCGCATCCAGCCGCCAGGCCAGCAGCACCAGCAGCAGGTTGATCGGCGTGGATACCAGCGCCACCGTCGCGGTGGCGCGGAAATTCTCGAAGCCCTTGGCCACGCCGATGTTGAACATGTACGACGAGCGCAACGCCACCGCCACCACCAGGAAACCCAGCAGCAACTTGTGGTTCATGCCCGGGGCGATGTGGTCGCCGCCGAAGATGAATACCGCCGCGCCGGCCAGCAGCACCACCAGCAGGAAAATCCGCTGCGCGCGCCGCAGGTAGTCCAGCAGGTACGGCACCATCTCCGTGCGCTCGGTGCCGCGCAGTTCGGCGACGAACTTGATCGCCGCGCTGGCGGTGCCCGAGTTGGTGATCGCCACGCCCATCGCCACCAGCCAGATGACCAGGCTGTAGGTACCGAAACCGTCCGGCCCCAGGTGCCGGGCGATGACGATCGAGGTGAGCATGCCCAGCACGTACTCGGTGTAGGTGCCCACCGAGGAGAACAGGGTGTTGCTGAGGGTGCGCGACCGACTGTTCATGCCATTGCCAGGAGGACCTTGACCACCACGTACAGCCCGATAACGCCGATTACGGCGTAAATCGGCCAGCGCAGCAGGTCCTTGTCCAGGCTGAACGCGGGCAGGCTCGGGTAGACCTCGCGCAGGCGGGTGTAGTGGGCGACCACGATGGCGATCAGCAGGTACAGGATGATCACGTAGCTGCGGCTGAGGAAGAACGCGGCGGTGATGAAGCCGCTCAGCGACATCAGCAGGGTCAGGGTCAGCGCGCGATCCTTGCGCCAGTCCGCCAGCGCCTCATCGTCCGGCACTTCCGGCGGCACGTCGTTGATGATGTCGTCGCCGCGCTGCAGCGGCGCCAGCATCATCCGGAAGCTGTAGCCGACGATCGCCAGCCACAGGGTGAAACCGATGATGCCCATTTCGGCCAGCACCAGCACGAAGGAGTTGTGCGCGGTCAGCTCGTGCAGATCCGAGTAGCCACCGGCGCCGATGCCGAACACCGGGTTGCCGATGAACATCTGGATGCCTTCGTACCAGGAGTCCACCCGGCCCATCGCGGAGGCTTCGGAGACCTCCATGTCCTGCAGGCGCGAGGGCAGCATCATCAGCCCGCCCAGCGCCGCGACCCCGAGCAGGCCGGCGGTGAAGATGCCGCGCTTGCGCCACACGTACACGCCCAGCAGCGCGACCAGCGCCAGCAGGGTGCCGCGCGAGTTGGTCAGGTAGCAGCCATAGACCAGCAGGCCGGCCACCGCCAGCCAGAACAGGCGGCGCAGGCCCATCAGGCCGCCCCGCGCGCTCAAGTAAAAGGCCATCGGCAGGCACATCACGAACAACAGGCCCAGGTCGTTGGGATCATTGAAGATGCCCACGTACTGGATGCGGGTGCCCTGCGAAAGTTCCACCCCGGTCCAGCCGATGCCGATGGTGGCCTGTTCCACGCCATGCAGCGCCAGCACGCCCGCGCAGATGGTCAGCACCGCCATCACCGTTTCCAGCCGCTCGCGGGTGTGGGCCGCGTTGGCCAGCAGCACGTAGGCCAGCAGCACCGGCGCGAAGATGAAGAACACGAACAGCGCGCCGCCCGGCCAGCCGTTCACCACCTTGGAAACCATGGCCACGAACAGGAAGCACGGTATCAGCAGGTACTGCGGCGCCGAGAACGACTTGCGCGCGGAGAACACCCACAGGCCGGCGGCCAGCAGCAGCGCAATCGACTGCAGCGGCGGCCCCGGGTTCTCGGCAATGGCCGGATAGTCCTGGGGCCGGATGATCACCAGCGCCAGATACACCAACAAGAAAAAGAACATCAGCCCCTGTCGCTCCGCTCGTTCAACCTGTGCGCAACCTTGATGTGTAGCTGAACACCTCCGGCACCGCCACCATCGCCTCGAACCATTCCCGGTCCATCTGCCGTTCCACCGGCAACCGCGGCACCGAGTACAGCGTGGTGGCCTCGATCGCGCGCGTGCCGGCCACGTAGCTGCAGGCCATCCGGAATCCCGCCGCCCGCACCGCCTCGACCGTGTCGCCGTCGAACGCGTCCGGCCCGCCGACCGGATAGGACAGCACCGCGACCGGGCCGCCCAGTTCGCGCTCCAGCGCCTGCTTGGAACCCTGCACCTCGGCAACCATCCGATCCCGCGGCAGCTTGGCCAGCATCCGGTGGTCCACGCCGTGCGAACCGATTTCCATGCCCGCCGCGCGCATTTCGCGCAACTGGTCCCAGGTCATCGGCCGGCAATGGGGATGTCCCTCCGAGCGCGGCAGGCTCCACTCGCGCTCCAGCCGCGCGATCAGCGCGCCCTGGCCCTCGTCATCCAGCGACTTGAGCCGGTCCAGCAATTCCGAGGCCTGCGCGCGGCGTTCGCCCAGGTCCGGGCCCAGCGCCCAGTCCACACCCAGCTCCGGCGCCTGCAGGCGCGCGGCCGGGGTCGAACACACCATGTGCACCAGCCAGTCATATGCGTAGGGACGGCCGGAATCGATATGGCCGGTCGATACGAAGAACATCGCCGACATGCCCAACTCGCGCAGGATCGGGAAGGCGATCCGGTAGTTGTCGTCGTAGCCGTCGTCGAAGGTCACCAGCACCGCACCGCGGGGAAGCCGCCGGCCCTGGTCCAGGTGATCCAGCACCTGTGCGAAAGTCATCGGCACGAAGTGGCGCTTAAGGTAGGCCATCTGCTGGCGGAACGCATCCGCCGAGGCGCTGATGAGGTCGGTGTCGAAACTGAAGTCGGCCGGTTCGGCCGATTCCAGTACCCGGTGATAGGCCAGCACGCGCACCGCGTCGCCCGAGCCCAGCCGCATCCTGCCGAGCAGCGGCAGCACGCCGGCACGGTGGCACCAGCGCGCCAGCAGTTGCCTGCGGCCCGCACGCTCCCTTGCCTGTTTCGATGCTCCCCTGGCCATCATCCATCCGCATCCGGCAACCATGCCCGATGCCCTGAATACGCGGATTGCTGCCGAATCCGGCCACGCCGGCGCCGGTTGGCCGCATCCGCTCCGGTTTGTCGTCTGGCAGGCGAACGCAAGCGCGCTGCGCTAACGTAAACGGGGATTATCAGGGGCGTGTCCTGCATGTCGGACGATACCGACTTCGTCGCGTTGTACAACGAACTGGGGCTGGACGCGGAGTGCAGCATGCAGCTTTTCAAGCATGCCTACCGGCGCCGGGTGATGCAGTTGCATCCGGATCACCAGCGCCATCCCGCCGACGTCGCGCGACTGCAGCGGCTGAACCGCATGTACGCGGCGGCGCTGGAATTCCACCGCGCCCACGGCCGCCTGCCCGGCGCATCGCGGCCGACACCGGTGTCGCCGGACGACGGCCACGATGCTCCCGTGCTGGTGGACGATTTCCCTCCTGCCCCGGCGCCGGGTCCCGCGCTCGCGTTCGCCGCCGAGCAGGCGCGCTGGACCCGCGATTCCGAACCGGCCAACGATGCCGACGAGGAACCCGTGCCCGACCCGGTGACCGGATTTCCGCGTCGTCGCCGTTACTTGCTGATATTGGCGCTGCTCGCGCTGGTGCTGTACTGGTGGGGCGCTCAGAAGAGCGCCACGCCCTCGTTGGATCCCGCAGGTCCCGGTGACGCGGTTTCGCCGGGACTGGGCACACCGGAGATCACCAGCCGGCTTGCCGTCGGCATGGACACCCGGCAGGCCCGGCGCATCCTCGGCGAGCCCGATGGCGAGCACGCGGCCCGCTGGGACTACGGCCCTTCGTGGGTGGAGTTCCGCTGCGGCAGGGTGGCGGGCTGGTACAGCTCGCCACTGCGGCCGCTGCGGGTGGACGAGGCAAGCGCGCATGCGGCGACCGAGGAGGTGCCGCACTGCTGAAGGACGAAGGTTCAGGGGGATTCGAATGTTTGCTGGCACCGCCGGACTGCTGAAGAAGGCGCAGCGACGCCTGTGGATGAAGTACGCGCTGCGCGGCGTCGGCGGCAGCGACAACCATGCGCGGCTGGACATGGCCTATCGCATGGAGGATCCCTGGAACATGGATTCGGCGATGGAGCGGACCCGCTTCGAGGCCACCAACCAGGTGATCGAACAGGCCTTCGGCCGGGTCGGCAGCGTGCTCGAGATCGGTTGCGGCGAAGGCCACCAGACCGAATACCTGGCGCGCCTGAGCGATGAACAGTACGGCCTGGACGTCAGCGCGCACGCGGTGGCGCGCGCGCAGGCGCGGTTGCCGCGCGCGCATTTCGCCGCCGCCGACCTGTTCCACCAGCCCTGGGGCGAACAGCGCCACCGCTTCGATCTGGTCACCGCCTGCGAAGTGCTCTACTACCTGAGCGAGCCCGCCGCCACGATCGCGCGCATGCGTCACCTGGGCCGCAACGGGCTGGTGACATTCTTCGCGCCGGCCTGCGGGCGGATCGGCCCGCACGTGGAAGACATCCCGGGCGTGCGCAAGGACTGGATCCACCATGGCGCCACTGCCTGGCTGATCGCATGGTGGCGCGATGACTGACGCCGATACGACCCTGCAGGGGCTGGGCGTGGTCTATTTCGGCAACGACTGGAACGCGGAAAACCGCACCAGCAGCCACCACATCGCCACCCGCCTGGCCGGCCACATGCCGGTGCTGTACGTGGATTCCCCCGGCATGCGCGCGCCCAATGCGTCCGGACGGGATCTGAAGAAGGCATGGCGCAAGCTGAGCGCGGCGCTGCGCCGCCCCGAACGCATCCGCGAGGGATTCTGGCGCTGCACCGTGCCGCAGTTGCCGTTCCGGCGCATTCCCGGCGTGGACGCGTTCAACCGCCTGTTCGGGCGCTGGGCCGTGCGTCGCGCGCTGCGCGCGGTCGGCATCCAGCGGCGCATCTCCTGGTTCGCCGTTCCGCATCCGGGCTTCCTGGCCGGGCGCCTGGGCGAGGAGTTCTGCGTGTACTACTGCATCGACGACTACGCCGCGCACCCGGGCGTGGATCCGGAATTGATCGGTCGTCGCGACGAAGCCCTGAGCCGCGCCGCCGACCTCCAGTTCGTCGCCCCGCCGGCGCTGCTGGCGCGCAAGCGCGAACTGAATCCGCGCACGGTCTACTCCCCGCACGGCGTGGACGTGGATCTGTTCCGCCGCGCTAGCGAGGCCGGTACCGAACTGCCCGCCGCCGCGCGCGACCTGCCCGGGCCGGTGATTGGCTACATCGGCTCGCTGCACGAATGGATCGACCTGGACCTGATTGCATGGCTGGCGCGCCAGCGCCCGCAGTGGACCTTCCTGCTGGTCGGCCATGCCGCCGCCGACGTGAGCGAACTGCGCGCGCTGCCCAACGTGCGCCTGGCCGGAGCCCAGCCCTACGCCACCCTGCCGCAATGGGCCAAGGCCTTCGACGTGGCGATCATCCCGTACCGGATGAATCGCCAGGTGGCCAACTCCAATCCGCTCAAGCTGCGCGAGTACCTGGCCACCGGCAAGCCGGTGGTGAGCGTGCACAACCCCGAAATCGAGAAGTTCTCGCGCTGGGTGCGCATCGCCCGCGATCGCGAGGAGTACCTGCGCGCGCTGGAAAGCGCGCTGGCCGAGGACACGCCCCAAGCCGCCGCCGAACGCATCGCCGCGGTCGCCGACCAGACCTGGGATCGCCGCGTGGACACGGTGCTCGAAACCCTCGCGCAAGCCCTGCAACGCCAACGCCCCCTTTCCTGATCATGCTCAATACCCCCATGCCCGCTTCCGCTTCCACCCGGCTGCGCGTCGCCATCGTCGGCGCCGGCTATGTCGCCACCCACCACCTGGCCGCGCTCAAGCGCCTGGATTTCGTCGACGTGGTCGGCATTTGCGACAGCCAGCTGCCGGCGGCGCAGGCGCTGGCCCAGCGTTTCGGCGTGGCGCGCGCGGCCGCGCGCCTGGAGGATCTCGCCGACGCGCAGCCGCAGGCGGTGTACGTGCTCACCCCGCCTTCGTCGCACCCGGCCATCGCCCTGGCGGCGCTGGACATGGGCTGCCACGTGCTGGTCGAAAAGCCGATGGCAGACAGCGTGGCCGATTGCGAAGCGATGATAGCCAGCGCCCGCAGCCGCGGCCTGCTGCTGGGCGTGAACCATTCGGACCTGTTCGACCCGGTGCTGATGCAGGCCCTGCAGGCCGTGCGCGACGGCCAAATCGGCGAAGTGGTGTCGGTCGACATCATCCGCAATTCCGAATATCCGCCCTACGCCGGCGGCCCGCTGCCCGGTTCGGTGACCCAGGGTTCCTATCCGTTCCGCGATCTCGGCGTGCACGGCCTGTACACCATCGAGGCGTTCCTCGGCGACATCGAACATGCCGAGGTCGCATTCCAGGCCCGCGGCGCCGATCCCAACCTGCACTTCGACGAGTGGCAGGCGCAGGTGCGCGCCGCGCGCGGCACCGGCCGGCTGCTGCTGTCCTGGAACGCGCGGCCGATGGAAAACCGCGTGTTCGTGCGCGGCACCCGCGGCACCATCGAGGTCGATCGTTTCCTGCAGACCTGCCGCGTCCACCGCGTGCTGCCCGGCCCGAAGTTCATCGGCATCGTCGCCAACTCTTTCATCAGCGCGTTCAAGGACGTGTTCCGGATTCCCTGGAACGTGGTGCGCTTCGCCACCGGGATGCTCAAGCCCTCGCCCGGCATCCGCCACGGCGCGCAGGCATTCGCGCAGGCCGCGCGCGATGGCGCCGCACCGCCGTTCACCGGCGAGGACGCGCTGCGCATCGCGCGCCTGCTGGAACCGCTGTGCGCCGAACCGGATCGCCAGCGCCTGGCGCTGCTGGAAAGCCGCTACACCGAATTGCCGCCCGTCGATGCGCTGGTCACCGGCGCCGCCGGGTTCCTCGGCCGCCGGCTGGTCGCGCGCCTGCGCGCCGAGGGCCGCAGCGTGCGCGTGCTGGTGCGTCGTCCGGTCGCCGCCTATGCACAGGATCCCGGCGTGCAGTCGGTGATCGGCGACCTGGGCGACCCGCGCATCGTCGACCACGCGGTCAAGGGCGCGGGCGTGGTCTATCACGTCGGCGCGGCCATGCGCGGCGGACCGCGCGATTTCGAGGCCGGCACGGTGTGGGGAACACGCAACGTCGTCGACGCCTGCCTGGCCCATGGCAGCCGCCGTCTGGTCTACGTCAGTTCGATGAGCGTGTTCGATCACGCCGGCCGCGCGCCGACCGCGGTGATGAACGAATCCTCCGCCTATGAACCGCATCCGGAATGGCGCGGCGCCTACACCCAGACCAAGCTGAGCGCCGAGCGCCATGTGCGCGAGGCGATCGAGCGCCAGGGCCTGCCGGCGGTGATCCTGCGGCCCGGCCAGATCTTCGGCCCGGGCGCGGAAAAGGTCACCCCCAACGGCGTCATCGGCCTGGCCGGTCGTTGGGTCGCGGTGGGCAGCGGCGCGCAGACCCTGCCGCTGGTCTACATCGACGACGTGGTGGACGCGCTGGTGCAGGCGGCCGACGCGCCCGGTGCGCCCGGCCGCATCTTCAACATCGTGGACACCTCCGCCGTCACCCAGGAAGCCTACCTGCAGCGCGCGCAGCGCAAGCTGGGCGGCGAACTCAAGCGGCTGCGGGTGCCGGTGGGGATTTTCATGCTGCTGGGCTGGGGCGTGGAACTGCTGGGCAAGCTGCTCAAGCGCGACGTGCCGTTGACCCGCTACCGCGTGCGTTCGCTGCGGCCGCTGGCCAATTTCGACACCACCGCCGCGCGCGAACAGCTGGGCTGGACGCCGCGCGTGGGCGTGGAGCAGGGGCTGGATGCGACGTTCGGTTGACCGCGTCGCGTTCCTTCCCGCTCCTTCCGCCGATGCGCGCCCGCGTGGCACAGCTCTTGCATCACCCGCCCTGATCCCGCGCGGTCGCGCGGGGTCGTGGTGACGCCTCTCCACGGATACGAGAAACCCGCGATGCTCTCGCCCGCCACCCGCTCATTCGAAGTCCGCCTGGAGCCGCTGCCGGATCTCGAGGTCCTGCGCCTGCGCTGGGAGGAGCTGGAAAGCCGCTCCTACTGCAGCGTGTTCCTCAGCTGGCTGTGGATCGGCACCTGGCTGAAGCTGATCTGCCCGCGCAGGACCGCGCGGCTGGCGTCGGTCTACTTGAACAAGCGCCTGGTCGGGCTGGGCATCGTCACCGCGCGCCGCCGTTTCTTCGGCCTGGGACCCACTCACCTGCGGCTGCACCAGGTGGGCGACCGCGCGCTCGACAGCCTGACCATCGAATTCAACGGCCTGCTCAGCGAGGCCGGACTGGAAAGCGACACCCTGGTGGCATTCGTGGATCACCTGCATCGCCACGAGCGTCATTGGCTCACCCTGTTCCTGCCGGGCATCGAGGTCGATCGCATTCCGCTGGAACAGATGCGCGCGCCGGATCTCCGCCTGCGCATGTTCAAGCGGCCGACGCCGTACATCGATCTGACCGGCCTGCGCGAAGACCACGGCCTGTACCTGTCCAGCGTGCTCGGACGCAACACCCGCGCCCGCGTGCGCCGCACCGCCCGCAGGCTGGGCGAACGCTGGGGCGAACTGCAGGTGGCCGTGGCGGCCACGGCCCAGGAGCGGCTGGCGTTCTTCGATGGCCTGGTCGCGCTGCATCAGGCGCACTGGACCGCCGAAGCCGGTGAACAGGGCGCGTTCGCCGATCCGCGCATCGTCGCCTTCCATCGCCAGCTGATCGCCGACTCCGAGCCCGGACATGGCGCGCAACTGCTGCGCTTCCAGGCCGGCGGGCATGTGGTCGGCTATCTCTACCACTTGGTGTCGCGCGGCGTGGTCTGCTTCTACCAGGCCGGCATCGACTACCCGCGCATCGGCGACTGCGGCAGTCCCGGACTCCTGTTGCTGACCGAAGCGGTGCAGCACGCGATCCAGGAGGGCCAGTCGCGCTACGAACTGATGGCCGGCGACATGGACTACAAGCGCGTGCTGGCGATGGCCGAAGGCCGCATGGCCTGGCTGTCGGTGGATCGCGTGGGCCTGCGCACGCGGGTGATGGATGCATTGCGCGGCCGCAAGCATGGAACCGTGCCGGCATGACCGCCACGGTCGCCCTGGATCCCTGGGATCGCCTGCAGGCCGCCGACTTCGCGGAATGGGAGGCCCTGGCCGGCACCAGCGCGGCATCCAATCCATTCCTGATGCCGGGCTTCGTGCAGGCGGCGGCGCGCTGGTTGACGCCGCACACCCCGCCGACGCTGCTGCGCGTGCGCGACGGCGGCGGCGCACTGATCGGCCTGGCCTGCCTGGAACGCCGGCGGCCCAACCTGTTCGTGCCGCTGCCGCACTGGCGCGGCTATCGCCATGCGCACGCGTTTCAGTCCGGGCTGCTGCATGCGCCCGGCGCCGCCGAGACGGTCGCCGCCGCGATGATCGATCTGATGGCGCAGCCGCGGTCGCCGGCCCCGGTACTGCTGTTGCACAACCTGGTGGCCGAATGCCCGCTGTCGGCGGCGCTGTGGGCCACCCGTGATCCACGCCTGCAATGGCACGAAACCCGGCGCTTCCAGCGACCGGTGCTGCGCGCCAGGGCGGGGATCTCCACCGCCGCGCGCATGCGCGCTTCGGTGCTCAAGGATCTGCGTCGACGCCTGCGCCGCCTGCAGGACCAGGGCGAAGTCGCCACCCGCATCCTGCAGGGGGGAGATGCCGACCAGGCCGCGGCCGAACGGCACCTCGCGCTCGAGCACGCCGGCTGGAAGGGCGAGGCCGGCAGTTCGCTGCATGCCAGCGCGGCCCAGCGCGGCTTCTTCCTTGAAATGGCGGCGCGGCTGGCGCCGACCGGCGCGCTGGTGTTCGTCGAGACGTTGTGCGCGGGCAAGGTCATCGCCTCGACCAGCAACCTGATGTCGGGCCAGGTCCTCAGCGGCTTCAAGACCGGTTGGGATCCCGAGTATCGCCAGGCCAGCCCCGGCCGGCTCAATGAGTGGCAGCTGTTCGAAGCGATGCATGCGCGCTGGCCGCACCTGCGCCAGTTCGACAGCCAGGCGCAGGAAAACTCCTACCTGGCCGAGCTGCTGCCGGATCAGCAGGTCATGGTGTCCGGCGTGCTCGCCGCCGGATCCGCGGCCAATCGCTGGCTGTCGGCGGCGCGCGCACTGCGGCCGTTGGCGTACCGGCTGGGCCACGACGACTGAAACCCGCCGTCCGCACGCACCGGCGGCTCAGGCGATCTCGGTGCGATGCCAGGCGCGCTCCTCGGCGCTCAACCACAGCAGGCGCTTGTGCGGATGCAGCGCCGTGGGCGCCGGCAGCAGCGTCGGCGGCTGGCTCCGCCACAGCAACCGCCCACCCAGCATCAGGCTGCACACGGTCGCGAACGGCTTGAAGCCCATCGTCCGGTGCGCACGCAGCGACGGACGATTGATGTAGCTGACATCGGACAGGTACTCCAGCGGCGCGGATTCCACCGTGCTGCCGATCGCCATCATCGCCAGCAGCAAGCGGCGGCCGCGACGGCGCGGCACGACGTAGGCATCGCGCAGCCAGACCTGGGTCCTGTCCAGCGGAAACAGCCAGCCCATCTCGTCGAAGTAACGCGGCACCCCGTGCAGCGCCCAGAACCAGGCGATCACTTCATCGCCCTCCTCGATCGCGAAACAGCGGAAACCGCGCTCGAAGCGCCGGCGCAGGCGCGCCGGGTCGCCGGTGCGGCCCTGCTGCCGGTACACCTTCGACAGCCGCGCCTCGTCGCCCAACCTCAGCTCGACGAACCGCTGCTCCGGTGCCAGCGGATTGTCGCCCGCGCTGCCGGCTTCGCGTCGCAACAGCACGATGGTATTGAAATCGAACATCCCCTTCCTTCCCCTTCGGCTTCCCTGGAAGCCATGATTCCGCATGCGCGGGGCGATCGCCCCGCACCACCCCGTTCTTCAACCGCGCAACCAGCGTCCCAGCAACGGCAACCGTCCCAGGCCCGCCGACTGCAGCAGGTTCCCCAGCAACCCGCCGCCAAAAACGCCCAGCGCCACCGGATAGGCCAGCACGCCGGTGGCCACTTCCAGCAGCAGCTGCGCGGCGGCCGGCACCTGGCCGGCGATCAGCGCGCGCACGCCCCACACCGCCAGCGCCATCGCCACGCAAGCCAGCACCACCCGTGACAGCGGCGACCACAGGCGTCCGAGCCGCACGCCATCGCGATGGCAGGCCTGGACGGTCAGCAACCACTGCACCAGCATCGCCACCCCGACCGCGAAAGCCGCCGCCATCACTCCCCAACGCGCCAGCACGGCAAACGCGGCCAACAGCACGGCCATCGTCGCGACCTCGATCCACATGAGGATCGCGTTGCGGCCGAGCGAGGTCAGGAACGAGGACAGGATGTAGCTGCCCGGTCCCAGCAGGAGCATGAAGGCCAGCACGCCCAGCAGCGGCGCGACCAGCGCCCAGGTCGGCGGCAGCAACGCGGCGACCAGGGTCGGCGCGACCATCGCCAGGCCCGCCGCCATCGGGCACAGCAGCACCGCCGCCACCACCAGCGCGTTGACGATCAGCGGCGCGCGCGCCGCCGGTTCCGCGCGCACGATCGCCGGCACCATCACCGTGCCGATATGGCCGCCGACGTAGACCGCAGGCAATTGCGCCAGGTTGAAGGCCATGCCATAGGCGCCGGCGTCATGCGCGCCGACCAGCCGCAGCATCAGCGGCTTGTCCCAGTAGCGCCCGCCCTCGGCAAGGGTGATTTCGCCGGTGATCGGCGCGCCGAACCGGATGATGTCGCGCACCCGCGCCCAGCGCAGGCGGGCCGGCGCCAGCCAGCTGCGCCAGCCGGTGCCGGTGATGGTGATCCCCGCGATCACGCAGGACTGGGCGATGAAACCCAGGATCATCGCGCGACCGCCGAGATTGGTCGTGCTCACCAGGGTCACCGCGACGGTGGCGTAGGCCACGTCTCCCAGCGCGGTGGCCATGGCGATGCGCCCGAACCGCAGTTCGCGCGCCAGCAGCTTGTCGGGGATCGCGCCCAGCCGGCGGATGCCGATGCCCAGCAGGGCACCGGGCAGGTAGGCCGCCAGGTTGGGCGCCTGCAGCCAGCCGGCCAGCCACGGCGTGGCCCACCAGGTCGCCGCGATCACCAGCGAACCGGCCAGCAGGTAGAACACGCTGGCGGTGAAGATCGCCTCGCGCCCCTCGCCGCCGCGCACCATCACGTACTGGCCGCAGCCCCAGGCTCCGATCCAGTTGCCGGTCAGCGCGATGATGGTGGCGACCGTCACCTCGGCGACGATGTCCGGACTCAGGTGGCGGGCGATCAGCAGCGTGCCCAGCAACCCGACGGCGCGGCCGGCGAGGCCGGCGCCAATGCTCCACGCGGCGGCGGAAACGATCTTGTGCCTGTCCTTCAAACCCCGTCCCCACCCCGCCCCGCGTGGGCGCCATCGTACGTGCTCACGCGGTCTCCAGGCGCATGCCGCGCCGCTTCCACTCCGAGCGGATCCAGCGCATCGCCGGCCTCTCTACCCCGTGGCTCAGCAGCACGGCCAGGGCGAACGCCACCCCCACCGCCGCGCCGCAGGCGGCCAGGCTCGGCACGCCCAACTGCTCCAGCCGGTAGATCACCGCAAAGCCGATCGCCTGGTGGATCAGGTACAGCGAATAGGACAGCGTTCCCAGCCAGGCGAAGAAGCGCACATTGAGGAAGCGCAGCCAGCCAAGGGTGAAGGCGATGAAGATCGCGCAGCAGACCGTGCCCACCAGCAGGAACACCGGCCGCTCGCCGACCGCGATCGCCAGCAGGCACAGCCCGATCATGGTCGCGTTCAATCGCCATTCCTCCGGATTCTGGCGGATCCGGTAGAACAGGATGCCCATCGCGAAGAACGGGATGAAGCGCAGGATCAGCAGTTCGCGCAGCACGTAGGAAAAGTGCCAGCCATTCTTCTCGCACAGCCCTTCGATGGCGGCCAGCACCAGCCAGCCGGCGATGATCCAGTGGATCCGCTTCAGCAGCCCCAGCATGTACCAGAGCAGCATCTGCGCGTAGAAGAAGAGCTCGATCTGCAAGGTCCAGTACGAACCGTCCAGGTGCTCGCCGCCCAGGAACTCCTGGCACATCGTCAGGTTCAGCGCCCAGTCGTGCAGCGACAACTGCTGCAACGGCAGGCCGATCGAATAGACCACCAGGCTGGTCAGGGCCAGCGCCGCCCAGTAGGCGGGAAACAGCCGGGAAAATCGGGAGACCACGAAATCCATCGCGGTCCGGGTCCGTTCCAGGGTCATGAAGATGACGAAGCCGCTGATCAGGAAGAACAGTTGCACTCCGTACTTGCCGGCCAGCAGGTCCAGCGGCATGCCCCCCGCATGGCCTATCTGCTCCGTGTACCGCGTTGTGTAGTGGTAAGCCATCACGGCCACGGCGGCGATGCCCCGCAGGGCATCCAGCTCCACCACGCGCACGGAAGGCGAATTTTCGCGGACCACTTCAACTCCCGGAACCGGTTCACTGCATGGTCGATATAACGCTAGCGAGTCCCGCAACAGGCCAGTTCCCGGCATCCGGCCGAGGCGGGGCGACATGCGGCTGCTGATCGTCACTTCGCAGTTCCCGATTGCCGGCGAGCCCAACCGCGGCCGCCCGATCTACCAGACCGTGCGCGAGCTTTCGCGGCTGGCACAGGTGCGCGTGCTCAGCCCGGTCGCCACCTATCCGCGCTGGGCGCAGCCGCGCAGCTACCTCTACCGGGCCTCGGACGAGCACCACAGCGTGCCGGGCTGCGACGTCGAATACGTGCGCTACCCCGCCCTGCCGGCGGTCAGCCGCCCGTTCAACGGCCGGCTGTG
Organism: Pseudoxanthomonas beigongshangi; assembly: GCF_016820515.1. GTDB lineage: Bacteria > Pseudomonadota > Gammaproteobacteria > Xanthomonadales > Xanthomonadaceae > Pseudoxanthomonas_A > Pseudoxanthomonas_A beigongshangi. The sequence goes on along the minus strand of NZ_JADHDV010000001.1, from coordinate 233,623 downwards.
CGCACGCGCCATCGCCGCGCCCTTGCGCGCCTTCGCGCCGGACCTGGTGCTGTCCTACTGGCTCTATCCGGATGCTTACGGGGCGATGCTGGCCGCGCGCCAGGCCGAAGTGCCGCTGGTGGTGGGCGCGCGCGGCTCGGACCTGCGCGTGCGCGACGCCATCAGCCGCCGGCTGACCCGCCCGGTGCTGCATGCCGCCCGCCGCCTGCTGGTGGTCAGCGAGGATCTGGGCCGGGTCGCCGAACGCGACTACGGTGCCCATCCGGACCGCATCCGCGCCATCCCCAACGGCTGCGATGCGTCCATCTTCCATCCGGCCGACCGCGCCGAGGCCAGGCGGGCGCTGGATCTGCCCGCGGACGCCGAAGTGGTCACCTACGTGGGCCGGCTGGTGCCCGAGAAGGGACTGCGCGAACTGCTCGCCGCCGCCGGCGCGCTGCGCGCCAGCCGGCCGCGCCTGCAACTGGTGCTGGTGGGCGAAGGCCCGATGCACGCGGAACTGGCGGCGCTGGCCGTGGCCGGCGAGCTGCCGGTGCGTTTCGCCGGCACGCGCCCGCCGGCGGAAGTCGCGCGCTGGATGTGCGCCTCCGATCTGGTCACCCTGCCCAGCTATTCCGAAGGCCATCCCAACGTGCTGGTCGAGGCGCTGGCCTGCGGCCGGCCGGTGGTGTCCACCCCGGTCGGCGGCATTCCCGAGGTGGTCGACGCGGCCAGCGGCGTGCTGGTGCCGGCGCGCGATCCGGCCGCCTTGGCCGAGGGCCTGCGCGAAGCGCTGGAGCGCGACTGGGACGAGGCCGCCCTGGCGCGCCGCTTCTCGCGCGACTGGCGCCAGGTCGCCCAGGACACCCTGCTGGCCTGCGAGGAAGTGCTGGCCGAAGCCCGGGGCGAGCGTGCGCTGTACGCCGCCGGTTCCACCTGATTCCGCCGCGAAGGAGACCCGACCATGTGCGGAATCGCAGGTTTCAGCGGCGCTGACGTGACCCCGGACGGCGCCCGCCCGGCACTGGAAAGGATGATCCATCCATTGGCCCATCGCGGCCCGGACGGCTTCGGCTTCCACGCCGAACCCGGCGCGGCGCTGGCGCATGCGCGGCTGTCGATCATCGACCTGGCCACCGGCGATCAACCGATCCACAACGAGCGCCGCACGGCGTGGACGGTGTTCAACGGCGAGATCTTCAACTACGTGGAACTGCGCCGGGATCTGGAAGCCCGCGGCCACCGCTTCTACACCCACTCCGATACCGAAGTGATCGTGCACCTGTACGACCGCTACGGCGACGATTTCGTCCAGCACCTCAACGGCCAGTTCGCGATCGCCCTGTGGGACGGCGAACGCCGGCGGCTGGTGCTGGCGCGGGATCGCGCCGGCATCCGTCCGCTGTACCACGCCCATCGCCATGGCCGGGTGTGGTTCGCCTCGGAAGTGAAGTCGCTGCTGGCGGTACTGCCCGAATGCGCGCAGCTCAATCCGCGCGCGCTGATGCAGACCCTGACCTACTGGGCGCCGGTGGATCCGGACACCCTGTACGACGGCGTGCAGAGCCTGCCGCCGGGTTGCCTGCTGAGCATCGAGGCCGACGGCAGCCAGCACCTGCGTCCCTACTGGAACTGGACGTTCCCGGACGCCGCCGAAACCTCGCCATCGCGCTACCCGCTGTCGGTGGAACAGGCCACCGCCGAACTGCGCACGCTGCTGGTCGACGCGGTGCGCCTGCAACTGCGCGCCGACGTCCCGGTCGGCGCCTACCTGAGCGGCGGCCTGGATTCCTCCGGCATCGTCGCGCTGATCAAGGGGTTCACCGACACGCCCGTCCGCACTTTCTCGGTCGCGTTCGAGGACGGCGAGTTCGACGAGAGCGAACACCAGCAGGCGATGGTCCGCCACCTCGGCACCGATCACACCACCCTGCGCTGCACCCGCCGCGATATCGGCGAAGCGTTCCCGCGCCTGATCCGCCACACCGAGACGCCGGTGCTGCGCACCGCGCCGGTGCCGTTGATGCTGCTGGCCGGCAGCGTGCGCGAACACGGCTACAAGGTGGTGCTGACCGGCGAAGGCGCCGACGAGGTGTTCGGCGGCTACGACCTGTTCAAGGAGGCCAAGGTGCGCCGGTTCTGGGCGCGGCAACCGGATTCCCGCCTGCGCCCGCGCCTGCTGGAACGCCTGTACGGCTACCTGCGCAACTCGCCGGTCAGCCACCCGGGTTTCGCCCAGTCATTCTTCGGCCAGGGTATGGAGCACCTGCACCGGCCGGTGTTCGCGCACGTGCCGCGCTGGACCACCTCGCAGCGCGCGCTGGGATTCCTCTCGCCGGATCTGCGCGCGGCCTCCACCAGTTGGGATCCGCTCGACGCCTACGAGCAGACCCTGCCACCGGAGATCATGGCGTGGAGTCCGCTGGCGCGCGATCAGTACGTGGAGGCCAAGTCGCTGCTGGCCGGCTACCTGCTGTCCTCGCAGGGCGACCGGGTGGCGATGGCCAATTCCATCGAAGGCCGCTTCCCCTATCTGGATCACCGGGTCATCGAGTTCGCCAACCGGCTGCCGCCGAGCTTCAAGATCCGCGGCATGACCGAAAAGTACCTGTTGCGCCGCGCGCTGGCGGATCTGCTCCCGGCCGACATCGTGCAACGTACCAAGCAGCCTTACCGCGCGCCGGACAGCCAGAGTTTCTTCTTCGACGGAAAGCCGCTGGACTACGTCGCCGAACTGCTCGCGCCAGCCTCCATCCGCGACGCCGGCTACTTCGAACCGCAGGCGGTGTCGCGGCTGGTGGAGAAATGCCGGCAGGGCCGCGCCACCGGTTTCGCCGACAACCAGGCGTTCGTCGGCATCCTCTCGACCATGCTGGTGCACCGCCAGCTCAACGAAACGCGCACCGCCCCCCACGCCCATCGCGCCACCGACGCGCCGCTGGCCGTCCCGGCGGGCTGAGCGCACCCACCCGATCACGGAGCCGACATGCACTGGCGAGTCAAAGGAATGGTCCAGAAAGTGCTGGGATATCTGCCCGGCGGCCATACCCTGCATTTCCACCTGCAACGCCAGTTCGGCGGCCTGCAGGACTTCGAGCGCGAACTGTCGGTGAAGATCGACGACTGGGCGATCATGGCAGGCCACCTGCGCGATGCCGGCGCGCCGTTCGCCGGCATGCGCGGTTTCGAGATCGGCACCGGCTGGTACCCGACCTTCCCGTTCGCCTGCTACCTGGCCGGCGCGGCGCGCATCACCACCTACGATCTGAACACCCACCTGCGCCGCGACCTGACCGAGCGGTGCGTGGCCACGCTGGAGAAATTCCTGCCGCGCATCGCCGAAGCCGGCGGCGCGGATCCGCATGCGGTGCGCGAGCGTTACCTGCGCCTGCGCAACCGCCTGCTGGCCGGCGATTCGCTGGAAGCGGCCACCGACGGCGTGATCCAGTACCGCGCCCCGGCTGACGCCACCCGCACCACCCTGGCCGACGGCGAGGTCGACGTGGTGTTCTCCAACAGCGTGCTGGAACACGTGCCGCCGGAAGTCATCGGCGCGATGTATCGCGAGTCGATGCGGATCCTGGCGCCGGGCGGCATCATGTTCCACTCAGTCAACTGCGGCGATCACTACGCCTACGTGGATCGCGAGATTCACCAATTGCACTACCTGCGCTATTCCGATCGCCAGTGGCAACGCTGGAACAACGCCTTCCTGTACCAGAACCGGCTGCGCGCGCACCGCTTCGTCGATGACGCCCGCGACTGCGGCTTCGCCATCGTGCTGGACACCTCGAACGCGCGCCCGGAGCGCCTGCGGCAACTGGCGGCCACGCCGGTGCATCCGCAGTTCGCCGGCATTCCGCCGGAACAGCTTTGCATCACCAGCGTGGACTTCATCGCGCGCAAGCCCGCCATGGCGGTAGCGCCGGCGGTGGCCGCCGCGATCTAGCCGCCCGGCGCACCCGCGACGCCCGCCGGCGGCGCGATCCGCAACAGCTTGCCGTCCGGCGCGTCCACCAGCACGTACAGCGCGCCGTCCGGTCCCTGGCGCACATCGCGGATGCGCTGGTTGCGCTCGCCCAGCAGGCGCTCTTCGTGCACCACCTTGTCGCCGTCCAGCTCCAGCCGGATCAGCTGCTTGGTCGCCAGCGCGCCCAGGAACAGGTTGCCCTGCCACTGCGGGAACAGGCCACCGGTGTAGAACGCCATGCCGCTGACCGCCGGCGATTTCTCCCAGACGTAATGCGGATCCTCCATCCCCGGCACGCTGCGCCCGCGCGCACCTTCCACCGGCTTGCCGCTGTAGTCGATGCCATGGGTGGCCAGCGGCCAGCCGTAGTTGGCGCCCGGTCGCGGCAGGTTGATCTCGTCGCCGCCCTGCGGGCCATGCTCGCTGGTCCACAGTGCGCGGGTGACCGGGTGCAGCGCCGCGCCCTGCATGTTGCGGTGCCCGTAGGACCAGATTTCCGGGCGCGCGCCGGCCTTGCCCACGAACGGGTTGTCGTCCGGGATGCGCCCGTCCGGCCAGATCCGCACCACCTTGCCCTGCAGCTTGTCCAGTTCCTGCGCGGCGGCGGCGGCCACCCGGTTGTCGCCCTGGGTGACGAACAGGTGGCCGGCGTCGTCGAACACCAGCCGCGCGCCGACGTGGGTGCCATGCGAGAGCTTGGGTTCCTGCCGGTACACCACCTCCACGTCCTTGATCTGGTCGCCCTCCAGCCTTCCGCGCGCCACCGCGGTGCCGGCCTTGTTGCCACGGAAGGTGGGTTCGGCGAACGCCAGATAGACCCAGGGCTCGCGCGCGAACTGCGGCGACAGCGCCACGTCCAGCAGCCCGGCCTGGCCGTCGACGAAGATGTCGGGCAGTCCGCCGATGGGCGCGGACACCTCGCCGTCCGCCGCGATGCGGCGCAGCCGGCCCGGGCGTTCCGTAATCAGGATGCCGCCATCCGGCAGGAAGGCCAGCGCCCAGGGGTGTTCCAGTCCGGTGACCAGTTCGGTCACGGTGTAAGCGCCCTTCTCCGAAACGTAGGGGACGGGGGTCGCCCCGCGGACCACGTGGGGCTGCACGGAAGGCGCCGGCGCATCCTGGCGGCAGGCCGCCAATCCCAGCAGCAGAACCAGTGGCAGACGGCGCATCGCGAGCTTCCCCGGCGTGAAGACCGCCGCGATGGTAACACCGCCACCAACCACGCCAACGCCACCGTACGGACTGGCCGGATGCCCGCCGGGCTTGCGTTTTCAATGACAGCAAGCGAAACCGCCACAGGGGACCCCCATGCAGCAGAAACAACAGATCAAGCAGTTCATCCTGGAGAACTTCCTGTTCTCGGATGACCCCACCGCCATCGGGGACCAGGATTCGCTGATTCGCGGCGGCATCATCGACTCGACCGGCATCCACGAGCTGATCTTCTTCCTGGAGGATCAGTTCAAGCTGCAGATCGTGCCGGAGGAAATGACCCCGGCCAACTTCGACACCATCGACACGGTGGACGAGTTCGTCACCCGCAAGCGGGCCGGCTGATCCATCGCCGATGGAAACCCTCTGCTCCCGGGTCGAACGCGTGGCGCGCGATGTGCCCGCGCGCACGGCCCTCGTCGACGGCGATCGCCACGCCGACTACGCCGGCTTCTGGCGGCAGGCGCGTCGGTTCGCCGCGCGCCTGCGCGAGACCGGCCTGCGCGACGGCGATCGGGTGGCGATCATCCTGCCCAACCGCATCGAGGCCGCGGTCGCCTGCTACGGCATCTGGCTGGCCGGCGGCATCGCGGTGCCGCTGAACGCGCAGGCGCGCCTGCGCGACTTCCTGCCCTGGCTGCAGCACTGCGGCGCACGCCACGTGGTGCATGAAGCCGCGCATCGCGATGTCGTCGAGGCGATCGCGCAGTTGCCCACGCCACCGGCCTGCACCGCGCTGGAAGACGGACAAGCGCTGGTGGACGGGAACGCTGGCGAACCGCCGCCCACCACATTGCTGCCGGAAGCCTCGGATCCGGCGCTGCTCCTGTATACCTCCGGCACCACCGGCGCGCCCAAGGGCGTGATGCTCACCCACGCCAACCTGTTGGCCAACGCACAGGCCATCGTGGATTACCTGCGCCTGGATGCTTCCGATCGCGTGCTCAGCGTGCTGCCGTTCTACTACGCCTATGGCGCATCGGTGCTGCATACCCATCTCATCAGCGGCGCCTGCGTGGTGCTCGGCCCCGGCCTGATGTTCCCGCACCTGGTGCTCGACGCCATCGAGCAGGCCGAAGCGACCGGCTTCTCCGGCGTGCCGTCCACTTTCGCCCTGCTGCTGGAGCCGCTGGCCGCGCGTGCGCGTCCGCTGTCCAGCCTGCGCTATCTCACCCAGGCCGGTGGCGCGATGTCGCCGGCGTTGACCCGCCGGGTACGCGAACTGCTGCCGACGCCGCGGTTGTACGTGATGTACGGGCAGACCGAGGCGACCTCGCGGATCAGCTGGCTGCCACCGGAACGGCTGGACGACAAGCTCGGTTCGGTCGGCATCCCGGTGACCGGCGTGCAATGGCGGATCCGCCGCGAGGACGGCGTCGCCGCGGCGCCCGGCGAGGATGGCGAAGTCTGCGTGCGCGGCCCGAACGTGATGGCCGGCTACTGGAACAATCCCGAGGCGACCGCGCAGGTGCTGCGCGACGGCTGGCTGCACACCGGTGACCTCGGCCACCTGGATGCGGACGGCTTCCTGTACCTGCAGGGCCGCCGCAGCGACATGATCAAGACCGGCGCCCACCGCGTGCACCCCACCGACGTGGAAGAGGTCATCGCCGAGTTGCCCGTCGTCCGCGAGGTCGCGGTGGTGGGCGTGGACGACGAAGTGATGGGGCAGGTCATCCGTGCCTTCGTCGTCGCCGCCGGCGAACTGCCGCCCCGCGCCGAGGACCGCATCAAGGCGCACTGCCGCGCGCGCCTGGCCCCGTACAAGATTCCCCGACAAGTCACCTTCGTCGACACCCTGCCCCGGACCGCCTCGGGCAAGGTGCGACGCTTCCAACTGATGGAGCAGACCGCAACGCCATGAGCAGCCTCGACCGCCACGTCCTCGACATCGACTACGAACAGGAAGCCGATCGCATCGCCGCGCGCCTGCGTGAAATCACCGCGCGGCAACTGCACCGGCGCGGCCTGGTGGTCGCCATTTCCGGCGGCATCGACAGCTCGGTCAGCGCCGCGCTGGCCGTGCGCGCGCTGGGCCCGGACCGCGTGTTCACCCTGATCCTGCCGGAACGCGACTCCTCCGACGACAGTGCGGTGCGCGCTCGCCTGCTGGCCGAACACCTCGGCGTGCGCACCGAGACCGTCGACATCGCGCCGGCACTGGAAGCCATAGGCTGCTACCGCGCGCGTGACCAGGCGGTGCGCAACACCCTGCCCGAGTACGGCGAGGGCTGGAAGTTCAAGATCGTCATCGACGGCGGCACCGAAGGTCGCATCAACCGCTTCCGCCTGATCGCCGAATCGCCGGATGGCCAACGCCATGAACGCGAACTGGCGCTGGCCGATTATCTGGCCATCGTCGCCGCGACCAATTTCAAGCAGCGCATTCGCAAGACGCTGGAATATTTCCACGCCGATCGCCTCAACTACGGCGTGGTCGGCACGCCCAACCGGGTCGAATACGACCAGGGCTTCTTCGTCAAGAACGGCGACGGCTCCGCCGACGTCAAGCCCATCGCCCACCTGTACAAATCGCAGGTGTACGGCATGGCGCGCCACCTGGGCCTGCCCGAGCGCGTTTGCGCGGCGATTCCCACCACCGACACCTACAGCCTCAGCCAGGGCCAGGACGAGTTCTACTTCGCCCTGCCCTACCAGCAGATGGATCTGGCGTTGTGGGCGCTCAACCACGCCCGTCCCGCCGGCGAACTGGCCACCGCGCTGGGCATCACCCCGGCGCAGGCCGAGGCGGTCTACGAGGACATCCGCAACAAGCGCCGCACCACCCGCTACCTGCACATGGCACCGGTGCTGGCCGGCGACGTGCCCGAGCTGGACTGATCCGTGAACCAATCCCCGCCCACGCCGCAGTACCTGGTCCATGCCGGCGATCCGCTGCGCGACCGCGACACCGTGCTGTCGATCTGGTGGGGCAATCTGGGCCGCACCGATCGGATCGCCGCCAAGTACGACTGGTTCTACCTGGGTTGCCCGCACGGTGCGCCGTTGCTGCAACTGCTGCAGGAAACCCGGACCGGCCAATGGGTGGGCACTGCCTGCGCCGGCCGCCGCCGGATGCGCCATCGTGGCCGCGATCTGGACGCCGGCGTGCTGGTCGATCTGGCGGTGCTGCCCGAGCACCGTTCGCTCGGCCCGGCGCTGATGCTGCAGCAGGGGCTGATCGACGCCGGCCGGGAGCAGGTGGACGTCCTGTACGGATTCCCCAATCCGAAGGCGGCGGCGGTGTTCAAGCGCATGGGCTACCAGCAGGCGACCCATCTGGTGCGCTATGCGCGGGTGATCCGTCACGCGCGCTACCTGCGCGCGCGGATGCCGGAATGGCTGGCACCCGCCGCGGGCTGGCTGCTCGATACGGGGGTGGCCTTGCGCGACGGCTGGCGCCGCTGGCATGGCCCGCGCCTGCGCACCGAATGGGGCAACCGCGCCGATCCGCGCATGGATGCCCTGTGGGCCGCCGCGTCGCAGGGCGATGGCGTGCTCGCGGTGCGCGACAGCGTGCACGCCAAGTGGCGCTTCGACGACTCGCCGCTGGCGACCACCCGCTACCTCTGGATCACTTCGCCCGGCAGCCACGCACTGAAGGCATGGTTCGCGGTGCAGGTGGAGGACGCCACCCTGCACGTGCGCGACTTCTGGTCCGACAACGGCGCGCACGGACTCACCGTGCACTACGTGCAGGCCCTGATCGCCGCCGCGCGCGCAGCGGGCCATGGCTCGGTATCGGTGGAGATCACCGGGCCGGAAGGCCAGTTGCAGGGTTGGCGCGAGGCTGGCTTCAGCGAACGCAGCCAACGCCCGGTGTTCGTGCGCTGGAACCTCGCCAACGCCACCGAACCGGTCTGGTTCCTGACCTCGGCGGATGAGGACGAATGAGGCGGCCTGGCTTCAGGCCAGCCGCTGCGCCGGTTTGCGGAACAGGTAGAGCGCCAGCCAGTCCGGCCGGAAACGTCCACGCGCATCGACCACCGCATCGGTCTCGAAGCCGGTGCGCCCCAGCAGCCAGCCAACCCCGCCGGCGGCCGGATTGAGCACCGGCACACTGGTGAAGATCAGCTCGTAGCCGGCATCGCGCGCGCGCTGCGCGATCGCATCGTCGAAGGAACCATGCGGGAAGGACATCGATTCGGCATTGGGCGCCGGCTGTCCCAGCTGCCGCGCCAGCGCCGCGCGCGCGCCGGACAGTTCCGCGTCGAGATCGGCCGCGTGCTTCATCGGCGCATGGGTCTTGCCGTGCAGGCCCAGCGCCATGCCGCCGGCGGCCAGCCGATGCAATTCCTCCACGGTCACCATGTGCCGGTGGCCATCGTCCAGCGCCGCCATGAACGGCGCCAGCACCGCCTCGCGGTGTTCGGCCGGCATCCGTTCGAGCCGCGCGATCGCCTCGCGCAGTTCGTCCAGCGATTCATCGCGCGGCCGCCACGGTTCGGACAGGTGTGGCTGCATCGCGTCGGCCAGGTCGGCCAGCTTCAACGCGCCGCGGCGCAGCGCGGCGATCAGGCGTTCCTGGAAGAACGGCTGGCGGGTACCGACCGCATCGGACACCACGAACATCAACGCCGGCAGGCCCGCCTTGCGCAATTCGGGCAACGCGTAGTCGGCATTGTCGGCCCAGCCGTCGTCGAAGGTGATCAGCAGCGCGCGTGGCGGCAGCGGCGCCCCCGTCCGGCGCGAGGCCAGCACCTGTTCCAGCGATACCACGTGGTAGTGCCTGCGGAAAAACGCCAGCGAATCGGCCAGCCAGCGCGTGGCCAGCGTGTAATCCGGATCGCAGGTCCGCCAGCGCGGATCATCCGGGCTCAGGGTACGATGGAACATCACCACGGTCAGGCTGTCCGCGTTGCGCACACGGTGGTACAGGCCCAACAGGCCACTGACGTATAGAAGCTTCTTGGAGAGATCCTTCAGCATGGCGCCAGCTATCGAGGTTTCAACGATTATACCCACCTACAACCGGCGGGACCTGGTGGTGCGCGCGATCGAAACGGTGCTCGCGCAGACCCGCGCCGTCGACGAAATCATCGTCGTCGACGATGGCTCCACCGATGGCACGGAACAACTCCTGCGCACGCGCTACGGCGATCGCGTGCGCTACGTATGGCAGGCCAACGCGGGCGTATCCGCCGCGCGCAACCATGGCATGCGCCTGGCCCGCGGCCGCTACTTCGCGTTGCTGGACAGCGACGACGAATGGCTGCCGGAAAAGACCGAACGGCAACTGGCCTGGCTGGAAGCGCACCCGGAGGCCGGCATGGTCCTGTGCGACGTCGAGCGGGTCGACAGCGAAGGTCGCCTGATCGACGTGTTTCGTCGCCGCGACGTCATCCGCGAAGACGGCCAGGTGCTGCGCTGGGTGATCCACAATCCCGCGCTCGCGCCGGCGTCGGCGATCCTGCGCCGCGAGGTGTTCGAGGACATCGGCGGTTTCGATGAAAGCCTGCGCACCGCCGAGGACATCGACTTCCACCTGCGCATCGCCCAGCGCTGGCCGATCGGCGTGGTCGAGCAGTCGCTGGTGCGCGCCATGCGCGGACACGATGGCCTCTCCGCCGAAGCCAGCACCTATGACGACTACGTGCGCGTGGTCGAACGTGCGGTGCGCGCCGCGCGCGGGCAGGTCGCCGATGCGGAACTGGACCGCGCCCTGGCCGGCACCTACGCGCGCAACGCGCGTGGAATGCTGATTCGCGGGCGCTGGCGCGACGGCTGGCGACTGGCGCGCGATGCCTGGCGACTGACGCCGGATCCGGCGGTCCGCCGCGAACTGCTGCGGCTGGCGCCGTTCGCCGCGCGTCGCGCGATCCGCAGCCTGCTTCCCGGTTGAGCCGCGGCGTTCCCGCATCCCGGCAACGCCGTCAGCGCGCGCCACGTCCGAACAGCACGACCTCGACCGTCTGCAGCAGGATCATCAGGTCGAACACCAGGCCGTGGTTCTTCACGTAGAACAGATCGAACTTCAGCTTCTCCTCGGCGTCGCGCACCGAGGCACCGTAGGGATAGCGCAGTTGCGCCCAGCCGGTCAGGCCCGGCTTCACGCTGTGGCGAACGCCGTAGTAGCGGATCTCGTCGTTGAGCATGTCGACGAAATGCGGGCGCTCCGGGCGCGGCCCGACGAAACTCATGTCGCCGCGGATCACCGCCACCAGTTGCGGCAGCTCGTCCAGGCGGGTCTTGCGGATGAACTTGCCGACCCGGGTACTGCGATCATCGTCCTTGCTCGCCCATATCGCCACGCCGTCCTTTTCCGCATCCACGCGCATGCTGCGGAACTTGGTCAGGGTGAAGTGGCGGCCACGCTCGCCCACCCGGGTCTGGCTGTAGAAAATCGGGCCACCCGATTCCACCCAGACCGCCAGCGCCACCAGCAGCATCAGCGGCCAGGCGATCAGCAGCAGCGCCAGCGCCGCCGCCAGATCGAAGAAGCGCTTGCTCAGCCGCCGCGGCGTCGAATAATCGAATCCGCCCGAGAACACCAGCCAGGAAGGATCCACCACGTTGAGCTGGACCATTCCGGCCTCGCGCTCGAAGAAGCTGGACAGGTCCACCACCGACACGCCGCGCTGCACGCACAGCAGCATCTCTTCCATCGGCAGGCCGCCGCGACGCTCGTCGGGCGCGATCACCAGTTCGTCGATCTGCATGCGCTCGACCAGTTCGGCCAGGCCCTCCTCGCCCGGGCGGACCAGCAGGTCCTCGCTCACCAGCACCGGCTGGCCGGGCACCGGCACGAAGCCGAGCACCAGGAACGAACGCCGATCGGACTTGCGGCGCATGCGTGAATTGATCAGGTCGGCGTTCTTGCCGGCGCCGAAAATCAGGATCCGCTGCTTGAGCACATCCGAACCGTAGATGCGCATCCAGGTCAGCCGCACCAGGCAGACGCCCAACAGACCGAGCGCCAGCGACATCGCCTGCACGCCGCGGCCGATGTAAGTGGCCGGAATCAGGTAATACAGCACCACCAGGCCAATGCCGCCGAATGCGAACGAGAGGGTCAGCCGCAGGATGAAATCCAGCCGGGTGTGGCGGACGTGCACCTGGTACAGGCCGAACGCCGCCATCGCGCCGGTGAGGAACAGCGCCACCAGCACCGCGCGGATCGGCGCCTGTTCGACGAAGACGACGTGGTACTCGGGCTCGTTGTGGAAACGGATCCAGGCGGCGGCCATCACCGCGGCCATCAGCACGATGGCCTCCGCGATCCACAGGATGCGGGCGGCGCGCGCCTTGCGGCTGGCCTGGCTGGACTTCATGACAACCTCCCGGCCACCGGCATCGGCAGCACCTTCGTCCGCAAGCCCCGCGGCGCGCGGCACCGGCCGCACGCATTCAAGCAATCCTGCATGTCTCCCCCTGTCCTGGCCCCCGAATCCCTGGTGTTCCTGCGGCCTGCCCGTACTAAGGTCATTCGCGGATACCCACGGTTTCACTTGCATTGGTAACACCGCTATCAACGCGACTTCAGCCGGCACCCGGCCACCTTCCGTCCGCTTCCCGAATCGGGAGTCCGCACCGGGAAACACCCTGCCCCGACGGCGGGATACCTGTCCGGACAGGCCCCTGGCGATCCGTCCGCGGGGATCTCCCCGCCCGCGACCACGAAAAAGGCCGGGTCGCCCCGGCCTTTCTTTTTCCGCAAGCGCCGGGAAGGCCGGAGCCTGCCCGGTTACCCGGCGCGTCCGTCAGGGCCTCACCACCGAACGGCGATAACGCGCCGCCGGTGCCTGCCGGTACGGCGACCGCCCGACATACACGCCACGCCCGCTCGACACCGGCTGGACCTGCCCTCCGGCGGTCGGCGGTGCGGCCGACGAAGCCGGCCCCTGTCCGGGAATCATCGGTTGTGCGCCGTTGACCCGGATGCGGGTATCGATGTCGCTCTGCTCCAGCGCACCGATGGCGATCCGGCTCGGCGCCAATCGCGCGTGCGCGTCGCCGATCGCCAGCTTGGCCCGCAGCGGCGGGTCGAACGCCGGCAACAGCTGCGGCGAGGGGAACGGGAACGCCGTCGGGGTCACCGGCGTGTTGTTGCCCGCGGCGAGCAGGGGACTGCCGGCGCGGGGACGCAGGCTGCGCTGGGTGAGATTGGTGAGCATCGGATCCGAGCCACGCACGGTGCCGCTCCACTCCGCCGGCACCAGGGTCGCCCCGGTCTGCACCCAGTTGTTGCTGCCGGCGACCTTGCGGCCGTTCGACCACGGCTCGCGGCTCGACGGCCCACAGTAGGGCGCGGCCACGTCGCTGGCCGGGTTCTCACGCACGATCGCCGGGGTGCTGCCGCCATTCTGGTAGATGGCGTTGTTGTGCATCTCCAGCGAGCCCTGGCCCAGTTGCACCAACACCGCGTTGGCGTTGCCGCCGCGATCCAGGATGATCGTGTTGTTGACCAGGCGGGTACGGCCCTGGTTGCGGCCGTTGAGATCGCCGCCGATGCGGAATGCGTTGCCGGAACGGCTGCCGGCACGATGGATGATCACGTTGCCGACCACGTCGGCATCCTCGCGGCGCAGGTCCGCGGTCCAGCCGGACTTCTGGGTTTCGCAGTCCGGCCCGATCAGTTCCACCTCGTGCAGATCCGAGCCTTCGATCCAGTTGTAATAGATCTCCGCACGCTGGTGACGCACCCGCACCAGCACGCCGCCGGTGGCGTCGTGCACGTAGTTGTAGCGCATCCGGAATACGGTGTCCGGGAACGCGACCTCGTCGGATTGCATGTAGATCGCATGACGGCGATCGCCCTGCCCGGCCCGCGCGACCTCGCTGTATTCGAGCGTGAACGAACCCGAATTCTGATCCGCGCCGAGGATGCCGTGCGACGGGCAGTCGTGGATGTAGGCATCACGCACGGTCGCGTTGTGGGCCTCGCTGAAGACGCAACTCGAGCTGCCGCCGGTGATTTCGAATCCTTCCAGCACGACGTGGTTGGATTGTTCGAACTTGATGGTATGGGTGCCACCGCTCAGCACCGGCCGCGTGGCGCCGGCCACCCGCCGCCAGCGGATGGTCACCGGATTGGCTTCGGTGCCGCTGTCGTCGTCACCGATGACGATGTTGCCGCTGTAGGTCGCATTGCCATCCACCTCGACGATGTCGCCGGGGGCGAGGTTGACGTTGTTGAACAGCGTGGACAGCTGGGTGTACTGGCGCCCGGACGGGCCGACCGTATAGGTCGCGGCCGCCGCGCTCAGCGGGGCAGCCGCAATCAGCCCCAGGCCGAGCAAGGACTTGGAAAAACGCATTGATTTGGAACTCCCGGAATTCTGGTTGTTCCCCCTGTGGACGGTATTGTCACGGGCCGACCGTGAAAGTCCCGCTAACCGGCGCCGATCGCGTCCCCGGCATTTTCCGAACTGCGACCGGGTCGTCATCCCGGCTCAATGGCGGGAGCGCCGGCGGTGCCCGCCCGCCGCGGGCCGGCATCGGCCCCGGAAATTCGTTACGGAAAAATGATTGACGACCGAAATCGAATCGTGCAGAATTCCGCCTCTAACGCAACGCGCCCGTAGCTCAGCTGGATAGAGTACCTGGCTACGAACCAGGCGGTCGGGAGTTCGAATCTCTCCGGGCGCGCCATTTGCAAGAACAGGCAGACTTCGGTCTGCCTGTTTTTTTTATGTCCGCGACGCTGGAAACCTGAGGCATTCGCCCCGCCTTTTTCCCTTCATGGATGGGATGGCCGCACGAGCGGCTGTGCTCCACGACGCGTTCAGGCGATAGCCTGGTCCCCGTCGTCATTCCCTCAACCACTTTCGCAGATCGTTGTCATCATGCTGGCAGGCGGCGGGCATGCATTTGTAGGCGCGCTCCTTGGCCTGCCAGTAGTAGTAGGCGGATACGCATAGCCAGTCCAGTCCGGACTGGCTGGCATTGAGCTTCGGATACAGCCAGAGCAGGGTGATGTCTTCCCCGCCGCCGATGTATGCCGCGCAACCGGTGTCCTCGGCTTGGACGATGATGACCCCGGTCTCGCTGATGACCGCCTGTTTGACGTGGCGGGTTCCCTGACTTCCCGGAAGATAACCGACCGGCGTGTAGCCGAAGACTTCCATCGGGCTCTTGCCCTGGATCGGCAGGGATGCCAGGAAAGTGGCCGGGTCCCCCTGGGTCATGACTGTCTCAAGTACCGCCGATTTGAGCGGCCCCACTACCGCAAAGGCTTCACTCATGCGCGCCCGGGCCATGAAATCCCGATAGGCCGGCACCACCAGGGCCAGCAAAAGTCCCGCGACGGCGAGCACCACCGCCAATTCGACCAGCGTGATCCCCGATACGTGATTCTTGCTGCCTATCCCCGGGAATGATTTGGACTGCATACGGCACAGTCTGAAAAACCGGGGACCGCCAGAAAATCGGATTCCTCTTAATTTTCCAGGGTGCAACGAAGCTCCGAAAACCGAAAAACCTCGCCGCGGCGAGGCTTTCGGGGCGCGGGTCGGCCGGCGCCGGAGGGAGCCGCCCTCTTACTTCCCGATCGGCTGAGCGACGCCACTGGCGAATGCGGTGGCCAGCAGATGCTTCAGTCCCTCATTGGCGCGTTGGGACGCTTCGGCCTGGCGGGTACTGAGCACGGCCTGCTGCTGGCTCAGATCGGCCTGTCGGCGACTCAGGCCTTCCTGGCGCTCGCCCAACGCCTTCTGGCGCGCGGCGAGCTCGGCCTGTTCGCGCTTTTCACTGGCCGATTCATCACGCGAATCTCCGTCCATCGCCCGCTGCGCCGCCGCCAGCGCCAACCGCGCCTGGCGCTGGCCCAGCTCGCCCTGCTCCTGGCCGAGCTTGCCCTGCTGCTGGCCCAACGCGCCCTGGCGCTGGCCCAGTGCGCCCTGCTGATCGCCGAGTTCGCGGATGGGTGCGATCAGCGCGTCAAAGCGCGCCAGCGTCTCCGGATCCCGGATCAGGTAGCGCGCGCCGCCCTGGCGAACCCAGAGCGCGTCTCCCTGCCCGGCGATCGCGCGGCGCGCTTCTTCCAGATCATCGGTGGAGCCGTTCATGACTGTGCGCTCGCCCTTGCCGCGGATGCGCACATAGGCCTGATCCGTACCGGACTTGGACAGGTGGATCTGTCCGCTGACTTCATCCTCCCCGCTCGCGGTGGTGACCAGGGAAGTGGTCGACTGGACGATGACCGTTCCGCCGCCGGCGGACTGCGGGCCCGCCGCGGCGGCACCCTCGCTGGGTGCGGCCACCAGCCGCAACGGCGCCACGCCGATGGCGGCCACCAGGATCAGCAGCGCGAAAGCACCCACGCGCGGAAAGGAAGCGGTGTTCTGCAACATGGTCAATCTCCTTTTGAGGCAGAGGAAAGTGGGAGAGGCGCTGGCCAGCCCGGTGCGCAGCGAGGGCGACGTGCCCAGCCGTACCAACAGGCGGCCGTAGTCATGACGGCAGCGGCGATCCCCCGCCACCACCGCCGCATCGCAGGCGGCTTCGCGGGCGATGCCGTACTCGCGCACCGCCAGGTGGATCAGCGGATGGAAGAAGAACAGGTGGCGCGCCAGGGTCGGGCCCCATCCCCACCACAGATCGCGCCGGTGCAGGTGCACCAGTTCGTGGGTCAGCGCCATGTCGAGGTCGTCGCCACCCAGTACCCGATGCGCGGGCAGCAGCAGGATCGGGCGCCAGGGCCCGACCAGTTGCGGGGAATCGATACCGTCGGAGACGCGCAATCGCGGAGTCCGCCGCAGTCCGTGGGCCTCGGCGGCGAGCGCCAGCGCCTCGACCAGCACTTCGTCCGTGCATGGCGCCGAACGCCTGAGCAGTTCGCGGCTGCGCCACCAGTCACGCAGCGTCACGCCGCTCATGACGATCACGCCTGCCAGCCATAGCGCCACCAGGCCAAGCTGCCAGGAAAACCCGGGCGGGACCGCTGGCGCGGTGGTGTTCGCACCCGCCATGGCGTCGCCGCCCGCCGCGGCAAGCGGCATGGTTTCAACAACCGGGACGGCAGGCGCCTGCGCCAGCCACGGCAGTTCCAGCGGAGGCGCGACCAGCCCGAGCAGGGCCTGCAGGGCCACCAGCCACCACAACCAGCACTGGGTCGCCGGCGGCACGCGGGGCAACAGCCGGCAGAGACCCCAGACCAGGGTCACCAGCACCACGGTCTGCACGCTGGTCGCCGCCAGCCGCTCCAGGCACGCAACGATGAAGGCGTCCATCGATCAGTCCTCCTGCCGCTTGGATTGCAGTCGCGCCACCAGTGCCTCCAGTTCGGCCAGTTCCTCGTCGCTGACCTCGCCGCGCTTGGACATCCAGGCGACGAAAGGACTGACCGAGCCCCGCAGCGTCTTCTCCACGAAAGCCGCCACCGCGCCCTGCACCACGTCGTCCTCGCCGGTGGTGGCCGAATAACGGTAGAGGCCGTCGGCTTGGCGCCGCTTCAGATATCCCTTGGCGCGCAGCCGTTCCATCATGGTCAGCACGGTCGAGCGCGCCAGTCCCTGCGCCTCGCCGAAACCGGCGGCGACCTCCCCGACCGACGCGTCTCCCTGCTGCCCCACATACTGGAGCAGGGCCAACTCCTGGTCCCCGATGCTCTTGCGTGCCATGGTCCCCTCCACGGGGGCGACTACAGATGTAGTCAAACTAGATCTGACTACATCTGTAGTCAAGCATGACCGATGACAGGGGTGTGCCCGGATCGCCCTGGAAGGCCCCAGGCCGCGCGGCGACACGATCGGTGAGCCCCCTGTCGGAGACGTCCCGAGCGACGCCGTGAAGAAAAATGCGAAGAACGAACACGTCGCCAGATGGCCGGAAAGCATCGGTCACCCGCATGCCGCATGCGGTCGGCGCGTTGCGACCAACGAGCGTCACCGCGTCGGCGCGACTTCGCGCAATCGGATTCGCGGTCGCCGAAAACCAGAAACCCCGCCGAGGCGGGGTTTCTGGACGCAACTGGCGGAGTGAGAGGGATTCGAACCCTCGATAAGGCTTTTGACCCTATACTCCCTTAGCAGGGGAGCCCCTTCGGCCACTCGGGCATCACTCCGGGAAATGTTCCGCAGTCGAACGACGGCGGCCGCATAGGATAACGGCAGACCGGTTCGGCGGCAAACGGAATCAGCTCGAGGACGAATCGTCGTTGTGGGAAGCGGAACCCGCTTCCTCGCCGCGCTGGATGCGCTGGTAGATCTCTTCGCGGTGCACGGCAACGTCCTTGGGCGCGGTGATACCGATGCGCACCTGGTTGCCCTTCACGCCGAGCACAGTCACCGTGACCGAATCACCGATCATCAAGGTTTCGCCGACTCGGCGGGTCAAAATCAACATGTTTCTTCTCCTGAATCCGGCAAGATTAAGGCCGGGGCCGCGTTCCTGCATCGCTGGGCGCGAGGACGCTTCCAGATAGGTTCATCGTCGTGAATCATGGTACGGGCCGAAGCACGCGCCCGCAAGCGCGGGCGCGGGCCGGGCGGTTCATTGCAGGTGCCCGGCGACCCAGTCATTGACGCCCTTGAGGGCAGACACAAGGGCGGGCCCGTCCTCGCCACCACCCTGGGCGAGATCCGGGCGACCGCCGCCCTTGCCGCCGATCTGACCGGCGACATAGGATAGAAGTTCCCCGGCCTTGACCTTGCCGGCGGCCGCGCCGCTGACGCCGGCCACCAGCGCCGCCTTGCCGTCACTGGTACCGGCCAGCACGATCACCGCATCGCCCAGTTGCTGCTTGAGCCGGTCGACCGCGTCACGCAACGCCTTGGCGTCGAAACCTTCCAGTCGCGAAGCCAGCACGCGGACGCCCTTGACGTCCTGCGCCGCTCCGGCCAGATCGGCGGTGGCGCCCGAGGCCGCCTTCGCCTTGAGGACTTCCAGCTCGCGTTCGAGTTTCTTCTGCCGCTCGGCCAGGGCGCGGATCTTCTCCACCACGTCGTTGGCGTTGCCACCCAGCAGTTCGGCGGCCTGTTGCAGCCGGCGCTCCTCGGCGTCCACGTGATCCAGCGCGCCCTGCCCGGTCACCGCCTCGATCCGGCGCACGCCCGCGGAGACGCCGCCTTCGCTGACGATCTTGAACAGTCCGATGTCACCGGTCCGGCCCACATGGGTGCCGCCGCACAGCTCGGTGGAGTACTCGCCCATGCGCAGCACGCGCACGTTTTCGCCGTACTTCTCGCCGAACAACGCCATTGCGCCGAAATCCAATGCTTCCTGCATGCCCATGTGGTGCACTTCGGCCTCATGGTTGGCGCGCACCTGCGCGTTCACGCGACGCTCGACCTCGGCCAGTTCCTGCGGGCTGATGGCTTGGAAATGCGAGAAGTCGAAGCGCAGGCGATCCGGCGCCACCAGCGAGCCCTTCTGTTGCACATGGGTGCCCAGCACTTCGCGCAGCGCCGCATGCAGCAGGTGCGTCGCGGAGTGATTGAGGATGGTGGCCGCGCGCCGCGGCGCATCCACGCTCGCGGCAATCCGGTCGCCCAGCTTGAGGGTGCCGCGGGTCATCCGGCCCACATGGCCGTGGAACTGGCCGGCGAGTTTCTGCGTGTCCGACACCGCGAACTCGGCGTCGGGTCCGGCCAGGCGGCCCACGTCGCCCACCTGTCCGCCGGACTCGGCGTAGAACGGCGTGCGATCCAGCAGGACCAAAGCCTCGTCCCCGCTGCCGATCGACTCGACCGGACGACCGTCCTTCATCAGCGCCACCACACGCAGATCGCCCGCGTCCAGTTGCTCGTAACCCAGGAACCCGGTCGGCTGCAGCTGCGCCACCAGATCGGCCGGCAGGCTGGCGCCGGAAGCGAATTTGCCGGCGGCGCGCGCGGTTTCGCGCTGCTGCTCCATCGCCGTCTCGAAACCGGCCATGTCCACCGTGAGGCCGCGCTCGCGGGCGATGTCGGCGGTCAGGTCAACCGGGAAGCCATACGTGTCGTACAGGCGGAAAGCCTCGACACCGGGAATCATGCCCTGGGCACGGGCGGCGATGTCGTCGAAGATCCGCATGCCCGAATCCAGCGTCTCGGCAAAGCGCTCCTCTTCGGCCTTCAACGCCCGTTCGACCAGATCGCGGGCGGCCGGCAGTTCGGGATAGGCCTCGCCCATCAGCTCGGACAGGGTGCCCACCATCTTGTGGAAGAACGGCTGGCGCACGCCCAGCATCCAGCCATGGCGCAGGGCGCGGCGGATGATCCGGCGCAGTACGTAGCCGCGGCCCTCGTTGGAAGGCAGCACGCCGTCCACGATGAGGAAACTGCAGGCGCGGATGTGATCGGCGATGACGCGCAGCGATTTGTTCTCGCGATCCTGCGTACCGGTCAGCTCGGCGGCCTTCTCGATCAGGGCCTGGAACAGATCGATTTCGTAGTTGCTGTGGACGTGCTGCAGGATCGCGGTCAGGCGCTCCAGGCCCATGCCGGTATCCACGCACGGCGCCGGCAATGGCACCAGGGTGCCATCCGGCTGGCGGTCGAACTGCATGAACACCAGGTTCCAGATTTCGATGAAACGATCGCCATCCTCATCGGGCGAACCCGGCGGACCGCCAGCGATGTGATCGCCGTGATCGTAGAAGATCTCGGTGCACGGACCGCACGGACCGGTGTCGGCCATCTGCCAGAAATTGTCGGAAGCGAACGGCGCCCCCTTGTTGTCGCCGATGCGGACGATCCGCTCGACCGGGATGCCGATGTCCTTGTTCCAGATCTCGAAGGCCTCGTCATCGGTGTGATAGACGGTGACCAGCAGGCGCTCCTTCGGCAGCTTCCACACGCCGGTCAGCAGTTCCCACGCCCAGGCGATGGCTTCCTTCTTGAAGTAGTCGCCGAAGGACCAGTTGCCCAGCATCTCGAAGAAGGTGTGGTGGCGCGCGGTATAGCCCACCGAATCCAGATCGTTGTGCTTGCCACCGGCCCTCAGGCAGCGCTGCACGTCGGCCGCACGCACGTAGCTGCGTTTCTCCGCGCCCAGGAACACGTCCTTGAACTGGACCATGCCCGAGTTGGTGAACAGCAGGGTCGGATCGTTGCCCGGTACCAGCGGCGCCGAGGGCACGATGGTATGGCCCTTGCTGTGGAAGAAATCGAGGAAATCCTGGCGGATCTGGCGGGTGCTGATTTTGGGGGAGCTGGTCATCTGGCTGGCATTGGCTGACGGGCGCATCCGGACGCCGCGTCCCCCACAGATGCGGGCGCGGGCCTGCCGAAGCAACCCAATGCCCTAGATTAACAGGCCCGGCGGGTTCAGTCCTCCCAGTCCAGCCGGGTCGCCGCGCGGACACTGCCGCCGTCGAAACCTCGCCGGATCAGGAAATCTGCGGCCTTGCGCCGCCCGGCCAGATCGGTCAAGCCGGCCGGACCGAAACGGCGGCGGACGAGGTCGCACGCCGTTTCGGTCCAGTCGCCATCAAAAGTGTCCATGGCCGCCGCGATGGCGTCGCGATCCAGCCCATGGGTCGCCAACTCCGCGCGGATGCGGAGCGGCCCATAACCGCTGCCGGCCCGGCTGCGGACCAGCAATTCGGCAAACCGGCGGTCATCCTGCCAACCCTCGCTGGCCAGTCGTTCCACCGCCGCCTTGGCCTCCCCTGCATCCACGCCGCGGGAGGCCAGCTTGCGTTCCAGCTCCCGCCGCGAATGCTCGCGACGGGTCAGCAACCCGAGTGCCCGCTGGACCGGCGTCTGCTTGGGACGGGACCGCCGCGGACGCGGCGAGCCCGGCTTTTCATCCCTGCCCATCATTCCATCCGCCGGGTCGGGCGGCCGGCATCCATTCCAGGCCACTTCCCATGCCGAACGGCTCAGTCATCCTGGTCCGCGTCGTCGCTCTCGCCACGCGAGGCTTCGGCCGGCTGGAACTTCTCGCGCAGTTCGCCCTCCAGCTTGGCCGCGATCTGCGGGTTCTCGCGCAGGAAGGTCCGCGAATTGTCCTTGCCCTGGCCGATGCGTTCGCTGCCGTAGCTGTACCAGGCACCGGCCTTCTCGACCAGCTTGGCTTCCACGCCCATGTCGATGAGTTCGCCTTCGCGGCTGATGCCCTCGCCGTAGAGGATCTCGGTGACGACCTGCTTGAACGGGGGCGCCAGCTTGTTCTTGACGACCTTGATCTTGGTCTGGTTGCCGATGATCTCGTCGCCCTTCTTGATCGCGCCGATACGGCGGATGTCCAGGCGCACGGAGGCGTAGAACTTCAGCGCGTTGCCGCCGGTGGTGGTTTCCGGGCTCTGGCCCGGCATCATCACGCCGATCTTCATGCGCAGCTGGTTGATGAAGACCACCAGGGTGTTGGAGCGCTTGATGTTGCCGGTCAGCTTGCGCAGGGCCTGGCTCATCAGGCGGGCCTGCAGGCCCGGCAGCTGGTCGCCCATCTCGCCCTCGATTTCCGCCTTCGGCGTCAGCGCGGCGACCGAGTCGATGACGACGATGTCGATGGAACCCGAACGCACCAGCATGTCGGCGATTTCCAGCGCCTGCTCACCGGTATCCGGCTGCGAAACCAGCAGGTCGTCGACGTTGACGCCCAGCTTGGCCGCGTAGATGGGATCCAGCGCGTGCTCGGCGTCGATGAAGGCCGCGGTGCCGCCCTGCTTCTGGCATTCGGCGATGGCCTGCAGGGTCAGGGTGGTCTTGCCCGAGGATTCCGGTCCGTAGATTTCCACCACGCGGCCCTTGGGCAGGCCACCGATGCCGAGGGCGATGTCCAGCATCAGCGAGCCGGTCGGGATGACTTCCACCGGTTCGATCACGCGGTCGCCCATCCGCATCACCGAGCCCTTGCCGAACTGGCGCTCGATCTGGGTCAGGGCCACGGAAAGGGCGCGCTTC
Source organism: Pseudoxanthomonas beigongshangi (assembly GCF_016820515.1). Classification (GTDB taxonomy): domain Bacteria; phylum Pseudomonadota; class Gammaproteobacteria; order Xanthomonadales; family Xanthomonadaceae; genus Pseudoxanthomonas_A; species Pseudoxanthomonas_A beigongshangi. Next base: position 210,694 of record NZ_JADHDV010000001.1, on the reverse strand, counting down.
TTGTTCTCGTCCATCATCAGTTCCTCGGAAGTATCAATCGTTGAATGCAAGGCTAGCGGGGGTGGATCGCACGGGCTGCGACAGCCCCGGAAAATCTGAAATTAAGGAAATCGCCGTGGTCCGGCCATCGGGGAATCCGGCGGCCGGGCGTCGGACAAACCCGCACGGTTCCGTCGGCCCTTCACCGGTTGGGCCTCACCAGGCCGCAATACAGGCCTTCGATGGCGAAATCCTGATCCGGCTGCACTTCGATGGGCGAATAGTCGGGATTGCGCGGCAGCAGGCGAATCCGGTCCTTGCCGACCTTGAGCAGCTTGACCGTGATCTCGTCGTCGATGCGGGCGACGACGATTTGCCCCGAACGCGCGTCACGGGTGCGGTGCACGCCGATCAGGTCACCGTCGAAGATGCCCTCGTCGCGCATGGAATCGCCCTTGACCCGCAGCAGGTAGTCCGGAGCCGGGGCGAAGAACGCCCGGTCCAGCAGCACGTAGTCATGATGGCCGGCATCGGCGCCAATCGGCGCGCCCGCCGCGACCTGGCCCAACACCGGAATCCGCAGCCCGTCGTCGTTGGCGGAGGGGAATGCCAGCTCCAGCTCCGGCTGCGGCTGCACCGGCGCCTTCAGCAGGCGGATTCCGCGTGCCCGGCCCGGCAGCCGCTCGATGGCACCGGCCTGCTCCAGGGCTTCCAGATGGTATTGCGCCGCCCGCACGCCCTTGAACCCGAAGGCCCGGGCAATCTCGGTCTGGGAGGGCGGCATGCCCTCGGCCTCGATGCGCTCGGCAATCAGGGCGAGGATGGCTTGCTGGGTATCGGTCAGGTCCATGGTTAGTAGTATTACTACTAACAAACGCACTTGGCAAGCCTGTACCCCATTCCCTTTCGGCACGCCGGGGCCCCGCCAGCCTGCTGGCCGCGGAGTCGGCCTACTTCCGCCCGCTGCGCCAGATCGACAGCACGATCCAGACGCCGGTCATCGCCGCGAACACGAAGCCCAGCACGCCCATCGCCATCAGCCAGCGGTTGGAGATGCCTCCGCCGACGCTGTTCATCACGATGGACGAGCCGATGATCAGGGCGGCGGTGACCACGCCGATGGTCAGCCGGTTGGCGGCGCTGTTGAGCTGGTCGCCGAAGGCTTTCAGCGAGGTGATGTCCAGTTGCCCGCGCAGGCGTCCGCGGCGGGCCGCCTGCAGCAGGCGGCGCAGGTCCCGCGGCATGTCGCCGACCAGGTCCAGGGCGCCGGACAGGCTGCGGCGTCCCCGCCGGGCGACCGCGCGCGGTGAATAGCGATCCAGGATCGCCCGCTCCAGGTAGGGGCGCGCCTCGCTGGCCATGTCGAATTCCGGATCCAGTTGCCGGCCCAGGCCTTCCAGGGTCAGGAACGCCTTGATCATCAGCGCCAGATCCGGCGGCAGGCTCAGGCCGTGCCGGCGCAGCAGCGCAGCCACGTCGGTGAGCATCGCGCCCATCCGCAGTTGTTTCAGCGGCACGCCGCGATAGCGATCGGTGAACACGCCGACGTCGGCCTGCAGGCGGGTTTCGTCGACCGACGCGTCGCCCTCGGTCCAGTCGAGCAGGATGTCGGTGACGGCCTCCGGGTCCTCGCCGACCAGCCCGTTGAGCAAGCGCGCGACCTGGAATCGCCGCTGTTCGGACACGCCGCCGACCATCCCGAAGTCGATCAGGCCGATGCGACCGTCGCGAAGATAGAACACGTTGCCGGGGTGCGGATCGGCATGGAACAGGCCATCCACCAGCACCATCTTGAGCACGATCGCCGCGCCCGTGCTCGCCAGCGCGTGGCGATCCAGTCCCGCCGCGTCGACGGCCGCCAAATCGCAGCCGGGAATGCCGTCCACCCAGTCCTGCACGCTCAGGCGCTCGCTGGTCCATTGCCAGTGCACCGCCGGAATCAGCACTTCGGGATGGTCGCGGAAATTGAACGCGATGCGCTCGGCGTTGCGGCATTCGCTCGCGAAATCCAGTTCCGCGCGCAGCGACGCGGCGAATTGCTGGGCGATGCCCACCGGGTGATAGCGGCGCAGGTCGGGAACCTGCGCCTGGATGATTTCGGCCAGCCGCGCCAGCAGGCGCAGATCCGCTTCGACCACTTCGCGGATGCCCGGCCGGCGCACCTTCAGCACCACCGCCGTGCCGTCATCGAGCCAGGCGCGATGCGCCTGCGCCAGCGACGCGGCCGCGAGTGGTTCCGGATCCAGTCGGGCGAAGATGTTCTCCGGCGCGTCGCCCAGGTCTTCGATCAATTGCGGGCGGATGGCGTCATACGGCAACGCCGGCACCGCGTTCTGCAACCGGCTCAGCTCGGCGATCCATTCCGGTGGCAGCAGGTCGATGCGGGTGGCCAGCACCTGTCCAAGCTTGACGAAGGTCGGGCCCAGCGCTTCCAGCGCGCGGCGCAGGCGCTCGGGCGGCTCCATCCGCAGGGTTTCCTCCGCATGCTGCCAGTGCAGCAGGCGGCCGGCCCGTTCCAGCGCGCCGGCCAGGCCGACGCGCCGCACCATGTCGCCGAAACCGTTGCGGATCAGGACCGACGCGATTTCCTGCAGCCGCCCCAGATCGCGTACCGCCCCCAAGGTCTCCCACATGTCAGCGTCGCCCGTCCCTGCCCGTCTGCATCGTCACAACCGTTCCAGCCCGCGCAGCGCGGAGGCCACGGTCTGCCGGCGCACGGCGTCGCGGTCGCCGTCGAACTGGAACACTTCGGCGCGCGCGTAGCCGCCGCGCCGCTTCCAGCCAATCCAGACCGTGCCGACCGGCTTGCCCTCGCTGCCGCCGCCGGGGCCGGCGATGCCGGTCACCGCCACGGCGACGCTGGCACCGGAATTGACCAGCGCGCCGGACACCATCTCGATGACGGTCTCGCGACTGACCGCGCCATGGGTTTCCAGCGTCTGCGGGCGTACGCCCAGCAGCGCCTGCTTGGCCTCGTAGCTGTACGCCACCATGCCGCTGTCGAACCAGTCCGAGGAACCGGCGATGTCGGTCACCGTCTTGGCGATCCAGCCGCCGGTGCAGCTTTCCGCGGTCACCAGGTGATCGTGCTCGGCGCGCAGGCGGGCGCCAATCAGTTCGGCCTGCTCGCGCAGTTCGGCGTCGGAAGGAATCGCGGCCACGGTCGACATCGGCGAAGCTCGGGGGAAGAAGTCCCCGTTTTAGCCGAATTCGATGTTCCTGTCTGCCCGCCATCGGCATGCACCCGCCCGGAACGGGACGGGTGCATGCGCCATGCCGGCGGAATCGCCCGGGGGTTAGTACGTCACGCGCAGGGTCACGCCGTAGGTGCGCGGCGCGCCCAGGAACGCGTTGAACGAGTTGGTCGGATCGCCCGGCGTCGGCGAGAAGTTCTGCAGCGGGGCGTCGAAGCCGACCTGCTGGTAGGTCTCGTCGGTCAGGTTCTGTCCCCACAGCTCCACCATCCAGCGCTTGTTCTTCGCGCCGAAGCCGATGCGGGCATTGACCAGCGTGTAGCCCTCCTGGATCTTCTCGATGTCCATGTCCGAACCGGTGTTGTGTTCGGAGATGTACTTGGCGCCGACATTGAAGCGCCCGATCAGGCTGCTGCCGAAGTCCCACTGGTAGGTCAGCGACGCCGAACCCGACCACAGCGGCGCGAAGCTGATGTGGTTGCCCGGCAGCTTGTACAGGGTGCCGCCGGGAGCGACGAATTCCGAGGTGGGCCTGTCGTTGCCGTAGCGGGTGTCGGCATAGGTGAGGCCGGCCTGCAGCATCAGGCCATCCAGTCCGGTCTGCCACAGCACTTCGGCGTCGATGCCCTTGGAGGTGACCTTGGGAATCGAGCGCACCACATAGCTGGTGCCGAGGAAACTGTTGAGCTGGAAGTCGGTGAACTCCTGGTAGAACAGGGTGCCGTTGAGCAGCAGGTTGCCGTCCAGCCAGGTGGATTTGGCGCCGAGCTCATAGCTGTCGACGAATTCGCCGGGGAACGAGGTGTCCCTGACCGGCAGGATGCCGGCGGTGCCGCTGGACAGGCCCGTGTTCGACTGCACGCGATCCAGGTTGAAACCGCCGCCCTTGTAGCCGCGCGCGCCGGACAAGTAGGTCATCAGGTGGTCGTTCCAGCGGTAGGCGAACTTGAGCGTGCCGGACCACTCGCTTTCGGACCTGTCCTGCTTCGTGTGGCGTCCGTTGTGGGCGATGTTGGCCCAGGGCAGGCACATGTAGCCGATCGTGGTTGGCGCGAGCTGTTGGGCGACCGCCTGCGGAATCCCGCGCGCCATCAACGCGCCCACCACCTGTGCCGGGGCCATCAGCGCGGTCGCGCAGCCCAGGCTGCCGTTTGGATTGGTGTAGACCGAATCCAGTTCCTTCTTCTCGTGGGTATAGCGCAGGCCGAGCGTGATCGCCAACTGGTCGGTGGCATGCCAGGTGTTGTTGGTGAACAAAGCCGCGGTCCTGGCGTTCTGGTTGTAGGTGTCGTGCGCGCCCTCGCTTTCCCCCGGGAACACGCTGCCGAACGCCCGACCGGTGGCCTGCGAGGCGAACAGGAACGGATTGGCGGTGTTGACGGTGATGCCCAGCGGAGCCAGCTGACGGGCGAACAGGCTCAACAGCGCGGTCGACAGATACGCTTCGTAGTGCCTGCCAATCATGTACTGGTCGTGGCGCTCCAGGTCCTCGTCCGAATAGAAGAAACCCACCATCCAGTCCAGCTTGTCGGTGCTGCCGGTCAGCCGGAGTTCCTGGCTGAAGGTCTTGAACTTGGTCGAGGAGTCATCGAAGTTGTTGCGCCGGTACAGCAGGTCCGCGCCGCTGAAGTCGAAGTCCAGCGCGTTGACCGACTGCCAGTCGCGCGCGGCGGTGATCGAGGTGAGTGTGGCGCCGTTGAACCAGGGCGTGTTCCAGTCGATCTGGGTGGAGAAGCCCTTGTCCAGCACGCTCTGCTCGGTGCCGCGGTTGCTGTAGGCCAGGCGCCGCTCGGGATCGGCGACCGGAATGACCGCGCGCCCCACCCCGCCCGCGAGCGCATCCAGGATGTTGGCGGTCAGGCCGCGCACGGTGGTCACGCCGACGCAGCAGTTCTCGTCACGGCGGGTGTAGTCGGCGATGAAGGTGAAGTCGAGATCGTCGTTCGGTTCCCACAGCAATTGCGCGCGCAGGGTGCGGAAGTCGCGGTCGCTGTCCTCGCGTTGCGTGCGCGGTCCGGTGCCTGTGTTCACGTCGGTCACACCATCGCGGGTGCGCTTGGCGGCATAGATGCGGAAGGCGGCGTGGTCGCTGATGGCGTCGTTGTAGGCGCCCGAAACGCCGAACTCACCGTAGTTGCCGAAGGTCAGCTCGCCTTCCGCGCTCTGGGTGTAGCTGGGACGGCGGGTGATGACGTTGATCACGCCGGCGGAGGTGTTCTTGCCGAACACGGTGCCCTGCGGTCCTTTCAGGACCTCGATGCGTTCCAGTTCGCCCAGATCGCCGAAACCCACGCCGGTGCGCGGCCGGTAGACGCCGTCGATCACCACGCCCACCGCCGACTCCAGGCCGGCGTTGTCACCATTGGTGCCGACGCCGCGGATGCGCGCGGTGGTCTGCGACTCGTTGGTGGTCGAACTGACATGCAGCCCCGGCACCAGCAACTGCACGTCCTTGATGTCGGAAACACCGGCATCCTGCAGCAACTGCTCCGGCAGCGCGGTCAGCATGATCGGCACATCCTGCATCGCTTCCTCGCGCTTCTGCGCGGTGACCGTCATGGTCGCGAGCGTGGTCGCCTCCTCGTCGGGTTTGGTCTGGGCTGGCGTGGCCTCCTGCGCTTGCAGATTGGCGGACAGTGCGGCGAAAACGGCGAGCGCGAGTGCGCGGTGCTGCGGTTTGGCGACCATGTGTTCCCCTCCCCCGGGTCATGTCGGATGTGATCAATCGACTGCGATATTCGGACCTGCCTTGCGACTGCTGATATTCATTTGCGCGCATTGCGCGCCCCCTGTGCGAGGGAAGCTAGCACCCCTGGCCGCAACGAAGCATTTTGCAGCGCACCCATACGCAGACCGCGCACTTTGCACGGGAAAATAAGCACGCTCGTGCGGAAAATAGGTTACTCGCGCGATGGCGCGAACCGGGGCCCGACGTCTTCCTTCCAGCCCTTTGAGCGAGGGTGGCCACGCCTTGGCAATGCGATCAGGAACGACCGCATGGCGCATGCATGCCGACGGCGCGCGTGGCAATCCGCCGACCGCGGGTGCCAGCCATCGCCGGCGGCGGCGGCGCGCCCGCTCCTCGGTCCACCAGCGATCCCCTAAACTTGCAGCCTTTCCCCGCCCGGCTGCATGGCCTTTCCGCCGATGTCGGACGGGCGCCCGGCGCGCCGGATGTTTTCCAGAAGGTCACATGAAGCAGGACAAGTCGCAGGAACACACGCCCCTGATGAAGCAATTCTTCGCCGCCAAGGCGGAGTATCCGGATCTGCTGCTGTTCTTCCGGATGGGGGATTTCTACGAACTGTTCTACGACGACGCCCGCAAGGCCGCGCGGCTGCTGGACATCACCCTGACCCAGCGCGGCAACTCCGCCGGCGCGCCCATCCCGATGGCCGGCGTGCCGCACCACGCCTACGAGAGCTACCTGGCCCGGCTGGTCGCGCTGGGTGAATCGGTGGCGATCTGCGAACAGATCGGAGACCCCGCCCTGGCCAAGGGACTGGTCGAACGCAAGGTCGTGCGGGTGGTCACGCCGGGCACGGTCACCGACGAGGCCCTGCTCAACGAGCGCCGCGACACCCTGCTGATGGCGATCGCCCGTGGTCGCACGGGTTACGGCCTGGCCTGGGCGGATCTGGCCGGCGGCCGCTTCGTGGTCAACGAGGTCGACGGCGAGGACGGACTGGAAGCCGAGCTTTCGCGGCTGGAACCGGCGGAAATCCTGCTGGCCGACGAGGACGGCTGGCCGGAGTTCCTGCGCGGCCGGCACGGTCTGCGCCGGCGCGCGCCCTGGCTGTTCGATCCGGAGAACGGGCGGCGGCAACTGCTGCAGTTCTTCCAGGTGCGCGATCTCAACGGCTTCGGCATCGAGCGCATGCCGCTGGCGACCGGCGCGGCCGCGGCCCTGCTCGGCTATGTCGAGGAAACCCAGAAGCAGCGGCTGACCCATCTGGGCGCGATCAGTACCGAATCGGCGAGCGACGCGATCGCCATGAACGCCGCCACCCGCCGGCACCTGGAGTTGGACACCCGTATCGACGGCGACACCGCCAACACCCTGCTCGGCGTGCTCGACAGCACCATCACTCCGATGGGTGGCCGCTTGTTGCGCCGCTGGCTGCATCGCCCGCTGCGCGATCACCACACGCTGGGCGAGCGCCACCAGGCGGTCGAAAGCCTGATCGAAAGCGGGCTGGACACCGGCCTGCGCGAACGCTTCCGCGCCCTCGGCGACATGGAGCGCATCCTGACCCGCGTGGCCCTGCGCTCGGCGCGTCCGCGCGATCTGTCCACCCTGCGCGACGCGCTGGCGCTGTTGCCGGACATCCGCCAGGCGCTGGCCGGCGCGACGGTCTCGTCCACCACGCTCGCGGGTTCGCCACGCCTGGCCGAACTCGCGGCCGAACTGGGCGAGCATGCCGACGTCGCCGCGCTGCTGGCCCGCGCGATCGCACCGCATCCGGCGCTCAAGCTGGTCGACGGTGGCGTCATCGCCGACGGCTTCGACGCCGATCTGGATGAACTGCGCCGGCTGAGCACCCACGCCGATCAGTTCCTGGTCGATCTGGAGGCCCGCGAACGGGAGCGCAGCGGCATCGCCACCCTCAAGGTCGGCTACAACCGCGTGCACGGTTACTACATCGAGATCAGCAAGGGACAGGCCGACCGCGCGCCGGTCCACTACACCCGCCGGCAGACCCTGACCAACGCCGAACGCTACATCACCGAGGAGCTGAAAAACTTCGAGGACAAGGTGCTGTCGGCCCGCGAACGTTCGCTGGCGCGCGAGAAGGGCCTGTACGAGGGCCTGCTCGACTCGCTCAACCAGAACCTGGAACCGCTCAGGCGCTGCGCCGCGGCGCTGAGCGAACTGGACGTGCTGGCCGGCTTCGCCGAACGCGCGCAGGCGCTGGACTGGTCCCGCCCCACCCTCACCGCCGCCCCCGGCCTGCGCATCGAACGCGGGCGCCACCCGGTGGTGGAAGCGGTGCGCGCCGAACCGTTCGAGCCCAACGATCTGCACCTGGACGAAGCGCGCCGGATGCTGATCATCACCGGCCCCAACATGGGCGGCAAATCGACCTACATGCGCCAGAACGCGCTGATCGTGCTGCTCGCCCATATCGGCAGCTTCGTGCCGGCAACGCGCGCGGACATCGGTCCGATCGATCGCATCCTCACCCGCATCGGCGCCGGCGATGATCTGGCGCGCGGGCAGTCGACCTTCATGGTCGAGATGGCCGAGACCAGCTACATCCTCCACCACGCCACCGCGCAATCGCTGGTGTTGATGGACGAAATCGGCCGCGGCACCTCCACCTACGATGGCCTTGCCCTGGCCGACGCGGTCGCCCGCCACCTGGCCAGCCAGAACCGCTGCTACACCCTCTTCGCCACCCACTATTTCGAACTCACCGCGCTGGCGGACGGTTCCGCCGAAGGCGGCGAGAGCGGCATCGCCAACGTCCACCTGGATGCGGTCGAACACCACGACCGCGAACGCGGCGATACCCTGGTGTTCATGCATGCGGTGAAGGACGGTCCGGCCGATCGCAGCTTCGGCCTGCAGGTCGCCGCGCTCGCCGGCCTGCCGCGATCCACCGTCGCCCAGGCGCGCCGGCGGTTGGCCGAACTGGAAGCGCGCGGCCGGGAAAGCCATGCCTCGGCGATGGCCCCGCAGGCGCTCGACGCCCCGCAGCAGATCGGCCTGTTCGCGCCCGTTCCCTCCGCCGCGATGGAAGCGCTGGCGGCGCTGGAACCCGATGAACTGACTCCCAAGCAGGCCCTGGAAGCACTGTATCGGCTCAAGCATCTGCTCTGATCCGACGACCTGCCGCGACACTTCGCGTCGCAACGGGCATCCTCCGCTCGACAACATGCGCGTAACGCTCCCCGGGTATCGTGACGCGGTCCGGGTCGCTGCCTTGCGCACCGCACCATTGAGCGGTGCTATCGGATTGTTCGCCAAAAACGATTTTGCTTAATCGCAAAGCCTGCCTAGTCTGGCCGTGTCCCTTTCATCGCCAACGAGATCGTCAGCCATGAACGCGTTCCCGACCCTTCCGCGTCCGTCACGTCAGCAGACACCGCGACGACGATAGCGCCACTGCAACACGCATCCGCCTCCGGCGTCCGCACATGCGGTGCGGTGCCGCCCTTGTTCCCTCCCCAGGCCATCCGGTTTCTCTCAGGAACCGCGCGCGGCTTTCCCATTCCGCCTTTCCCAGGACCACAGCCCAGGAGCACGACCATGAATCTCGAAACCGCCAAATGTCCCTTCAATCATCCTGTCGGCGGCGGCACCACCAATCGCGACTGGTGGCCGAAGCAACTGCGCGTGGATCTGCTGCACCAGCATTCGTCCAAGTCCGATCCGATGGACAAGGACTTCAACTACGCCGAGGCGTTCAAAAGCCTGGATTACGAAGCGCTGAAAAAGGATCTGGCCGATCTGATGACCGACTCGCAGCCGTGGTGGCCGGCGGATTTCGGCCACTATGGTCCCTTGTTCATCCGCATGGCCTGGCACAGCGCCGGCACCTACCGCATCGGCGACGGACGCGGCGGCGGCGGACGCGGGCAGCAGCGCTATGCGCCGCTCAACAGCTGGCCGGACAACGTCAGCCTGGACAAGGCGCGCCGGCTGCTGTGGCCGATCAAGCAGAAGTACGGCAACCGGATTTCCTGGGCGGATCTGATGATCCTCACCGGCAACGTCGCGCTGGAGACGATGGGCTTCAAGACCTTCGGTTTCGCCGGTGGCCGCGAGGACGTGTGGGAACCGGATCTGGACGTGTACTGGGGTTCGGAAACCGCGTGGCTGGGTGGCGACAAGCGCTACTCCGGCGAGCGCGACCTGGAGAACCCGCTGGCCGCCGTGCAGATGGGCCTGATCTACGTGAATCCGGAAGGCCCCAACGGCAATCCGGATCCGGTCGCCGCCGCGCGCGACATCCGCGAAACCTTCGCACGCATGGCGATGGACGACGAGGAAACCGTCGCCCTGATCGCCGGCGGCCACACCTTCGGCAAGACCCACGGCGCGGGCGAAGCTTCGCATGTCGGCGCGGATCCGGAAGCCGACGACATCGTCGCCCAGGGCCTGGGCTGGCGCAGCACCCACGGCACCGGCATCGCCGGTGATGCGATCACCAGCGGGCTTGAAGTCACCTGGACGACGAAGCCGACGCAATGGAGCCAGGATTTCTTCAAGCACCTGTTCGGTTTCGAATGGGAACTGACCAAGAGCCCGGCTGGCGCGCACCAGTGGAAACCGAAGAACAACGCCGGCGCCGACACCGTGCCAGATGCCCATGACGGCACCAAGCGGCGCGCACCGAACATGCTGACCACCGATCTGTCGCTGCGCTTCGATCCGGCGTACGAGAAGATCTCGCGGCGCTTCATGGAGCATCCGGATCAGTTCGCCGATGCGTTCGCCCGCGCCTGGTTCAAGCTGACCCATCGCGACATGGGGCCGCGCGCGCGCTATCTCGGCCCGGAAGTGCCGAGCGAGGAACTGATCTGGCAGGACCCCGTGCCCGCCGTGGATCACCCGCTGATCGATGAAGCGGACATCGCCGCGCTGAAGAAGAAGATCCTTGAATCCGGCCTGTCGACGGGCGAGCTGGTGTCGACCGCATGGGCCTCGGCCTCCACTTTTCGCGGTTCCGACAAGCGCGGCGGCGCCAACGGCGCACGCATCCGGCTGGCGCCCCAGAAGGACTGGGAGGTCAACGAGCCCGCGCAACTGGCGAAGGTGATCAAGGTGCTGGAAGGCATCCAGGCGGGCTTCAACGGCGCGCAATCCGGCGGCAAGAAGGTCTCGCTCGCGGATCTGATCGTGCTGGGCGGCGCGGCGGCGGTCGAGGACGCCGCGAAGAAGGCCGGTCATCCCGTCGCGGTGCCGTTCTCGCCGGGGCGCACCGATGCCTCGCAGGAACAGACCGACGTGGCCTCGTTCGCGGTGTTGGAACCGGCTGCCGATGGCTTCCGCAACTACCTCAAGGGCAAGTACAGCGTGCCGGCCGAAAGCCTGCTGATCGACAAGGCGCAGCTGCTGACCCTGACCGCGCCGGAGATGACTGTGCTGGTCGGCGGCCTGCGCGTGCTCGGTGGCAACGTCGGGCAGACGAAGCACGGCGTGTTCACCGACCGCCCGGGCGTGCTGGGCAACGATTTCTTCGTCAACCTGCTCGACATGCGTACCGAGTGGAAGGCCACCTCCGACAACGAGGCGGTGTTCGAGGCACTCGATCGCAAGACCGGCGAGCGCAAGTGGACCGGCACCCGCGTGGATCTCATCTTCGGTTCGCATTCCCAGCTGCGCGCGCTGGCCGAGGTGTATGCCAGCGCGGACGCGAAGGAGAAGTTCGTGCGCGATTTCGTCGCCGCCTGGGCCAAGGTGATGGAACTGGATCGCTTCGACCTGCGCAACGCCCGCAAGGCGGCCTAGAAGACGCCGCCTTGGCGCCCCGTCCGTCCGGACGTGCCGGACGGACGGGGCGCTTCCATCAGCAGGCGCCAGCTGCTGGCGCAACGTGCCTTCTCCCCGGGTTAACCATCAACGTCACGGTTTGGCGCTAGCATCGGCGGTTCCAACCCGCGTCCAGGAGGACGGCCGTCATGAGCAACCAGTCTCTCGCGCAAGAACTCTTCGCCCAGCTCCAAGGCGCGCCGTTGCAGCAGGTCTCCCAGCAACTGGGCATCGGCCAGGCCGAGGCGTCCGGCGCGGTCGGCGCGGCGCTGCCGCTGCTGATGGGCGCGCTGGGCCGCAACGCGGAGCAGCCGCAGGGCGCCGAGGCGCTGTTCGGCGCGCTCCAGCGCAACCACAGCGGCCTGGATATCGGCAGCGTGCTGGGTTCGGTCCTGGGCGGAGCCTCCACCCCGGAAGCCAACGGCGCCGGCATTCTCGGCCACATCTTCGGCGGCAACCAGCCGCGCGCCGAAGCCGGCCTGGGCCAGGCCACGGGCCTGGACAGCAACCGCGCCGGCCAGCTCCTCAAGATCCTCGCCCCGATCGTGCTGGCCTTCCTCGCCCAGCGCATGAGCCAGGGCGGCCAGGGCTCGCCCGGCGCGCTCAGCCAGGTGCTCGGCCAGGAGCAGCAACAGATCCGCCAGCAGGGTGGACTGGGCGGCGGTCTGCTCGGCGCCGTGCTGGATCAGGACGGCGACGGCCAGTTGGGCCTGGGCGACCTGCTGAAGGTCGGCAGCGGATTCCTCGGCGGCGGCCGCTGACCGTTGGAGCCGAGCTCGCTCGGCTGCTTTTTTCCTCGAAGCCCCAGCGGAGCAAGCTCCGCTCTACATCCGCGTAGAGCCGAGCTCGCTCGGCTGCTTTTTTCCTCGAAGGCCAAGCGGAGCAAGCTCCGCTCTACGCGCTTACATCGCGTCGATATCGCCCAGGGCACGGATCAGGCGACGGGCGCGCTTGTCTGGCTTGGATAGCGGAGCCTGATAACCCGTGCGTTCGGCGCGTCGCGTGGCGGCGGCGGCCTCGCGGCGCTGCCGCGATTCATCGCTTTCTCGATACAGCGCCTGTGCCACGGGCGCGGAGCCACGCTGCTCGCTCAATCCCTCGACGCGGATGCCGTAGGTGTCCTCGCCACGCACGACCTTGAGTTCATCGCCCACGCGCACGATGCGCGATGGCTTGGCGCGTTGCCCCGCGACGTCCACCTTTCCGGTTTCCACCGCCTGCTTGGCCAGGCTTCGGGTCTTGTAGAAGCGCGCGGCCCACAACCAGATGTCGAGGCGGACGCCGGGCGCGGCGGCGGGTGAATCGGAACTCATCGGTTCAGGGCTTGCGCGGCAATGGATGGCTCAAGGGAACGGTGACGCTGTGCTGGTCGGCCTGCTGGCAGGCCTTGGAAGCATGATAGTCGCGCACAGCCTGCCGCTGCTCCGGCGTGGCCTTGTCCGGCATTGGCTGCTGGGCGGCGGCGCGCAGCTCGTCGGCGTACCAGGGGAACGGCAGATCCGACTGCGTATCCAGGCTCATCGCATCGCCGCCGGCGCAGCCGGCCAATGCGCACGACAGTACAACCGCACTCCATCGCCCACCGTGAAAACCCATCATCGTCACGCTCCGCCGTGCCACGAATGGAAGACAGTCTGCATCGATGCCGATGTGGACGCCAGAAACGCAAACGGCCACCCGAAGGTGGCCGTTCAGCGATGGCGCTTGCGAGTGGATTACTCGGCAGCGGCGGCCAGGCGCGCCTTCTTGGCGGCGGCATTGGCGGCCAGGTCTTCCTTGATGCGGGCGGCCTTGCCTTCCAGATCGCGCAGGTAGTACAGCTTGCCCGAACGGACCTTGCCGCGACGCTTCACTTCGACCGAGTCGATGGAGGCGCTGTGGGTCTGGAACACGCGCTCGACGCCGTAGCCGTGCGAAATCTTGCGCACGGTGAAAGCGGAGTTCAGGCCGGCGTTCTTCTTGGCGATGACCACGCCTTCGTACGCCTGCACGCGCTCGCGGTTGCCTTCCTTCACCTTCACGTTCACGACGACGGTGTCGCCGGGACCGAAGGCGGGCAGCTCACGCTGGATCTGGGCGGCTTCGAATTCCGCGATGATGGACTTGTTGAGACTGCTCATGGTGGCACCGTTCTGTATGCGTGGGTGTGTCGTTCGACAGCAATGACTGATGCAGTCGCCGGATTGCGCTGCACGATATTGTTATGGGGTTCCGGGCCGGTCAGGCGCTGGAAGCCCGCCATCTTACTGATTTTTCTTGGTCCTGGCTAGCTTTCGTCCTGCCCGCCCCGGGCGGCCCGGAACGCCGCCAGCAGGGCCCGGTCGGCCTTGGACAGGCCGGACTCGTCCAGCAGGTCCGGCCGCCGCAGCCAGGTCCGGCCCAGCGATTGCTGGCGGCGCCAGCGGGCGATGGCGGCGTGGTTGCCGGAACGCAGCACGTCCGGCACGTCGCCCAGTTCGGGGTGCTGGGCCGGATGGGTGTAGTGCGGGCAGTCCAGCAGGCCGTCGTTCTCGAAACTGTCCTGAACGGCCGATTCAGCATCGCCAAGCGCTCCGTCCTGCAACCGGGCCACGGCGTCCACCACCACGGCCGCGGCCAGCTCGCCACCGGACAGCACGTAGTCGCCGATGGAGATTTCCTCGTCCACCTCGGCGTCCAGCAGGCGCTCGTCCACGCCTTCATAGCGGCCGCACAGCAGGATCAGGCGCGGCCTCGTCGCCAGTTCGCGGACCTTGCGCTGGGTGAGCGGCCGGCCCTGCGGGCTCAGGTAAATCACCGGCGCTGGCGCCGGATCCGCCGCGCGCGCCGCAGCCAGGCAGGCACGCAGGGGCTCGATCATCATCACCATGCCTGGGCCGCCGCCGAACGGACGGTCGTCCACCCGCCGGTAGCCGCCCTCGGCGTAGTCGCGCGGATTCCAGCCCTGCAAGGTCAGCAATCCGCGTTCCTGCGCGCGCCCGACCACGCCCACCGCCGCGGCCTGGGCGATGAACTCGGGAAACAGGGTCAGGACGTCGATGCGCATGGAAAGCCTGGAGGGGAAACACGTGAATCGGGAACGGAGTATTGCCCAGCCCCGATGCCGGCTCCAGCGATCAGAACTCGGGATCCCAGTCGACCGTGATGCGCTGGGCATCGAAGTCGACGGATTGGACGACGTCGGGTTCGATGAAGGGAATCAGCCGCTCCCGCTCGCCCCGCACCACCAGCACGTCGTTGGCGCCGGTGGAGAACAGGTGCGAAACGGTGCCGAAGTCCACGCCGTCGATCGTCATCACGCGCAGGCCTTCCAGGTCCACCCAATAGAACTCGCCGGGTTGCGGTGGCGGCAGTGCGTCGCGCGGGACCAGGATTTCGATGCCCCGGAGGGCGTCGGCGGCATCGCGATCGGCGATGTCCGGTACGTTCGCGATCAGGTGCTTGCCGGAAGCCTTGCCACGCACGCCCGACAGCTCGCGCTCGGCGCCGGAGCCCTCGCGGAGAATCCAGGGCTGGTAGCGGAAAATGGCATCGCGCGGTTCGGTCCAGGATTCCAGCTTGACCTGTCCGCGAACGCCAAAAGCGCCCGCGAAGCGGCCCAGCAGGATGGTCTTGCCGGGACGCGGCGGGCGCTCGTTATCCATGCGTCAGCATGGCCGCGCCGGGGCGCGGCCCGAGGGATCAGGCCGAAGCCTTGGTGGCTTCCTTGTACAGGTTGCGGACCTTTTCGGTCAGCTGCGCGCCGTGGCCCACCCAGTGGTCCACACGGGCGACGTCCAGCTCGATGCGCTTCTCGTTGCCGGCGGCGACCGGGTTGTAGTAACCCACGCGCTCGATGTTGCGGCCGTCACGGGCGCTGCGCGAGTCGGTGACGATGATGTGGTAGAAGGGGCGCTTCTTGGCGCCGCCACGGGTAAGGCGGATCTTGACCATTGCTCTATTTCCAGTGTTGCCCAGTCGCCAGGATGGCGAGGTAAGCCGACTATTCTAAGCCATTGAACGGCGGAAGGAAACCGCCTCTCAGGCCGGGTTTTCCCAGGGCATGCTGCCCAGCGCCGCGCCGAGCCGGTCCATCAAGCCCATGTCCGGGGCGTATTCGACCCCGTCGATGCCCAGGAGGGGCTGGATGCCGCTGGCATTGGCGGCGAAAGCGGCGCGGAAGCCGCCGGCCTCGGCCAGCGCCACCAGGCGGGTTTCCTGGGCAATCCCCTGCCCGGCCAGGCCGGCCTGCAACAGTTGCTCGCAGGTTCCTCGCAAGGCGGGGGCCAGCGGCCAGATCACGGCCTGGCCGTCCCAGAACCCGATGTTCCAGATCGAGCCCTCGCTGACGTGCCCATCCGGGGTGACGAACAGCGCGTCGTCGAATCCGTCCAGCAGCGCCTGCCGCCGGTAGTGGAACAGCGGGAAAGTGCCGACATGCTTCAGGTGCGGCTGCGACCGCTCGAATGGATACGACTTCACCCGCAACGGCGGCTTGTCGGCCGGAGCGGCCGGCCCGAGCGTGATCAGCACGTCCGGATCCACTGGCCGCAGCGGCTGGCGGTAGTCGAATCCGCGCGCGAACACGGTGAAGCGCAACGAGGCGTCGGCCGGGCCGGCCCGCAGTGCGGCAACCAGTTCGGCGACGATGCGCCCGCGCGGCAACTCGGTGCCGAACAGTTCACGGGTGGCGCGCTGCAATCGCGCGACGTGGAAATCCAGTCCCTGCACCGCCCGATCGCGCACCTGCATCGCGGTGAAATGGCCGTAATTGACCACCGCCAGCGCGCGCAGCGCGTTGGCGTCGGCGTCGGCGGGCTGTCCGTTGAGCAGGGCGATGGACATGGTTCCGTCTCAGCCGTTGTTGTCGAACACCATTGTGGGAGCGACGTCAGTCGCGATTCGACGGCGTTGGAACATCCGGGATTTCGCGACTGACGTCGCTCCCACAGGATGAGCCACCAGGACTAGCGGAACGGCAGGCCGCCGCGCGCGCCCATCATGCCCTTCATGCCGCGCATCAGGCCCTTCATGCCGCCACCGGCCATCTTGCTCATCATCTTTTCCATCTGCTGGTACTGCTTCATCAGCTTGTTGACGTCGGCCGGCGTGGTGCCGGAACCGCGCGCGATGCGGGCGCGGCGCGAGCCGTTGAGCAGCGCCGGGTTGCGGCGCTCCTTCTTGGTCATCGAACCGATGATGGCGATCATCCGCGGCACTTCCTTGCCCTGGCTGACCTGCTGCTTCACGTGGTCGGGGATCTGGCCCATGCCCGGCAGCTTGTCGAGCAGGCCACTGATGCCGCCCATGTTCTGCATCTGCTCCAGCTGATCACGCATGTCGTTGAGGTCGAACTTCTTGCCCTTGGCGACCTTGGCGGCGAGCTTCTCGGCCTTCTCGCGATCGACGTTCTGCTCGACCTGCTCGACCAGCGACAGCACGTCGCCCATGTCGAGGATGCGGTTGGCCACGCGCTCGGGGTGGAACACGTCCAGGCCGTCGGGCTTCTCGCCCACGCCGATGAACTTGATCGGCTTGCCGGTGATGTAGCGCACCGACAGCGCGGCGCCACCACGCGCGTCACCGTCGGTCTTGGTCAGCACCACGCCGGTCAGCGGCAGCGCCTCGCTGAAGGCCTTGGCGGTGTTGGCGGCGTCCTGGCCGGTCATCGCGTCGACCACGAACAGCGTTTCCACCGGCTTGACCGCCGCGTGCAGCGCCTTGATCTCGGTCATCATCGCTTCGTCGATCGCCAGGCGGCCGGCGGTGTCGACCAGCAGCACGTCGACGAACGACTTGCGCGCATCGTCGATGGCGGCACGCACGATGGCTTCCGGCTTCTGCGAGGCCTCGGACGGGAAGAACAGCACGTCCACCTGCTCGGCCAGGGTCTTGAGCTGCTCGATCGCGGCCGGACGGTACACGTCGGCGCTGACCACCATCACCTTCTTCTTGCGGCGTTCCTTCAGGTGCTTGGCGAGCTTGCCCACGGTGGTGGTCTTGCCCGCGCCCTGCAGGCCGGCCATCAGGATGACCGCCGGCGCCGGCACGTTGAGGTTCAGATCGGCGGCCTGGGCGCCCATCACCGTGGTCAACTCGTCGCGGACGATCTTGATCAGCGCCTGGCCCGGGGTCAGCGACTTGAGCACTTCCTGGCCGACCGCGCGCACCTTGATGCGCTCGATCAGCGCCTGCACCACCGGCAACGCCACGTCGGCTTCCAGCAGGGCGATGCGGACCTCGCGGGTGGCCTCGCGGATGTTCTCCTCGCTCAGGCGGCCACGGCCACGCAGCCGCTCGATGGTGCCGGAAAGACGCTGGGTGAGGGACTCGAACATGGGAAGCGGGAACCTGGGAAAAACGGAGGCGGATTATAGCCCGGCGGGGCGGAAGGTCCCGGCGCGCGGCTTTCCCGCGGCCTCGCGCTGTTCCCGGTTCCGGCCCTATGCGACACTTCGCCGATGACAATCGTTCTCATCGCCATCCTCGGCTACCTGACCGCCACCGCCCTGCTGGTCCGCGCGGCCGCGCAATCGGCGCTGGACGTGCGGCGGGGCTGGCTGTGGCCGGCGCTGATCGCGGTGGTCCTGCATGGCGGCTACCACCTGCTGGTGGCCTGGCGCACGGCCGGCGGGCCGGACATGCATTTCTACTCGGCGCTGTCGCTGGTCAGCCTGGGCATGGCCGCGCTGACCGCGCTGGCCGGCGCGCGCGGGCGGATGGCCACGCTGGGCGTGGTCGCCTTCCCGCTGGCGGCGGCGCTGCTGCTGGCCTACCACGAGTTCGGGCACGCGCCTTCTCCCGGCCTGGACTGGCGCCTGCAACTGCATGCCTGGCTGGCCTTGCTGGCCTATGCCACGCTGGCGGTCGCGGCGCTGCTGGCGATCATGCTGCTGGTGCAGGAACGCGCGCTGCGGCGACGCCAGTTCCATGCCTGGCTGCGCGCCCTGCCGCCGCTGACCGAACTGGAGGATCTGCTGTTCCGGACGATCGCGGTCGGTTTCGCCCTGCTCACCGCCACCCTGCTGACCGGCGTGCTGTTCGTGGAGAACCTGCTGGCCCAGCACCTGGTCCACAAGACCGTGCTGAGCGTGCTGTCGTGGCTGGCCTTCGGCGCGCTGCTGGTCGGCCGCTGGCGCTACGGCTGGCGCGGCAGCAAGGCCGCCGGCTGGACCCTGTTCGCGATGGCCCTGCTGCTGCTGGCGTTCTTCGGCAGCAAATACGTGCTGGAACAGGTGCTGCACCGCGCTTGAGGCCGGAAAGGCGGCACCGCCGCCAGTTTCATCCCTTCCGCGACCGGGTTCGTCGCCCGGCACCGGCTTCCATCGGATCCGCCCGCTTTCCCGCATCCGCCCTCGCTATGGTCGCGTCTTCCGCCGTCAAGGAATGAACGCGCATGGCCGCATCGAATACTGTTGCCCGCCCTCCCCTCCGCCGGCGTTGGTTGAAGCGGTTGTGCCTGGCCCTCTTCGCGCTGGTGTTCGCGGCGGCGGCCTGGGATGTCACCACTTACGATGCGCGTCCCTGGCTGGCCGACTACCGGCGGCTCAAGCACGACATGGCGCAGGGCTATGCGAACCTGGACTGGATCGCCACGCACCGGCAACTGGATCTGGCCGCGCTGGATCGCGACACCACCGCCGCATTGAACCGCGCGCATTCGCGCGTGCGTGCCTTTCTGGCGCTGCGCGGCTTCGTCAAGCGTTTCGGTGACCCGCACCTTCGGCTGGAACCGGCGCAGCGCCCGGCGACACAGCCGTTGGCCTCCACAACCGACCGCGCGATCGAACGCGCCGATCCCGCGGCCGGTGCCGACTGCGAAGCCGCCGGCTACGAAGAAGACGAACACGCCTTCATCCTGCCGTTCGCCAAGCTGCCGGATTGGCGCGCGCTGCCGGGCAAGCACTTCCCCGCAGGCCGTTTCGGCGACATCGGCGTGCTGCGCATCGCCCAGTTCGGCGAGCAGCGTTATCTGGCCGCGTGCCGGCAGGTATTCCGGGCGGGCATCGGCCAACGCGCCCTGCAACTGAAGGTGCGCGCGTACCTGCAATTGGAACTGGCCCGCACGCTGGCCGCCCTGCATGGGGGCGGCGCCCGCCGGCTGCTGGTCGACGTGACCGGCAACGGCGGTGGCAGTGAATGGGTCTCCGAGGTCATCGCCCTGCTCGCCCCCGGCGAACTGCAACGCGCCCCGCCGCGCTTGAGCGCGCCAACCTGTGATCGCGGCCGCGTCTGGTACGGCGAAACCGAATGCCCGGTGCTGGCACCGGACGGAGAACGCGAACGCATCTCCGGGCGCGGCGCCTGGCCCGGCCGTATCTTCATCCTTGCCGATCACGGCACCGCCTCGGCGTCGGAGGATCTGGTCGCCTGGCTGCAGCAGAACCAGGCGGCCACCATCCTCGGCGAACGCACGCTCGGCGCGGGATGCGGTTACGTCGACGGCGGTGGGCGCACGGCGCTGAGCGTCGCGCCCTTCGATGTGGTCATGCCCAACTGCGCGCGCTTCCTCGCCGACGGCACCAACGAAATCGAAGGCATCGCGCCCGACGTGGCGATCGCGCTGCACGATGAGGACGGCATGCAGCGCCTGGTCACCGCGCTCGCGCAACCCGCCTTGCGCGCGGCGCCGGTTACTCCGCCGCCGCCTCCAGCGCCTGCGACAGCCGTTCCACCGCGATCACCTCCAGCCCCTTGAACGTGCCCGACTTGGGCGCGTTGCCCTTGGGCACGATGGCGCGCTTGAAACCGTGGGTGGCCGCCTCGCGCAGGCGTTCCTCGCCGTTGGGCACCGGACGGATCTCGCCGGACAGCCCGACCTCGCCGAACGCCACCGTCTTCTCCGCCAGCGGCCGATCCCGCAGCGACGACAGCACCGCCAGCAGCACCGGCAGATCCGCCGCGGTTTCCTGCACGCGGATGCCACCGACCACATTGACGAACACGTCCTGATCGCCGACCACGATGCCGCCGTGGCGATGCAGCACCGCCAGCAGCATCGCCAGCCGGTTCTGCTCCAGGCCGACCGCGACGCGACGCGGATTCGACAGCGGCGAGGCATCCACCAGCGCCTGCACTTCCACCATCAGCGGGCGGGTGCCTTCGCGGGTCACCAGCACGCAACTGCCGGGCTGCTGCGCGCTGCCGCCGGACAGGAAGATCGCCGAAGGATTGGACACTTCCTTCAGGCCCTTCTCGCCCATCGCGAACACGCCCAGTTCGTTGACCGCGCCGAAGCGGTTCTTGAACGCACGCAACAGGCGGAAGCGGCTGCCGCTCTCGCCCTCGAAATACAGCACCGCGTCGACCATGTGTTCCAGCACGCGCGGACCGGCGATGCCGCCTTCCTTGGTGACGTGGCCGACCAGGAACACGGCGGTGCCGGTTTCCTTCGCGTAGCGCACCAGCCGCGCCGCGCTCTCGCGCACCTGGCTGACCGACCCGGGCGCGGCGGTCAGCGACTCGGTCCACAGCGTCTGCACCGAGTCAGCCACGATCAGCCGCGGCCGCGCGGAGGACGCATGCTGGAGGATGTTCTCGATGCCGGTCTCGGCCAACGCCTGCAGATTGTCCAGCGGCAGATCCAGGCGCACCGCGCGCCCGGCCACCTGCGCCAGCGATTCCTCGCCGGTCACGTACAGCGCCGGGAAGCTGGCCGACATCTTCGCCAGCGCCTGCAACAGCAGGGTGGACTTGCCGATGCCGGGATCGCCGCCGACCAGCACCACCGCGCCTTCGACCAGTCCGCCGCCGAGCACCCGATCGAACTCGCCGATGCCGGTGCTCACCCGCGCTTCCTCGCTGTGGCGGACATCCTTGAGCGCGGTGATCTTCGGCGCATCGGCCTTGCCCGCCCAGCCACTGCGGCGGGTCGCCGGTGGACCGGCGGCCGCTTCCAGCGCGATCTGGGTCAGCGTGTTCCAGGCATTGCACTCGCCGCACTGCCCCTGCCACTTGCTGAATTCCGCGCCGCACTCGTTGCAGACATACGCGGTCCTGGCCTTGCCCATCGTCTCGCCTTGCCAAACTGAAGGCGCTCAGGATACCGGAGCGGGATCGCAGGGATGGAGACGGGGTTGGCGCCGGGGCATCCCGCGCAAATCCCCCGTCGCCCGCTGCGCGGCCGCCCGCCCCCTTTTTCAAAGGGGGCTAAAGCAGCTCTTCGGGCCCCAAAGCATTCGAAATCCTCAAGCAAGTCGCTTTTGCCTCCCCCTTTGAAAAAGGGGGATTGAGGGGGATTTGCTTCCACCACCCGCCACAATGCGCAACCCGGGTCAACGCCATCCCGGCAGGCTGTCCCCGCGCCCCGAGGAACCCCGGACCGAATGAAACGCCCCGCCACCCGCCGCAGCTACGCCGCCCGCATCGAGAAAGTGGTCACCCACCTGGTCGCCCACCTCGACCAGCCACTGACCCTCGAACACCTGGCGGAGATCGGCCACTTCTCGCCCTATCACTTCCACCGCATCTATCGCGGCGCGATGGGCGAGACCGTGGCCGACACCCTGCGGCGCATGCGCCTGCACCGCGCCGCGGTGGAACTGCGGCACGGCACCCGCTCGCTGTCGGCCATCGCCGGCCGCTGCGGCTACGGCAGCGCTGCCGCCTTCAACCGGGCATTCGCGCAGGCTTACGGGATTCCTCCGGGCGCATTCCGCCAGCGCGGCATGGAAGCGACGCTTCCGCCGCGCCCCGACCTGTCAGAACCCGAGGATTTCCCCATGTACGACGTCAGCATCCAGACCTTCCCCGCTATCACCGTCGCCGCCCTGCCCCATCGCGGCAACTACCAGGACATCGGCGAGAGCTTCGAGAAACTCGCCGCCTGGGCGGCCGGCCAGGGCGTGCCGCCGCAGGCGCGATCGTTCGGCCTGTACTACGACGATCCCGAAAGCGTGCCCGCCGACGCGCTGCGCTCGGACGCCTGCGTGGAAATCGCGGCGACCGCCGACGTGCAGGCACCGTTGCGCCCGCTGACCCTCGCCGGTGGCCGCTACGCGGTGCTGGTGCATGTGGGGCCCTACGCGGAGCTGGATCGCCCCTATCGCTGGCTGTTCAGCGAATGGCTGCCGGCCAGCGGTGAGGAAGCCGCCGACGCGCCGGTGATGGAGGAATACCTCAACGATCCGCGCAGCGCGCCGCCCAGCGAATGGCGCACGGCGATCTGCCTGCCACTGCGCTGAGCGAAGTTGAACGGCGCGGCAGCGACACCGCCGCCGCGCCTTCGCGCCTCAACGCGCCTTGTACAGCTCGGCCAACCGATCCGGCTTGTCGGCAATGCGCTCCAGGTGCGGATACTGCAGGCCGTCGAAGTACGGGATGCGCACGGTCTCGATACGGTCGAAGCGCTTGACCACCAGTTCGATCGGCGTCTTGCCGCCCTTGGCCGCGGTCACCGCGTCCTTCAGCGCTTCGGCGCTGTACTCGCGCCCGTTGACGCCCAGCAGGGTCATGCCTGGTGCCAGCCCGGCATTGAACGCCGGACCATCCCAGCGTACGTCGCCGAGCACGCCGGTACTGTTGGCGGACAGGCCCAGCGAATAGGTCAGGTTGGCATCCTTGCGCTCGCTTTCCATCGCCTTGAACGCATCGCTGGGCTTGTCGGTGTAGACCAGCTTCCAGCCCGCCGCTTCCAGCCCGCCGATCAGCGGTCCGTGTCCGTCCACGCGCGAACGCAGGAAGGTCGCCCAGTCGAACGGTGCGATGCCATTGAGGGTGGCGACGATGTCGTCGAAGGTGTACGGATTCACCTCCCACACGCCGTTGTCCATGCCGAAGAACGCCTTGGCGAAATCGTCGATGGACCGCTTGTTGCCGCTCAGCTCGCGCAGCTTGCCGTCCACTTCCAGCCAGATCATCTGTCCGCCGGAGTAGTAGTCCTCGCTCATCTGGTAATTGCGGAACGGCAGCGAGCGGCGCGAGGCGATGGTCGGATCGTTGGTGGTGTCCTGGATGTTGCGCCAGGCCAGGCCGGGACGGCCGCGGTCGTATACGCCGGCCACCAGCGCCAGCGAATCGCGCGCCTGCTCCTGGCTCCACAGGCCCGAGCGCGCGGCCAGCACGTGGCCCCAGAACTGGGTCTGGCCTTCGTACAGCCACAGCAGGCTGTCGCCCATCGGCACGTTGAAGCTGGGCGTGGCCAGATCCGCGCCACGGCGGTACTTGCCGTTCCAGGAATGGTTGAACTCGTGTGGCAGCAGATCCCGGCCCTGCCAGGTCTTGTCCCAATCGGTGAAGTAACCGCGATCGCCGCTGTTCTCGCTGGAGCGGTGATGCTCCAGGCCGATGCCGCCCAGCTTGTCGGTCAGCGCGAGCAGGAATTCGTAGTGATCGAAATGGCGCGCGCCGTAGAGCTTGCTGGCCTGGGTGACCAGCGCCTGGTGCGCCTTGATGTGCTCGGGCTTGGCTTCCAGATCCTTGGCCTCGTCGGCGAACACGTTCAGGTGCACCGGCTGCTTGGCGCCCGGATCCAGATCGATGCGCTTGTAGTGCTTGCCGGCGAACATCGGCGAATCGACCAGATCGTCAAAGCGGATCGGCTTGAAGCAGACCGTGTCGCCGTTACGAGTGTCGGTGGTCAGCGCGGTGGCGTACGACCAGCCCGGCGGCAGCTTCACGCAGGCCTGCGCCTGCACGTTGCGGCTGTAGTAGCCCGCCGGATACAGGGAGGTGGAATCCCATTGCAGGTTGAGCATGTCCGGGGTCATCACCACCCGCCCCTGCGACCCGCCCTGCGAGGACAGGAACTGGAACTCGGCGGTCACTTCGCTCACGCCCGCCGGCACCTCCACGTGGAAGGCATACACGTTGAACTGATCGCGCACCCACGGCAGCCGCTGGCCATTGGCGGTGATCACCAAGCCCGCCATCTTCTCGATGGGACCGGCCGGCGAATGCTTGCCCGGCAGCCACTGCGGATACAGCAGGGTCAGCCGCCCCGCCTGTGCCGGAATGGTCTCGCGTACCCGGAAGATGCGCCGGTTGAGGTCGGTGGCGTCCACCTCGATGCGCAATTGCCCGTTGAACGGCACATCCTTCGGCGCGGACACTTCGTCCGCCCGCGCGGCGGACGGCGCCAGTCCGGCCAGAGGCATCAACAGGGACAACGAGACGGCAAGGGCAAGCGGCTTCATCAAGGATTCCACGAAACGGTAACCGCCCGATGCTAAGGGCTGGGTCCGGACGGGTCCGTAGGCCATTGGTCATGGTCGTCGCGACGGACTACCCTGTTGTCGACAACCGTCCCGACAGGAGTTCCCATGGCAGATTGGATCTGCACCGCCTGCAACGCCAGCAACGAAGGGGCATTCGACATCTGCTGGCAATGCGGCACCGGCCGCGATGGCACGCCGTCCGACCCGGCCTTCAACCGCAACCAGGAAGCCGTCCATGAGTCCTCCCGGACGCTGCAATGCCTGCGCTGCCAGTCGCCCATGCGGCTCATCGGCACCCGGCGCTTCCACGAAGGCTCGCGCATGGCCCCCTTCCTGCTCGCCGAACTCGGCGAACTGCTGGTCAACCGCGAAAGCTTCGACCTCTACGCCTGTCACCAGTGCGGCAAGGTCGAATTCTTTCTCTCGTAGGGTGATACAGGGCATACGCGCAGATGAAGAAAGCCGACAGGAGTCCACGTTGCTGTCGATGGCGTGAGACGTAATCCTTGGAAGCCATTTTTCAGATGCGCCGCGCTGCAAATGGCGGGCCAGCGGAAAGGTAGAAAGCACCCCGCAAGCCACAATAGACCCCAGACGGCAAATAGCCCCCTTTTACAAAGGGGGCAGGCGCCTGCGAAGCAGGCGACGGGGGATTTGCGCGATCAACCGCCCCAGCTCAATGCCGATCCGCAGGCAAATAAACCAACTCGCCAAGAACCCCGTCCACCTCGTCGGCCATCCGCTCGAACTGCGACATCAACACTTCATCCGGAATCTTGAGCAAGGCCGCCGCCTCGCGGAACTGATCGGACCCGGACAACTGCCGGAAGGTATCGCGCATCTGCACGAGCTGCGCGTGGGCTTCCTCGCTGATGATGTAGGCACTGTGGGAATGGGACATGTCGCCTCCTGTTCTGTGGACCGCCGTGACCGGCGCACGGCATGTGCGCCGGGATGTCGGGAGGTCGAAAAACCGCACACACAGAACGGCGGACCTGTTTCCCGCAAGCGGGTCTTGTATTCGGTCCACTCCCGACGCGGAAACGCATCGGCCCAAGCCCGCAGGCGAGGAAGTCCACCGGCGAACCCGCCCTGGACCCAGGCTGTGTGTGAGGAGTTTCGACACTCCTTGGTCAGCGATTCTTGTCGGGACCAGGCGCAAGCTCAACTAACATTGGCGGTTTGGAGGTGGAAGGACAAAGCCCGCAAACCCGGATGTCCGTGACTCTGGGAAAGCGGTCATTCGACATCGACGCAAACAAAAGACCCGCCTTCACAGGCGGGCCTTCGGACGTCACTTGTCCCGCAGGGACATCCACTGCATTCGCCGGAGCACCCGGCCCAGATCATCGGACATGCCGGCAAAACAATCGGCCATCGCCTGCAACTTGATCGGCAGCCTCATGTGTTCGTCCTGCGGATTGCGCGGACTGCTGAGGTCCGACATCAGCCGAAGCTGATCCCTCAGTTGCACCAGTCGGAGCTGGTGCTCTTCACTCATCCAGTAACCCATGCTTGTATCGGACTTGCGGCTCATTGCATTGCTTCCTTGAAAAAGCCGCCGGATTTCGGTGGCGGCTTGCCGCTGTCTATCGGAGTTTCGACGCTCCAGGCCGGAAGTCTGCTCATGCCGGCAAAACCATTCAACGGGCTTTCCGGCCTGGATTGCGACTCAACAACGAATGCAAATGCATGCGGACAGACGCCGCACATCCGGAAAAACAAAAGCCCCGCCGAAGCGGGGCTTTTATCGATCTGGTGCCGGAAATAGGAATCGAACCTACGACCTACGCATTACGAATGCGCCGCTCTACCAACTGAGCTATTCCGGCGGAACCGCAAATTCTAGGGGGCAGCCTGAATCCGGTCAATTGACCCTTCACAAGTGCTTGATGCCAAAGGGTTCCAACATCAAATGGCCTGTTCCAAGCTGGTCCTGGTACGGGCCCAGCTTGGCCGTGCCGACGTCGCCAGGCCCGTCCGTGTGAGCGGACAACAGCCGACATTCGGTTCGACGCACTCACGACGCACGAAGACTACGGGGATGCCTGGGGCATCCCCGCGACAAACACCTTCAGGCAGTGCGACTCAAAGCCCGCAAGGCGACGGCAGCACCGGATTCTGTTCCTTCACGTTGTCGATGTGCGCCACTTTCTTGCCGCGCAGGCCGGCGACCTGGGCTTCCACGTCGGCGGTGGACAGGGCGACGCCTTCCTGGAAGAACACCCAGTCGATGTCTTCCTGGTATTCGCGCATTTCCGGGGAGTCGACCGGGCCCAGCGAGCCGTCCGCGCCCTTGGGCATGAACCACAGGTTGAAGTTGATCGACATGAAGTCTTCCGGGTACACGGCGCTGCTGTGTTCGGAGAACAGTTGGCCGTCGACGTAGTAGGTGACCTTGTTGTCGGCGACGGTCAGGACCAGCGTGCGCCAGCCGGCGTAGCTGCCTTCCTTGCGGGAGAACTCGTTCACCTTGGTCCAGGGTTCGAGCTGGAAGGTTTCCCAGGTGGTGGTCCACATCGCCGGCTTGGTGTTTTCGCCCCAGCCGCCGTTGGGCAGGTACTCGAAGTCGGTTTCGCTGTAGTCCTTGTCCATCGGCGCCTTCAGCGGGCTGATGGCATAGAAGGTCTGGATGACTTCATCGCCGTCCGGACCGTAGCTCGGTTCGTCGCGGAAGAAGATGCGCGCGGCATAGGTGCCTTCGCGGTACTTGCGGGAATGGCAGAACTGGGTCTGGCGGGTTTTCTCGGGAGTGCCGTTGGTGATCGAGCTCATCCGGACCGCGCCGCCTTCGGTCTCCGGAATGTCCGCATGGAACGTCAGGCCATCGCCCGACCAGGTCGCGCCCTTGATGCCGGGGTGGCCGGTTTCGGTGCGGACCTTCCAGCCGTTTTTCTGGAACGCGGCGAAATCCGGATAGCTGAAATCATCGAAGAAAACCGGTGCTGTGGTGGGTGCCGTGGCAGGCGCGTCGGCGTTGGCTTCCGCAGGTGCGTTTGCCTGTTCCGTGGCCGTTTCGGTTTTTGAATCGCAGCCGACAACGGCGAGCGATGCAGCGAGCAGGCTTACGACGAAAATACGATTCCGCGCCATGTTGTTCCCCTCCCTTCTCTTGATGATTCGTGATGGTTGAAGGGGGCGAATCTGGCGCATTGCGGACAACGTTGTCAAATGATCAGTGCGGTCTTGTATGCGGCGTTGGAAGCAATGCTTTCTTGTGGAATTACATCTGGCACGATCCAAAATTCCGCTCGGGATATATCGCGTTCAGATCAACTTCGCAGTCCGGATTCGCTTGTTTCTCGAATTGTCCATTCGATGGAAACGGAATGACTCATCTTGTCGCCAATGAGCGCATTCACCTGACTTCCGAGACAAGCGACAGGCCAAGGCAGGAACCGTGCGGGACGCTCTACCGATGGCAGACGTTGTTGATGCCGGTTCCAGACGAAGGGAGCCTTGGCGGACATGCATCGACTACGAGCGATGGGAGCGTTTGCTGAAAGCGCCCCCATCCCAGCCTTCCCCCACAAGCGGGGGAAGGGGCAAAAAGCTCGCGGCGGAACACGGTACGGCCCCCTCACCCATCCCAGCCTTCCCCGCAAGCGGGGGAAGGGGTAAAAGCTTGCGGCAGTATGTGCACGCCCCCTCCCCCGCCTGCGGGGGAGGGTTGGGGTGGGGGCAAGCGGAACAATCGGCTGATGGGACGATCCCGCGCTGCGCTGCTACCGCAGCGCCAATGGCCTGACCCTCGCCTTCCTGGCGCCGCCCATCGGCTTCGCCGCGTACTTCATAATCGCGGTCATCCTGCGCCTGGCATCCACCTGAAAAAGGACACCGATACGTGAGCACGCAACCCACACTGATGCGCAGGCTGGGCCTGGGTCGCATGTCGACCGGCGAGTATCAGGCCAACCTCAACGGATTGAACATGTTTTTCGGTGCGGTGCTCGGGCTGGTGCTGACCGGCACGGAAAAGCTGGACGCGTGGCAATTCGGCGTCATGCTGTTCTGCCTGGCCGGGAACGTCATCACGATCCTGTTCATTTCATCGAGCCGGAACCGGGTGAGCTACGCGATCTTCGGGCTCGTCAACGCGCTGCTTTTCCCTTACGTGATGGGTTTTCTCCTGCGGGCGCCCGATCTGGTCCCGGACAAGATCCAGCCGACCCTGCTGGTCTGGACAATAATGACCATCGTCGTGGAATTCTGGGCGCGGCAGAAGGAACCGGAAGCGACCGCGCAGGAAAACTGAGCGGCGCGCTCAGCTGACCAGCTGCAGCCGCAATTCCTTCGGCAGGGCGAAGACCATGTTTTCCGGTTCGCCGTCGAGTTCGCCGATGCTGGCGGCGCCCAGATCGCGCAGCCGCTGGATGACGCCATCGATGAGGATGTCCGGCGCGGAAGCGCCGGCGGTCACGCCGATGCGCTGCTTGCCCTGCACCCAGGCCGGATTGATCTCCTGGGCGCCGTCGATCAGGTAGGACTCCACGCCATCGCGCTCGGCCAGCTCGCGCAGGCGGTTGGAGTTGGAGCTGTTCGGCGAGCCGACCACCAGCACCAGATCGCATTGCTTGGCCAGATCGCGCACCGCATCCTGGCGATTCTGGGTGGCGTAACAGATGTCGTCGTTCTTGGGGCCCTGGATGGCCGGGAAGCGCGCCTGCAGGGCCTGGATGATGCCGATGGTGTCGTCCACCGACAGCGTGGTCTGGGTAGTGTAGAACAGGTTGCCTGGCTGGCCGACTTCCAGTTGCGCGACATCGTCTATGTCTTCGACCAGATAGATGCGACCGGTGCTGCCCTCGCGGCTCCACTGGCCCATCGTGCCTTCCACCTCGGGGTGGCCGGCGTGGCCGATCAGCACCACGTCGCGGCCGGCACGGCAATGACGGGCCACTTCCAGGTGAACCTTGGTCACCAGCGGACAGGTCGCATCGAACACCTTCAGGCCGCGGCGGTCGGCTTCGGCGCGGACCGCCTGTGAGACGCCGTGCGCGCTAAAGATGACGGTGGCGTTGTCCGGCACTTCGTCCAGCTCTTCCACGAACACCGCGCCGCGGTTGCGCAGGTCATCGACGACGAAGCGGTTGTGCACGACTTCGTGGCGCACGTAGATCGGGGCACCGAGGGTCTCGATGGCGCGCTTGACGATTTCAATGGCGCGGTCGACGCCGGCGCAGAAGCCGCGGGGGTTGGCGAGCAGGACATCCATGCCGGCGATTTTACCGGAGCCGGCGGCGGGAACGGTGAATCGGCGCTTCCGGCCCGGAATCCCCTTCACCCGGCCCTGGCTCAAGCCTTGGCAGGCTTGTTGCGCTTGCCGTCGAACAGGCCGAACAGGGCGATGCCGACGGCGCCAGCGACGATCGCCGAATCGGCCAGGTTGAACGCCGGCCAGTAGTGGTCGCGCCAGTACCACTGGATGAAGTCGATGACGTGGCCGTGGATGAGGCGATCCACCACGTTGCCCAACGCGCCGCCGATGACCAGCGAGTACGGCAGCGCCTGGCGCCAGTCGCCGCGCGGGGTGCGGCCCAGCCAGAAGGTCAGCAGGCCGCAGATGCCGATCGCCAGCGCGGTGAAGAACCAGATCTGCCAGCCGCCGGCGCCGCTGAGGAAGCTGAACGCCGCACCGGTGTTGTAAGTGCGGAACCAGTTCCAGAAGCCTTCGATGACCGGCACGGCGGTGTACTCGGGCAGCGAGGCCAGCACCCAGGCCTTGGTCCACTGGTCCAGGCCGATGATGACAGCCGAGAGCAGCAGCCAGATCAGGGCGTTGGGTTTGACGGCGGTTTGGCTCATGGGTCGGGTCGCGATTTCTGGAGGATGTGTTCTGGAGAAGTGAGTATGCCGGGTAAAGCGGCACGGTTACGGCGCGTGATGCCCTTCCGCCGGGTGTTTGGAAGGAGGGCCGAAGGCGCCGGGCCGGGCCTATCGGGGAGGCATTCTGGGAAGGGGTGGCTGGAGGGGGGCTGACTTGTGGGCTTGGGTGGGCGGTTCCGGGGTTCCGGGTGGGGACTTCGGAACCACCGCGCTGCCCCCATCCGGCGCTGCGCGCCCCCTTCCCCCGCTGGGCGGGGGAAGGGGGTTGGTCAGAACCAGCGGCGGTCTTCGCCGGGGCCGTCGATGTTGCTGGCGCAGCGGCCGCACAGTTCCGGGTGGGCCGGGTTGGCGCCGATGTCGGCACGGTGGTGCCAGCAGCGCACGCACTTGGCCTTGTCGGTCGGCTGGGCCAGCACGAACACCTCGTCCGCCTCCACCGCGCCGACGCTGACGTCGCCGCTGATGAGGAAGAAGCGCAGTTCCTCGGCCAGCGGCTGCCACTTGGCGGCCAGCGCGGCGTTCACCGACACCGCGATCTCCGCTTCCAGCGCCGCGCCGATCTGGCCGTTGGCGCGCATCGGCTCAAGCACCTTGGCGACCTGTTCGCGCAGGGCCAGCAACTGATCGAAATCGGCCGCCGTCAGGGTGGCGTCCGCCGGCAGCGGCGCCAGCCCGTCGTACCAGGTGGCGAACAGCACGTTGCCGGTGCGCTCGCCGGGCAGGTAGCCCCACATCTCGTCGGCGGTGAAGCTGAGCACCGGCGCGATCCAGCGCACGAACGCCTCGGCGATGCGGTACATCGCGCTCTGCGCCGAACGACGGCCGCGCGAGTCCTCGCGCATCGTGTACAGGCGGTCCTTGGTGACGTCCAGGTACAGCGAGCCCAGATCCACGCTGCAGAAATTCAGCAGCGCCTGCACGATCTCGGCGAAGTCGTAGCGATCGTAGGCGGCCTTGATCTTCTCCTGCACTTCCCAGGCACGGTGCACGATCCAGCGGTCCAGCGCGACCATGTCCTCCAGCGGACGCAGGTCGCGCGCCGGATCGAAGCCGTGCAGGTTGCCCAGCAGGAAGCGCGCGGTGTTGCGCAGGCGGCGGTACGCGTCGGCGTTGCGCTTGAGGATTTCCTGCGACAGCGACATCTCGTTGCTGTAGTCGGCCGAGGCGATCCACAGGCGCAGGATGTCCGCGCCCAGGTTCTTCATGATGTCCTGCGGCTCGATGCCGTTGCCGAGCGACTTGGACATCTTGCGGCCGTGCTCGTCCACGGTGAAGCCGTGGGTCAGGCACTGCCGGTACGGCGCATGCTTGTCGATGGCCACGCCGGTGAGCAGCGAGGACTGGAACCAGCCGCGGTGCTGGTCCGAGCCTTCCAGGTACAGGTCCGCCGGCTTGCCCAGGCCGCGTTCCAGCAGCACGCCTTCATGGGTCACGCCGGAGTCGAACCAGACATCGAGGATGTCGGTGATCTTCTCGTAGTCGCCGGCCTCGTCGCCCAGCAGTTCGGCCATGTCCAGGGTGTACCAGACGTCGACGCCGCCCTGCTCCACCCGATCGGCCACCGCCTGCATCAGTTCGACGCTGCGCGGATGCGGCTCGCCGGTCTCGCGGTGCACGAACAGCGCGATCGGCACGCCCCAGGTGCGCTGGCGCGAGATGGTCCAGTCCGGGCGGCCGTCAACCATGCCGGCGATGCGCGCTTCGCCCCACTGCGGGAACCAGCCGACCTGCTTGATCGCGGCCAGCGCGTCGCGGCGCAGGTGCGCCTGCTCCATCGAGATGAACCATTGCGGGGTGGCGCGGAACGCGATCGGCGTCTTGTGCCGCCAGCAATGCGGGTAGCTGTGGGTCAGGTTGGCGAACGCCAGCAAGGCGCCGCTGTCGCGCAGCACCTCGACCAGCGCCTCGTTGGCCTTCCAGATATGCAGCCCGGCCAGCGCGGTTTCGCCTGCCGGCGGCGTGGACGGCAGGTACACGCCGCGACCGTCGACCGGATTGAGCTGGCCAGTGGTGTATTTGTCGATCAGGCCATAGCGCTGGCCAACCACGAAGTCTTCCTGGCCATGGCCGGGCGCGGTGTGCACGGCGCCAGTGCCGTCCTCGGCCGACACATGATCGCCCAGCAGCACCGGAATCTCGCGCTCGGCATAGAACGGATGCGACAGCACCACGCCCTCCAGCGACGAACCGGCGGTACGTGCGTGCACCACCGCTTCATTCACGCCGTAGCGTTGCAGCGCGCGCGCGGCCAGCGCGTCGGCCAGCACCAGCCAGCGGCGCTTGCCGTGGTGGGCCGGTCCCTCGACCAGCGCGTATTCCAGATCCGGCCCCAGCGAGACCGCCAGCGAAGCCGGCAGCGTCCACGGCGTGGTGGTCCAGATCGGCACCGCCACTTCCACATCGTCGGGAACCTCGATGCCGAACGCCGCCGCCAGCGCCTTGCGGTCGCGCACGGTGTAGGCGACGTCGATGGCAGGCGAGTCCTTCTCCTGGTATTCGATTTCCGCCTCGGCCAGCGCCGAGCCGCAATCGAAGCACCAGTGCACCGGCTTCACGCCGCGGGTCAGGTGGCCGTTGGCGACGATCTTGGCCAGCGCGCGGATCTCGTTGGCCTCGAAGCGGAAATCCAGGGTCTTGTACGGGTTGTCCCAGTCGCCGATCACGCCCAGCCGCTTGAAGTCCTTGCGCTGCAGATCGATCTGCGATTCGGCGTATTCGCGGCACTTCTGCCGGAACTCGACCGCGTCCAGCTTGACGCCGACCTTGCCGTATTTCTTCTCGATGGCGATTTCGATCGGCAGGCCATGGCAGTCCCAACCCGGGATGTACGGCGCGTCGAAGCCGGCCAGGTACTTCGACTTGACGATGATGTCCTTGAGGATCTTGTTGACCGCGTGGCCCAGGTGGATCGCGCCGTTGGCGTACGGCGGGCCGTCGTGCAGCACGAACAGCGGGCGGCCCTTGGCGTTGGCGCGCAGCTGCGCGTACAGGCCGTCGGCTTCCCAGCGCGCCAGGGTGTCCGGCTCACGCTTGGGCAGATCGCCACGCATCGGGAAATCCGTCGCCGGCAGGTGGAGGGTGGCTTTGTAGTCCTGGCTCACGCCGTTGCTCGTTGGTTGTCGTTTGAAAGAAGGGCGCGCGCCTGTTCGGCGTCGCGGTGCATCTGCTCGGTCAGGCTGGGCAGATCGGGGAATTTCAGTTCATCGCGCAGCTTGGCGACGAATTCGACTTCGATGTGGCGCCCGTACAGGTCGCCGGCGAAATCGAACAGGTGCGCTTCCAGCAGCGGCTCCACGCCGTCCACGGTGGGACGGGTGCCGAAACTGGACACGGAAGCCCATGGTTGTTTCGCCACACCATGCACCCAGGTCGCGTAGATGCCCGACAGCGCGGGCGTCTTCGGAAAGCGCAGGTTGGCGGTCGGAAAACCGAGCGTGCGGCCGAGCTGCTGCCCGCGCACCACCCGCCCGCCAATCGCGTAGGGCCGGCCGAGCAGGCGCGCGGCATCGGCGAAGTCGCCCTGCTTCAGCGCTTGGCGGATGCGGGTGCTGGAAATGCGCTCGCCCTGCGACTGCACCGCTTCGATCTCGTTGGCGGTGAAGCCGAGCTCGGCACCCATCGCCTGCAACAGCGCCAGATCACCGCCGCGCCGGTGGCCGAAGCGGAACTCGGGACCAATCCAGACTTCGCGCGCGGACAACCGTTCCACCAGCATCCGGCGGACGAAATCCTCCGCGCTCATCGCCGCCATCGCCGCGTCGAAGCGCAGCAGGCCGACCGTATCGGCGCCCAGTTCGCGCAGGCCTTCGACCTTGGCGCGGGCCAAAGTCAGGCGCGGCGGCGGATTCTCGCGGGCGAAGAACTCGCGCGGCAGCGGTTCAAAGGTCAACGCAACCGCGTCCACGCCCAATGCGCGCGCGCGCGCGGCCGTGTGGCGCACCAGCGCCCGGTGACCGCCATGCAGGCCGTCGAAAGCGCCGATGCAGACCACGCTTCCCCGGGGACCCAGCGGTCCACCGTCGACGTCACGAAACAGCCTGCTCATAGATTCCTGGTTGGATGGCCGCCATTGCGGGCAGGCCGGCGCGAAACGCGCGAATCCCGAAGTATAGCCGCCCTGTCCGGTCTCAATGCCCCCGCAGATCGCGCGGACGGATGCCCTGCAGCCACAGCAGCGCGCCATACAGGGCTCCACCACTGCCCACCAGTACCGCCAGCCGCCAGCCACGTTCCCACCAGACCCAGTGGGACCAGTCGGGCCAGACCCAGCGCAGCGCCAGCAGCACCACGGTCATCGCCAGCGAGGCCAGGCCGATCTGGCGCAGGAACCGGCCCCAGCCCGGCTGGCGCCGGTAGACCCCGGCCCGGCGCAGGTACCACGCCAGCTGCACCGCGTTGGTCCAGCCGGCGATGGCGATGGCCAGCGCCAGCAGGGCGTGCGCGCCCGGGATATGCGCCAGCGCGTCCAGGTACTGGCCGTCGGCCTTGGCCAGGGCGGCCTGGCCGATGTCGGTGAACTGCAGCAGGCCGGCGAACAGCAGGATCGTCGCGATCGCGTTCACCACTACCGACACCACCGCCGACTTCACCGGTGTGCGGGTGTCCTGGCGCGAGTAGAAGGCCGGCGCCAGCACCTTGACCAGCAGGAATGCCGGCACCGCGGTGGACTGCGCCATCAGGCTCCAGGTGCTCATCTGGGCATGGAAAGCGGTGAATTTGTTGTACTGGAACAGCGTCGCCATCAGCGGGCCGGCGCAGACGATCAGACCGATGCAGGCCGGTACGCCGATCATCAGGCACAGCCGGAAGCCCCAATCCAGGCCCTTGGAGAAGCCCTCCGGATCGGTCGCCGCGTGGCGGCTGGAGAGATGCGGCAGGATCACCGTGCCGATGGCCACGCCGAACATGCCCAGCGGGAACTCCAACAGGCGATCGCTGTAGTACAACCAACTGACGCTGCCGCTCAGCAGGAACGCCGCCACCCAGGTGTTGAACAGCAGGTTGAACTGCACCACGGAGGAGCCGAACAGGGTCGGCACCATCAGCGTCATGATCCTGCGCACGCCGGCATGGGCCAGGCCCAGCTTCGGACGCGGCAGCAGGCCCAGCTTCGCCAGCGCGGGCAACTGGAAGACCAGTTGCAGGATGCCGGCGATGAATACGCCCCAGGCCAGCATCATCACCGAGGCGCCGCTCACGTAGGCCAGCCATGCCGCCGCGATCATCGACAGGTTCAGCAGGATCGGCGACAGCGCCGGAATCGCGAAGCGCTGGTAACTGTTGAGGATGCTGCCCACCAACGAGGCCAGCGAGATGAACAGCGCATACGGGAAGGTGATGCGCAGCATCTCGGTCAGCATGTCGTGGTGCGCGCCCGTGTACTTGGACGCGATCACGAAAGCCAGTTGTGGCGCCAGCAGGAGCACCACGGCGGTCACCACCAGCAGCGCCGCGGCGAGGGTGCCGGTGACCCGGTCAATCAGTTCCCTGACCGCCTCCGGGCCGTGCTTTTCCTTGTACTCGGCCAGGACCGGCACGAAGGCCATCGAGAACGAGCCCTCGGCCGACAGCCGGCGCATGAAGTTGGGAATCCTGAACGCGATGAAGAAGATGTCCATCGCGGCCGTGGCGCCGAACACGGCGGCATAGACCTGGTCCCGGACCAGCCCGGACAGCCGGGACAGGAAGGTCATGGCGCTGAAAATGGCGCTGGAGCGCAGGAGCCGGTTGCCGCTCATCGGGCGGCCTCCCCTGCCGGTTGACCCAGGTTGACGCAAGCTGCTGAATAGTCCATACTTTTTTGTCTATTTTCCCGTAACCCCATTATCCCAGCTTTCAGGAACCCATCGTGGCCAATATCAAGTCCGCCAAGAAGCGCGCCAAGCAGACCGTCGTGCGCAATGCGCGCAACTCTGCCCAGCGCTCCATGCTGCGCACCGCCGTCAAGAAAGTGCTCAAGGCGCTTGACGCCAACGACGCCGCTGGCGCGCAGGCCGCTTTCGCCGTCGCCCAGCCGATCCTGGATCGCTACAGCTCGCGCGGCCTGATCCACAAGAACAAGGCTGCCCGCCACAAGAGCCGCCTGACCGCCCGCATCAAGGCGCTCCAGGCCGCCTGACCAGGCGTCCACGGGAAAGCAAAAAAACCCGGCTCCGGCCGGGTTTTTTGTTCCCCGGAATCCAGCCCCCTCCCCCGCTTGCGGGGGAGGGTTGGGGTGGGGGCGGAACGAAGCCGGCTTGCTTCGAGCAGACGGAAACCTGTGAACGTTCCGGGCTTTCCTCACTCGGAATGCTATCGGCTGGATACCTGTCATGGGTTCCGGCTTGCCCCCATCCCGGCCTTCCCCCGCAAGCGGGGGAAGGGGCGAAATGGCGGCTATCGGAGCAACTGGCTCAGCCGGCATTCCGGGCCTTTTCATGCTGACGGTTGCGTCGGAAGAATCTGCTCCCTCCCCCGCTTGCGGGGGAGGGCTGGGGTGGGGGCGGAACGGAGTCAGCTCGCTTCGCGCGTACGAAAACCTGCGAGCATCCCGAGCTTCCCTCACTCGAAATGTGGTTGGCTGCACGCCTGCCACGGGTTCCGGCTTGCCCCCATTCCGGCCTTCCCCCGCATGCGGGGGAAAGGGCGAAGCGCGGTGTCGAGGAGGTGCTGGCTCAGCCGGCATTCCGGGCCTCTTCGGCCTCTTCGCGTTGGCGATCGAAGAACGCCATCACGTCCTGCATGATCGGCCAGGTGCCCTCGCGCGAAATCGCGGAAATCTGGTACCAGGGATGCATCCAGTCCAGCTCGGCCACAATCTGCTCGGCGCGCTCGCGGGCCTCGTCCTCGAACATGAGGTCGGCCTTGTTGAGCACCAGCCAGCGCGGCTTCTCCAGCAGTTCCGGATCATGCTTCATCAGTTCCTGCTCGATGGCACGGACCTGTTCGGCCGGGGCGATGCCTTCCACCCCGCCTTCCATCGGTGCCATGTCCACCAGGTGCAGCAGCAGGCGGGTGCGCTGCAGGTGGCGCAGGAACTGCGCGCCCAGGCCGGCACCGTCGGCGGCACCCTCGATCAAACCGGGAATGTCGGCGATGACGAAGCTGCGGTGCGCCTCGACGCTGACCACGCCCAGGTTCGGATAGAGGGTGGTGAACGGATAGTCGGCGACCTTCGGCGTGGCCGCCGAGACCGCGCGGATGAAGGTGCTCTTGCCGGCGTTGGGGAAGCCCAGCAGGCCGACGTCGGCCAGCAGCTTCAACTCCAGCTTCAGCAGGCGCTGCTCGCCCTCTTCGCCCGGCGTGGCCTTGCGCGGAGCGCGGGTCACCGAACTCTTGAAATGCATGTTGCCCAGGCCGCCCTTGCCGCCCTTGGCGACCAGCAGGCGATCCCCGTGGCGGGTCAGGTCGCCGATGACCTCGTCGGTCTCGACGTTGGTGATGACGGTGCCGACCGGCACGGTGATGGTCAGATCCTCGCCAGCCTTGCCATACATCTGCCGGCCCATGCCGTTCTCGCCGCGCTGGGCGCGGAAATTCTTCTCGTGGCGAAAATCCACCAGGGTATTGAGGTTCTCGTCGGCAACCAGCCAGACGCTGCCGCCGCTACCGCCGTCGCCACCGTCCGGCCCGCCCAGCGGGATGAATTTCTCGCGCCGGAAGCCGATGCAACCGTTGCCGCCGTTGCCGGCGATGACCTGGATTTCCGCTTCGTCTACGAGTTTCATGGGATTGGGGATTCGGGGTTGGAGATTCGGACAAGCAAGGCTGCTTCTCCGGATGGACCAGGAAGGGAACCGGCGCGGAATCCGCCTTTCGCGAATCCCGAATCACCCATCCCCAATCCCGGCCCTGAAACGAAAAGCCCCGCACGCGGCGGGGCCCTTCGCTACGTGTGCGCGGAGCCTCAGGCTTCCGTGACCACGCTGACGGTGCGGCGCTTCTTCGGGCCCTTGATCGAGAACTCGACCTTGCCATCGACCAGCGCGAACAGCGTGTGATCGCGACCCAGGCCGACGCCCGAACCCGGATGGAACTGGGTGCCACGCTGACGGACGATGATGTTGCCGGCGTCGATCGCCTGGCCACCATAGACCTTCACGCCCAGCATCTTCGGATTGGAGTCGCGGCCGTTGCGCGATGAGCCTACGCCCTTTTTATGTGCCATGACTGATTCTCCTTACTTGTTGATGCCGGTGATTTCGATTTCGGTGTAATGCTGCCGGTGACCCTGGCGCTTCATGTGGTGCTTGCGGCGGCGGAACTTGATGATGCGGACCTTGTCGGCGCGGCCGTGGCCGACGATCTTGGCCGAGACGCTCGCGCTCTTCAGCGCGTCGCCCAGGGTGACGCTTTCGCCGTCGCCCAGCATCAGGATGTTGTCGAACGTGACTTCCTTACCGGCTTCCGCATCGAGCTTCTCGACGCGCAGAGTCTCGCCCTTCATCACGCGGTATTGCTTACCGCCAGTGACCAGAACTGCGTACATTGGTGAATCCTCTTCTGTAGTTATTCTCTTGAACCCGACCACCATCGAGGGCGGTCAGAAGCGGAATTGTAGGGCTTTCAGCAGCTTAGAGTCAAGTCACCCCCTTCCCGCCCGCCCGGTGGCTCCGTGGCCCGGCGTGCCCGGGTCGCAGGCCCTGAGACGCCACCGGGTTCCACTGCCCGGAAGGGCCCGCCAGCCGGGCCGGCAACGGCGTGAACGGGAGCGCAGCGGGCGCCCTCGGCGTCCGCTGCCAGGCCTTTGCTGGCGGCGATTTGCCCCCAAATACCGGAATCGCTACGCTGGGCGATTCGCCGGCGCGACCGGGTCGCGCCGGCGGATCCGGAGCCCTTCCCTCCCTTCTGAACAGGCCACCCCACGGCATGGACAGCATCCGCATCCGCGGCGCACGCACCCACAACCTCAAGAACATCGACCTCGACCTGCCCCGGGACAAGCTGATTGTCATCACCGGGCTGTCCGGCTCGGGCAAGTCCTCGCTGGCGTTCGACACCATCTACGCCGAAGGCCAGCGCCGCTACGTCGAGTCGCTGTCCGCCTACGCCCGGCAGTTCCTGTCGGTGATGGAAAAGCCGGACGTGGACCACATCGAGGGCCTGTCGCCGGCGATCTCCATCGAGCAGAAGTCGACCTCGCACAACCCGCGCTCGACGGTCGGCACCATCACCGAGATCTACGACTACCTGCGCCTGCTGTACGCCCGCGTCGGCACCCCGCGCTGCCCGGACCACGGCTACCCGCTGGAGGCGCAGACGGTCAGCCAGATGGTCGACCAGGTCTTGGGCCTGGACGGCGAGCAGCGCTACATGCTGCTGGCACCGGTCATCCGCGAGCGCAAGGGCGAGCATGCGCAGGTGTTCGACCAGTTGCGCGCGCAGGGTTTCGTGCGCGTGCGGGTGGACGGCCAGTTGCATGAAATCGACGCGGTACCGCCGCTGGCGCTGCGCCAGAAGCACACCATCGAGGCGGTCATCGACCGCTTCCGGCCGCGCGATGACATCAAGCAGCGCCTGGCCGAGAGCTTCGAAACCGCGCTGAAGCTCGGCGACGGCATGGCTTCGGTGATGTCGCTGGACAAGCCGGAAACCGATCCGCTGCTGTTCTCGTCCAAGTACTCCTGCCCGGTCTGCGACTACTCGCTGCCGGAACTGGAACCGCGCCTGTTCTCGTTCAACTCGCCGGTCGGCGCCTGCCCGACCTGCGATGGCCTGGGCGTGGCCCAGTTCTTCGATCCGGCGCGGGTGGTGGTGCATCCGGAACTGTCGCTGGCCGCCGGCGCGGTGCGCGGCTGGGACCGCCGCAACGCCTACTATTTCCAGCTGATCGCCTCGCTCGCCAAGCACTATCGCTTCGACGTGGATGCGCCGTGGCAGTCGTTGTCGGAGAAGGCCCGCCAGGCGGTGCTGTACGGCAGCGGCGAGGAAGTCATCACCTTCACCTATCTCACCGAATCGGGCGGGCGCACCCAGCGCAAGCATCGCTTCGAGGGCATCGTGCCGAACCTGGAGCGCCGCTACCGCGAGACCGAATCACCGGCGGTGCGCGAGGAACTGGCCAAGTACATCAGCGAGCAGCCCTGCCCCGACTGCGGCGGCGCCCGCCTGAACAAGGCCGCGCGCAACGTGTTCGTCGCCGATCGGCCGCTGCCGGCGCTGGTGGTGATGCCGGTGGACGAGGCGCTGTCGTTCTTCCGCGGCCTGGCCCTGCCCGGCTGGCGCGGCGAGATCGCGGCCAAGATCGTCAAGGAAATCGGCGAGCGGCTGGGCTTCCTGGTCGATGTCGGCCTGGACTACCTGACCCTGGAACGCAAGGCCGATACCCTGTCCGGCGGCGAGGCGCAGCGCATCCGCCTGGC
This sequence comes from Pseudoxanthomonas beigongshangi, assembly GCF_016820515.1. Lineage (GTDB taxonomy): Bacteria > Pseudomonadota > Gammaproteobacteria > Xanthomonadales > Xanthomonadaceae > Pseudoxanthomonas_A > Pseudoxanthomonas_A beigongshangi. The sequence continues at coordinate 169,764 of NZ_JADHDV010000001.1, read as the reverse complement.
CTCGCAGATCGGCGCCGGCCTGGTCGGCGTGATGTACGTGCTGGACGAACCCAGCATCGGCCTGCACCAGCGCGACAACGAACGTCTGCTCGGCACCCTCACCCGCCTGCGCGATCTCGGCAACACCGTGATCGTGGTGGAACACGACGAGGACGCCATCCGCGCGGCCGACTACGTGCTGGACATCGGTCCCGGCGCGGGCGTGCATGGCGGCGAGATCGTCGGCGAAGGCAGCCTGCAGGACATCCTCAAGGCACCGCGCTCGCTGACCGGCCAGTACCTGTCCGGCAAGCGCAGCATCGAGGTGCCCAAGGCGCGCCACAAGGCCAACCCGAAGATGATGCTGCATCTGCGCGGCGCCAGCGGGAACAACCTGAAGGACGTGGACCTGGACATCGCCTCGGGCCTGTTCACCTGCGTTACCGGCGTGTCCGGTTCCGGCAAGTCCACCCTGATCAACGACACCCTGTACGCGCTGGCCGCCAATGAAATCAACGGCGCCTCGCACAAGCCGGCGCCGTACCGCGATGTGGTCGGCCTGGACCTGTTCGACAAGGTGGTCGACATCGACCAGTCGCCGATCGGCCGCACCCCGCGCTCCAACCCGGCCACCTACACCGGCCTGTTCACGCCGCTGCGCGAACTGTACGCGCAGGTGCCGGAAGCGCGTGCACGCGGCTATTCGCCGGGCCGCTTCAGCTTCAACGTGCGCGGCGGCCGCTGCGAAGCCTGCCAGGGCGATGGCCTGATCAAGGTCGAGATGCACTTCCTGCCGGACGTGTACGTGCCCTGCGACGTCTGCCACGGCAAGCGCTACAACCGCGAAACGCTGGAGATTCTCTACAAGGGCTTCAACATCAACGACGTGCTGGAGATGACCGTCGAGGACGCATTGAAGCTGTTCGAGCCCGTACCGGCGATCGCCCGCAAGCTGGAAACATTGATGGACGTGGGACTGAGCTACATCAAGCTGGGCCAGAGCGCGACCACGCTGTCCGGCGGCGAGGCGCAGCGCGTCAAGCTGTCCAAGGAACTGTCGCGCCGCGATACCGGCCGTACCCTGTACATCCTGGACGAGCCGACCACCGGCCTGCACTTCCACGACATCGAACACCTGCTGGCGGTGCTGCACAAGCTGCGCGACGAGGGCAACACCATCGTCGTCATCGAGCACAACCTGGACGTGATCAAGACCGCCGACTGGGTGGTGGATCTGGGTCCGGAGGGCGGCCATCGCGGGGGACGCATCCTCGCCAGCGGCACGCCGGAAGACATCGCCGCGCATCCGGATTCGCATACCGGCCGATTCCTGGCCAAGCTGCTGCCGGCCAGCAAGGCACCCAAGGCCAGCAAGCCGGCCGCGGTCGCCAAGCCCGACGTGCTGCCGCCGCGCAAGTCCGAGAAGAAAAAGAAAGCGGTGAAAGCCAAATGACCTCGACGCCCGAGAGTTCCCCCGACCGCAAGATGCTGGCGGCGATTCCGATCAGCGTGCGCTGGCGCGACATGGACAGCATGGGTCACGTCAACAACGCCAAGTACGTGTCCTATCTGGAAGAAGCGCGCGTACGCTGGATCCTCGACATTCCGGGCGTCTCGATGACCGATCGCATCGCGCCCGTGGTCGCCGCCAACAACATCAACTACCGCCGTCCGTTGACCTGGCCGAACGACATCCTGGTAGAACTGTACGTGGATCGGCTGGGCACTAGCAGCGTCACCATCGGTCATCGCATCGTCGACCAGAACGGCGCGCTGTACTGCGACGGCAACGTCGTGGTGGTGTGGATGGATACCCACACAGGCAAGAGCGCGCCGCTGCCGGACGCCGTGCGCAACGCGTCCGTTTGACGACGTCAGGTTCGTCCCTGTGGGAGCGACGTCAGTCGCGAATGCTCTTTGCCGGATCGGAAAGCATCGCGACTGACGTCGCTCCCACAAGCTGCCCTTGGCTTCGAAACGGACAGGCTACGGCGCCGTCCTGCGCACCTCGAAGGTCACCGGCAGGCTGCGGCCGTCCTTCAGCTTGAGCGTGATCACCGGCTTGTCGCCTTCCTTCACCGGGGCGTAGGGCTTGTACAGCATCAGGTGCAGGCCACCGGGCTTGAACTCGACCGATTTGCCGGCGGCGACCGGCAGGGTTTCCAGTTCGCGCATCTTGTTGACGCCATCGACCTGCCGCGATTCATGCAGCGACACCTCGGCGAAGGCCAGGCTGTCGGCGCCGGCGACTTCCACCGCCTTGGCGCAGGTGTTATCGATGCGAAGGAAGCCGGCCATCATCGGCATGGCCGGCGATGGCGGCAGCCGTATCCACGCCTGGCGGGCCGTGGGCAGGCACTCGGCGGCATGGGCGGAGACGCTGCCGGCCAGCAGCGCGACGGGGACGAGAGCGGATACAAGGCGGCGATTCATGCGCCTATCATAGGCCCACACGCCCTTGGAGCAGATGAATGTCCTCGTTGATTGAAACCCGGGACCATGGCAGCGTCCGCGAGATCCGGCTGGCGCGTCCGCCGGTCAACGCCCTCAACACCGAACTGTGCCGCGCCCTGATCCACGCGGTCGATACCGCCGTGGGCGATGGCGTGCGCGGCATCGTGCTGGCCGGCAACCCGAAGATCTTCTCCGCCGGCATGGATGTGCCCTACCTGCTGTCGCTGGGCGAGAACCGGCACGCGCTGATGGACGCCTGGCAGGCGTTCTTCGGCGCGGCGCGCGCGCTGGCCGATTCGCGGGTGCCGGTGGTGGCGGCCATCGGCGGTCACGCGCCCGCGGGCGGCTGCGTGCTGGCGCTGTGCTGCGACTACCGGGTGATGGCCCGCAGCGTGGATCCCGCGCGTCCCTTCGGCATCGGCCTCAACGAAACCCAGGTCGGCCTGGTCGCGCCGGAAGGCATCCAGCGGCTGATGCGGCGACTGGTCGGCCCGCATCGCGCCGAACGCCTGCTGGTGGCCGGCGAGATGGTGCCGGCCGAGCGTGCGCTGGAACTGGGGCTGGTGGACGAACTGGCCGATCAGGAGCAGGTCGATGCGCGTGCGCTGGCCTGGCTGGAGAACCTGCTGCGCCTGCCCCACCACCCGATGCTGCAGACCCGTGCCATCGCCCGCCGCGACGTGGTGGAAGCGATGTCACCGGAGTTCATCCAGCTGGACCGCTTCATCGACGCCTGGGACGCGCCCGACACCCAGACCGCGCTGAAGGCGCTGGTGGACAAGCTGAAGAAGTAACGCCGCGCGAGGCGTCCATGCATTTCCTGCTCTGTTACGACTACGCGCCCGACTATGCACAGCGGCGCGGGCAGTTCCGAGACGAACATTTGCGCCTGGCCTGGGAATCCCAGGCGCGCGGGGAAATGCAGTTGGGCGGCGCGGTCGACGATCCACTGGACATGGCGGTGATGGTGTTCCGCTGCGACTCGTCCGCGCCGGTGGAAGCGTTCGTTGCCGCCGATCCCTATGTCCGCAACGGTATCGTCACGCGATGGCGCATCCGTCGCTGGCACACCGTGGTGGGCATCGAGGCGAGCGAGCCGACCCGGCCCGGTTGAGCCGGGGTCATCGGTTGGCTCATCTCACCCACACTTCCACGCGCTCGTTTCGATAACGCGTGCCGGCGTCGGCGCCGCCGCCCAGCGCACGGGTGGCGCCCATGCCGATGGATCGCTGCACCGGAATGCCCTGCTTGACCAGATGGTCGGCCACCGTGTCGGCATGCTGGTTGCTGCGCACGGTGGCGATCAGGCGGTTGCTGCCATCGTCGTGCGAGAAGCCCACCACCGTGACCTGGCGTCCCTGGTTCTGCGGTAGCCGCATGTAGGCGATCAGGCGTTCCAGATCATTCGCACCCCGGCTGTCGAAGAATGTGGTCAGCGACGCCGCGTTGAAGCGCAGGCTCAGCGGCAGGCGCTCGGTGCCGGCCACCGCCTGCCCGTAGGGTTGCGCGGCATCCGGCGCGCGCGGCTGGCTTGCCGGGCGCAGCGTCATCGCCAGGAATCCCGCCCGTTCCACCGCCTTCTGCGCTTCGCGGCCGACGCTGTACTGGGCGAAGCTGCGACCCAGCGCCGACATCAGCGGCCCCCCGTAGAGCCGGTAGCGCCGCACGAGCGGATAGTCCTCGCTCATCACGTTGATCCGGGTCGGCAGGATGGCCAGGCCGCCATCGGCGATGGCGAGCGTGCGGGTGCCGCGCGGGATCGCGCTGGCCACCCCAACCACCGCGACCGCATCCGGATCCGCCGCGACCGCGCGCGCGGCCTGCGCCAGGGTCGCATGCGTCTGCGCGTTCGCGGCCGCCGGCGCCGCCCCCAGCACACGCTCGCGCAGGAAATCGCGGTTGCCGCTGGGCGCGCGCGCCAGATGCAGGTGGATCGGCGCGTTGCGTCCCCCGAGCCCGGACCAGTCGCCGATGCGACCGGTGACCAGCTCGCGCAACTGCGCGACCGACAGGCGGCGGACCGGATTCCGCTCATTGACCACCACCGCCAGGCCGTCGACGGCGACGACGAATTCCTGATCCGGCGATTCGAGGTCCCCCAATTGCCAGGCGGCCTCGCGTTCCGCCGCGTCCGGCGCGCGCGCCAGCATCGCGATCTCGGCGTTCCCCTCGACCAGATCGCTGAACCCCGCCGCCGAGCCGCGCTTGCCGATTTCCACGATCAGCGGCATCCCGTCGCGGGTCGCGCGGATCTCGGTCTGCTGCGCGGATACGGCCTTGCGGCGGATTCCGGTATAGCCGATGTGATGCAGCCAGGATTCGACCATCGCCGGGACCAGCGCGTCGCCCAGCGTATTGGAGCCATGGATGCGCAGACGCTCGGCGGAGCCATCATCCTGCGCGGACGCCGGCAGACAGGCCGGCAACAACAGGCACATCGCCAGTGCGACGCGCGGCAAACGGTGCAGCATCGATCATCCCCCTATGAAGCGCGGCAGAGTGACCGCGTCCGGTTACAGGGCGATGACGGTGAACGCGACTTCGGAGGGAACGATGACGCCGGAATGATGCCGACAGCGGCGTCAGCGCGCGCCGCGTTCGACCGGACGCGCCGGATCGGCGATCCAGCCGCTCCAGGAACCCGCGTAAACGCGCGCGCCCGACAGGCCGGCGTGTTCGAACGCCAGCAGCAGGTGGCAGGCGGTCACGCCGGAACCACACATGAGCACCAGATCATCCGGCCGCCTTCCGGCCAGCATCGGCGCCAGTTCGGCATGCAGTTCCGCGGCGGGTTTGAACTTGCCGTCGCGCAGGTTGGCGCCGAAAGGACGATTGAGCGCGCCGGGCACGTGGCCGGCCACCGGATCGATGGGCTCAACCTCGCCACGGAAACGCTCGGGCGCGCGGGCGTCGACCAACCAGCCACTGTCCTCGTCGAGGCGCCGGCGCACTTCGTCGGCGTCGGCGATGAGCCGCGCATCGAATCCGGCGGGATACGCCGGGAGGGCGTTGATCCGGGGTGGTTCCGCGGTCTCCGACAAGCCGCGCGCGCGCCACGCGGCGAGGCCGCCATCGAGCACCGCCACCTGACGGTGGCCCAGCAGCCTCAGCATCCACCACAGCCGCGCGGCGGCCATGCTGCCGTCACCGGCGTCGTACACCACGACCTGATGTTGGGGCCCGATGCCCCACTCGCCGAGGCGTCGGGCAAAAGCGGCATCTTCCGGCAGCGGATGCCGGCCCAGGCCGGAACGCGACAGATCGGACAGATCTTCGTTGAGATCGGCATGCACCGCGCCTGGCAGATGCGACTCCGCGTACGCCGTTCGACCGGCGCCGGGATCCATCAGGGCAAAGCGCGCGTCGACGATCCGCAGGCCGGGATCGTCCAGCGCCGCGGCCAATGCATCCACGTCCACCAGCGTCGTCCAGTGCATCACGCGCCCTCCAGTCGTTGCCTCAGGTTGTACAGGATCGCGGCGGTGGCGCCCCAGATGCGCTGGCCGGGCCAACCGTACTCCAGCACCGCACGGCGACGGCCGCGATAGTCCACTTCCACCCGACGCAGATTGGCCGGCGCCATCAGGTAATCGAGCGGTACTTCGAACACGTCTGCCACCTCGCCCGGTTCCGGGGTGGCGACGTAGGCCGGATCGATCACCGCGACCACCGGCACCACCCGGAAACCGCTGATCGTCGTGAAGGGATCCAGGAAACCCAGCGGCGCGATCTGGCTGGCGGGAATGGCCAGTTCCTCCCAGGTCTCGCGCAGCGCGGCGGCAACCACGCCCGCGTCTGCCGCCTCGATGCGGCCCCCGGGAAAGCTCACCTGCCCGGCATGGTGGCGCAGGCCATCGGTCCGCTTGGTCAGGATCACCTGCGTGCCCTGCGGGCGCGGCACCAGGCCGGCCAGTACCGCGGCTTCCGCCGGTTCGCCCGGCGGCAACAGGTCCAGCAATTCCTCGTGGTTCCAGCCGCGCGCGGTGGGTATGTGGTCCAGCGGGTGCAGCACGTGATGCAGGCGCGAGGCCTCGGGCAGGCGCTGCTCGAACGGCAGCTTGCCCTGCTCACGCGCGGGCAGCACCGTTTCCATCAGACGCAGGCGTTCGTCATCGTTCATTCGGGACCAGCGGGCGATCTCGGCGGTCGTGCGCAGACAGCCTTCGCACAGCCCGTCGTCACCCAGGGTACAGACGCCGATGCACGGGCTAAGCACGGCGCGAAAAGCGGAATTCATGAACCTTCATACCTGCGCAGCCTAGCGCGAAAACCGCGCCCGTGCCGCGCAAAACGCACTACGCCGGCCTGGGGCCGGCGTAGCGGGACTGCTGGGAAAAATCGACTGCTGGAATTACTTGGTGCTGAGCAGCTTGATTTCGAAAACCACCGCCACGTTCGGCGGGAAGCCCGTGCGCGGATCCGCGCCGTAGGCCTTGTCCGGCGGCAGCGCGACTTCCCACTTGGCGCCCGACGGCATCTGCAGCAGCACTTCGCGCATGGCCTGCATTTCGATCTCGCTGACCTTCACGTTCGGCATCTGCTGGGCGGGACGCGCCTCGGCCGGCTTCTGGCCGAACGGATACGGACCGGCGACTTCCAGGCTGACCGTGCTGGCCTGGGTCGGCTTGGCGCCGGCGCCGGCTTCGATCACGCGGTACTGCACGCCGCTGGGCAGCGACTGCACGCCCTGCTTGGCCTTGTTCTGGGCCAGGAACTGATCGCTCTTGGTCTTGTTTTCCGCGGCGACCTTGTCGTACTCGGCCTTGGCCTGCTGGGCACGCTGCTGCTCGCGCTTCTGGAACGCTTCCAGCGCGGGCTTGAGCTGATCGGCGGTCAGCGCCGGCTGCTTCTTGGCATACGCATCCTGGAGGCCCTTGATGACGGTGTTGATGTCGAGCTGCTCGCCGCGACCGGTCAGTTCCGCCAGGTTGTTGCCGTAGTCGTAGCCGAAGTAATAGCTCAACTTGCCTTTCTCGGACGTGGTGTCCTGAGCCAGGGCGCTACCGGCCATGGCGAATGCCGCGACAGCGACCACTAACGAACGCAACTTCATCAACGATTTCTCCAGGGTGGTGGTACAGGGCGGACGTACCGCCTCGAATGGACGCGCTAGGATAGCGGCCAGGGCGCTTAACCGCCACTGACAACCGCCGGCTACGACCGACGGGGCGGCCCAAGAGTTCAATTTCACTTAAAATTCACGAATTTACCGGGATTCCCGCGCATGTCCGACACCCCCGTTTCCGTCACCGACCAGGGCGCCATCCGGCGCATCACCGTCAACCGCCCGGACAAACTGAACGCGCTCAACGCGGCCACCCTGGACGCCCTGCTCGTGGCCTTCGAAGCGGCGGCGGCGGACCCGGCGGTACGGGTGGTGGTCCTGACCGGCGCCGGCCCCAAGGCGTTCGTGGCAGGCGCGGACATCGCCGAGATGTCCGCCCTGAGCGCGGTCGAGGGGCGCGACTTCTCCCTGCGCGGCCAACGCCTGATGCGGCGCATCGAAACCCTGCCCAAGCCGGTGATCGCGATGATCAACGGGTTCGCCCTGGGCGGCGGCCTGGAACTGGCGATGGCCTGCCACCTGCGCATCGCCTCGGACAACGCCAAGGTCGGGCAGCCCGAAATCAATCTCGGCCTGATCCCCGGTTTTGGCGGCAGCCAGCGGCTGCTGCGCCTGGCCGGCCGCGCGGCCACGCTGGAACTGTGCCTGCTGGGCGCGCCCATCAACGCCGAACGCGCGTACCAGTTGGGCATCGTCAACAAGGTGGTTGCCGCCGACGCGCTGGAAGCCGAAACCACGCAATGGGCCGAACAGTTGGCGCAGGCCGCGCCGCTGGCGCTGCGCGGCAACCTGGACGTCATCCACGTCGGTGGCGAATGCGCGATCGAGGAAGGCCTGCAGTACGAATCGGCGCAGTTCGGCCTGATGTTCTCGACCGAGGACATGCGCGAAGGCACGCGCGCGTTCCTGGAACGCCGCAAGCCGCAGTTCGCCGGCCGCTGAAACCTTCATGGGCGAGGCATCTTCCTCCATCTGCCGGCAGGCCGCGCGCGGGGAAAGCCTGCTGGCGTTGCTGGCGCGGGACGACCTGGATGCCGCCATCGACGCCGGACTGATGGACATCGCGCCCTGCTCCGCGGACTGCGCGTGCGTCACCCGGCTGGCACCCATCTGGGATGCCCAGCGCCGGCTGCGCACGGCATGGGAGGCGCGCGATCGCCATCGCGCGCGCCAGGCGCGGTTGCTCCGGCGTGCCGCCGAACGCGATGCCCGGCGCGTGCCGGCACCGGCGGCGCCGCAGGCACCCCGCCCGTCACTTCCCCCTTCCGCCGCCGCCATCCTGGCGCGCGCCAAGGCGCGTGCGGCGGGAAAAAGCGGTTCCTAGCCGCCGCACACCAAGCCCCTGGAACGCATGACAGAACGCCGCAAACGCCGCAGCCGCACCCTGAGCAAGGCCGAGGTGCAGGAACTGTTCTCGCGCCTGCGCGAACTCAATCCCAAGCCCACGACCGAACTGGAATACAAGACCCCGTTCGAGCTGCTGGTGGCGGTGACCCTGTCCGCGCAGGCCACCGACGTGGGCGTCAACAAGGCCACCCGGCGCCTGTTCCCGGTCGCCAACACCGCGGAAAAGATCCTGGCCCTCGGCGAGGAGGGGCTGAAGAAGTACATCTCGACGATTGGCCTGTACAACGCCAAGGCGAGGAACGTGCTCGCCACCTGCCGGATCCTGGTCGAGCAGTATGGTGGCGAGGTACCGCGCTCGCGCGAAGCGCTGGAAGCCCTGCCCGGCGTCGGCCGCAAGACCGCCAACGTGGTGCTGAACACCGCGTTCGGCGAACCGACCATGGCGGTGGACACCCATATCTTCCGCGTCGCCAACCGGACCGGCCTGGCGCCGGGCAAGAACGTGCGCGAAGTCGAGGATGGACTGCTGAAGACGGTCCCGGCCGAATTCCTGCACGACGCCCACCACTGGCTGATCCTGCATGGCCGCTATGTCTGCAAGGCGCGCAAGCCGGATTGCCCGCAATGCGTGATCCGCGATATCTGCCGTTATCCGGACAAGACGGTGGCGGATTGAGGGGGAAGGCAACGATGCATCGCGATGGCGACGGCTTGCCGTGTGCGGCAAGCTGCATGACGGCTATCGGAAGCTGACGGGCGCCCCGGGCGACGTTGGGCGCCTGCCGTCTGCCAGGAGCGAGTCCCCCTCGGTCCCCCTTTTTCAAAGGGGGAGGCACAGCCGAGCTTTTACCGAATCCCGGCTTTCAACGGCCGCACGGCCGATCATCCCGAATCCCCAATCCCGGCCCCCAACCGCCATCAAACTGTCATCCCGACGAAATAAGACAGCGTTGTAACAATAACGCAACTTTTACCAACTAGCCTGCGCAGCGTCTTCCACACCTGCCCCAAGGGCTAACCCATGAAACTCTCCCGCAGCACCCTGACTCTCGCACTGCTGGCCGCGGTCGCGGCGCCTGCCGCCCAGGCCGAGATTCCGATCGACGTGATCGGCGGTTCCGAAGTCTCGTTCGAAGGCCTGGTCCAGGCGGACTTCTACAAGTTCGACACCGACACCATCGACTACGGCGCCGATTCGTCTTCGGATCTGGATGGCGACGACTACTTGAACGAACTGCGCCGCGCCGAACTCGTGCTCAAGGGCAAGGGCCCGGGCAACATCGAGTGGGTGCTGGGCTATGACGCCAAGGACGACAAGTTCCTGGACGCCAACGTCAAGTACAAGATCGGCGGCAACGCCAACCACTTCCTGCAGATCGGCCAGTTCAAGCAGCCGGGCGCCACCCTGGAAGAGCTGTCCAGCACCAAGAACAACGACTTCATCTCCAAGTCGTCGATCACCAACTCGCTGGGCACCCCGCGCCGCCTCGGCCTGCAGTACAACATCGGCGACGCCAACTGGGGCGTGACCGCCAGCTTCTTCGGCCGTGAACTGACCCGCAACCGCGAACATGGCGGTGGCTATTCGGCCCGCGGCTACTGGGCGCCGATCAACGAGGCCGGCAGCATCCTGCACCTGGGCCTGTCGTACACCGACAAGGACACCGATGGCGACGTGATCCGCCTGCGCGCCCGTCCGATGGCCGACATGGTCCCGACCCGCTTCGTCGACACCGGCAGCAGCGGCCTGCGCGCCAGCGACCGCAGCAGCGTGCTCGGCGCCGAAGCCATGTGGGTGAACGGTCCGTTCAAGCTGCAGGGCGAATACATGAAGACCGACGTCAAGCGCTACGGCAGCTTCGACGACTACAGCGGCGACGGCTTCTACGTGTCGGGCCTGTGGAACATCACCGGCGAGACCTGGGGCTACAAGGCCGGCGTGCCGACCACCGGCCTGCCGAGCGACCCGACCAAGGGCATGTGGCAGCTGGGCCTGCGCTACGACACCATCGATCTGACCGACGGCGCGGTGGTCGGCGGCGAGATGGACAGCTGGACCGCCGGCGTGAACTGGTACTGGCGCTCCAACTTCAAGTTCATGCTGAACTACGTCGCGGTCAAGCAGGAGAAGGGCGTGCTGAAGGACGACCCGAACGTGGTCGAAGCCCGCCTGCAGTTCTACTGGTAAGCCGGAACGATCCCGAACGGGATTCGCGGAGGGCGCGGCGCAGGCCGCGCCCTCTTTCGTTTTGCGGGAGGGGGGACCGGGGGAGCGCGGGTATTGTCGGGAAAAGCTCGCGCCGGGACGGCGCGAGCTCTTGGCCTCCGTACAAGGGGCTCCCCGACCGGCTGAGGCCCCCGGTCGCCTGTCATCCGGCTGTCATGAAGGCGACATGGCGCTGTCACGCAAACGTCGTGAAATGCACGCCGACGGCACACCGTGCCGCTACGCCACTCCCAGGAGCCATCCGTGTTCAACTCGTTCAAGACCCGCGTCGCCGTGCTGGCCATCGCCGGCGCGCTCTCGGCCCAGGCCGCCGCTGCCGACGTCACCGGCGCCGGCGCGTCGTTCGTCTACCCGGTCATGACCAAGTGGTCGGCCGACTACGCCAAGGCCACCCAGAAGAAGGTCAACTACCAGTCCATCGGTTCCGGTGGCGGTATTGCCCAGATCAAGGCCGGCACGGTCGACTTCGGTTCGTCCGATGCCCCGCTGAAGCCGGACGAGCTGGCCAAGTTCAACCTCGCCCAGTTCCCGTCGGTGATCGGCGGCGTGGTGCCGGTCATCAACGTGCCGGGCGTGCCCTCGGGCGCGCTGAAGCTCGACGGCGACCTGCTGGCCGACATCTTCCTGGGCAAGGTGAAGATGTGGAACGACCCGCGCATCGTCGCGCTCAACGGCGGCGTGCAGCTGCCGGCGCAGAAGATCACCGTCGTCCACCGTTCCGACGGTTCGGGCACCACCTTCAACTTCGTCAACTACCTGTCCAAGGTCAGCGGCGAGTGGAAGAGCCAGGTCGGTGAAGGCACCTCCGTGCAGTGGCCGACCGGCATCGGCGGCAAGGGCAACGAAGGCGTCGCCGCGTACGTCAAGCAGATCAAGGGTGGCATCGGCTACGTCGAACTGTCCTACGCGCTGCAGAACAAGATGGCCTACTCGCGCCTGAAGAACGCCGCCGGCAACTACGTGCTGCCCAGCGACGAGACCTTCTCGGCCGCCGCCGCCAGCGCCGAATGGGGTACCGCCAAGGATTTCTACCTGGTGATGACCAACGCCCCGGGCGCCAATTCCTGGCCGATCACCGCGACCAACTTCATCCTGGTCAGCAAGCAGCCGAAGAACCCGGCCGGCACCAAGGCCACCCAGGAATTCTTCAGCTGGGTCTACGCCAACGGCGACGGCCAGGCCAAGGCGCTGGACTACGTCCCGCTGCCGGATCCGCTGGTCAAGCAGATCGAAACCTACTGGTCGCAGAACCTGAAGTAATCCTCTCCCCGATCCCGGCCGCGTACCCCTCTCTCCCGCGCGGTCGGGATCCCCTCTCTCAAACCAACTGGCATCTTTGTCCAAGCGGGCCTTCTGGCCCGCTTTTTTTATGCCGCGGGAAATCTCCCTTGTCGGCGGCGGGAGCGGCCTCCGGCCGCGAGCTTTTCCGCGCCAATCGGAGGACCCTGCCTCACCCCATCCAGGGTCACCGGGTACCGACCAGGCGGCGGGTCGGAAGAGCTCGCGCCGGGGACGGCGCTCCTACCTCCCGGTCCGTGGCGAGTGCCGGAAATCCGACGCCGGCCACAATGTCATCACGCTGTAACAAAAACATCATTTCATAGCCGGCATGACACAAACCGCCCACGTTATGGAGCCCGCCATGTCCTTCGCTTCGCCGGTCCGCCTCGCGGCCCTCGCCGTCGCCGCCACCCTGTTCGTCGCCGGCTGCAAGCCCGCCTCCGACGCCCCGGCGGCCTCCGGCACCACGCCTGCCGGCCAGGACGCCGGCACCGGCGCGGCCAAGGTGACCGCCGAGATCACCGGCGCGGGCGCCTCGTTCATCTATCCGCTGATGGCCCGCTGGTCCAGCGACTACAACCAGAGCACCGGCGCCAAGATCAACTACCAGTCGATCGGTTCCGGCGGCGGCATCGCCCAGATCAAGGCGGCCACGGTCGATTTCGGTTCCTCCGACAAGCCGCTGTCGCCGGAAGAACTGGCGCAGGCCGGCCTGGGCCAGTTCCCGTCGGTCATCGGCGGCGTGGTTCCGGTCATCAATGTCGCCGGCATCGAGTCCGGCCAGCTCAAGCTGAGCGGCCCGGTCCTGGCCGACATCTTCCTCGGCAAGATCACCACCTGGAACGACCCGGCCATCGTCGCCCTCAACGCCGGCCTGAAGCTGCCGGCCGAGAAGATCAACAGCGTGCACCGCTCCGACGGCTCGGGCACCACCTTCAACTTCGTCAACTACCTGTCCAAGGTCAGCCCGGAGTGGAAGAGCAAGGTGGGCGAAGGCACCTCGGTGAACTGGGCCGGCGGTGTCGGCGGCAAGGGCAACGAGGGCGTGGCCGCCTACGTGCGCCAGCTGAAGAACTCCATCGGCTACGTCGAACTGGCCTACGCCGAGCAGAACAAGATGGCCTACGCCTCGCTGCAGAACGCCGCGGGCAACTTCGTGCAGCCGACCGCGGAAAGCTTCGCCGCCGCCGCCGCCAGCGCCGACTGGGCCGGTGCCAAGGACTTCAACCTGGTGATCACCAACGCGCCGGGCGCGGACGCCTGGCCGATCACCGCGACCAACTTCATCCTGGTCTACAAGCAGCCCAAGGATGCGGCGCGCGCGAAGAACACGCTGGACTTCTTCAAGTGGGCCTACGAACAGGGCAAGCCGCAGGCCGAACAGCTGGACTACGTGCCGCTGCCGCCGGAACTGGTGAAGCAGGTCGAAGCGTACTGGGCGGCGGAAATCAAGCTCTGATCCGTGCCCCGCGCGTGGCCGCCTGACCGCGGCCACGCCTCCCCCCACGCAACGCCGGCCCGGACTTCCCGACCGCATGAATACCGCCGCCCTCCCCGCTTCCCTGGTCGATCTGCGCACCGCCCGCGACGCGCGCGCCGATCGCCTGTTCCGCTGGACGCTCACCGCCGCCGGCCTGTTCGTCCTGATCTCCCTGATCGCCGCCGCCTTGTCGATGCTGTGGGGCGGCCGTGAAGCCCTGCAGACTTTCGGCCTGGGCTTTTTCACCAGCACCGAATGGAACGTGGGCACGCGCGAATTCGGCGCGCTGGTACCGATCTACGGCACCCTGGTCAGCGCCACCATCGCGATGGTGATCGCGGTGCCGGTCAGCTTCGGCATCGCGCTGTTCCTGACCGAGGTCGCGCCCACCTGGATGCGCGGGCCGGTCGGCATGGCGATCGAACTGCTGGCTGGCATCCCCTCGATCATCTACGGCATGTGGGGCCTGTTCGTGCTGGCGCCGCAACTGAGCGAATACGTCTATCCTTGGATTGACGAGAACCTGGGCCAGATTCCCGGCATCGGCCTGCTGTTTTCCGGCCCGCCGCTGGGCATCGGCATGCTGACCGCCGGCCTGGTGCTGGCGATCATGGTCATCCCGTTCGTGTCTTCGGTGATGCGCGAAGTGTTCCTGACCGTGCCCGGCCGGCTGAAGGAATCGGCCTACGCGCTCGGTTCGACCCGCTGGGAAGTGATGTGGGACATCGTGCTGCCCTACACCCGTTCGGCGGTCATCGGCGGCGTGTTCCTCGGCCTGGGCCGCGCGCTCGGCGAGACCATGGCGGTGACCTTCGTCATCGGCAACGCCTACGCGATCAGCGCGGCGCTGCTGGAACCGGGCACCTCGATCGCTGCGACCATCGCCAACGAATTCGCCGAAGCCACCGACCCGCTGCACCGCGGCTCGCTGCTGCTGCTGGGCTTCACCCTGTTCCTGCTGACCTTCATCGTGCTGGCCGCCGCCCGCCTGATGCTGCGCCAGCTCGCCAAGCGCGAGGGCAACTGACATGTCCGCCTCCCTGTACACCTGGCGCAAGGTCAAGAACGTCATCGCGCTGACCCTGTCGATCGCCGCGGCGATCTTCGGCCTGATGTGGCTGGTCTGGATCCTGTGGACCACGATCACCAAGGGCCTTGGCAGCCTGAACCTGGACCTGTTCACCATGATGACGCCGCCGCCGAATGAACCCGGCGGCCTGCTCAACGCCATCTTCGGCAGCGTGGTGATCAGCCTGCTGGCGATCGTGCTCGGCACGCCGATCGGCATCGCCGCCGGCACCTACCTGGCCGAGTACGCCAACAAGCATTGGCTGGGCGAGACCATCCGCTTCGTCAACGACATCCTGCTGTCGGCGCCGTCCATCGTGCTGGGCCTGTTCATCTACACCGTGATGGTGGCGCAGATGGGACACTGGTCCGGCCTGGCGGGCGCGGTCGCGCTCGCCTTCATCGCCCTGCCGGTGATCGTCCGCACCACCGACGAGATGCTGCGGCTGGTGCCGCAGCAGATGCGCGAAGCCGCGCTGTCGCTGGGCGTGCCGCAATGGAAGGTGACCACCCAGGTGCTGCTGCGCTCGGCCCTGCCCGGCGTGGTGACCGGCGTGCTGCTGGCGCTGGCGCGCATCAGCGGCGAAACCGCGCCGCTGCTGTTCACCGCCTTCAACAACCAGTTCTGGAGCACCGACCTGATGCAGCCGATGGCCAACCTGCCCATGGTCATCTACCAGTACGCCATGAGCCCGTACGACTCCTGGAACTCGCTGGCCTGGGCCGGTGCGTTCCTGGTGACCGCGCTGGTGCTGCTGCTCAGTCTGTTGGCCCGGACCATCCTCCTGCGAAACAAGGTGACCCATGAATGACGTGGCCCGTATCTCGGTCGCGACCCCGCAGCGCGAAGTCGAGGCCGGCGCGCCGGCCCGCGTGAAGCTGGCGGCCAAGAACCTGGATTTCTACTACGGCGGTTTCCATGCCCTGAAGGGCATCAACCTGGAGATCCCGGAAAAGCGGGTCACCGCGCTGATCGGCCCGTCCGGCTGCGGCAAGTCGACCCTGCTGCGGATCTTCAATCGCATCTATTCGCTGTACCCGAAGCTGGAAGCCAAGGGCGAGGTGCTGCTGGACGACCAGAACATCCTGGATCCCAAGTACCCGATGAACCGCCTGCGCAGCAAGGTGGGCATGGTGTTCCAGAAGCCGGTGCCGTTCCCGATGACGATCTATGAAAACGTCGCCTACGGCATCCGCCACCACGAGCGCATCGGCCGTGCCGACATGGACGTGCGCGTGGAGCAGGCCCTGCGCCAGGCGGCGCTGTGGGACGAGGCGAAGGACAAGCTGAAGCAGAGCGCGCTGGGCCTGTCCGGCGGCCAGCAGCAGCGCCTGTGCATCGCCCGCGCGGTCGCCCTGCGTCCGGACGTGATCCTGCTGGACGAGCCGACCTCGGCGCTGGATCCGATCTCGACCAGCAAGATCGAACAGCTGATCGAGGAGCTGAAGCAGGACTACACCATCGCGATCGTCACCCACAACATGCAGCAGGCCGCGCGTGTTTCCGACTACACGGCCTTCATGTACCTGGGCGAGCTGATCGAGCACGATGCCACCGCGACGATCTTCTCCAAGCCCAGCAAGCAGCAGACCGAGGATTACATTACGGGACGTTTCGGATGAAACGCCCCGCGGGATTGGGGATTCGGGATTGGGGATTCGCAAGCACGACTCCCCGCCCCTCCCCGCTCCCGTCCGCTCCTGCCAATCCCGAATCCCCAATCACCAATCCCGGCCCTCATCCATGAACACCCAACCGCACGAGCACATTGTGAAAAGTTACGACGAAGAACAGCGCCGGCTGGTGGCCGAGATCGTGCGCATGGGCGAGATCGCCGTGGCGCAACTGGAAGCCGCCCTCGATGTCATCGAACGCCGCGACGACCGCGCCGCCCAGCGCATCATCGCCAACGACGAGGCCATCGATACGCTGGAACAGCAGATCAGCCATGACGTGATGCACCTGGCCCTGCGCGGCCCGATGGCGCGCGACCTGCGCGAGATTCTCGCCGGCCTGCGCATCCCGGCGGACATCGAGCGGATCGGCGACTACGCCGCCAATGTGGCCAAGCGCTCCATCGCCCTCAACGTCTCGCCGCCGATGCCGCAGATCACCGGTCTGCGCGCGCTGGGCAAGCTGGCCGCGCAGCAGGTGCGCGAAGTGCTGGTGGCCTACCAGAACAACGACGACGCCCACGCCCTGCAGGTCCGCGAACGCGACGCCGAACTGGACGCCCATTACACCGCGCTGTTCCGCGAGCTGCTGACCTACATGATGGAAGACCCGCGCAACATCACCCCGTGCACGCACCTGCTGTTCATGGCCAAGAACCTGGAACGCATCGGCGACCACGCGACCAACATCGCCGAGAACGTATGGTTCCTGATCCACGGCGACCAGCCGCTGCCGGCCCGCGACAAGCGTGACGAGACCAGCACCACCGGCGCGATCTGATCCCTGCTCCAGGGCTGAATAGCGGCTGACCCAATCCGGGGGCGGGCGAATCCTTTCGCCCGCCCCCGTTCTCTTTCCAGCTGGCGGACATGGCGCGGACGCGCGATGCTGACCGACGGAGAACGACGACGGATGAGTGGAGCAGCCATCGCAAGCATCGAGGACCTGATGGCCGCGCGCGCCGGCGACGCGGCGGCGTTGCAGCGCGTGCTGGCGATTTCGCGGCAGAACCTGCGCCGCTACGCGGAATACCACTGCGTGGTCAACGACGCCGAGGACGCCGTGCAGGAGAGCCTGCTGCTGGTATCCCGCCGGATCGGCGACCTGCGCGCGGTCGAGGCCTTCACTTCCTGGCTGTTCCGCATCGTCAAGCGGGAGTGCAACCGGCTCAAGCGCGGCCTGCGCCTGTTGACCGGAGAGGCGGTGACCGAGGACCTGCTGCCTCCCATCCATTTCGAACCGGTCGAACTCGGCCATGACGTCGCGCGGGTGCTGGAAACGCTTCCAGCCCACTACCGCCAGATCCTCCTGCTGCGCGACCTGGAAGGCATGACCATCGAAGAGCTTGCCGAACAGCTGCAGCTGACCCCGCAGGCGGTCAAATCCCGCCTGCACCGGGCCCGCGCGCTGGCCCGCGAATACCTCGGCGCAGACCCCACACTTCCCTAACAACGCCGGATTACACTGGCGCCCCCTGCCGTGCGGAACCCCCGCACCTCAACTGGAGAAACTGCAATGTCCAAGTCCAACCAGAAGCCCGTCGCCCTCGCCATGTGCACCGCGCTGGCCGGCGGAATCGTTCTCGCGGGTTCGGCTTTCGCGATGGAACCGCTCTCGCAGGGTTACCTGCTTGCCGCCCAGGATGCCAAGGCCGCCGATGCCAAGACGGCCGAGGGCAAGTGCGGTGAAGGCAAGTGCGGCATCGAGAAGGCCGACACCGACAAGGACGGCAAGGTCTCCAAGGCCGAGTTCGACACCGCCCATCCCGGCAAGAGCGACAAGTTCACCGCCATCGACACCAACAAGGACGGCTTCATCGATGCCGCCGAGGCCAAGGCCCATCACGAGGGCAAGTGTGGTGAAGGCAAGTGCGGCGGCGACAAGAAGGATGGCGCCAAGGCCGACGGCAAGGCCGCGCACGAAGGCAAGTGCGGCGAAGGCAAGTGCGGCGGCGCGGCCTGATCCGACCGGCCCGTGTTCCGTGCCCTCCCCCGTCCGGGGGAGGGTGATGGCCGGGCCACCGCTTCCCCGCTGCCGACGTGGTTTCCTCCCACCTGTCTCCCGCGCCCGTCTCCGCCGGCCTCGGCCTGCGCCGCGCGCTGCTGGATCAATTGCTGGCCGCCGCGCCCGGCGATTTCGATTTCCTCGAATGCGCGCCGGACAACTGGATCGGCGTGGGCGGACGCCTGGGCGAAGCGCTGGAACAACTCACCTCGCGCGTGCCGCTGACCTGCCATGGCCTGTCGCTGTCACTGGGAGGTGTCGAACCGCTGGACGATACCTTCCTGGCGCGCACCCGCCGTTTCCTGGATCGCCACCAGGTCGCGCTGTACAGCGAACACCTGAGCTACTGCGCCGACGATGGCCATCTCTACGATCTGATGCCGATTCCGTTCACCGAGGAAGCGGTGCACCACGTCGCCGCCCGCATCCGCCAGGTGCAGGACGCGCTGGGCCGGCGCATCGCGGTGGAGAACGTGTCCTACTACGCGGCGCCGTACCAGGCCATGGCCGAAGTCGATTTCGTCAACGCGGTGCTGGACGAAGCCGACTGCGATCTGCTGCTGGACGTCAACAACATCTACGTCAACGCGATCAACCACGGCTATGACGCGCGCGGCTTCCTTGCGCGCATGCCGTCGCGGCGCATCGCCTCGTACCATATCGCCGGCCACTACGACGAGGCCGACGATCTGAAGATCGACACCCATGGCGCCGACGTGAAGGAAGACGTCTGGACACTGCTGGCGGACGCCTATCGCCTGCATGGCGTGCGCCCGACATTGCTGGAACGCGACTTCAACTTCCCGCCGCTGGCGATGCTGCTGACCGAACTCGGTCGCATCCGCGACTTGCAGGCGCAGGCCGCGCCACGCGAGAGCGCGCATGGCTGAGCATTTGCGCGAGCAGCAGTTCGCGTTCGCGCGGCACCTGCGTGATCCGCAGCGGTATCCCGCGCCGCCCGGCATCGAGGATCGCCGCATGGCGATCTACCGGGATCTGTTCTTCAACAACATCGAAGGCTTGCTGGCCGGCAATTTCCCGGTCATCCGCCAGACCCTGGGCGATACGGACTGGCGCGCACTGGTACGCGGATTCTATGCGCGGCACCGCAGCCACACGCCGCTGTTTCCGGAGGTGGCGCGGGAATTCATCCGCTTCCTGCAGGATTGTCCGGTCCGCGAAGACGCGCCCTGGCTGGCCGAACTGGCGCATTACGAATGGGTGGAACTGGCCTTGCAGATCAGCGACGAGCCCGCGCCGCGCCATGATCCGGATGGCGATCTGCTGGATGGCATGCCCGTCACTTCGCCATGGGCCTGGGCGCTCGCCTACCAGTGGCCGGTGCCGCGCATCGGGCCGGAGTACCGGCCGTCGGTACCGCCAGCCACACCAACCCTGCTGCTCGTTCGCCGCGACTCGGACCACGCGATCCGTTTCGCGGATCTGTCGCCGCTGGTCTATCGCCTGTTCGAGCTGCTCGGCGAACGTCGCCTGAGCGGCCGCCAGACCCTGCGGCAACTGGCGGTCGAAGCCGGCGTGCCGGCCGATGACGGTTTCATCGCGCAAGGCGAGGCGATGCTGGTGCGGATGCGCCGCGAAGGCAGCCTGCTGGGTACCGCCCTGCCCGGCTGAGTTCGTCGCCGCGCGACCATCGGCTGCCCGCCGGTTTCGATATCGGGTACGACGCGCGGCATCGATCCGCATTCATCCGCGCGCAGCAAAAGCGTCGTCGCGCTCTGCTACCCTGTCGCCCATGAACGCCGCCGAGTTGCCCGCCACCACGCCCATGGCCCGCCGCTTCCGCGGCTACCTGCCGGTGGTGGTGGACGTGGAGACCGGCGGCTTCGACTGGAACCGCCACGCCCTGCTGGAACTGGCGGCGGTGCCGATCGAGCTCGACGAGAACGGCCTGTTCGTGCCCGGCCAGACCACCAGCGCGCACCTGCATCCCGCGCCCGGGCTGGACATCGATCCGAAATCACTGGAAATCACCGGCATCGTCCTGGATCACCCGTTCCGCTTCGCCAAGCCCGAGCGCGAGGCGCTGGATCACGTGTTCGCGCCGGTGCGCGCGGCGGTCAAGCGGCACGGCTGCCAGCGCGCGATCCTGGTCGGCCACAACGCGCATTTCGATCTCAACTTCCTCAATGCCGCGGTGACCCGGGTCGGCCACAAGCGCAACCCGTTCCACCCCTTCAGCGTGTTCGACACGGTGACCCTGGCCGGCGTGGCTTACGGCCAGACCGTGCTGGCGCGCGCGGTGCAGGCCGCCGGTTTCGAGTGGAGCGCCGAAGACGCGCACTCGGCGGTGTACGACGCCGAGCAGACCGCGCGGCTGTTCTGCAAGATCGCCAACGCCTGGCCTTCGCCGGTCTGATTCCTCGCCCGCGATGCGCCCGGCGCTTCTTCCAAGCCGGAGCATGCGATGTACGAAGCAATCCCGGGATGGCTGCATTACCTGCCCTGGCTCGGCTTCCTGCTGTACTGGATTGCCAGCGCGCGCGACACCAAGCCGGTCGTCCGCGCCGAGCCGCTGTGGCTGCGCCTGTGCGCCTACTGGTTGCCGCTGGCGCTCGCCATCGTGCTGCTCGGCCCCGGCGAATGGTTCGGCGACAGCCTGTTGCAGGAGCGGTTCGTCCCGAAGAACGTTTCGGTCAAAACGGTCGGCCTGCTGTTGACGCTGGCCGGGCTTGGCCTGGCGTGTTGGGCGCGGTTCCTGCTCGGCCGCAACTGGAGCAGCGAAGTGCAGATCAAGCGCGACCATGAACTGATCCAGGCGGGGCCATACCGCCATGTGCGCCATCCGATCTACAGCGGGCTCCTGCTCGCCTTCCTCGGCACCGCCATCGCGGTGGGCGACTGGCGCGGCCTGCTGGCCCTGGCCATCGTCGCCGCCTCGTTCTGGTACAAGCTGCGCCACGAGGAGCGCTGGCTGCGCGAACGCTTCGGCGAGCCTTATCTCGCCTACCAGCGTCGTACCCGCGCGCTGATTCCGGGACTGTTCTGATGACCGCTCGCCTGGACGCACGCCACGCCGACATCACCACCCTGGCGATGGACGCGATCGTCAACGCGGCGAACAGCTCGCTGTTGGGGGGCGGTGGCGTGGACGGCGCGATTCATCGCGCCGCCGGGCCGGCGCTGGTCGCCGAATGCCGCCTGCTGGGCGGCTGCAAGACCGGCGACGCGAAGATCACCGGCGGCCATCGCCTGCCGGCGCGGCATGTCATCCACACGGTGGGGCCGGTCTGGCGTGGCGGCGATCACGATGAAGCGGCGTTGCTCGCTTCCTGCTACCGGCGCAGCCTGCAACTGGCGCGCGCGCACCGCCTGCGCAGCATCGCGTTCCCGTGCATCAGCACCGGTATCTTCGGCTTTCCCGCGGAACCGGCCGCGCGCATCGCGGTCGACACCGTGCGGGTGGAACTCGCCGGGGAGGAAATGCCCGACCTCGTGCTTTTCTGCTGTTTCTCCGCGGACGACCTGGCGATCTACCGACGCCTGCTGGCATCCGGCTGATCCGCGCGAAGTCGCGGGTTGTCAGCCCTCGCCCGCGCCGGGCTCATGCACCGGCGCCCGCGCGGTCATCGCGGTGCCGGCGGAGGCCAGGATGATCGCGCCGATCGCCAGCCACTGCATTCCGCTGAGCTGCTCGTGCAGGAACAGCAGGCCGGACATCGCGCCGAACGCGGGCTCCAGGCTCATCAGCATGCCGAAGGTGCGGGTCGGCAGCCGCGTCAGCGCGACCATTTCCAGGCTGTACGGAATCGCCGTCGACAGCAGCGCGACCGCCAGCGCCACCGGCAACAACGCCGGCGACAACAGATCGGTGCCGGCATGGGCGATGCCGAACGGCACCGCGACCGCGGCGGCGATGATCGATCCCAGCGCCACGGTCTGCGGGCCGTGTTCGGCGCCGGCCTTCTGTCCGAACAGGATGTACAGCGCCCAGCACAGGCCCGCGCCCAGCGCATAGGCCATGCCGACCGGATCCAGCGCCTGCTCCTGCCCCTTCGGCAGCAGCATCAGCAGGCCGGCGACCGCCAGCGCGACCCAAGCCACGTCCCGCAGCCGGCGCGAGCCGAACAGCGCGACCGCCAGCGGGCCGGTGAACTCCAGCGAGATCGCGATGCCCAGCGGAATGGTTTCCAGCGCCTTGTAGAACAGCAGGTTCATCAGGCCCAGCGACGCGCCGTAGACCAGCAACGCCGGCCATTGGTCGCGCTGGACCCGTACCCGCCACGGCCGGAACGCCACCGCCAGCAGCACGGTCGCCACGCCCAGTCGCAGCGCGGTCGCGCCAGAGGCGCCCACGGCCGGGAACAGGCTCTTGGCCAGCGAGGCGCCGAGCTGGATGGACGCCATCGCAATCAGCAGCAGGCCAATCGGCAGCCACAGCGAGTGATGGGAGGAGGTACGGACGGTGTTCACGACATGACCTGCGATCGCCGGCCCCGGCTTGGGTCGGCGCTTGAGGAGGAGGATTAGGTGCACTATATTGCACAAGGGCAGCTTAACCGCTGTGCAACATATTGCGCAATTACTTCATGAGCGTTCTGGAACACGTCGCCGAAAATGTCCGCCGCCTGCGCCAGGCCGCGGGCCTGAGCCAGCAGGCCCTGGCCGACGCCTCCGAGGTCAGCCGGCGCATGCTGGTCGGCATCGAGTCGGGCGACGCCAACGTCAGCCTCAACACGCTGGATCGGATCGCCGAGGCGCTGGGGGTGAAGTTCGCGGATCTGGTCCAGGCGCCAGTCGGGGCCAGCCGCGAGCGCATCGAGGCGCTGGCCTGGAGCGGCCGCGATCCCGCCTCGCAGGCGGTCCTGCTGGCCAGCGTTCCGGCCCGCGGCGAAGTCGAATTCTGGTCCTGGACCCTGATGCCGGGCGAGCGTTACACCTCGTTCGCAGATCCGGCCGGCTGGCACGAGATGTTCTACATCATCGAAGGTTGCCTGACCCTGGAATTGCCGGAAGGCGAACAGCGGATCGACGCGGGCGATTTCTTCGTCTTCCCCAGCGATCGCGACTACGCCTACCGCAACGACGGCACCGTTCCGCTGCGTTTCGTCCGCAACGTGGTGCACTGAGCCCGCGGCGGAATCTCAGCGCGGGCGGATGCCGTACTTCGCCAGGATGGCCCGCACGCGGTCCAGCGGAATCGCCTCGACCGTCTGGCCATTGCCGTGCGTGGTGGTGGCCATGAACAGCGAGTTGTAGATCGCTTCCTCCACCGCCTCGGTGGTGGCCTGGAACACCGCGCTCATTTCGTCGTTGGCCAGTTCGGTGGTGGTGCGGCGAGGTTCGCCGAAGCGGCGGCGCACCGATTCGGCGGTGGAGAATGCCAGCGCATAGTCGCCGCTGCCATTGGAGGCCGAACTGCCGGTCCTGCCCAACCCCATCATCGCGCGGGAGGCAACCCGGCCGAGGTTGCGATCGCCCAGCGGCGCATCGGTGGCGATGATGAGGATGATCGACCCGTCACCGCGATCGTCGGCCAGCCCCGGATCCGGCAGCTTGGCGGCGACCGCTTCCTGGAAGGCGAACCGTTCCAGCTCACGGCCGACCGGCGCGCCCTGCACCTGCAACACGCCGCCGAAGTTGCTCTGCACCAGCACGCCCACCGTCCAGCCACCCAGCGAGGCCGGCAACACCCGCGACGAGGTTCCGATGCCGCCTTTCCAGCCGAAGGCGACCGTGCCGGTGCCGGCGCCGACACTGCCTTCCTGCACCGGTCCGTCACGGGCGCCGGTCAAGGCCTCGCGCACCGCCTCGGCCGTCACCGGTCGCGCGCGGATGTCGTTCAGGCCGCCATCGTTGGTCTCGCCCACCACCGGATTGATCGATTGCACCTGCAGCATGTCCGGTTGTTCCAGCAGCCACGCCGCCATCGCGTCGGCGGCCTTCCACACGCACAGCGTGCAGGTCAGCAGGATCGGGGTTTCCAGTTCGCCCAGTTCGTTCACCTGGGTGGCGCCGATGAACTTGCCGAAACCGTTGCCGACATGCAGCGCCGCCGGAACCCGCGAACGGTAGGCGTTGCCGGCATGCGGCAGGATCGCGGTGACGCCGGTGCGCACGCGCTCGCCCTCGCGCAGGGTCACCTGCCCCACCCGTACCCCGGCCACGTCGGTGATGGCGTTATGCGTGCCGGTGGGGAAGATGCCCGGCGCCACGCCCAGATCACGGGCGCGCACGCGTTCGGACGACTGCGCCGACGCGGCACAGGCAGCGGACATCAGCAGGGTGACGGCGAGCAGCCGCGCGAGGACGGAACGGAAGGGGCGCATGGTAGGCATGCGCGCCATCCTATCGTCTTCGCCGCCGACGCGGCTCAGCCCAGGCGCTGGCGAACCGCCTCGAACAGGGTGATGCCGGCGGCCACCGACACGTTGAGGCTTTCAATGTCGCCCGGCATCGGGATCTTCACCAGGCCGTCGCAGTGCTCGCGGGTCAACCGGCGCAGGCCATCGGCCTCGCCACCGAGCACCAGCGCGACGTTGCCACGCAGGTCGGTGGCGTACAGCGACGCGTCGGCTTCGCCGGCCAGGCCGTAGATCCACACGCCCTGCTTCTGCAGATCCCGCAGGCAGCGCGAAAGATTGGTCACCGCCACCACCGGAATCCGATCAGCCGCGCCGGCCGAGGTCTTGCGCACGGTCGCGTTGACCGTGGCCGACTTGTCCTTCGGAATCACCACCGCGGTCACCCCAGCCGCCGCCGCGCTGCGCAGGCAGGCGCCGAGGTTGTGCGGATCCTGCACGCCATCCAGCACCAGCAGCAGCGCCTTGCCTTCGGCCGCCTCGACCAGGCCTTCCAGTTCGTTCTCGTCCCAGGTTCGCGCGGCCGCATAGCGCGCGGCGACGCCTTGATGGCGCACGCTGCCGCCAACGCCGTCCAGCGCCTGCGCGGTCACACGGCGCACCTCGATGCCCTTGCGGCGCGCGTTCTCCTCGATCTCGGTCAGGCGCGCGTTCTTGCTGCCGCCCTCGACCAGGACCTCGCGCACGTTATCGGCATCGTTCTCGATGGCCGAGGCCACCGCGTTGACACCGACAATCCATTGGTTCTGTTTGCTCATTTTGATTGGGGATTCGGGATGAGGGATTCGGGATGGGGACACGTCCTGGAAGATCCGCGGCAAGCCACCAATCCCCAATCCCGAATCCCCAATCCCGGCTATTCAGTACGCCTGCTTCTTGCGCTTCGCCGGCTGGCCGCGCGGCGGGGGCGCCGGCACGCCCTGCTCCGCCTTGTCCTCGACCAGGCGGAAGTCGATCTTGCGCTCTTCCAGGCTGGCCTTGAGCACGATGATGCGCACGCGATCGCCCAGCCGGTACTGCTTGCCGCGGCGTTCGCCGGACAGGGTCTTGCGGATGGGATCGAAGTGGTAATAGTCGTGCGGCAGCTGGGTGACGTGGACCAGGCCGTTGACCTTGGATTCGTCCAGTTCGACGAACAGGCCGAAGCTGGTCACACCGCTGATGACGCCTTCGAACTGGCCGCCGATGTGCTTTTCCATCCACGCCGCGCGGTAGCGCTCGTCGACCTCGCGTTCGGCCTCGTCGGCACGGCGCTCGCGCTCGGAGCATTGCAGCGCCAGCGCGGCCATCTCGTGCGGCGGATACAGGTACTTGTCGGGCTTGCCGCCCTTGAGCGCGTACTTGATCGCACGGTGCACCAGCAAGTCCGGATAGCGCCGGATCGGCGAGGTGAAATGCGCGTACGCCTCCAGCGCCAGGCCGAAGTGGCCGACGTTGTCCGGCGCGTAGACCGCCAGGCTCTGGCTGCGCAGCAGCACCGATTCCAGCAATGCGGCATCCGGACGGTCGCGGATCTTCTTCAGCAGCCTGGTGTAGTCGCGCGGCTGCACCTTGCCCCAGGCCGGCAGGCTCAACTTGAATTCCTTGAGGAACTCCAGCAGATCCTCGAACTTGGATTCCGGCGGCTTCTCGTGGATGCGGTATGGCGCGGGAACGCGTTTCTGCAGCAGGTACTTCGCCGCCTCCACGTTCGCCGCGATCATGCATTCCTCGATCAGCTTGTGCGCGTCGTTGCGCTGGAGCATGCCCGCCTGGGTGACCTCGCCGCGGTTGTCCAGCACGAAGCGGACCTCGGAGGATTCGAACTCGATCGCGCCGCGCTGCTGGCGCGCCTTGGCCAGCACCTGGTACAGCTGGTGCAGGCGCTCGACCTGCGGCAACTGCGCGCCGACCTGGCGCTTCGCCTCCTCGTCGTCCAGGCCGACCGCGTTCCAGACCTGGGTATAGGTCAGGCGCGCATGCGAGTTCATCACCGCTTCGTAGAACTTGGAGCGGGTGACCTGGCCGTCGTGATCGATCTGCATGTCGCAGACGAAACACATGCGATCGACCTTCGGGTTCAGCGAGCAGATGCCGTTGGACAGGGTCTCCGGCAGCATCGGCACCACGAAACCGGGGAAGTACACCGAGGTCGCGCGCTTCTGCGCCTCGTCGTCCAGCGGCGTCCCGGGACGGACGTAATGCGACACGTCGGCGATGGCGACGATCAGGCGGAAGCCGGTACGGCTGGTCTCGCAGTAGACCGCGTCGTCGAAATCCTTGGCGTCCTCGCCATCGATGGTGACCAGCGGCACGGCGCGCAGATCCACGCGTCCGTCCAGCATGCCTTCCTCCACCACCAGCGGCACGGCGGTGGCCTCGGCCAGCACTTCCGGCGGGAACTCGTGGGGAATGTCGTGGCCGTGGATGGCGGCTTCCACCACCAGCGACGGCGTCAGCTTGTCGCCAAGCACCGCCAGAATCCTGCCGATGGGCGGACGCCGCGCGTCCGGCGGCTGGGTCAGTTCGCAGACCACCAACTGGCCGTCGCGCGCACCCTGGGTCGCGTCCGGCGGAATCTGCACGTTGCGTTGCACGCGCTTGTCATCCGGCGCCACGTAGGCGATGCCGGCTTCGAAACCGAAGCGCCCGATCAAGCGGGTCAGGCGGTGTTCGAGCACCCGCGCGATGCTGCCTTCGCGGCGGCCGCGGTGATCGATGCCGGTGACGTTGGCCAGCACGCGATCCCCGTGCATCACCTTGCGCATCTCGTACGGCGGCAGGAACAGATCATCGCCGCCGGCATCCGGGCGCAGGAAACCGAACCCGTCCGGATTGGCGATGACCACGCCGGCGACCAGGTCGGTCTGCTGCACCGGCGCATAGCCGCCGCGGCGGTTCTGCACCACCTGCCCGTCGCGCAGCATGGCCGCCAGGCGCTTGCCCAGCGCCTCGAAACGGTCCGGCGCGGTCAGGCCCAGCCGGGGGGCGATCTCTTCGGCCGTCTGCGGGCCGTCCGACGCTTCCAGCAGGCCGAGGATGGCCTCGCGGCTGGGAATGGGGTTGTCGTAGCGCGCGGCTTCGCGCGCGGCATGGGGATCGGTGAAGGAGGAGCCACGTCCGCCGGGCCGCGGGCCACGCCCGGGGGACGGTTTCGGCGCCGCGGCCTTGCCGCGCGACGGCGGCAGATCCGGCATCCAGGGTGGGAGCGCGGCCTTCTTGCGCGGACCACCCGATGCGGCTCCGGCGCCGCCCCTGCTGCCCTTTCCGGGTGCGGCCTTGCCGCCTTTCCTGCTTGTGTTTTTGCTCATGCGGCCATGTTACACCCCGCCTGAATGCCGGCCGTGAGAAAAACAACCGTTGACAAAGTCCGACGCGACCTCCAGAATTCGCGGCCTGCACACCTCGCCCAGGTGGCGGAATTGGTAGACGCACTAGTTTCAGGTACTAGCGGGTAAAACCGTGGAGGTTCGAGTCCTCTCCTGGGCACCACTGCAAACCGGCGGAATCCGCCGACACGAAACCCCGCTCCGGCGGGTTTTTTTGTATCTGTAACCATGACTTCCGCCACTGTCCCCGCCCTGGGGCGGCGCGTGAATGTGCGCTCTCCTCAGGGAGAGAAGGACATGATCAAGGCATTCGGCAAGAAGGCGGGACTGTTCGCTGCGGCGACGGCACTCCTGCTGGTGGCATTCACGGCGTTTGCGCAGCGCGCCGACGGCAACATCAACGGCGACGCGTCGCCCGGCGACAAGGTGTACGTCGCCAATACCGGCACCGGCCTCAAGCGCGAGACCATGGCCGATGAAGACGGCAAGTACCGGTTTCGCTCGCTCCCGTTGGGCACCTATGAGGTGAAGATTGTCCGTGGCGAGGAGAACGTCCTCAATGCCACGGTCACCCTGCGTCCGGGCGGTACCGCGCGGCCGCCGACCCCGAAGGCCGGCGACGCCGCGACCGGGGCGGATCCCGCGCCGTCACCGGCACCGTCCGCCGGCAATTGAGTTCCACTCGCTTCGCCAGGAAGGCCCCGCATCGCGGGGCCTTTTCTTTTGGGCATGGATCAGGCCGTTGACCGGTAGAATTGCCCGATTGGAACAACCCGCAGACCGACGCAACCGATGAGCGACACCATCCGCACCTCCTTCCACGGCTTCGAACAGATCCCCCTGCGCGAGTACGCCGAACGCGCCTACCTGGACTACTCGATGTACGTGGTGCTGGACCGCGCCCTGCCCTTCATCGGCGATGGCCTCAAGCCGGTGCAGCGCCGGATCATCTATTCGATGAGTGAACAGGGGCTCAGCGCCGCCTCCAAGCCGAAGAAGTCCGCGCGCACCGTCGGCGATGTCATTGGCAAGTACCACCCGCACGGCGACAGCGCCTGCTACGAGGCGATGGTGCTGATGGCGCAGCCGTTCTCGTACCGCTATCCGCTGATCGAGGGCCAGGGCAACTTCGGTTCGCCCGACGATCCCAAGTCGTTCGCGGCCATGCGCTACACCGAGGCCAAGCTGACCCCGATCGCCGAAGTGCTGCTGGGCGAGCTTGGCCAGGGCACGGTGGACTGGACGCCCAACTTCGACGGCACCCTGGAAGAGCCGACCTGGATGCCGGCGCGCTTGCCGCACCTGCTGCTCAACGGCACCACCGGCATCGCCGTGGGCATGGCCACCGACGTGCCGCCGCACAACCTCAACGAGATCGTCAGCGCGTGCATCCGCCTGATCGATGATCCGGACGCCACTGTCGCCGACCTGTGCGAACACGTGCATGGCCCGGACTATCCCACCACCGCGGAGATCATCACGCCGCTGTCGGATCTCCGGGCGATGTATGAAACCGGCAACGGCAGCGTGCGCGCCCGCGCCACCTACGCCAGGGAAAACGGCAACCTGGTCATCAACGCCCTGCCCTACCAGGTCTCGCCCTCGAAGGTGATCGAACAGATCGCCACCCAGATGCGCGCCAAGAAGCTGCCCTGGCTGGAGGACATCCGCGACGAATCCGATCACGCCAACCCGGTGCGGGTGGTGCTGATTCCGCGTTCCAACCGGGTCGACGTCGAACAGTTGATGGGCCATCTGTTCGCCACCACCGACCTGGAAAAGAGCTACCGGGTCAACCTCAACATCATCGGCCTGGACGGGCGTCCGCAGGTCAAGAACCTGAAGATGCTGCTGACCGAATGGCTCAGCTTCCGCTACGAAACCGTCACCCGCCGGCTCAAGCACCGGCTGGAGAAGGTCGATCGCCGCCTGCACCTGTTGGAAGGCTTGTTGATCGCGTTCCTCAACCTGGACGAGGTCATCCGCATCATCCGCACCGAGGATGAGCCCAAGCCCGCGCTGATTGCGCGGTTCAAGCTGACCGAGGATCAGGCCGACTACATCCTCGACACCAAGCTGCGCCAGCTGGCGCGGCTGGAGGAAATGAAAATCCGCGGCGAGCAGGACGAACTGGCCGCCGAACGCGAAAAGCTGCAGTCCATCCTGGAATCCAAGGCCAAGCTCAAGAAGCTGATCAAGGACGAGCTGACCGCCGACGCCAAGAAGTTCGGCGACGCCCGTCGCTCGCCGCTGGTGCAGCGCGATGCCGCGCAGGCGCTGGACGAAACCGATCTGGTGGCCGCCGAGCCGATGACCGTGGTGCTGTCGGAGAAGGGCTGGATCCGCGCGGCCAAGGGCCATGAAGTCGACGCCGCCGGACTGTCCTACCGCGAAGGCGACAGCCTGCTGGCGGCGGTGCGTTCGCGCAGCACCCAGCAGGTGGCGTTCCTGGATTCGGAAGGCCGCAGCTACTCCACCGCCGTGCACACCCTGCCTTCCGCGCGCGGCAACGGTGAACCACTGACGGGCCGATTCTCGCCGGCCGCAGGCGCCTCGTTCCAGGCCCTGGCCAGTGGCGACAACGACACCCGGCTGGTGCTGGCGTCCTCGCATGGCTACGGCTTCGTCACCCGCTTCGAGAACCTGACCGGCCGCCAGAAGGCCGGCAAGGCGATGTTCAACCTGACCACCGGCGCGCGCGTGCTGCAACCGGCCCCGATCGCCAATCCGGACACCGACCGCATCGTCGCGGTGACCACCGCCGGCCACCTGCTGGCGTTCCCGATCAGCGAGCTGCCGGAACTGGACAAGGGCAAGGGCAACAAGATCATCGACATCCCCAAGGCCAAGCTCGGCACCGAACGGGTGGTCGCGATCGCCGCCGTGTCTCCGGGCAACACCCTGCAGGTACGCAGCGGACAGCGCACGATGTCGCTGTCGTTCAAGGATCTGGACGCCTACCTCGGCGCGCGCGCGACCCGTGGCGGCCTGCTGCCGCGCGGCTGGCAGAAGGTCGACGGGCTCGGGGTGGAGTGATGCAGCCGGAGTTCTGGCTGGAACGCTGGCGCGAGGGCCGCATCGGCTTCCATCGGGAAGAGGTGATGCCGCTGCTGGTCCAGCACTGGCCGGCGCTGGCGGTGCCCGCCGGCGGGCGGGTGTTCGTGCCGCTGGCGGGAAAGACGCTGGACATGATCTGGCTGGCCGCGCAGGGCCATCCGGTGCTGGGCGCCGAACTGTCGCCGCTCGCCGTGCGGCAGTTCTTCGAGGAAAACGACCTGCGTCCGCGGGTCACCGACACGCCGGCCGGTCGCCTGCACGCGGTCGATGGCATCGAGCTGATGCTCGGCGACGTGTTCGCGCTGGACGCCGCCACCCTGGCGACATGCGAGGCCGTCTACGATCGCGCCGCGTTGATCGCGCTGCCGCCGGAACTGCGCGCACGCTACGCCAACGAGGTCTACGGCCGGCTGCCCGCGGGCTGCTGCGGCCTGCTGATCACGCTGGAATATCCGCAACCGGAAAAGAACGGCCCGCCGTTCTCGGTCGACGAAGCCGAAGTCCAGCGCCTGTTCGCGAATCGCTGGGACATCGAGCGGCTGGAGCGCCGCGACATCCTCGCCAGCGAGGCCAGCTTCCGCGCCGAGGGCGTCACCGCCCTGCACACGGCGCTCTACCGGCTGCGAAAGCGCGCCTGAAAAAAAACACCCCGGCGTCGCCGCCGGGGAGCTTCATCTTCCAGCGAAGTCACTCGGCCGAGGATTTCTGCGCGAGTCGCGCGGTCAGGTAGTTTTCCAGTCCGATGCGCTTGATCAGGCCCAACTGCTGTTCCAGCCAGTGCGCGTGATCCTCCTCGGTATCCTTCAGCTGGGTCTGCAGGATCTCGCGGCTGACGAAGTCGCCGTGCCGTTCGCACAGCGCCACGCCCTTGGCGAGATTGGCGCGGACCTCGTACTCCACTTCCAGATCCCGCTGCAGCATTTCCTCGACCGTGCGCCCTGAAGTGAACGGCGTCGGGCTCATGTCCGGATCGCCCTCCAGGAACAGGATCCGCCGCAGCAACGCGTCGGCATGCTCGGTCTCCTCCTGCATCTCGTGGTCGATGCGTTCGTAGAGCGCGATCAGTCCCATGTCCTCGTAACGACGGGAATGGATGAAGTACTGGTCACGCGCAGACAGCTCGCCACGCAGCAACTGCTTGAGGTAATCGACAACTTCGGGATGGCCTTTCATGGGTTCAACTCCTTGCAACTGCCGCGCATGATGCCCGAAGCCGGGCGCCGGTGTTCTAATCGGAATCAGTCGCACTCGCAGCCGCTTTCGCGGCCCTCACAGGGCCGCGTTGTGCACCCCCGCCACCGCCCGGCCGGACGGATCGGCGGCCGCCGCGAAACTGGCGTCCCAGGCAATCGCCGCCGGCGAGGAGCACGCAATCGACTTGCCGCCCGGCACCGTCTCGGCGCAGGCCTGGCCGGGGTAGAAGCGCTCGAACAGGCTACGGTAGTAATAGGCTTCCTTGGTCCGGGGCGGGTTGATCGGGAAGCGCTTGTCCGCCGCCGCCAGTTCGCGGTCGCTGACCTGGGCCTCGGCATGCGCCTTCAGGCCATCGATCCAGCCGTAGCCGACGCCATCGCTGAACTGCTCCTTCTGCCGCCACAGGATCGAATCCGGCAGGTAACCCTCGAACGCCTCGCGCAACACCGCCTTCTCGATCCGGCCCTTTCCGGCCATCTTGTACTGCGCGTCCATCCGCATCGCCACGTCGAGGAATTCGACGTCGAGGAACGGCACGCGCGGCTCCACGCCCCAGGCCATCATCGACTTGTTGGCGCGCAGGCAGTCGTAGTTGTAGAGCGCATCCAGCTTGCGCACCAGCTCCTCATGGAACTCGCGTGCGTTCGGCGCCTTGTGGAAGTACAGGTAGCCGCCGAAGATTTCGTCCGAGCCCTCGCCCGACAGCACCATCTTCACGCCCATCGCCTTGATCCGGCGCGCGAGCAGGAACATCGGGGTGGAAGCGCGGATGGTGGTGACGTCGTAGGTCTCGATGTGGCGGATCACTTCAGGCAGCGCGTCCAGGCCTTCCTCGAAGGTGTACTCGAATCCGTGGTGGACGGTGCCCAGCGCCTGCGCGGCAACCTCCGCGGCGGCCAGATCCGGGGAACCCTTCAAGCCGATCGCGAAGGAATGCAGACGCGGCCACCAGGCTTCGGAAGTGTCATCGTCCTCCACCCGGCGCCGCGCGAAACGCGCGGCCACCGCCGCGACCAGCGAGGAATCCAGGCCGCCGGACAACAGCACGCCGTACGGCACGTCGGTCATCAGCTGGCGATGCACGGCGCGCTCGAACGCCTCGCGCAGCTCCTCGCGGGTGACTTCCACGCCCTGCACTGCGTCGTAGCTGCGCCAGGCCTTGCCGTAGTACGGCTTCAGTTCGCCGCTGGCGCTGTCGTAGTAATGCCCCGGCGGGAACTGCGCGACGTCCGCGCACAGATCCGCCAGTGCCTTCATCTCCGAGGCCACGCACAGGCGGCCTTCGCGATCGTGTCCCCAGTACAACGGGCACACGCCGATCGGGTCGCGTGCGATCAGGAAACGGCGCGCGGCCACGTCCCACAGCGCGAACGCGAAGATGCCGTTGAGGCGGTTGAGGAACGACTCCGGGGTGTCTTCGCGGTACAGCGCGTTGATCACTTCGCAGTCCGAACCGGTCTGGAACGCGTAGGGCTGGCGCAGTTCCTTCTTCAGCTCGCGGTGGTTGTAGATCTCGCCGTTCACCGCCAGCACCAGGCCGCCGTCGGCCGAGCGCAGCGGCTGCGAACCGCCGGCGGGATCGACGATCGCCAGGCGCTCGTGGACGAGGATGGCGCCGTCGTCCAGATGCACGCCGCTCCAGTCCGGGCCGCGATGGCGCTGCCGCTGGGAAAGTTCCAGCGCCTGCCGGCGCAGGACGGTGGCGTCGTCACCGGCCTGCAGGCCGAAAATGCCGAAGATGGAACACATGGGGAAACTCCTGGGAAATGGGGTTGGGAGAGGAAGGGCTGGCGAAGGGCGAAAAAAAAACCCGCATCTCGCGATGCGGGTTTTCTGTGTCCGGCTGGTACTTCTATGCCTAGTCGCAGACCCGCAGCGTCCACGCACGATTATTCGCACGCGCATTGTTGCGGCGGTTCGAATTGTTCGCGGCGGCGGTGGCGAGACGAAGCATGGAAGCGACCCTAACCGGTCCCGGCGGGGCTTGGCAAGTACCGGGCGCGTTCCTCGTCATGGTTTCAGCCGCAACCATTCCCGGACCACTCAGGCGGCCGGCAGCAGGAGCCGCTCCAGCAATCGCTGGTAGAGGCCAGGAAGCGCTTCCAGCTCCGCCACCACGATGTTCTCGTCAACCTTGTGGATACTGGCGTTGACCGGGCCGATCTCGATGCACTCGGCCCCGAGCGGGGCGATGAAACGCGCGTCGGAGGTACCGCCCGCCGTACTCTCTTCCGGTGGCGCGCCCGAGAACTCGGCCAGCACCTGGCGCGCGGTGGCGCGCAGATGGCCTTCCGGGGTGTAGAACGGCTCGCCGCCGCGGTGCCAGTGGATGGCGTAGTCCAGTTCGTGCCGGCGCAGCACCGACTCGATCTCCTCTTCCAGGCGCGCGGCGGTCCAGCTGGGATTGAAGCGCAGGTTGAACACCAGCTTCAGCTCGCCCGGAATGACGTTGCTGGCGCCAGTGCCGGCGTTGATGTTGGAAATCTGCAGGCTGGTCGGTGGAAAGGTCTCGTAGCCATCGTCCCAGACCCGCGCGGCGAGTTCGGCGAGCGCCGGCAGCGCCTTGTGGATCGGATTGAGCGCCTTGTGCGGATAGGCCACATGGCCCTGCACCCCGCGCACGCTCAGGGTGCCAGTGAGCGTGCCGCGACGGCCGACGCGCAGCAGGTCGCCCAGCACCTCCTTGGAGGAAGGCTCGCCGGTGATGCACCAGTCGATGCGCTGGCCGCGCTCGCGGAAGGTTTCGGCCACCAGCTTCACGCCATCCAGGGCGTCGCCCTCCTCGTCCGAGGTCACCAGCAGCGCGACCGTGCCGGGATGATCCGGATGCGCGTCGACGAAGCGCTCCAGCGCGATGGTGCAGGCGGCGACACTGCATTTCATGTCGGCCGCGCCGCGCCCGTACAGCACGCCGTCGCGCAACGTCGGGATGAAGGGATCGCTGGTCCAGGCGTCCAGCGGGCCGGGCGGAACCACATCGGTATGGCCGAGCAGCACCAGCACCGGCGCACCGCTGCCGTGGGTGGCCCAGAGATTTTCGACATCGCCGAAGCGCAGGGATTCGCAACGGAATCCGGCGGCGGTCAGGCGCGTGGCCAACACTTGCTGGCAGCCCGCGTCATCGGGAGTCACCGAATGGCGACGGATCAGTTCGCTGGAAAGCTCGACGACATCGCTCACTTGCCGACTCCGAACAGCTTCTTGAAGCCATTGTCACTGAAGCCCTGTGAAAACACGGTTTCACCGCCTTCCTCCCGTACGACCACGGGCCGGCGGATCAACTGCGGGTATTCCTTGAGCAGCAGTTTCCATTCCGCTTCGGAACCGGGCGACTTGCGATTCTCCGGCAACTGCCGCCAGGTGGTGGAGGACTTGTTGATCAGCGCGTCCCAGCCCCCGGCGTGATCGGCCCAGTCCTTCAGCACCTCGGGCGCCTGCCGGTTGTCGCGGTAGTCGATGAAGGCATGGGCGACTTCGAAGCGATCAAGCCACTTGGTGGCCTTCTTGCAGGTGTCGCAGTTCTTGAGTCCGTAGATCGTCGTGGTCATGCTCGAATCCTTTTTCACGGCCACGCGTCCCGCGATGGATCCCGCGTGTCCGTGCGCAACGTCATGCCGATGGGCGCCTTCGCGTCCACCGGCTCGGGAAAAATCAGTCGGCCAGCCCGCGCAGCAGTTCGTTGACGCTGGTCTTGCTGCGGGTCTTCTCGTCGACCTGCTTGACGATCACCGCGCAATACAGCGAGTGCGAACCGTCGGCGGCCGGCAGCGAACCGGATACCACCACGCTGCCCGGCGGCACATAGCCGTAGGTGATTTCCTTGGTCATGCGGTTGTAGATGCGGGTCGACTGGCCCAGGAACACGCCCATGCCGATCACGCTGTGATGGCCGACCACCACGCCTTCCACGACTTCCGAGCGCGCGCCGATGAAGCAGTGGTCCTCGATAATCGTCGGCGAGGCCTGCAGCGGCTCCAGCACGCCGCCGATGCCGGCGCCGCCGGACAGGTGGCAATGCTTGCCGACCTGCGCGCAGGAACCGACCGTGGCCCAGGTATCGACCATGGTGCCCTCGCCCACATAGGCGCCGATATTGACGAAGCTCGGCATCAGCACCACGTCCTTGCCGAAGTGGCTGCCGCGGCGGGCGATCGCGCCCGGCACCACGCGCACGCCCAGCTTGCGGAAATCGGCTTCGTCGAACGCGCCGAAGCGCGCTTCTACCTTGTCCCAGAACGGCGCGGGATAGGCTTCGACCAGTTCCATCTCGTTGACCCGGAAATACAGCAGCACCGCTTTCTTCAGCCACTCGTTGACCTTCCAGCCGCCCTTGCCGTCCGGTTCGGCCACGCGCAGCTTGCCGCTTTCCAGGCCGTCGATGGCGCGCTCGACCGCGGCGCGGGTGGAGCCCTCGATCTCGACGGTGGTCAGTTCGGCGCGGCGTTCGAACGCGCTCTCGATGGTCGACTTCAGTTCTTCAACGGCGGTGGCTTTCTTCGGGCTCATCAATCCGGGTTCCTTGGGGGAGTGTTCGTCAATGGGTTTCGAGCCCCGCGCGCAATGCGTCGCGCAGGGCCTGTTGCTGTTCTTCCGACGCCAGCGGCATGTCGCCTTCGTCGGTGATCTGGAAGATGTCTTCGGCGCGTTCACCGAAGGTCGCGATGCGGGCGTCATGCACCCGCAGGCGTTGCGCGCGCAGCACCTGGGCCACGTCCGACAGCAGGCCCGGGCGATCCGGCGCGATCAGGCTGAGCACGGTGCGTCGGCCATCCGGCGTGCGCCCGAACTCGATGCGCGGCGCGAAGCGAAAATGGCGGAGCTGGCGCGGCAACGCGCGCCGCGAGGTGCGCACCTTGTCCAGCGCGCCGGCCAAGGCGACGCTCAGGCCATGCTCGACGTCGGCCGGATCGCGGGTGGCGTAGCTGTCGGCGGGCAGCACCTCGAAGGTATCGAACACCGTGCCCTGCGGCCCCACCAGCACCCGCGCCTGGTGGATGGCGTAGCCCATGCGATCGAGGGTGGACAGGATCGCGGCGAACAGGCCATCGCGATCAGGCGAATGCACGAATACTTCCATCGCGTTGGCGTCCTCGGCGATCAGCCGCGCACGCACGCGCGTCTCGCCCGGTCCCACGCCTCGCAACGCCTCGGCCTGCCAGGCCAGTTGCTCCGGGCGGAAGCGCAGGAAGCTCTCCTCCGGCATCGCCGCGAACAGCGCGTCGGCGTCCACGTCCCCGATGGCGTGCAGGCGCAGCAGCACCCGCACCGATTCGCGCGCCTCGGCCAGCCGCGCGTCGACGTCGACCGGATGTTCCAGACCCTCGCGCAGCACCCGGCGGGTGGCGAAGTAGAGATCCGCCAGCAGCCGATCCTTCCAGGCATTCCACAGCTTGGGGCTGGTGCCGGCGATGTCGGCGCAGGTCAGCAGGTACAGGTAATCGAGCCGCTCGCGATCGCCAATCAGGCGGGCGAAAGCGTGGATGACGTCCGGATCGGAAATGTCCTGCTTCTGCGCGGTCACCGACATCCGCAGGTGCTGTTCCACCAGCCAGGCCACCAGATCGGTGTCGGAGGCGCTCAGGCCATGCGCGGCGCAGAACTCCCGCGCATCGACCGCCCCGAGTTCGGAATGATCGCCGCCGCGGCCCTTGGCGATGTCGTGGAACAGGCCGCCCAGCAGCAGCAGTTCCGGCTTGCGCAGGCGCGGCCAGACCTCATGGGCGATGGAGAAGCGTTCGTCCGCGCGGCCGGAAGAGAACGTGGCCAGGTTCTTCAACACCATCAGGGTGTGCTGGTCCACGGTGTAGACATGGAACAGATCGAACTGCATGCGCCCGGACACCCGGGCGAACGCGGGCAGCCACTGGCCCAGCGCGCCCAACCGCGCCATCCGGGTCAACGTTTCCACTGCGCGCGGCCCGCGCAGCAGGCCCATGAAGGCATCGCGCTGGGCGCCCGTCGCAGCCGGATACGCGGTCAATTTCGGCAATGACTCGGCCAGCGCGCGCGCGGTGAGCGAATGCAGTCCGCGCACCTGCGGCTGCGCGGCCCACATCGCGAACAGGGCAAATACCTGCGACACGTCATCCTGTGGCCAGGCCGGATCCCGCGCGGCCAGGTAGCCGCGGCGCAGCGCGAACGCGTCGTCCAGCGGCTCCGGCAACGCCTCGCCGTCGAACTGTTCCTCGAACCGCTGCAGCAGCCGATCGCTGATGCGACGGACAATCGCGGCGCTGCGGTAGAAGCCCTGCATCATCTTCTCGACGCCCAGGTTCTCGGCGTCGTCGACGAAGCCCAGGCGGTGCGCGAGCGCTTTCTGGAAATCGAAGCGCAGGCGTTCCTCGGGACGACCGGCGATCAGGTGCAGGCCGTAGCGCAGGCGGCCCAGCGCGCGGCGCTCGCGTGCCAGCGCGGCCGCCTCGTCGGGTCCCAACTGGCCCATGCCGACCAGCGGTTCCAGATCCCGCACGCCGAAGGTACGCAGCGCCATCCAGCCCAGCGTGTGCAGATCGCGCAGACCACCCGGGCCATCCTTGATGTTCGGTTCCAGGTTTTCGGAGGTGTCGCCGAAACGCGCATGGCGGGCACTCATTTCCTCGCGCTTGGCGAGGAAGAAATCGCGCGCGG
This sequence comes from Pseudoxanthomonas beigongshangi, assembly GCF_016820515.1. Classification (GTDB taxonomy): domain Bacteria; phylum Pseudomonadota; class Gammaproteobacteria; order Xanthomonadales; family Xanthomonadaceae; genus Pseudoxanthomonas_A; species Pseudoxanthomonas_A beigongshangi. The sequence continues at coordinate 130,678 of NZ_JADHDV010000001.1, read as the reverse complement.
GCCAGACCCTTGCCGCCGACACCGCATCGATCAGGCGCGCCTCGTCGACCGGTTCGGCCACCACCGGCCGCGCCTCGATGAGCGCGGTCAGCACGGTCTGGTCGGCGGCGGCCTCGGTGCACTCGACGGCCGAACGCACCGCATGGCTGATCGGCAGGCCGGCATCCCACAGCAGCGCGAAGAAACGCGCCAGCGCCTCGTGGTATCGCGCCTGCGCCGGCGCTTCGGCCAGCACCAGCAGGTCCACGTCCGACTGCGGGAACAGTTCACCACGGCCGTAGCCGCCTACCGCGAACAACGCCATCAGGCTGTCGGCGGGGACGCAGCGCTGCCAGGCGTCCCGCAGCAGGTGATCCACGCCGCGCGCGCGCAGCGCGAGGATCCGGTCCATGCCGTCGCCGTGGTCGAAGCGCTTGCCCAGCCGCGCGTCGTTGTGGCCGAGCGCGGCGCGGGCGGCGGCCGACCAGGCCGCGTCATCCGCGATTCCCGGGCCGATCCCGGTCAGCCGCGGCAATGAATCAGTCGCGGCCTGGGGACTGCTCACAGGTCGTTGTCGTCGCCCGGCAGGCGGGTCAGGATCTCGACGCCGTCCTCGGTCACCGCCACGGTGTGCTCCCATTGCGCCGAGAGCTTGCGGTCCTTGGTGACCACGGTCCAGCCATCGGGCAGCACCTTGGAGAAGCGGGTGCCCTCGTTGATCATCGGCTCGATGGTGAAGGTCATGCCCGGCTTCAGCACCACGCCATCACCCGGGCGGCCGTAATGCAGCACCTGCGGCTCGTCGTGGTAGACCTTGCCGATGCCATGGCCGCAGTACTCGCGCACCACGCTGAAGCGCTCTGCCTCGGCGAACTGCTGGATGGCGTGGCCGATGTCGCCCAGGGTCGCGCCCGGACGGACCGCCCTGATGCCGCGGAACATCGCCTCGCGGGTGGTGTCCACCAGCCGCTTCGCCATCACCGAAGGGGTGCCGACGAAGTACATGCGGCTGGTGTCGCCATGCCAGCCATCCTTGATGACGGTCACGTCGATGTTCAGGATGTCGCCGTCCTTCAGCACCTTGCCCTCGCTGGGCATGCCGTGGCAGATGACGTTGTTGACCGAGGTGCACACCGTGGACGGGAACGGAATCCGCCCGTGGCCGCCGCCGTAGCCGATGTTGGCCGGGATGGCTTTCTGCACGTTGACGATATGATCGTGGCAGATGCGGTCCAGTTCGGCGGTGGTCACGCCCGGCTTCACGTGCGGCGCGACGATTTGCAGGACCTCGGCGGCCAGCCGGCCGGCGACGCGCATCTGCTCGAGTTCTTCGGGGGTCTTGAGGGTGATGGCCATGGCCGGGATTATCGCCGATTTCGCCCCCCTTTGAGCGCCCGGCAAGGGGTTTGTTGCCGGCAACTCATTGTTCCCGCTATACTTCCGAAGCTTGGCCGGACCCGTCCGTCCAGGCTGCCCACGCCGGGCGTCACCGGCGAATCCACACCTGCTGCCAACCTCCGTGCCGGGGTGCCTGAAAACTCCTTTGGGATCACTCCCTTAGGGTCGAAGGTTCGGACACGGAAGCCGCAGGGAGGCCCAACCCCGGAACCCTGCCCTCGCGGGCAACCGCCATCCCATTCCCGGCGGCCGGTTCCACGTTCATGGAGTTCAAGCAATGCCCCAAGTCACCATGCGCCAGATGCTGGAAGCCGGCGTCCATTTCGGCCACCAGACCCGCTACTGGAATCCCAAGATGGCGCCGTACATCTTCGGTGCCCGCGGCAAGATCCACATCATCAACCTCGAGAAGACCGTTCCGCTGTTCAACGACGCGATGAACTTCCTCTCGGGCGTGGCCCAGAAGCGCGGCACCGTGCTGTTCGTCGGCACCAAGCGCAGCGCGCGCGAAGCCATCAAGGAAGAAGCCGAGCGCTGCGGCATGCCGTACATGACCCAGCGCTGGCTGGGCGGCACCCTGACCAACTTCGCCACCGTGAAGAAGTCGGTCGCCCGCCTGAAGGAACTGGAAGCCGCCGAAACCGATGGCACCTTCGAGAAGCTGGTCAAGCACGAAGTGCTGGGCCTGCGCCGCGAGCGCGACAAGCTGGAAGCCTCGCTGGGCGGCATCAAGGACATGAACCGCCTGCCGGACGCCCTGTTCGTCATCGACATCGGCCATGAAGACATCGCCATCAAGGAAGCCAAGAAGCTCGGCATCCCGGTGATCGCGGTGGTCGACTCGAACTACGACCCGGCCCTGGTCGACTACGCCATCCCCGGCAACGACGACGCCATCCGCGCCGTGCAGCTGTACGCCCGCGCCGCCGCCGACGCCGTGCTGGAAGGCAAGGCCGCTTCGCCGAACGCCGCGACCGTCCGCGAGGAAGAGTTCGTGGAATCGGACGAGGAAGGCAAGGGCCGCCGCGCCCCGGCCAAGAAGGCTGGCAAGAAGGCCGACGAAGCCGCCGCTGCCGAGTAATCGCGCTGCAATGCCGCCGCGCCACAGTGCGCGGCGGCATCCGATGCCTGCAGGCGGGCCATGGCCCGCCTTGTTCAATCCGTCGGCGGGCTCCCTGCCCGCCCAACGAAATCCGAAATCTGAGGTAATCCCGTGGAAATCACCGCTTCCCTGGTCAAGGAACTGCGCGAGCGCACCGGCGCCGGCATGATGGAGTGCAAGAAGGCGCTCACCGAGAACAACGGCGACATCGACGTGGCCGCCGAATGGCTGCGCAAGTCCGGCCTGGCCAAGGCCGACAAGAAGGCCGGCCGCGTGGCCGCCGAAGGCCGCATCGCGGTCGCCCAGGACGGCGGCAAGGCCGTGCTGGTGGAAATCAACTCCGAAACCGACTTCGTCGCCAAGGACGGTAACTTCGTCGGCTTCACCGACACCGTCGCCCAGGTCGCCCTGGCCTCCGGCGCCGCCGATGTCGAAGCCCTGAAGACCGCCAAGTTCCCGTCCGGTGAAACCGTCGAGGAAGCCCGCGCCGCCGTCATCTCCAAGGTCGGCGAGAACGTGCAGGTCCGTCGCCTGGTCCGCGCCGACAGCAGCAACAACGTCGCGGCCTACGTACACGGCGGCCGCATCGGCGTGCTGATCGAGGTCAAGGGCGGCGACGCCGAACTGGCCCGCGGCCTGGCGATGCACGTGGCGGCGATGAACCCGCCGTACATCAAGGCGTCCGACGTGCCGGCCGACTTCGTCGCCAAGGAAAAGGAAATCGAGCTGGCCAAGATGTCCGACAAGGACAAGGCCAAGCCGGCCGAGATCCTGGAGAAGATCATCAGCGGCAAGATCGCCAAGATCGTCAACGAGGTCACCCTGTACGGCCAGCCGTACGTGCTGGACACCAACCAGACCGTCGAGGCGGTGCTGAAGGCCGCCGGCGCCGAAGTCGTCAGCAGCCAGCGCCTGGCCGTGGGCGAAGGCATCGAGAAGGTGGTCGAAGACTACGCCGCCGAAGTGATGAAGCAGGCCGGCCTGGCCTGATTTCCTTCTCGGAAGGAATCGGAAAAGCCGCGGGAAACCGCGGCTTTTTCGTTTTTCAGAACTACGTTCGAGACCGCTTCCAGCCGCGCTTTCGCCGTTCGTCGGCGGGATTTCGCGGACCGCTAAACTTCCGCGCGTGCCGGCCGATAGCGAGGCGAGGGTGGCAGGAACGCCGCCGCCATACGACAAGGTCCAGCCGCGCGCGATGCGAGCCGAATTCGAAGCCAAGCTATCTTGCTGCCGCGATCTGCCCTCTCCGCCGGGGGTGGCACTGCGGATCCTCGCGCTTGCGCGGGATCCCGACGTCGTGATGGCCACCGCGGCCGACACCATCGGCCTGGACGCGGCGCTGACAGCCCGCATGCTGCGCATAGCCAACTCGCCGCTCTACGCCAGCCGCCGGCGGGTGGAGAACCTGAGCCAGGCACTCACCCTGCTGGGTCTCAATGCCACCCTGACCCTCGCGCTCGGTTTCTCGCTCGCTTCGGGAATGCGCTCGCGTCACCATGCCGACGCGCAATGCGAAGAGAAGGTCTGGCGGCGCAGCGTGATCGCCGCGCTCGCCAGCCGCCTGCTGGGCGAACGGACCGGCCAGCGCCGGCTCGAAGAGCTGATGCTCGCGGGGTTGCTGCAGGAAATCGGCATCCTCGGCCTGCTGCAACTGGATCGCAAAACCTATGCGCCGCTGTTGGCGGCCAGCCCGGACAACGCCAGCCTGCTGGAACGCGAGCGCGAACAGTTCGGCTGCGATCACGCCGAAGTCGGGCACTGGATGGCCCGCCACTGGAACCTGCCCCCGCTGCTGCAGGACGCCATCGGATCCAGCGAGTCGAAACGCGTCCCCACGCCTTTTGACGCCTGCGTGGCCGTTTCCGGCTTCCTCGCGGATCTGTGGATCGAGGAGGACGCCGACGCCGCTCGCCTGCGCGCCATCGATGCCGCGCACAGTCACCTGTCGCTGGACGTGGTCGCCGTGGATGGCGTCATCGAGCAGATTGGCAAGATGCTGCCCGAAATCGCCACCATGTTCGAAGTGCGCATCACCCAGCCGCGCCGCATCGCCGCGCTCCTGCAGGAGGCGCGCGAACTGCTGGTGCTGCGGAACCTGCGCGAGATCCAGGACGCCGCGCGCGCGCGCAAGGACGCGGACGAATTCGAACATCGTGCCCGGCGCCTGGCCGAGGAGGCGCGGCGGGATCCGCTTACCGGCGTCTACAACCGCGCCCAGCTGGAAAGCGTGCTGGAGAAGGAATTCGAAACCTCCTCGCGGCACGGCTGGCCCCTGTCCATCGCCTTCGTCGACCTGGACGATTTCAAGAAGATCAACGACGGCTGGGGCCATCTGGTCGGCGACCAGGTGCTGCGCAGCTTCGCCTCCACCCTGCAGCAGCATCTGCGCGGCAGCGACATCGTCGCCCGCTATGGCGGCGAGGAATTCCTGATTGTCCTGCCCGGCACCGACGAGCGCGCGGCGCTGGGCGTGATGCGCCGGATCCTAGCCGAGGTCGGGCAGGCGCCGATGACCCGGGTGGATGGACGCCCCCTGCACGTGACCTTCTCCGCCGGACTGGCCACGCATGGCGCGCTGGAACAGTTCGCCCACGTCGATCAGCTGCTGCAGGCCGCCGACGAGGCCCTGTATGGCGCCAAGCGCGAGGGGCGCAACCGGGTCGTGGCCGGGCTCGTCGAGGAATGAACCGCGCGCGACCGTGCCGGCTCCCGGCACGCGCGATCGCGCGATTGCGCCTGACGGCCCCGCTCGGCTCGGCTAGAATTGCGGCGTTTGCCCCTTCGCCGAGAGCCCCCATGACCGCACCCCTCGCCTATCGCCGCATCCTGCTCAAACTTTCCGGCGAGGCGCTGATGGGGTCCGAGGACTACGGCATCGACCCGGTCGTGATCGGGCGGATCGCACGTGAAATCATCGAGGCCCGCGACGCGGGCGCCGAAATCGGCCTGGTCATCGGCGGCGGCAACATCTTCCGCGGCGCCGGCCTGGCCGCCGGCGGCATGGATCGGGTGACCGGCGACCAGATGGGCATGCTGGCCACCGTGATCAACGCGCTGGCGATGCAGGACGCCCTGGAAAAACTGGGCGCCAAGGTCCGGGTGATGAGCGCGATCAAGATCAACGACGTGTGCGAGGACTACATCCGCCGCCGCGCCGTCCGCCACCTGGAAAAGGGCCGCATCGCGATCTTCGCCGCCGGCACCGGCAATCCGTTCTTCACCACCGATTCCGGCGCCGCGCTGCGCGCGATCGAGATCGGCGCGGATCTGCTGCTGAAGGCCACCAAGGTCGATGGCGTCTACGACAAGGATCCGAGCAAGCACGCCGACGCCCAGCGCTACGAACAGCTGACCTACGACGAGGTCATCGCCCGCGATCTGCAGGTGATGGATACCGCCGCGTTCGCGCTCTGCCGCGACAGCGATGTGCCGCTGCGCATCTACGACCTGTCGGTCCCCGGCAACCTGATGCGCATCCTGCGCGGCGAAAACATCGGCACCCTGGTGAAGGGCCGGGGCTGAGCTGCCCGTCCCATCCCGAATCCCGAATCCCCTTGCTGTAATAGTGTCCGCGGCATCCACGCGGCACCCTGTGCGGCATGGGACATTCACACGGCTCGCACGGCCACTCGCACGGTTCGGCCACCCGCACCTTCGCGCTGGTCACCCTGATCAACCTGGCCTACACCGCCCTGGAGGCGGGCTACGGCTTCTACACCAATTCGCTGGCGCTCCTGTCCGACGCCCTGCACAACCTGGGCGATGTCCTCGGACTCGGCCTGGCCTGGGCGGCGGCGGCGCTGGCGCGCCGTCCCCCGACCAGCAGCCACACCTACGGATGGCGCCGCGCCACCCTGCTTTCCCCGCTCGCCAACTCGGTCCTGCTGATGGTGTTCTCCGGCGCGCTGGGCTGGGAGGCGATCCGCCGCTTCAGCGCGCCTCCGGCGATTCCCGCCACCCCGGTGATCGTGGTCGCCGCCATCGGCATCGCCATCAATTTGGGCGCCGCCTGGCTGGTCCGGGATGGCCACGCGCATGACCTGAACAAGCGTGGCGCCTTCCTGCACCTGATGGCGGACGCGGCGGTCTCGCTCGCGGCGGTGGTCGCCGGCCTGGGCATGCTGGCGTTCGGCTGGGCCTGGCTCGACCCGCTGACCGCCCTGCTGATCGGCGTGGTCATCGCAATCGGCACCTTCGGCCTGCTGCGCGACAGCTTCAATGCGGCCATGGACGCGGTCCCGCCCAGCATCGACCAGGCCCAGGTCCAGGCCTTCCTGGCCGGCCAGCCCGGCGTGCAGGCGGTCCATCACCTGCACATCTGGCCGCTGGGTGCCGGCGAAATCGCCCTCACCGCGCACCTGGTGCGGCCGGAGGGCGAGGATCACGACGCCTTCATCGATGCCACCCTGCACGCGCTGGACCACCGGTTCGGTATCAACCACGCGACCCTGCAGATCGAGCGCGGCAGCCAGTGCGGGCACGACCTGCACGATGCCGCGCCGCACCATTCGCATTGAGCCCAGCCCGGCCCCGGGGCCGGAACGTCCGCAAAGGTGCCAGGAACGCCTATAATCGGGCGTTTAAGAATTGCCACGGAACCGCTGATGCTCAACGACATCAAGAAAGACGCGCAGGCGCGCATGACCAAGAGCATCGACGCCTTGCGTCACACTCTGGTCAAGGTGCGTACCGGCCGCGCCTCCACCGCCCTGGTCGAACACCTGAAGGTCAACTACTACGGTTCCGATGTGCCGCTGAGCCAGGTCGCCACCGTCGCCGTCTCCGACGCGCGCTCGCTGACCATCACCCCGTGGGAAAAGCAGATCGTCGGCGCGGTCGAGAAGGCCATCCTGGCCTCCGACCTGGGCCTGACCCCGAACACCGCCGGCACCACCATCCGCCTCAACCTGCCCGCGCTCACCGAGGAGCGCCGCCGCGAACTGTCCAAGGTCGTGCATGGCGAAGGCGAGGACACCAAGGTCGCGATCCGCAACATCCGCCGTGACGCCAACCAGCAGGTCAAGGATCTGCTGAAGGACAAGCAGATCACCGAGGACGAGGAGCGTCGCGCGGAAGAAGAGATCCAGAAGCTGACCGACAAGTCGATCAAGGACGTGGACGACGTGGTCAAGGCCAAGGAACAGGAATTGATGGCGGTCTGAGGACTGCCATGTCCACCGCCAGACCCGGTATTCCACGTCATCTGGCCGTCATCATGGACGGCAACGGACGCTGGGCGGAACGCCGCCGGCGTCCGCGCGTGATCGGCCATCGCGCCGGCGCCCGCGCGGTGAACGTGTGCATCGACTTCTGCCTGGAGCGCGGGATCGAGGCGCTGACCCTGTTCGCCTTCTCCAGCGAGAACTGGGGCCGGCCGGAGGAAGAGGTCGGCGCGCTGATGAAGCTGTTCCTCAACGCGCTGGACCGCGAAGTCGACGAACTCGACCGGCGCGGCGTGCGGGTGCGTTTCATCGGCGAGCGCGGACGCTTCCCGCCGGCGATCCGGCAACGCATGGAAGCCGCCGAGGCGCAAACCGGCGTCAATGCCCGGCTGACCCTGGTCATCGCCGCCAGCTACGGCGGCCGCCAGGACATCGCCCAGGCCGCACGCGCGCTGGCCACCGAGGTCGCGGCCGGCCGGCTGCGGCCCGAGGACATCGACGAGGCGGCGATGGGCCGCTGCGTCGCGCTGGCCGATCTGCCGCCGCCGGATCTGTTCATCCGCACCGGCGGCGACCATCGGGTCAGCAACTTCCTGCTGTGGCAACTGGCCTATACCGAACTCTGGTTCACCGAACAGCTGTGGCCGGACATGGACGCGGCGACCCTGCAACGCGCGCTGGACGACTATGCCGGCCGCGAGCGCCGCTTCGGCCTGACCAGCGCCCAGATCGCGCAGAGCGCGACGGAGAACACTTCCGCATGAGCAATCCCGGCGGCACCAAGGTCCGCGTGATCGCGGCATTGACTATGGCGCCGATCGCCATCGCGGCGATCCTACTGCTGTCCACGCCCTGGCTGTCGGCGCTGGCCGCGCTGGTGTTCCTGGTCGGCCTGTGGGAATGGTTCAAGCTGGCGGAAATCGACGACACCCTGCCGCGCACGCTGCTGCTGCTCGCCAACCTGCTGCTGATGGTGCTGCTGGTCTGGGCTTCGGCCGGCTCGCCGGACCTGGTCCCGTTGCGGCTGGTCTCCCTGCTGGGCGTGTTCTGGTGGGTGCTGGCGCTGCTGTGGTTGCGCTTCTTCGATTTCGCCTCGGATCACGAGACCTGGGCCCGCGGTTTCAAGCTGGCCGCCGGAACCCTGGCGATCGTGCCGGCCTGGTGCGCGCTCTGCCTGATCCATGCCGGCCAGCCCTACGGCCATCGCTGGCTGTTCGTGGCCCTGGCGATCGTCTGGGCCGCCGACAGCGGCGCCTACTTCGCCGGCCGCCATTTCGGCGGCCGCCTGTTCAGCCGCAAGCTGGCGCCCCGCATCAGTCCCAACAAGACCATCGAGGGCGTGTTCGGCGGCATCGTGGCCGGCCTGCTGGTCGCCGCGGCCGGCACGTTCTTTGCCGGTGCCGGCCTGGTCGAGCTGCCCTACGTGCTGATCGTCTCGGTGGCGACCGTGCTGTTCTCGGTGGTGGGCGACCTGTTCGAAAGCCTGCTCAAGCGCCACGTCGGCGCCAAGGACTCCGGCGACGTCATCCCGGGCCATGGCGGCGTGCTCGACCGTGTCGACGGCGTGCTGGCCGCGCTGCCGATTTTCGCGCTGGGCAAGGAACTGTTCGGGTTCTGACATGGCAACCGGCAGCACGCTCCAGCGGGTGGCGGTGTTTGGCGCCACCGGTTCCATCGGCGCCTCGGCGCTGGACGTGATCGCGCGCCACCCGCAGCGCCTGCAGGCGACGGTGCTGGCCGCCGGCAGCCAGGTGGAAGCGCTGCTCGAACTGTGCCAGCGCCACCAGCCGCGCCATGCGGTCATCGCCCGCGATGATCTTTATCCCGCCCTGCACGACGGCCTGCGCGAACGCGGGCTGGCCACCGAGGCCCACGCCGGCATGGCCGCGCTGGATCGCCTGGCTGCCGACGGGGAATGCGACACCGTGGTGGCCGCCATCGTCGGCGCGGCCGGCCTTTCCTCGACCCTGGCCGCCGCGCGCGCGGGCAAGCGCCTGCTGCTGGCGAACAAGGAGTCGCTGGTCCTGGCCGGCGAACTGATGACCCGCGCCTGCGACGCCGCCGGCGCCGAAATCATTCCCATCGACAGCGAGCACAACGCCATCTTCCAGTGCCTGCGTTCACGCCAGGCTAAGGACGACGTTCGCCGCATCGTGCTGACCGCTTCCGGCGGGCCGTTCCGCGGCCGTGGCCGTGCCGAGCTGGCCGGGGTCACGCCGGCGCAGGCGGTCGCGCACCCGAAGTGGTCGATGGGACCGAAAATCTCGGTCGACTCGGCGACCCTGATGAACAAGGGCCTGGAACTGATCGAGGCGCATCACCTGTTCGGCCTGTCCGGGGGCCGGCTGGGCGTGCTGGTCCATCCGCAGAGCCTGGTGCACTCGCTGGTGGAATTCGTGGATGGCTCCACCCTCGCGCAACTGGGCCTGCCGGACATGCGGACCGCGCTGGCGGTGGGCCTGGGCTGGCCGGATCGGATCGACTCGGGCGTCGCCGGCCTGGATTTGCTGGCCCACGGACGGCTGGACTTCGAGGCCCCTGATACCGACGCCTTCCCTTGCCTGCGGCTGGCCTGCGAAGCGCTGGATGCCGGCGGCACCGCACCCGCGGTCCTGAACGCGGCCAACGAAGTGGCCGTTTCAGCCTTTCTTCAGGGCAAAATCCGTTTCCTATCCATTCCCGCGCTGGTCGAGGAAGCCCTCGCCGCGCTGCCTGCCGCGCCCGCGGATTCACTGGAGGCGCTGCTGGAAGCCGATGCACGGGCCCGACGCATCACCGAAACCACCATCGCAGGTCGTGCCGCCCGTGCTTGAGTGCCCTTTCACAACCCGTGAGCGGTTCCGATGAGCGAGGTGCTGGGTTCCCTGCTGTGGATGATCGTCGCCATCGGCGTGCTGGTCACGTTCCATGAGTTCGGCCACTACTGGGTGGCCCGTCGTTGTGGGGTCAAGGTACTGCGCTTTTCGGTCGGTTTCGGCCGCCCGCTATGGTCGCGCCGGAACCGCCACGGCACCGAGTTCGCGATCGCCGCCATCCCGCTGGGCGGTTACGTGAAGATGCTGGACGAGGCTGAAGGCGACGTCTCCATCGCCGAACAGCCCCAGGCCTTCAACCGCAAGCCGGTCCTGCAACGGATCGCCATCGTCGCGGCCGGTCCGATCGCCAACCTGGTGCTGTGCGTGGCCCTGCTCTGGGCGATGTTCGTCATCGGCCGTCCGGACTATTCCGCCACCCTGGGACCGACCACCGGTATTGCCGCCGAAGCCGGCCTGCACGGCGGCGACCGTATCGAGGCGGTCGACGACCGGACCATCAACACGTGGATGGAAGCGCTGCAGACCCTGACCATGGCGGCGATGGACGGCCGCGATGCGCGGTTGCGGGTCATCGACGCCGATGGCAACGAGCAGGACCGGACCCTGGCCCTGTCCAGACTGCCGGTCGGCTTCAATCAGGAAAACGTGGGAGGCGCCGCCGGACTCTCCTGGCGCCACCTGCTGCTGCCGGCGACCGTCACCGCGATCAAGCCCGGCAGCGCCGCGGACGGCGTGCTCAAGCCTGGCGACACCATCACCGCGGTGGATGGCCAACCCGTGCACCAGTTTGGCGACCTTTATCCGCTGGTCGACCAGTTGGGCCAGCGCGGCGGCGCGGCCATGATCGAGGTCGACCGCGAGGGTGCGCGGCATGCCTTCGAACTGCAACCCCGGCAAATCCGGGATCCGGAAACCGGCAAGGTGACCTGGGCGCTGGGCCTGGAGCCCCCCAAGTCGCTGCCACCGGCCGAGTACGACGCCCTCCAGCAGTTCGGCCCCCTCGCCGCCGTCCCGGCGGCCCTGCGCGAGACCGGCAAGATGACCGCCGATTCGCTGGGGATGATCCGGCGCATGCTGACCGGGCACGCCTCGGTCAAGAACGTGTCCGGCCCCATCACCATCGCCCGGGTCGCCAACAACACCGCCAAGCGGGGCGTGGCCTGGTTTCTCTACTTCCTGGCGCTGGTGTCGCTGAGCCTGGCCATCCTTAACCTGCTGCCCATCCCCGTCTTGGACGGCGGACACCTGCTGTATTACCTTATTGAGTTGGTCAAGGGCAGTCCGTTGAGCGAACGCAGCATGGTGACCGGGCAGTACATCGGCCTGGCCCTGCTGGCGGGCCTGATGGGTCTGGCGTTCTACAACGACATCCTCCGTCTGGTGACTTGATGCTTTTGAACTTTTTTGTGCCGGTCTGCTCAAAGCCCGCCAGCCCCCAGCATGACTTTTCCCGGCAAACGCCTGCCCTGCAGGCCCGCCACCTACCGGATGTGATGATGACGCGACAGCCCACCCGCCGCCTGCTCGCCCTGGCCCTGGCCTCGGCCCTTACCGCCCCCGCCTGGGCGCAGACGGCCCTGCCCCCCATCGTCGCCCCCGCCGAAGCGGAGGCCGGCAGCTTCACCGCCAGCGACATCCGCATCGATGGCCTGCAGCGCATCTCCGCCGGTACCGTGCTGACCTACCTGCCGATCGAACGTGGCGATACCGTCACCTCCTCGCGCGTGGGCGACGCCATCCGTGCGCTGTACAAGACCGGCTTCTTCCAGGATGTGCGCCTGGACCGCCAGGACAACATCCTGGTGGTCACCGTGGTCGAACGGCCCGCCATCAACAAGCTGACCGTGACCGGCAACAAGGACATCAAGACCGAACAGCTGATGACCGGCCTGAAGGACATCGGCCTGTCCGAGGGCGACACCTTCGATCGCCTGAGCCTGGACCGCGTCACCCAGGAGCTGATCAAGCAGTACAACAACCGCGGCAAGTACAACGTCGAAATCACCCCGACGGTCAGCCCGCTGGACCGCAACCGCGTCGACATCACCATCGCCATCAAGGAAGGCAAGGCCGCCAAGATCCGCCACGTCAACCTGGTTGGCACCGAGAAATTCCAGAACGAGGACATCCTCAAGACCTGGGAATCCAAGGAACACAACTGGCTGTCCTGGTACCGCCGCGACGATCAGTACTCCAAGGAAAAGCTCTCCGGCGACATGGAGAAGCTGAATTCCTGGTACCTGGACCGTGGCTACGTCGACTTCAGCATCGATTCCACCCAGGTGTCGATCAGCCCCGACAAGCGCGACATGTTCCTCACCGCGGGCATCACCGAGGGCGAGCAGTACAAGGTCTCCGAGGTCAAGGTCACCGGCGATACCGTGCTGCCGCAGGAGAACGTCGAGCGCATGGTGATCGTCAAGCCGGGCCAGATTTTCTCGCGCCGGCTGCTGGAAATCACTTCCGACGGCATCACCGCCACCCTCAGCAACATCGGCTACGCATTTGCCCAGGTCAACCCGATTCCGTCGGTGGACCGCGAGAAGCGCACCGTTGCCCTGAACTTCCAGGTCGTGCCCGGCCCGCGCGTCAACGTCCGCCGCATCGTCTTCAAGGGCAACGCACGCACCTCCGACGAGGTCATGCGCCGCGAGATGCGCCAGTTCGAAGGCTCCTGGTATTCGCAGGCGGCGATCGACCGTTCGAAGATCCGCCTGCAGCGCCTGGGCTACTTCGAGACCGTCGACGTCGAGACGCCCGCGGTTCCCGGCACCAACGACCAGGTCGACGTCGTCTATACGGTCAAGGAAACCACCTCGGGCAGCTTCGTGTTCGGCCTGGGCTACTCGCAGTTGTCCGGCATGACCACCTCGATCCAGCTGTCGCAGAACAACTTCCTCGGCAGCGGCAACCGCGTGTCGGTCGAGGCGCAGCGCAGCGACTACCTGCAGCGCTACTCGTTCTCGTTCCTGAATCCGTTCTTCACCGACGAGGGCATGTCGCTCGGCTACAACCTGTGGTGGCGCGAGTATGACTATTCCGACTTCAACACCGCACAGTACTCCAGCACGAGTGCCGCGGCGCAGGCGGTCCTGGGCCTGCCGTTGACCGAAACCGACAGCGTGTCGCTGCTGTTCGGCATCGATCGCAACCAGATCAACTACAACAGTGCGACTCCGAGTTCGATCGTGGATTACATCAACGCGATCGGCCAGCGCACGTTCCACGCCTGGCGCTCGGAAATCGGCTGGGCGCGCGATACCCGCAACGACTACTTCATGCCCACCGCCGGTACCTACCAGCGCGTGTCGGCTGAAATCACCCTGCCCGGCTCGACCGTCGAGTACTACAAGCTCAATTACGAATTCTCCAAGTACTGGCCGCTCACCCCGTCGCTGGTCCTGAACACCCGCTTCGATTTCGGCTACGGCGACAGTTGGGGCAACGACACGTCGCGCAACGTCTGCCGGATGCTGCCCACCGACCCGTCGATTCCCGGCCAGGCCAATCCGGCGGCGGCAGCCGACAGCACCGGCGCCTGCGCACCTGGTTCGGTGCTGGATCGCACCCTGACCGCCACCGGCCTGCCGTTCTTCGAGAACTTCTATGCCGGCGGCGTGCGTTCGGTGCGTGGCTTCAGCGACAACACGCTGGGTCCGCGTTCGGAAGCCAACGGCTACTACTGGCGCGGCCAGCCGCTCGGCGGGTCGCTGAAGACGGTCGGTTCGCTGGAAATGTATTTCCCGCGCCTGTTCGATTCCAACGCCGCGCGCATTTCTGCGTTCTTCGACTTCGGCAACGTGTTCGACGGATACGACAACTTCGACGCCGGCGAACTGCGTGCTTCCGCGGGCGTGGCGCTGCTGTGGCGCGCGCCGGTCGGTCCGATCTCGATCAGCTATGCGTTCCCGCTGAAGAAGAAGGACGGCGACGAAATCGAGCGCCTGCAGTTCACCTTCGGCGGCGGCTTCTGATCGAAGGCGCCGCGTGCGGGGGGCTCCATCGCCCCCCGTATGGTATAGCCCGTATTTCCGGCGTGTCCGGGGGTACGGCGACGAAACTGGGCGAGGCGCTACAATTGCGCCCCATGACCGTTTCCCCCCTTTCCGCCGCCGCGCTCGCCGAGCGCTTCTCGCTGGGCCTGCATGGCGACGGCACCGTGGCCGTCGACGGCGTGGCGACCCTCGCCCGTGCCGGCCGCCACCAGCTCGCCTTCCTTGCCAATTCCCGCTACCGCTCGCAGCTGGCCGAATCGGCCGCGGGCATTGTCGTGCTGCGTGCCGATGACGCGGAGGCGGCACCGGGCACGGCACTCATCGCCAAGGACCCATACACGGCCTTCGCCAAGATCGCGGCGCTGTTCGAACAACGCCCCGCCCGCCCAGCAGGCATCCATCCCAGCGCGGTGATCGACCCCTCGGCCCGGGTATCGCCCGGCGCGCATGTCGGTCCCTTCGTCAGCATCGGCGCCCGTGCCGAAGTCGGCGAGGGTTGCATCATCGGCCCGCACTGCGTCATCGGCGACGATTGCGTCGTCGGGGCCGGCAGCGAGCTGATCGCGCGGGTCACCCTGGTCGTCCGCGTGCGCCTGGGCCAGCGCGTGCTGATTCACCCGGGCGCTGTGCTGGGCGCCGACGGTTTCGGGCTGGCGATGGATGCCGGCCACTGGATCAAGGTACCGCAGCAGGGTGGCGTGGTGGTCGGCGACGACTGCGAGATTGGCGCCAACACCACCATCGATCGCGGCGCGCTCGACGATACCGTGCTGGAAGAGGACGTTCGCCTGGACAACCAGATCCAGATCGGCCACAACGTGCGCATCGGCGCGCATACCGCGATGGCCGGATGCAGCGCCGCCGCCGGCAGCGCGAAGATCGGCCGCTACTGCCTGATTGGCGGCGCCGCCGGCGTCCTCGGCCATCTGGAAATCTGCGATCGCGTGATCATCACCGCGATGTCGCTGGTGACCAGTTCCATCCATGAGCCGGGCGAGTACTCGTCCGGCACCCCGCTTACCGACAACCGGACCTGGCGCAAGAACGCCGCCCGGTTCAAGCAACTCGACGCACTGGCACGCCGCGTGCTGGCCGCGGACAAGGAATGAACATGACCGAACCCGAAGTGAAGCTCCCCATCGACGTCGTCACCATCCAGAAACTGCTGCCGCACCGCTATCCGTTCCTGCTGGTGGACAAGGTGGTGGAGTTCGAAGCGCACAAGCGCATCGTCGGCATCAAGAACGTGACCATCAACGAGCCGTTCTTCCAGGGCCACTTCCCTGGCCATCCCGTGATGCCCGGCGTGCTGGTGATCGAGGCCTTGGCCCAGGCCGGTGGCGTGCTGACCCAGATTTCGCGCGGCCTGTGCGGTGGCGACCGGCTGTTCTACCTGGTCAAGGTCGACAACGTCCGCTTCTCGCGCATGGTGGTGCCTGGCGACGTGCTGGAACTGCACGTGGAAATCAAGCGGGTCATCCGCAACATGACCCTGTATACCTGCGTGGCCAAGGTCGCCGGCAACGAGGTCGCCAGCGCCGAGGTGCTGTGCGCCGAGACCCCGGCATGAGTACCGATATCCATCCGAGCGCGGTCATCGATCCGGGCGCGCGCCTGGGTGCGAACGTGCGCGTCGGTCCGTTCAGCCTGATCGGCGACGGCGTTGAAATCGGCGACGGCACCGTCATCGGCCCGCATTGCAGCGTGACCGGTCCCACCCGGATCGGCCGCGACAACCACCTGGTCGGCCATGTTGCCGCGGGCGGGGATCCGCAGGACAAGAAGTTCGCCGGCGAACGCACCGAACTGGTCATCGGCGATCGCAACATCATCCGCGAGTTCGTCACCCTCAACCGCGGTACCGGCAGCGGCGGCGGCATCACCCGCATCGGCGACGACAACCTGCTGCTGGCCTATACGCACGTCGCGCACGACTGCGTGATCGGCAACCACTGCGTGTTCTCCAACAACTCGACCCTGGCCGGGCACGTCACCGTCGAGGACTGGGTGATCATGAGCGGCTTCTCCGGCGCCCACCAGTTCTGCCGCATCGGCGCGCATGCCTTCATCGGCATGGGCGCGCTGGTCAATGGCGACGTCCCGCCATACACCATGGTCGGCAGCGATTCGCTGGGCCGGCCGCGTGGCATCAACAGCGAGGGACTGAAGCGGCGCGGCTTCGACAGCGAACGCATCTCCGCGATCAAGCGTGCCTACCGCACGTTGTACGTCGCCGGCCTGCCGCTGGCCGAGGCCAAGCAGCAACTGGCGGAACAGGCCCAGTCCAGCGAAGACGTTCGTGCCCTGCTCGATTTCATCGAACGCGGCGAGAGGCCGCTGCTGAGATGAATTCCCCCGCGCGCCGCCCGCGCATCGCGCTGGTGGCCGGCGAGGCCTCCGGCGACGGGCTGGGTGCCGGCCTCATCGCCGCATTGCGCGAACGCTGGCCCGACGCCGAATTCGCCGGCATCGGCGGCGATGGCATGCGCCGCGAAGGTTGCCAGACCTGGTTCGACGCGGGCGAGCTGGCGGTGATGGGCCTGTCCGAGGTACTGCGCCACCTGCCCCGCCTGCTGAAGCTGCGGCGTGCGTTCCGCGAGCGCGTGCTGGCCTGGCGGCCGGATGTGTTCATCGGCATCGATGCCCCCGACTTCAACCTGGGCGTGGAGCGCTGGCTCAAGCAGCGCGGGATCCGCACCGTGCATTACGTCAGCCCCTCCGTCTGGGCCTGGCGCGAGAAGCGCGCGCAGAAGATCGGCGCCAGCGCCGACCGCGTGCTGTGCCTGTTCCCGATGGAACCGCCCATCTACGCCCGCCATGGCGTCGAGGCGCGCTTCGTCGGCCACCCCATGGCGGACGACATGCCGCTGCAGCCGGACCGCGCCGCCGCCCGGCGGGCGCTGGACCTGCCGGCCGACGCGCCGGTGCTGGCCCTGCTGCCCGGCAGCCGGCTGGGTGAAATCCAGCGGCTCGCGCCACCCTTCCTGGAAGCGGCGCAGCGCGTCGCGCGCGCGGTACCGGAACTGCGCGTGTGCGTTCCTGCCGCCAACCCCGCCTGCCGCGAACAACTGGAAACCCTGCTCGCCGATCCGCAACTGGCCGTGCCGAACCTGCATCTGCTCGACGGCCACGCCCGCACCGCGCTGTACGCGGCCGATGTGGTCCTGCTGGCTTCCGGCACGGCGACCCTGGAAACCATGCTCGCCAAGCGCCCGATGGTGGTGGGCTACAAGGTCGCGCCGATGACCTATCGCATCGTCAAGGCGCTGGGCCTGCTGAAGGTGGAGCGCTACGCCCTGCCCAACGTACTGGCAGGTGAGGACCTGGCGCCGGAATTGATGCAGGACGAGTGCACGCCCGACAAACTGGCCGATGCCGTGCTGCACTGGTTCCGCGCGCCGCAGGAAGCCGCCGCCCTGCAACCGAAGTACCTGCACCTGCACGAGCAATTGCGCCAGGATGCTTCCGCGCGCGCCGCCGACGCGGTGTCCGAGCTGCTGGAACCGGCCGCCGCGCCCGCGGGCATCCGCTAGAATCGCGCCATGCTTCCGAACGGTTCGCTGTTTCCCGACCCCGTGTTCCGCCTGATCGCCGGCGTGGACGAAGCCGGCCGCGGCCCGCTGGCCGGACCGGTATCGGTGGCGGCGGTGATCCTGGATCCGGATCGCCCCATCGACGGCCTCAACGATTCCAAGCAACTGACCGAAGTCCAGCGCGAGGCGCTGTATCCGTTGATCATCGAGCGCGCGCTCGCCTGGCGGGTCGAGTTGGTGCAGCGCGAGGAAATCGACACGCTCAACATCCTGCAGGCCACGATGGAAGGCATGCGACGCGCGGTTCGCGCGTTGCAGCCGGCGGCCGAACTCGCGCGCATCGATGGCAACCGGATTCCCACCCGCCTGCCGTGTCCGGCCGAGGCGCTGGTGGGCGGCGATCGGCTCGATGCCGCGATCATGGCCGCATCCATCCTCGCCAAGGTCACCCGCGACCGCGCGATGGTGGCATTGCACGCGCAGTTCCCGCAGTACGGTTTCGCCAACCACAAAGGCTATTCCACGCCCGAGCACCTGGCCGCGCTCACCCTGCATGGCCCCTGCCCGCTGCACCGCCGCAGTTTCGCGCCCGTTCGCGTCGCGCTGGAAGCGCACGGCATGGCCTGAGCGCGGAGTTCCCGCGCCTCCCCGCCGCCGGTCGGATGAACAGGACGCCCTGTCCTTGGTCACGCCGACTTCCAGCAGTCGAAACAATCCTCGCAACCCTGCAGGCTGTTATCGCATCTCCTCCATGAGGAATGCCGTCTTCCAAGGATCACGGTGACACGCCCCGGCCCCCGACGGTCTCGCGAGAACTGCCATGAACCTGCATCCCGACCATGCCGCTCCGGAACCCGGAGCGCCGTCCCCCGAATCCCGTTGCGGCTCCCGCACCGGCAACGGCCCCGCCTCCCATCAACACCTGGCCGCGCTGGTACGCGGGATCTGTCCGGATGCACCGTCGCCGGGCATCGACGGTCCGCAACGCATCGCGGCGCTGCTGGAAGACACCGCCTGGGACTGCGAGCCCGCGATCAGGGCTGGCCTGGCCGCCGTGCTGGCGCGACTCGCCCAGCCTGCCGGACAGCCGATGGACGCCCTGCCATCGGACCTGTCCTGGCCCCGCCTGTGGCGGGAGGTCGAGGCCCACGATGATTTCCTGCGTCTGCGCGATGTCGAGTCGAACCTGCGACATGCGGAGGTTGGCGCCTTCCCGTTCGATCGGCACGACTGGGAACACGCGCGCGAGGAGGAATGCGCCCTGCGCGAACACCATCGGCAGGTCCGTGAAACCAGCTACGCGCCCGCGCAACCGGCGGTGTTCCGGGTGCATTGAGCCGGCCGCCGGGACGCTTCGCGTCCGCCATGCGCCCCGGCAGCCCGGGCTCGCCGGCCCGGGCGCCGATGTCAAGCCTTGCCCCTCCCCACCCCCGCCGGTACCCTGCCCGGACAGTCTTCCGAGCCGGCATGTCCTCCCGCTTCGTTCATCTCCACCTGCACACCGAGTTCTCGATGGCGGATTCGATCATCCGCGTGCCCGAGAAGCCGGATCAGGCCGACCCCAAGAAAGCCAAGCAGGCCAACCTGCTCAGCCGCGCGGTGGAACTGCGCATGCCGGCGCTGGCGGTCACTGATCGCAACAACCTGTTCGCCCTGGTCAAGTTCTACAAGGCCGCCGAAAGCGTCGGCATCAAGCCCATCGCCGGCGCCGACGTGCTGGTGGCCGAGGGCAACGAGACGCCGTGGCCGGTGACCCTGCTGTGCCGGGATCGCGAGGGCTACCTGTCGTTGTCGCGCCTGCTCACCCGCGCGTGGATGGAAGGTCACCGCAACGACGGCGTCGCCATCGATCCGCAGTGGTTGCACGAGGATCGCCAGGGCCTGTTCGCGTTGATGGGCCGCCAGAGCCACGCCGGCCGGCTGGCGCTGAGCGGACGGCATGAACTGGCCGAGCAGCACCTGGCCGAATGGCAGCGCAGTTTCGGCGAGGATCTCCATCTCGAACTGACCCGCACCCAGCGCGATGGCGAGGAGGCGTTCAACGCGTTCGCACTGCACGCTTCGGCCAAGCGCGGCCTGCCGGTCATCGCCAGCAACGACGTGCGGTTCCTGTCGCCGGACGGATTCGACGCGCACGAGGCGCGCGTGTGCATCGCCTCCGGCCGCGTGCTGGACGACCCGAAGCGGCCCCGCGAGTACAGCCCCGAGCAGTACATGAAGTCGGCCGAGGAAATGGCCGCGCTGTTCGCCGACGTGCCCGACGCCATCGACAACACGCTGGCGCTGGCGCAGCGCTGCAACATCGAGATGCGGCTGGGCACCTACTTCCTGCCCGCCTATCCGGTGCCGGAAAACGAGACCCTGGACAGCTGGATCCGCAGCCAGGCCAGGACCGGCCTGGAAGAACGGCTGGAGAAGAACCCGCTCGCCCCCGGCAAGTCCCGCGAGGATTACTTCGAACGGCTGGAGTTCGAGCTGGACACCATCATCAAGATGGGCTTCCCCGGCTACTTCCTGATCGTGGGCGACTTCATCCAGTGGGGCAAGAACCACGGCATCCCGATCGGCCCGGGCCGCGGTTCGGGCGCCGGTTCGCTGGTGGCGTGGGCGCTGAAGATCACCGATCTGGATCCACTGCCCTACAACCTGCTGTTCGAGCGCTTCCTCAACCCGGAACGCGTGTCGATGCCCGACTTCGACATCGACTTCTGCATGGACCGGCGCGACGAGGTGATCGACTACGTCGCGCGCAAGTACGGCCGCGACCGGGTCAGCCAGATCATCACCTACGGCACCATGGCGGCGAAGGCGGTGGTGCGCGACACCGGCCGCGTGCTGGGCTTTCCCTACGGTCTGGTCGATGGCGTCGCCAAGCTGATCCCGAACATCCTCGGCGTGACGCTGAAGGATGCAATGGGCGAAGGCAACAGCGAAATGGCTTCGCAGGAGCTGATCGAACGCTACAACAGCGAGGACGATGTCCGCGATCTGATCGACCTGGCTCGCCAGTTGGAAGACCTGACCCGCAACGCCGGCAAGCACGCCGGCGGCGTGGTCATCGCGCCGTCGCCGCTGTCGGACTTCTGCCCGCTGTTCGCCGAACACGACGAGGGCATGCTGGGCCGGAACCCGGTCACCCAGTTCGACAAGAACGACGTCGAGGAAGTCGGCCTGGTGAAGTTCGACTTCCTGGGCCTGCGCACGCTGACCATCATCGACTGGGCGGTCAAGGCCATCAACCGCCGCCACGAACGCGCGGGCGTGCCGCCGATCGACATCGCGACGATTCCGCTGGACGACGCCGCCACCTATCGCCAGGTGTTCGCTTCCGGCAACACCGGCGCGGTGTTCCAGTTCGAATCCTCCGGCATGCGCCGGCTGCTGAAGGACGCCAAGCCCGACCGCTTCGAGGATCTGATCGCGCTGGTATCGCTGTACCGACCCGGCCCGATGGACCTGATTCCCAGCTTCGTCGACCGCAAGCACGGGCGCGAGGAAGTCGAGTATCCCGATCCGCGCACCGAAGCAATCCTGAAGGACACCTACGGCATCATGGTGTACCAGGAGCAGGTGATGCAGATGGCGCAGATCGTCGGCGCCTACTCGCTCGGTGGCGCCGACCTGCTGCGTCGCGCGATGGGCAAGAAGGTGCCGGCCGAAATGGCCAAGCACCGCGAGATCTTCCGCGAGGGCGCCGGCAAGGGCGGCGTCGACGAGAAGAAGGCCGACGAAATCTTCGACCTGATGGAGAAGTTCGCCGGCTACGGTTTCAACAAGTCGCACGCCGCGGCCTACGCGCTGGTGTCGTACCAGACCGCGTGGCTGAAGTGCCACTATCCGGCCGAGTTCATGGCCGCGGTGCTGTCCTCGGACATGGACAACACCGACAAGGTGGTCGGTTTCCTGGACGAGGCGCGCGGGCTGTCGCTGACCGTGCTGCCGCCGGAGATCAACCACTCGGACTACATGTTCGAGGCGACCGATCCGCGCACCATCCGCTACGGCATCGGCGCCATCAAGGGCGTCGGCCAGGGCCTGTGCGAGACGATCGTCGCCGAACGCCGGCAGGGCGGCGAATTCCGCGACCTGCTGGATTTCTGCAAACGGGTCGACTCCTCCAAGCTCAACCGGCGCGCGCTGGAAGCGATGGTGAATGCCGGCGCGCTTGACGCGCTGGGCCGCAATCGCGCCTCGCTGATGCTGCAGTTGCCCGAAGTGCTGAAGGCCACCGATCAGCTGGCCAAGGAGCGCGCGGCCGGACAAAGCTCGCTGTTCGGCGGCGGCGATGCCGCGCCCGCGCTGGAAGTGGTGCTGACCGAATCGGACGAGTGGCCGCTGAGCCAATTGCTCAATGGCGAGCGCGAGACGCTGGGGCACTACCTCAGCGGCCATCCGATGGATCCCTATCGCGAGGATCTGCGCGCCCTGGTCGGCAGCGACCTGGGTGATCTGGAAAAACTCTGGAGCAACCAGTCGCCGGGCGAAAAGAAGGGCTGGCGCCCGGAAGTCAGCGCGCTGATCGCCGGCCAGGTGGTCGGCGTGCGCCGCAAGGGCGACAGCCAGGTGTTCGTGCAACTGGAGGACGGCCGCGGCCGCATCGAATGCAGTGCGTTCTCCGACGCGATGGCCGAGTTCGGCCCGCTGCTGACCCGCGACCGCATCCTGATCATGAAGGGCGGCCTGCGCGAGGACGAGTTCAACGGCGGCTTCAGCCTGCGCATCCGCCAGTGCTGGGACTACTCGCAGCTGTGCGCGCAGCAGGCGCAGCGGCTGTCGCTGCGGCTGGACCTGCGCGAACCGGGGCTGTGGTCGCGGGTGGAAGCCCTGCTCGCCCGCCACCGCCCCGGCAACACGCCCCTGCGCCTGGATCTGGTGCTGCCCTCCGGCAAGTCGGCCACCGCCGGCATGCTCGACGTCAATGGCAGCCTGTCGGTGCGGGTCGATACCGAACTGGTCGACGCGCTGCGGGCCACCCCTGGCGTGCGCGCGGTCAAGCTGGCGGTGGGCCGCCCCTGGGCGCAGAACCACTGAGGCCCCGATTCCGGGCCCCGGACCGTACTGCACGGCTCGGTATGGAGACCCCGGCTGGGATAAACTCCCCCCTTTCCGGCCCACGGCCCGCTTGATGAACCCGAACTACCTCGATTTCGAACAACCCATCGCCGATCTGGAAGCCAAGATCCAGGAGCTGCGCAACGCCAGCGCGGGACCGGCGGTGAATGTCGATGCCGAAGTCCATGCCCTGCAGGACAAGCTGCGCGTCCGCACCGCCCAGATCTTCCGCGACCTGACCCCGTGGCAGGTATCGCAGCTGGCCCGCCACCCGGCCCGCCCCTACACCCTGGATTACGCGCGCGTGATCTGCGACGAGTTCCAGGAACTGGCCGGCGATCGCGCCTTCGCCGACGACAAGGCGATCGTTGGCGGCCTGGCCCGCATCAACGGGCGCTCGCTGGTGATCATCGGCCACCAGAAAGGCCGCGATACCAAGGAAAAGATCAAGCGCAACTTCGGCATGCCCAAGCCGGAGGGTTACCGCAAGGCCCTGCGGCTGATGAAGCTGGCCGAACGCTTCCGCCTGCCGGTGCTGACCTTCATCGACACCGCCGGCGCCTGGCCGGGCATCGATGCCGAGGAACGCGGTCAGTCCGAGGCCATCGCGCGCAACCTGCTGGAGATGTCGGAACTGAAAGTCCCGGTGATCTGCACCGTGATCGGCGAAGGCGGCTCCGGCGGCGCGCTCGCCATCGGCGTGGGTGATCGCACCCTGATGCTGGAATACAGCACCTACTCGGTGATCACCCCGGAAGGCTGCGCCTCGATCCTGTGGAAGTCGGCCGACAAGGCCAAGGACGCCGCCGAGCAGCTCGGCCTGACCGCCAAGCGCCTGCATTCGCTCGGCCTGGTGGACAAGGTGGTGCGCGAACCCATCGGCGGCGCCCACCGCAATCCGCGCCAGATGGCGACCCGGCTGAAGGCGGTCCTGCTCAACGAACTGGACGCGCTGGAACAGATTCCGGTCGAACAACTGCTGCAGCGCCGTTACGAGCGCCTGCGCAGCTACGGGGCCTACGAGGCCGCCTGAGGGCAAACGCGATGAGCTGGCAGAAATGGATATCTGCCCTGCTGCTGGTGCCGGTGGTCGGCTATGTGGTGCTGTGCCTGGGCGTGTATCTGTGGGGAGCCGGCGCGCTTCCCGCCGATCGCCAGCCAAATACCGGCGCTTTGCCGCCCTCGATGCGAGTGCAGTTTCAGGCCATCCATGGCGTACACAGTGACGGGGCCGTCCGCCTGCATCCGTTGACGGTGCCCTGGTACTTTTTTCGACAGTCCGCAGGAACGGATGAATTGCGGCTTCCCGCCTGGGCCGGCCGCACCCTCCTGCAGCGCTCGGATCGCCCTGTGGGTGGCACGCGTCGCGTCGCCGCCGACATCGCCGCGACGATATTCGTCAGCCGCGCATGGTCGATCGACGAACAGGTCAACACGGTGTTGAACGAAGGATTCTACGGGCGAGGCGCACACGGCCTGCCCGCCGCCGCCAAGGCCTGGTATGGCCAGTCCCCGGAAACCCTGTGGCCAGAAGAATTCCTGGCGCTGCAGGTTCTGGATCGAGGGCCGTCCTTCTATGATCCGGTGTGCTATCCGAAACGCTTCGAAGAACGTTTCCGCTTCGTATCCGCGCATCTGAACATCCCGGATATCGACGCCGCGTTGGCACGTGCACGCGAACGGTTGCGAGCCCATCCCTCCGCCTGCAACAGCGCCTCAGCACCCGCCACCACCCTGCTTCCCTTCCCGGTATCCAATCAAGCCGCATGAGCCCGTTCATCATCCTGTCGCTGATTCTCCAGGTCGCCTGCTGCGTGCACGTCGTACGCACCGGACGGCCGCTGTACTGGGTCTTCATCCTGCTGCTGTTTTCGTACATCGCGGTGCTGGTGTATTTCATCGCCGAAGTGCTGCCGGATCTGCGCCACAACCCGTCGGCGCGCCGGGCCGCGCGCAGCGTGCGCTCGCGCATCGATCCCGAGCACGAGAAGCGCAAGGCGGATCGCAAGCTGGGGCTTTCCGATACACCGGAAACCCGTCGCCAACTGGCCGAGGAATGCCTGCGCAGCGGGGATTTCGCCCGCGCCGAGGATCTGTTCGGCAACGCGCTCAAGGGCCTGTACCGCACGGATCCGGACCTGATGCTCGGCCTGGCCAAGGCCCAGTACGGACAGGGCAAGGCACGCGAGACGCGCACGACCCTGGACGCACTCATCGCCGCCAATCCGAACTTCCGCTCCTCAGACGGGCACCTGTTGTATGCGCGCGCCGTGGAAGACCTGGGCGATGCGGCCGCCGCCCTGCACGAATACGAAGCCGTCGTGCAGGGCCATCCCGGCGAGGAGGCGCGTGCCCGCTATGGCCTGCTGCTCAAGCGCCAGGGCGATCTGGTTCGCGCCCGCGCGGTATTCCAGGAAATCCTGACCCGCTCCGACGCCCTGCCGAAGTACTACCAGCGCGATCAGCGCGAGTGGATCGCGTTGGCCCGCAACGAACTGGCCAACCTGCCCTCGTCCTGATTCGAGCAAAGAACGGCAGTCCTGGCTGTCTTACCGCGAGTACTGCTAGCAAGCACTGCGTTGGAATGCCCTGGCGTTCGGGCCGAACCAACAAACGGAGTCATTTCCGCTCAGAGCTGCCGGGTGTTCAATGATCGTTGCCCCTCAACGACGTGGATACACCCATGTTCGAAGCCATCGCCCAACTTCTGGCACATTAGCTTGACTTGTTCGGTCAGGCGGGCAGCCGCCGCGCATGGCCGATCATGGTCGGATTGCTCCTGTTGATTTCAATCTTGTGCGCGGTGGCATTCTGGACAAATTCCTGAGCCATGCCCACCGCTTCACTTCCGGCGGCGCACATGGTGGCGTCCCGGATCTAAGCCTTGTCTTCCTCCTCCCGCGACGATTCGCCGCAGGCGCGGACGCGCCGACGGCGCTAGGATGAGATCGCCGGCACCGGCCGGCTCACGGGGGAAAACGTGATGGACCTGTTGCATCCATGGTGGCTGGTTCCGCTCATCCTGTTCGTCCTGCCGATGGTGGTGGGCCTGTTCTACAACCGCCTGCGCTGGCACCGGAACGGGGTCAACCAGAACTGGGTTCTGGGCCTGTTCGTCGGTGTCTGCTGGCTGGCCGCCATCATCGTCATCCTGAACAAGCTGCGCTGAGTCGCGGGCCTGCCGGCTAGACTGGGCGGCATGTTCGCCCTGCCGCCCGCGCCCGCCGTCGTGCCGTCCCTGCTGATCGGCTTCAGCGGTGGCCTGGATTCGACGGTCCTGCTGCACCGCCTCCATGCGGAACCGGCATTCCAGGGCGTCCTTCGCGCCATCCACGTCCATCACGGCCTGCAGCCGGCGGCCGACGACTGGGCCGCGCACTGCCAACGCACCTGCGATGCCTGGGAAGTTCCGTTGCGGATCGTGCAGGTACGGGTTTCCGCCGACGCCGGCCAGGGTATGGAGGCGGCCGCCCGCCACGCGCGCTATGCGGCGTTCGCCGAGGCGATGTCGTCCGGCGAAGTGCTGGTGACCGCGCATCACCTGCAGGACCAGGCGGAAACCTTCCTGCTGCGTGCCCTGCGTGCTTCGGGCGTGGACGGGCTGGCGGCGATGCGCGACTGGCGCGCCTTTGCCGGTGGATGGCATTGGCGACCGCTGCTGGACACCTCGCGTGCCGTGCTTGAAAGCCATGCCAGCCAGCATGGTCTGGCGTGGATCGATGATCCGAGCAACCTGCACACCGCGCACGACCGCAACTTCCTGCGCCGGCAGGTCATGCCGCTGCTGGAACAGCGTTGGCCGCATGCCGCGGCCGCATTCGCGCGCAGCGCTTCGTTGGCGCGGGAAAGTGCCGAGCTGCTCGATCGCGAAGACGCGCAGGCGCTGGCGGTGAGCCGCACGCTGGATCCGGCGGCACTGTCGGTGACCGCCCTGCTCGCGCTTCCGCCCGCGCGGCGCGCCCGCGTGCTGCGCCACTGGCTGTGCCAGCTGGATCTGCCGTCCCTCCCTACCGAAGGTGTGCGCCACATCGAGCGGGATCTGCTGGCCGCGGCGGCGGACGACGAAGCCGAATTCAGCTGGCAGGGCGCGGTCGTACGCCGCTGGCGCGATCTGTTGCATGCCGAGTCGATGCGACCTCCGCTGCCGGCCGACTGGCAAGTCGAATGGGACACGCACCAGCCCCTGCGGCTGCCGACCGGCGACCGGCTGGTCATGGAAGGCGCGGCCTGGCCGACGCCGCTGCGGGTCGGCGCGCGCCTGGGCGGCGAGCGCCTGCGCCAGCCCGGTCGCGCGCACAGCCAGGCGCTGAAGAAGCTGCTGCAGGCCGACGGCATTCCCCCATGGGAACGCCGCCTGCTGCCGCTGCTGCGGGACGCCGACGGTGAACTGCTCGCGGCCGGCGACCTGCTGCTGGATGCGCGCCTGGACGATTGGCTGCGCCGGCATGGGGCGAGCCTGCGCTGGGAACGGGCAGCCACCCTGACCGCCGCGCGTTGACCTTCACGCGGCGGCTCCGCACACTTTCCCGCATGGCCAAGAAAAACACCCCCGACGCGTCCCCGGTGGCGAACTTCGAACAGTCGCTGGAAGAACTCGAACGCCTGGTCGACCGCATGGAACACGGCGACCTCAGCCTGGAGGACTCGCTGGCCGCCTATGAGCGCGGTGTCGGCCTGTACCGCCAGTGCCAGGCCGCGCTGGAACAGGCGGAACTGCGGGTCCGGCTGCTCAGCGATCCCGCCAATCCGGAAAGCGCCGAGCCGTTCGCGCCGCTGCCCGATGGCAACTGAGGCCCGCTTCGCGGCCTGGGCCGCGCGTACCGAAGCCACCCTCGATCAGGCCCTTCCGTCCCCCGACCAGGCACCCGGACGTCTCCACGCGGCCATGCGCCACGCCGTGCTCGGCGGCGGCAAACGCATGCGCCCCCTGCTGGTCTATGCCGCCGGTGCCGTTTCCGGCGCGCCGGAAGCCATGCTGGACGCGCCCGCCGCCGCGGTCGAACTGATCCACGCCTATTCGCTGGTCCACGACGATCTGCCGGCCATGGATGACGACGATCTGCGCCGGGGCCGGCCGACGGTGCACGTCGCCTTCGACGAGGCCACCGCCATCCTCGCCGGCGACGCCTTGCAGACGCGTGCTTTCGAAGTGCTGGCGCAGGCACCCGCCGACGCCGATATCCGGCTGGCCTGGGTGCAGGCGCTGGCCGGCGCCTCCGGCGTGGCCGGCATGTGCGGCGGGCAGGCCCTGGACATCGACGCCACCGGGCGCCAGCAGAGCCTGGAAGAACTGGCCCGCATGCACGCCTGGAAAACCGGCGCGCTCATCCGTGCGGCGGTCCGCCTCGGAGCCCTGGCCGGCCGCGCCGCGCCGGATGTCGTGGAACGCCTGGACGGATTCGCCTCGTCGCTGGGCCTGGCTTTCCAGATCCGCGACGACATCCTGGACGTGGAAGGCAGCTCCGAACAGCTCGGCAAGACCGCCGGCAAGGATGCGGCCCAGTCCAAGTCCACCTATCCGGCCCTGCTCGGCACGGACGGCGCCAAGGCGCGATTGAACGAACTCGACGCGTCGATGCGCGAAGCGCTGTCGCCATTCGGCGAGGCCGCCGATGCGCTGCGCGCGTTG
Source organism: Pseudoxanthomonas beigongshangi (assembly GCF_016820515.1). GTDB lineage: Bacteria > Pseudomonadota > Gammaproteobacteria > Xanthomonadales > Xanthomonadaceae > Pseudoxanthomonas_A > Pseudoxanthomonas_A beigongshangi. Next base: position 102,012 of record NZ_JADHDV010000001.1, on the reverse strand, counting down.
GGCGAACTGGCGGTCCGCCGCGATCATTGATCGCGGCAATCCGCGCACAAAAAAAGGCCCGGTTTTACCGGGCCTTTTTCATTGACTCGCGAACTTCGCTTACTTGATCAGGCGCAGCGTCAACGGATAGCGATAGGCTTCGCCGTTGTTGGCCTTGATCGCGGCGATGATGGTGAACACCAGCCAGGCGATGCCGACGATCACCATCAGCGGCAGCGTGATCAGCGCGCCGATGCCCAGGGTCACGATCGTCAGCAGGAACAGCGCCAGGAAGATGATGCCGACCGTGATGTTGAAGTTCAGCGCTTCCTTGCCCTGGTCATTGACGAAGGGCATGGTGTCCTTCTTGACCAGCCAGATGATCAGCGGACCGATGAAGCAGCCGAGGCTGCCGGCCCAACCCGAGGTGAGGATGCCGCCGACCAGCGCGGACAGGTGTGCGAACAGGGCCCACTGACGCTCTTCCGCACTCGGGCTTCCCGAAGTCGGCGGCGGCGGCGGTGCGGTGACGTTCTCGAACTCGCTCATGCGTGTATCCCCATTCCTTGTTGACGTTGATGGTATGGAACAACCCCGGCGGCCACTTTCGGGGCCCCGGGGGATCCTGTCAAGACACGTCAATCGGATCCGGCAACGGTCATGCGCCCGAGCAGGATGGAACCGCAGGCCACGTGCGAACGCGGATCGACATCGTTTCCGACCGCCTCCACGCCCGCGAACATCTGCTTGAGGTTGCCGGCGATGGTGATGCCGTCGACCGGATGGGCGAGTTCGCCGTTCGCCACCCAGAACCCGGCCGCACCGCGCGAATAGTCGCCGGTCACCGGATTGACGCCCTGCCCCATCAGCTCGGTGATGACCAGGCCGCGTCCCATGCCGCGCACCAGTTCATCGAAGCCACCGGCATTGGCCGAGACCTGCAGGTTGTGCACGCCACCGGCGTTGCCGGTGCTCTGCAACCCCAGCTTGCGCGCCGAATAGCTGCCCAGCAGGTAGCGCTCCAGCACGCCGTCGCGCACCAGTGGCGCATCGCGGGTGGCGACGCCCTCGGCGTCGAAGGCGGCCGAGCGCCAGCCATGGCGCAGGAACGGACGTTCCTCGATCGAGAACCATTCCGGGAAAACCCGCTGGCCGGCGTGATCCAGCAGGAAGCTGGCCCGCCGGTACAGCGCCGAACCGGCCACCGCGCCCAGCAGGTGGCCCACCAGCGATCGCGCCACCTCGGCGGCGAACAGGACCGGGTACTGGCCGGTGGCGACCGTGCGCGGTTCCAGCCGGGCGACGGTTCGCTCGGCCGCCTTGCGTCCGACCACCTGCGCCGCTTCCAGCGCGGACGCCGCCAGCGCCGTCGTGTACCAGCCGTCGCGCTGCATGCCGTCGCCCTCGCCCGCGATCAGCGCGCAGCCCAGGGTGTGCTGGGTGCTGCGTTCACGTCCGACGAACCCGTGCGAATTCGCATACACCGAAAGACTCTCCGAACTGCCCACCGAGGCGCCGTCGGAATTGCCGATGCGCGAATCCGCTTCGCGCCCGGCGTTCTCGCAGGCCAGGGCCAGATCCAGCGCCTCGTCGGCCTGCACCGGCCAGGGATGCCAGAGGTCGAAATCGGGGAACTCCGCCGCCATCCGGTCCACGTCGGCCAGCCCTGCGGCTTCGTCGTCCTCGGTGTAGCGGGCGATGGCGCAGGCCTGCTCGACCGTGGCCTCCAGGCTTTCCTCGCGCAGATCCGCGGTGCTGGCGCTGCCCTTGCGCCGGCCGAAGTAGACGGTCACGCCGATGCCGCGATCACGGGTCGATTCGACCGTCTCGACCTCGCCCAGGCGCACGTTGACGTTCAGCCCGCGCTCCTCGCTGCAACTGACCTCGGCCTGGCTGGCGCCACGCGCGCGGGCGGCCGCCAGCAGGCGCTGCGACAGCTCGGCGAGGGTATCCAGCCGGGCCAGACTGTCGTCGGCGGAAACGGTGATGGCGTTCAATGGCTTATCCTTATGCAATGCAGGAAGCCGGACGTCCCGGCCTCCCCCGTGAAAGATGTCCCGGCGCGCCGTGCAGGCACCGCCGCGTGACCGGCAACCGAGATCGACCATGCGCGGACGCGACCCCGAAACCGGCGAATTTTTTAGCCCCAGCCGTACCCAGCAGCGCGAGGAAGCGCTGGAGGTGCGCAGCCTGGCCGAACAACTGGTGGCGCTGACGCCGGCCCGCCTGGCGAAGCTGCCGATTCCCGAAGACCTGATGCCGCATATCCTGGAAACCCAGCGCATCACCTCGCACATCGCGCACAAGCGCCAGTTGCAGTACCTGGCCAAGCAGATGCGCCGCGAGGATGACGACGTCCTGGCCGCGATCCGCGACGCGATGGACGAAGGCGGCGACGCGGCCCGGCGCGAGGCGGCGCAACTGCACCGTGCCGAGCAGTGGCGCGAACGCCTGCTCGCCGACGGCGACAGTGCGCTGGGCGAGCTGCTGGAGGAGTTCCCGCAGGCCGACCGCCAGCGCCTGCGCCAGCTGATTCGCAACGCCGGCGAGGAACGCGCGAAGAACAAGCCGCTGCATGCGTTCCGCGAACTGTTCCGCGAGATCCGCGAACTGCTCGCCGACGGCGACGACGCTCCCGGCGATACGGACACCGACGAAGACTGAGCCGCGTGCCGGCGCCCGCGCGGCGCCGTCCACCCGCCCGCGGTTCACGCGCGGGTGCCGCCAACCGTCAGGCCCTCGATCAGCAACGATGGCTGGCCGACGCCCACCGGCACGCTCTGTCCGTCCTTGCCGCACACGCCCACTCCGGCGTCCAGCGCGAGATCGTGGCCGACCATGCTGACCTTCTGCATGGTTTCCGGTCCGTTGCCGATCAGGGTGGCGCCCTTGACCGGCGCGGTGACCTTGCCGTCCTCGATCAGGTAGGCCTCGGTGGCCGAGAACACGTACTTGCCGCTGGTGATGTCGACCTGCCCGCCGCCGAAGTTGACCGCATACAGGCCCTTCTTCACCGAGCGGATCATCTCTTCCGGATCGTGCTGTCCGGCGAGCATGTAGGTGTTGGTCATGCGCGGCATCGGCAGGTGCGCGAACGATTCGCGGCGACCGTTGCCGGTCGGCGCCATGCCCATCAGGCGCGCGTTGAGCGTGTCCTGCATGTAACCGACCAGCACGCCATCTTCGATCAGCGTGGTGCAGTTGGTGGGCGTGCCTTCGTCGTCGATGTTGAGCGATCCGCGCCGGCCCGGCAGGGTGCCGTCATCGACGATGGTCACGCCCGGCGAGGCGACCCGCTGGCCCATGCGGCCGGCGTAGACGCTGGTGCCCTTGCGGTTGAAATCGCCTTCCAGGCCGTGGCCGACGGCCTCGTGCAGCAGCACGCCGGGCCAGCCGGACGCCAGCACCACCGGCATGACGCCGGCCGGCGCATCGATGGCGTCCAGGTTCACCAGCGCCTGCCGCAGCGCCTCGCGCGCCAGTTCCTCGGGGCGGCCGCCACCCAGCAGTTCGGCATAGGAATAGCGACCGCCCATGCCGGCGTAACCGGACTCGCGACGGCCGTTCTGCTCCACCAGCACCTGCACGTTCAGGCGCACCAGCGGACGCACGTCGGCGGCCAGCACGCCGTCGCTGCGCGCCACCAGCACGGTATCCAGGCCGCCTGAGAGGCTCACGGTCACCTGCTGCACGCGCGGATCGGCCGCGCGCAGGAAACGGTCCACCGTGCGCAGCGCCTCGACCTTGGCGGCATTGTCCATCGCGTCGATGGGATCGTCCGCGCCGTAGAGCGCGCGTCCACCGCCCCGCACCAGCGCGCGTGGCGCGTGCGCCGCGCCGTCACGGGCGATCGCGCGCGCCGAGCGCGCGGCGTCCAGCAAGGCGACCGAATTGATATCGTCGGAATAGGCGAAGCCGGTCTTCTCGCCCGAAATCGCCCGTACGCCGACACCCTGCTCGATCGAGTGCGCACCGTCCTTGACGATGCCGTCCTCCACCGTCCAGCTCTCGCGCCGGGCATGCTGGAAATAGAGATCGCCGAAATCGATACCCGGTCCCAGCAGCGCCCCGAAGGTGCGGTCCAAGCCGTGCTGGTCGAGGCCGGCAGGCAGCAGAAGGCGGGTTTCGGCGAGCGTCAGGGAAGCAGTCATGGCAGCAAGGTGGGGGTTGGGACGGGCCAGCGCAAGGCGGTGCGGGCGCCGCGGTTCATGGCAGGCCGGCGCGCGCGGCCGAGGATGGCGCCTGTTCGCGTGATTGCTCGCGCGAAATGGCCTCCACCTTGGGTTCCTTCCAAGGACCAGTCACCCGATAGGTCTTGGCACCCATTTCGCCCAGCGGGCGCTTGAGCACCGCGTTGGCGACCGCGCCGACCGCCGCGCCCAACGGTCCGGCGGCCACCGCGCCGACCGCGGTCAGCACGTTGGCCGACTTGGGCAGCACATCCACCACCTGGTCGAACTGTTCGGCGCGCAGATCGGTCGTGCCGCCGATCCGGATCTCGGCGGCGGGACCGTCGATCACCAGCGCGTCGGTGCGGGCCAGGCCGTTGCCCAGGGCCACCTCGCCTTCCATCCGGTTGAACGCGAATCCCTTGGAAAAGAAGTCGCTGAAATCCAGGGTCAGCCGGCGACGCAATTCGGCCACGCTCAACAGACCGAGCACGCGGCCCGCACCGGGCTCCAGTTCCAGCAGATGGCCATCGCGCGCATCCACGCCGACCTTGCCTTCCAGTTCGCTCAGCCGGAACGCGCCGGGACTGCCACGCCAGCCCGCGGTGGCCTGGACGGTGCCGTGGCCGCCGCGAATGCGGCCACCGTAGCCGGCATCGGCCAGCAGCGCGCCGAAATCGCGGCTCGCCACCTTGGCCTGCAGTTGGGTCCGCGCATGCGCGCCCTTCCCCAGCCAGGTACCTGCCACGTCGATGTCGTGCTGCGGGGAACGCAGCTGCAGCTGTTCGATCTGCATGCCGGCGGGCAACTGGCGCGTACGCAGGCGGGCGTTGCCGAGTTTCGCGCTGCCGACGCGCAGTTCATCGACGTCCAGCGACAGCGGCGGAATCGCCGACGGATCCAGGCCATCGTCGGCGGGTACCGGCGGCGCGCCGGGCATGCCGATCGGCGCGCCAGCGACCGCCCTGGTCGGGACCGTGGCCGCCGCGGTGGCGGTGCCGGCGGGCGACGCGTTCTGCCAATACAGGCGCGACAGCCGCCCGACGATCGCGGCGCCCCGCGTCTCCGGCACCAGCAGGCCACCGGACAGCGCGGGACCTTCCAGGGTCACCGCCAGTGCATTGGGGGCCGGCGCCAGTTGCAGACGCGTATCGGGGAACACCGATCCGATCATCAGCAGGCGCGTAGCGGTGACATCGACATGGCGCAACTTCAGGCCATCGTCGCCCCCCTCGTCTTCGCCGCCCTTGAACAGCGCGATCCAGTCCATCGCATCCAGTTGCCGCGTGCGGCCGCTGACGATCAACCCGGACGCGGGCGGAGCCTCGGCGACATTGTCGCTGCCCAGCACCACCCGCACGCCGGTCTGCTGGCCGTTGTTGCGCGCGCGCAACGCCAGGCGCTGGCCGAACGCGACTTCGATCTGCCCGCTGCCCAGCGGCATCGAGGTGCGTACCACCGTCGGCAGCGCGGCGAATGCCGGTTTTTCCAGCGGTGCCGGCAGGCTCAGGGCGGTGCCGACCAGCTGCGAACGCAGCTGCAGCTGGCTGGGCGCGTTGCTGGCCGCGCCCTTGGGAATGGTGACCGCGACGTTCCAGTCCGAACGCCCTTCGATGTATGGCTTCAACCAGGCCATTTCCGGCGCGCGATCCAGCAGTTCCTTCGCCTCCAGGCGCGCAGCGAGCTCGGCCTCGAACGCCTGCTGCGGATCCCGCGCGCCGCTGCCCGCGCGCAGCGACAACACGCCGGGCTGGCCCTGCAACATCACCTTCATCGGTTCGGAAGCGAATCCGCCGTTGTCGTAGCGCGCCTTGCCGGTGACGTCGGTGAAGGCGAGGTTCCAGCGCTTTTCGGCCAGCTTCGCCGCGGTCAGTTCCACCTCGCCTTCCATCCGCTGACGGGTGGGCGAATCCTTCTTCAGCGGCTGCAGCAGATGGAAGCTGGCACGGGTGGCGCCGGAGGCTTCCAGATTGGCGAAGGTGTCGGCATGGGTTTTCTGCAACGGACTCTGCCGCAGCATCGCCAGCAGTTTCCCCGCATCGGTGTGCGTGTCGGCGTCGACACGCAGGTTGGATTCGCGGAAGTCCGCGATGCCGGCGCTGAAATGCTCGACCGCCACGCCGGCCAGGCTGCCGTGCCCGTCCAGCGAGAATCCGTTGCCGATGAAGGCGACATCCGCGTCCACCTGCTCCAGCGCCGGCCAGTCGCGCTGGAACTTGAACTGCCCGCCGTTGATGCGCGCGACCGCCTCGAAGCGGCCGTTGTTGCGGACGAAGGGCCAATCGTCGAGATCGCCCGAGACGATGGCGCGGCCATTGTTCACCTGGCCGCCGACCAGCGCCGCGTTGAGCCAGTCCACCGCCGCCTTGGGCATCTGGTGGTGAACCCAGAAGCGCTGCGCGGCGGGCACCGGCGCCTGATCGAGATCGGCGGCCAGATCGATCCTCGGCCGGGTGCCGTCGTTCTGGAACCACAGGCCGCCACGCACCCGCGCGCCGTAATCCTTGCCACGCACGCGCAACGCCGCAGTGCCGACGCGCCAGCCGGCGCCTTCGCGCCAACCGACGATTTCGCCATCGAGGGTGACGTCATGCACCACGCCGAATCCGCTGGGCCAATTGAACTGCAGGCGCGATGCCGGTTTCAGGCGCAGGCGCAGGCCTTCGGCGTCGCCCTCGAAATCGCCCGCCAGCCCGCTCATTCCCGGCGCGCGGCCGACCGGCGCGAAGCCGACTTCCAGCAGTTCGCCGCTGGCGCGCAGGCCGCCCTGGCGATTGCCGGCGACCTCCACCCGTGCCAGCCGCGCGGTCGGACGTGCCTGGCCCAGCCAGCGGCGCATGTCGTCGCCCACCCGATCGCTCAACCCCAGCACCGCGAACAGCGGCGCCGCATCCAGTTGGCGCGCGACCAGCGCGGTCTCGCGACCACCGGCCAGCAGCAGGCCGTCCAGTGTCTGCGTGCTTTCGCCACTGCCGACCCGCAGCAGCGGCGCATCCAGTCGCCAGCCGCTCCGGACCAGGCGCCAACGCAACCTGCCGTCCAGTTGTTCGAAGGCCGCGCGCGGCAGCGCCCCGCCCCCCACCAGCGGCGCACCGCGCAAGCCCAGCTTCTGCACGTGCGCCTCGGCGGTGACCATCACCACGCGATGCCGGTACAGGGACATCCAGCCTTGCAGCCGCCCGCTGCCGGAATCGGCCACCACGCCCGCGTAGCGCAGCAGCGGCGACCACACGCCGATGTCGGCGGCGGTCACCTCGGCGTAAGCCTGGCCGTCGCCCTTGCGACGATTGAAATCGACGGCAACGTTGAGCGGCGCGCTGTCGGCGCGGATGCGCGCACGCGCACCGACCCGCACGCGATCGCCGTTCACCCGCAGGCGCATGTCGATATCGGGCACCCGCAATTGCCAGCCAATGGACGGCGCGTCGATGTCCAGGCGGCCGTCGATGATCTGCAGTTCGCCCAACCCCTCCAGGCTCGACAGCGGATCCCCGCCCGGCTGCTGCTGCCCGGGCAAGCCGCGCACCGACCAGGTGCCGTCGTCGGCGCGCTGCAGGGTCAGCGACAGGCCGCGCAGGCGCAGTTCGGTGAACGACCGGCCCGGCAGCAGGCCACCGTACATCGACACCAGCACCTCGGCCTGGCCGATACGGACGCCACCCTCACCCTCGCCGATCCGCAGCCCGTCCAGTTGCAGCAGCGGCCCGCGCCGGGTCCACTGGGTCTGCACCCGATCGAATGCCACCGGCCGCCCGGCCCGCTCGCTCAACCACGCGGCGACACGCTCGGGATGACGTTCGGCCAGCGGCAGCACCTGGCTGGCGATGCCCAGCACCACGGCCATGCACACCAGCACGATCGCGATGCCGTAAACGGCACCACGTCGGGCAAGGCGCAGGCGGCGGCGCATCGGGGTGGGCATCAGCGGCGAGCCGGGATTGGAGATTGGGGATTGGGGACGGGGCGAAGCACGATTCCCCAATCCCGAATCCCGGCCTCAAAGCAGCACGACATCGAACTGCTCCTGCAGGTATTGCTCGTCGGCCTGGAAGCGGATCGACTTGCCGAGGAATTCCTCCAGTTCCGCCACCGACTGCGATTCCTCGTCGGTGATGCGCGCCACCACCTTGGGCGATGCGATCACCAGCAGGCGCGCGGCCTCGAACTGGCGCACGGCGCGGGTGATTTCGCGGAAGATCTCGTAGGTGACGGTTTCGGCGGTCTTGATGCTGCCGCGGCCGCCGCATTCCGGGCACGGCTCGGACAGCTGCCGCTCCAGGCTCTCGACCGTGCGCTTGCGGGTCATCTCCACCAGCCCCAGCGGCGAGAACTCGTACACCGTGGTCTTGGCGTGATCGCGCGAGAGCGCCTTCTCCAGCGTGCGCAGCACCTGGCGGCGATGCTCGGGATCGTCCATGTCGATGAAATCGATGATGATGATGCCGCCGAGATTGCGCAGGCGCAGTTGCCGCGCGACCGCCTGCGCCGCCTCCAGGTTGGTGCGGTAGACGGTTTCCTCCAGGTTGCGCTGGCCGAGGAAGGAACCGGTGTTCACATCGATGGTGGTCATCGCCTCGGTCTGGTCGATGACCAGGTAGCCACCGGATTTCAGCGGCACTTCCTTGTCCAGCGCGCGACCGATTTCGTCTTCCACCCCATACAGATCGAAGATGGGACGTTCACCGCTGTAATGCTCGATGCGCTCGGCCAGGACCGGCATGTACTTGGCCGCGAACGCCTGCAGGCGCTCGCTGGTCTCGCGCGAATCCACCCGTACCTTCTCGACATCGCGCCGCATCAGGTCGCGCACCGCGCGCAGCGGCAGGGTCAGGTCCTCGTAGATGCAGGTACCCACCGCGGCATCGCGGCTGCGCTGTTCCACCAGCGCCCAGACCCGCGCCAGATAGGAAATGTCCTCGGCCAGCGCCTCGGCCGGCTGGCCCTCGGCATTGGTGCGGATGATGTAGCCATGACCGCCATGCGCCGCCGCAAGATCGCTCACCAGCGATTTCAGGCGCTGGCGTTCGGCCTCGTCCTCGATGCGTGCCGACACCCCGACCACCTTCGACTGGGGCAGCAGCACCAGGTAGCGCGAGGGAATGCTGATCTGGGTGGTCAGGCGCGCGCCCTTGCTGCCGATGGGATCCTTGACCACCTGCACCACCACGTCCTGGCCGTCGCGCAGCAGGTCCATGATCGGCACCGACGGCGGCGGCGGCAGCGGCGTCTCCACCGCCTCGCCGTTGGCGACCGGCGCCGGGCGCACGATGTCGTTGGCATGCAGGAACGCCGCGCGATCCAGGCCGACTTCGACGAACGCCGCCTGCATGCCCGGCATCACCCGCTGCACCTTGCCCTTGTACAGGTTGCCGACCACGCCCCGGCGCCAGCCGCGCTCGATGTGCAGTTCCTGCAGCATGCCGTTCTCGATGACGGCCACGCGGGTTTCGCGGGGGGTGACATTGACCAGGATTTCTTCGCTCATGTCACCGTCCGTTGGAAGGAAAAGAAGGGGAGCGACGGCGGGCGGCCAGCGCCGCGCCTGCCGTCATGCCAGCACTCCGAACGCGCGCAGCAGGCGGGCGGTCTCGTGCAGGGGCAGCCCCATCACGCCCGAGAAGCTGCCCGAGAGGCGGGTCACGTACTGTTCGGCGCGGCCCTGGATGCCGTAGGCCCCGGCCTTGCCCATCGCCTCGCCGCTGCCGACATAGGCGGCGATGTCCGCGTCCGAAAGCTCGGCGAAGCTCACCTCGGAAATGGATACCGCCTGCTCCTCGCGGCCGGCGTCGACCACCGAGACCGCCGAGATCACCTGGTGGGTCCGGCCCGACAGCCGGCGCAGCATGGCGGCCGCGTCGTCGGCATCGGCCGGCTTGCCGAACACCTCGTCGTCCAGGATCACCTCGGTGTCCGCCCCCAGCACCACCGCGCCCGGCACGGTCATCACCTTCAGCAGTCCGGCCCCGGCCTTTTCGCGCGCCACCCGACGCACGTAATCTTCGGCGGACTCGCCCGGCTGGCGATGTTCGGGGATATCCAGATCAATGCGCCCGAAGGTCAGCCCCAGGCGGGTCAGGAGTTCGGCGCGGCGGGGGGATTGGGAGGCCAGATGCAGCATCGGGAAAGAATAACCTGAGGCGACTGACTGAACGCCGGTTGAGTGTTCCCGTGGACGGCGAAACCCGATTCGACTCACAACGCGTTCATCGTGTACTGAACACGCTTCACTCCCACTGGCCCCCGGCCACCGACGCATACAAGGAGATCCCATGCGCCACCACCCGTTCCGCCCGCTGCTGCTCGCCCTGTCCCTGGCCCTAGGAACCGTCACGATGACCGCCCAAGCCCAGACCGCCCCCGCTTACACCGTGCCCGCCGACGGCACCCTGCTGAACGTGTCGGCGCAGGCCGAGGCCTCGCGCGTGCCCGACGTGGCGACCCTGTCCGCCGGCGTGGTCACCCAGGCTGCCGACGGCAACGCCGCCATGCGCCAGAACGCCGAGCAGATGGCCAAGGTGGTCGCTGCCATCAAGGCCGCGGGCATCCCCGAGAAGGACGTCCAGACCAGCGGCATCAGCCTCAACCCGCAGTACCGCTACGCCGAGAACGAACCGCCGAAGATCACCGGCTACCAGGCCAGCAACACGGTCAGCCTGAAGGTCCGCGACATCGCCAAGCTGGGCAAGGTGCTGGACGCGCTGGCCGCGGTCGGCGCCAACCAGATCAACGGCCCCAGCTTCGAAATCGACCAGCCCGAGCCGGTCTACGACGAAGCCCGCCTGGCCGCGCTGAAGAAGGCACAGGCCCGCGCCGAGACCTACGCCAAGGCGTTGGGCCTGCGGGTCCGCCGCATCGTCAGCATCTCCGAGGGCGGCGGCGGTTTCCGCCCGGTGCCGATGATGGCGATGGCGATGGACGCCAAGGCCGGCCGGATGGAGTCCACCCCGGTGTCCCCGGGCGAGACCACCCTCTCGGTGAACCTGGACGTGGTGTTCGAACTGGGCCGCTGAGCCCCGCCACCCCGCTCCAAGCAACGGCGCCTCCGGGCGCCGTTGCCGTTTCCGGCGTCCGGAACGGCATTCATTCGACCTTGGTCGCCCCCCTCTTGCGGCCACCACACGGCGGAGTACAGTCTGGAACTGCGGCGCGGGGGCGTTGCAACCCCACTCCTCGCGGCCGAGCGTTGTTCCTGTCACAGCCCTTCAGGAGGTGGACCATGGTTCGCGCACTACCCTTCCGCACCCCGACCCGTCTGGACATCGGCCGCATCCTGGCCATCGCCGCGGCCATCGCCCTGCACGTGTTCGCCCTCCTCCTGCTGCTGATGCCGATGGCGGCGCCGCAGATCGCGCAGATTGTCGAACAGCGGATACCGGTACCGCTGCAGGCGGATCCCATTCCGCCGCCGCCGTTGCCGCCGCAACCGGTGGAGCCAACCCCCCAGGACAAGCGCGTTCCCACTCCGGTAACCCCTCCGGCCGTGACAACGCCGGCCAACGTCCCCGATACCGCACCGATCATCGATCAGGGCACGATCGCTGCCACCAGCGATACGATTGATTCCGCGCCAACCAGCGATATCGGTTCGCCGGACACCTCGCCGATGGTCGGTTCGCAACTCCAGTATGTGACAGCGCCTGCTCCTCCCTATCCGCGGGTCGAAGCACGCGCCGGCATCGAAGGCACCGTCGTACTGAAAGTGCTGGTGGATGTCGATGGCGCACCGCTGGAAGTGGTGATCGAGACCAGTAGCGGCAACCACAACCTTGATCGCGAAGCCCGTCAGCATGTGCTGAAACACTGGCGCTTCAAGCCCGCGGTTCGCGACGGCATCGCTGTGCAGGCCTACGGTTTGGTCCCGATCGATTTTGTACTGCGTTGATTCGTTCGGGTTGATCCGCTCGATCACAGGTATCAAGAGGCCCGCTTCGGCGGGCCTCCACTTTTCCGCGATCGCTTGGCAAGGATGCTGAACGCCATTCGGCGGATTGCCCGAGCGATTACTCGCGGCAGCGTGTCTCGAAGATTCAATGAATCCGACTCAAGCGCGATGGTAAGGATGATTCGCCAGCATCGCCGCCGCCCGGTAGATCTGCTCGGCCACCACCAGCCGCACCAGCATGTGCGGCAGGGTCAGCGGGCTCAGTGACCACTTCTCGTGCGCGGCGGCCAGCACGTCGGCGGCGTGGCCTTCCGGACCGCCGATCAGGAAGGCGAGATCCCGGCCCTGCCCACGCCAGTGTTCCAGGCGTTGCGCCAGTTGTTCCGAGGAATACGGCTTTCCGGTGACTTCCAGCGCGATGATGTGCGCGTTCTTCGGCACCGCCGCCAGCACCCGCTTGCCCTCGTCCTCGATGGCGCGCTGCGGGTCCCGGCCCTTGCCGCGCAGGCCGGGCTCGATTTCCACCAGTTCGAACGGCAGCCAGTGCGAAAGGCGCTTCTGGTATTCGGCGAAGCCCTGCGCCACCCAGGCCGGGGCGCGTTCGCCGGTGGCGATCAACCTGCTCTTCATGCCGCAATGATACCGGCGCCACGCTTTCGTCGGACCGCATGCAAGCGTCATGCCTTTGTCATCCGGCGGTTACACGCAGTGCCTAGCGTCACCGGCTCCCCGCCAGCTGGAGTCGCATGATGACCGTCTTCGATCCTGCCCGCCGCAACGTCCTCAAGGGCAGTGCCGCCGCCATGGCCATGGGCGCCATGGGCAGCCTGGGCGCGCTGTATTCGCGCCAGGCCCTCGCCGCCACCGAATCGGTGCGGCTGTCCCCCGTTCCCAGTCGCTACGGGCCCATCGCGCCCGTCGCCGACCGCACCACCGGCCTGCCGCTGCTGCAATTGCCGCGCGGCTTCAGCTATCGCTCGTTCGGCTGGACCGGCGATCGCATGGACGACGGCCAGCCCTGCCCGGATCGCCATGACGGCATGGCCGTGGTCGCCACCCGGATCGCACGCCCGGGTCGCGGGCACGGATACGGACGTGGCCATGGCCACGGTGGGCTGGAATACGTGCTGATCCGCAACCACGAACGTGGCGCGGGCGCCCCCATCCAGGCGCCTGGCATGTACGACACCGGCCTCGTCGACGGCAGCCAGGTGGCCGGTGGCGGCACCACCACCCTCACCTACCGTGCCGGTACCGGCTGGAACGCGCTGGAGCCCAGCCTGGGCGGCACCCTGGTGAATTGCGCCGGCGGCCTGACCCCGTGGGGCACCTGGCTGAGCTGCGAGGAAATCAAGACCGATGCCACCTCCAGCGCCGGCCGCAAGCACGGCTACGTGTTCGAGGTGGATCCGGACAACGAGCGCACCACCGGCCGTCCGCTGGTCGGCCTGGGCCGTTTCAGCCACGAGGCGGTCGCGGTGGACCCGCGCACCGGCATCGTCTACCTGACCGAAGACGACCGCAACAAGGCCGGGCTGTACCGTTTCGTCCCCAACGATCGGCGAGGCCGCAACGGCTCGCTGGAAAATGGCGGCCGCCTGCAGGCCGCGCGCGTGCGCGGCAAGCGCAACGCCGACCTCACCGTGGCCAGCATCGGCGACCGCTACCAGTTGGAATGGGTCGACGTGCCGGAACCGGATCTGGACACCATCGCCGCTCCGGCCGGCTTCCCCGACATCTCCGCCGGCGAGACCCTCAGCGGTCCGTTCGCCCAGGCCTGGAGCGAGGGCGCGCTGCGCATGAGCCGCGGCGAGGGCATCTGGTACAGCTACGGCAAGATGTTCATCGTCGACACCAGCACCGGCGTCGATGCGCAGGGCCGCAAGGGACGTGGCAACGGCGCGGTATGGGTGCTGGATCTGTTCACCCAGCAGATCAAGGCGCTGTTCGTCAGTGGCCACCAGCTGGCCGCGCACAATCCGGACAACATTACCGTTAGCGCGCGCGGCGGCGTGGTGCTGTGCGAGGACGGCGGCGAGAGTCCGGACGAGTACGGTCCCGGCGCGCGCCTGATCGGCCTGACCCGGGCCGGCGAATCGTTCTACCTGTGCAAGAACAACATACAGGTGACCTCGACCCAGATCGCCAACGCCGGCAAGACGATCGAGGAAGGCGACTACCGTGAAAGCGAGTTCTGCGGTGCCTGCTGGGATCCGCTGTCACGCACGCTGTTCGTCAACATCCAGACCCCGGGTATCACCTTCGCGATTACCGGGCCGTGGGAGCGCGGGCCGCTCTAAGGCGCAACGCACGCCACGTAAACGACAACGGCGCCTTTCGGCGCCGTTGTTTCATCGCGGAACCGAAAGCCGCTTACAGGCGATCTTCCGCACTGGTTTCGACTTCGTCCTGCTCCGGCGGCTGGTCGCCCACCGTCCACAGCCGCTCCAGCGCGTAGAACTCGCGCACGCGCGGCAGCATGATGTGGACGATCACGTCGCCCAGGTCCACCAGCACCCACTCGGCCTCGCGCTCGCCTTCCACGCCCAGCGGCATGACGTCGAGCTTCTTGGCGAACTTGACCACTTCGTCGGCGATCGACTTGACGTGGCGGGTGGAGGTGCCGGACGCAATCACCAGGAAATCGGCGACGCTGGATTTGCCGCGCACATCGATTTCAACGACATCCTTGGCTTTCAGTTCTTCCACCGCCGCGTGCACGTGGGCGAGCAGGACCGGCACGGCCGGCGGGGGACTGGGAAGACGGGTCTTGATGACTTGCGCTTGGCTGGACAAAGGTCTGGTGACTCCGGGAACTCGGCACCGATTATACCGGACCGTCCGCCGCCGCCGACGTGAAGTAGAGCCGTTCGTCCGCGATATAGGCGGACACGGCGGGCGGGACCAGGTCTTCCCAGGGCCAGCCTTCGGCGATCCGCCGGCGCACGTCGCTGGCCGACTCCGGCTGCAGCGGCTGGTGCAGCCGGTGTATCCGCCCCGCGGGAGACGCACGCAGGTCGCCGGCGTCGGTGGTCCAGCGACCGGCAATCGTGGCGGCGAGTTCAACCGGCAACTCGCCGTCCAGCGGACTGCCCGGGCGCTCGGCCACCACGAAATGCGCCAGTTCGAACAGGTCCCGCCATTCGTGCCAGGTGGGCAGTCCGACCAGGCTGTCGGCTCCCACCAGCCAGGCAATCGGCGTGCGCGCGCCGAGCTCGCCACGCAGTTCGCGCAGGGTGTCGACGGTGTACGAGCGGCGCTCGGGCTGGCGCAGCGCGCGGCGCAGTTCGCGGCGATCGACATGCAGGCCGACCTCACCGTCGATGGCCAGTTCCAGCATCCGCGCGCGCTGCGCCGCGTTGGCGCCCGGCGGGGCGCGATGCGGCGGATCCGCCGCGGGCGTGAGCGCGACCAGGGTATCGAGTTCGTCGCGGGCCGCCCGCGCAATGGCCAGATGCCCGTTGTGGACGGGATCGAACGTGCCGCCGTAGAAAAGGTGGAGCATGCGGTGTCAGGGCCGTCGCGGAGACCGTGGCAGTGTGCGGGGATTGCCGGCGCGGGAAAAGATCCGCCTCAGGCCACCAGCAGGCGCACCGCGCGCGCCTCGGCCACGGCCAGCAGCAGCCGTTCCATCGCCACCCAGGCGTCGCCCGGCGCGCGGCCCTTGGCGATGCGGTCGATGCGCGAGGCCTCGGCGACGAAACGCTCCCAGCGCTGCGGTGCGGCGTGCCGCTGCAAGGCCCGCTTGAACGGCGCCTGTTTGGATTCCCAGATGCCCTGCGATTTCATTTCCGCGGCCAGGTTGCCGCCGGACGCCTGCACCCTCGCCAGATGGGCGGTGCGCAGCAATTCCTTGACCACCATCGGCATCAGTCCGGCGACCACGTCGCCCTCGGCGCGCAGGCCGGCCAGCATCCGCGACACCTGCGGTCCCTGCCCGGCCAGCATGGCGTCGGTCAGGCGGAACACGTCGTAGCGCGCGGCGTCGGCCACCAGCGATTGCATGGTTTCCGCCGACAGGCTTCCGCCCTGCGCCAGCAGCGCCAGCTTGTCGATCTCCTGCGCCGCGGCCAGCAGGTTGCCTTCCACCCGCTCGGCCAGCGCCTGCACCGCGTCGCGGTCGGCCCGCAGCCCGCGCGCGCGCAGCCGGCTCTCGATCCAGCCAGGCAGTTCGTGCGGCTTGATGGCCCAGGCGACGGCGAGGACGCCGATCTGCGCGACGGCGTCGGCCCATTTGCCTTGATGGGCCTTCGACCATTCACCGGCGGTGATCAGCAGGACCACGTCGGGCGGCGGATTCGCGCAGAACCGGCTGATGACCTCGGCGCCCTCCTTGCCCGGCTTGCCGCCTGGCAGGCGTACCTCGACCAGGCGCCGCGCGCTGAACAGGCTCGGGGCGTGGAAGCTGGCGTCGAGCTCGTTCCAGTCGAAATCGCGCCCGTCGGCGTCGAATACCTCGCGCTCGCCGATGCCCTGCGCACGTGCCTGCGCGCGCACCGCATCGGCGGCTTCCAGCACCCGCAGCATTTCCGGCCCGGCGATCAGGTACGCCGGGAGCAGCGGCTCATCGGCGCGTGCGGCGATCTGTTCGGGCTTAAGTTCCATCGGCCGGCTTGACCATCTGGCCGGCGCGCACCACGCCGTCGACCCGGCGCAGGATCGAGGCGGACATCTCGCGCCGCAGTTCGTCGGCCAGGATCTCGCGCTCGGTCGTGGTACCGGTGGCGTTCTCCGGCGGCGACACGTAGTCGCGCGAAAGCTCCACCACCTGCTGCGGCACCAGATCGGTGCCGTCGGCCTTGCGGAACACGAACACGACGGCGTAGCGCAGGCTGAATTCCTGCGCGCGTCCCAAACCATCGACCGCGATAGGCAGATTGCCCCACCGCTCGGAAACGATGACGAGCTCGGCCTTCTTTGGGACCGGCTCACCTGTGGCGGCCGCCGCTTTCTGCGCCTCCCGATCTTCGATGGTCGGAGTGCGAGCCTCGGCACCGGCCGCCTGCAACCCGCGCACCAGCTTGTAAGCCAGGTCGCTGTAGGTCGCGGCAGAGCGGACCAGGACCGGTCCCAGATCGGAAGGGAGCGCGATGCGGCTGCGCAGGTGGAATCCGCAGCCGGCCAGCAACAGGGCCAAGGCGGCGGCGGCAAGGAATCGGGTTCGGATCATGGGCGAAGTCTGGACGAGGCCGCGAAAGGCGGCAATAGCCTAGCCGGCCCGCAGGTGAATACGGGGATTCGGGATTCGGGACTCGGGATGTCGATGCGGCAATGCGCGGCTTCCACTGTCATGCGCATCTTCATCCAGCGGCCTTCGACGGCCAGATGGCAAGCCAAGCCGGAATCGGGTGGGGCGTGGCATTCACCCTTTCGGGGAAACGGATCCCGGCCTTCGCCGGGATGACGGCGAAGGGGAGATGACGCCGCGCACGTCGGGAACGGTCCTCCCGCGAACGGCGGCGATCGCGGGGGTTGGACGACGCGGGTCGCCCACGCGTCCAAGCCGGCTCAGCCGGCGACGATATTGACGATCTTGCCCGGCACGATGATCACCTTGCGGATGGTCGCGCCTTCCAGGAACTTGGCGGTGTTCGGTTCGGCCCGGGCCAGCCCCTCGATGTGCTCGCGGGCGGCGTCGGCGGCGACCTCGATGGTGCCGCGCAGCTTGCCGTTGACCTGCACCGCCAGGGTCACCGAATCGCGCACCAGCGCGGCCGGGTCGACCTGCGGGAAGGCGACGTCTTCCAGCAGCGTTTCCGGATGGCCCAGCGCCTGCCACAGCGCGTGGCTGGCATGCGGCGTGATCGGGTTGAGCAGCAGCACCGCCGCTTCCAGCGCTTCCTGGCGCACCGCGCGGCCACTGTCGCTGGCGTCGTCGAATTTCGACACCGCGTTGGACAGTTCCATCACCGCGGCGATCGCGGTGTTGAAGCTGTGGCGCTTGCCATAGTCGTTGCCGACCTTGTCGATGGTCTCGTGGGTCTTGCGGCGCAGCGCCTTCTGCCCGGCGCTCAGCGTGGCCGGATCCACCGCGGGCGCCGGACCGTCAGCCGCATGCTTCTGCACCTGCGTCCACAGGCGGCGCAGGAACCGCGCCATGCCTTCCACGCCGGCCTCGTTCCACTCCAGCGACTGCTCCGGCGGCGCGGCGAACATCGAGAACAGGCGTACGGTGTCGGCGCCGAACCGCTCCACCATCGCCTGCGGGTCCACGCCGTTGTTCTTCGACTTGGACATCTTCTCGACCGCGCCAATCTGCACCGGCGCGCCGTCCGCGCGCAGGGTCGCGCCGGTGATGCGGCCGCGCTCGTCGCGCTGCACGTCCACGTCGGCCGGGTTGATCCAGTCCTTGGAGCCATCCGGATTGTCGCGATAGAAGGTCTCGGCGATGACCATGCCCTGGGTCAGCAGGTTGGTCGCCGGTTCGTCGCTGTCCACCAGCCGCGCGTCGCGCAGCAGCTTGTGGTAGAAGCGGAAATACATCAGGTGCAGGATCGCGTGCTCGATGCCGCCGATGTACTGATCCACCGGCAGCCAGTAGTTGCCGCGCTTGTCGACCATGTCCCTGGCGCCCGGCGAGGTGTAGCGCGCGTAGTACCAGCTCGACTCCATGAAGGTGTCGAAGGTGTCGGTCTCGCGCTCGGCCGCGCCGCCGCATTCCGGGCAGGTGGTCTTGCGCCATTCCGGATCCGCCTTGATCGGCGATTTCACCCCGTCCAGGGTGACGTCTTCCGGCAGCACCACCGGCAGTTGCGAATCCGGCACCGGCACCGCGCCGCACTTGTCGCAGTAGATCACCGGAATCGGACAGCCCCAGTAGCGCTGGCGGCTGACGCCCCAGTCACGCAGGCGGTAGTTGACCCGGCGCTGGCCGCGGCCCTGGCGTTCGAAGCGCTCGGCCAGCGCCTCGAAGGCGCCCTGGTAGCCCAGGCCGTCGAACTCGCCCGAGTTCACCAGTTCCAGGTCCTCGCGGGTCTTGTCGCCATACCAATCGCGCCAGATCGTCGGGTCGTAGCTGGCCTCCTCGTCATTGCGCGGCGACTTCAGCGCGATGACCTGCTGGATCGGCAACTGGTACTTGGTGGCGAACTCGAAATCGCGCTGGTCGTGGCCGGGCACCGCCATCACCGCGCCGGTGCCGTAGCCCATCAGCACGAAGTTGGCCACCCACACCGGCAGCTTTTCGCCGGTGATCGGATGCACGGCGCGCAGGCCCGTGTCCATGCCGCGCTTTTCCTGGGTTTCCAGCTCGGCCTCGGAGACGCCGCCCTGCTTCAGTTCGGCCAGGAACGTGGCCAGCGCGGGATTGGACGCGGCGGCCTTCAGCGCCAGC
The DNA here is from genome assembly GCF_016820515.1 of Pseudoxanthomonas beigongshangi. GTDB lineage: Bacteria > Pseudomonadota > Gammaproteobacteria > Xanthomonadales > Xanthomonadaceae > Pseudoxanthomonas_A > Pseudoxanthomonas_A beigongshangi. Next base: position 82,649 of record NZ_JADHDV010000001.1, on the reverse strand, counting down.
GGATGCTCGCCGGCGATCGACACGAAGGTCACGCCCATCAGCGTGTCGGGACGGGTGGTGAATACGGTCAGCGGATCATTGCCTTCGACCGCGAACTGGATCTCCAGGCCCTCCGAACGGCCAATCCAGTTGCGTTGCATGGTCTTGACCGCGTCGGGCCAGCCCGGCAGTTCGTCCAGGCCATCCAGCAGTTCCTGGGCGTAGTCGGTGATGCGCAGGAACCATTGCGGAATCTCGCGCTTCTCGACCACGGCGCCCGAGCGCCAGCCGCGGCCGTCGATGACCTGCTCGTTGGCCAGCACGGTCTGGTCGACCGGATCCCAGTTCACGACCGAATTCTTGCGGTAGGCCAGGCCCTTGCGCAGCAGGCGGGTGAACATGCGCTGTTCGTGGACGTAATAGTCCGGACGGCAGGTGGCGAACTCGCGCGACCAGTCGATGGCGTAACCCAGCAGTTTCAGCTGGCTCCGCATGTGGTCGATGTTGGCGTAGGTCCACTTGGCCGGCGCGGTGCGGTTCTTGATCGCCGCGTTCTCGGCCGGCAGGCCGAACGCGTCCCAGCCCATGGGCTGCAGCACGTTGTGGCCGGTCATGCGCTTGTAGCGGCTGATCACGTCGCCGATGGTGTAGTTACGCACATGGCCCATGTGCAGCGCGCCGGACGGATACGGCAGCATCGACAGGCAGTAGTACTTGGGCTTGTCGGACTGTTCGTCGACCTCGAAGGCCCGGCGCGTCTCCCAGAACGATTGGGCGGCGGATTCGACGGATTTCGGCTCGTAGGCGACGGGTTCGGCAGCGGACATGGCAGGCGTAGGCGGGAAAGGCGACGGCAAAGTCGGCAAGGGTACCGCAGTGCAGCAGAGGGCTCCACTCCGGAAGGTCACGGGCCGACTGCCGGATCCACGCCGGGACGCTCGGCTACCATGGCCCGGACCCGCTCCGGAGACCCGCATGTCCCGTCCCGCCCTGCCGCTGGCCCTGGCCGTCCTGCTTGTCCCGCTGTCCGTCCGCGCCGCGGAACCGCTGGCGCTCCAATGCGAACGGCTGTTCGAGTCACGCAGCGGCAAGCTGCTCCCGGCGCGTACGGTGGTGGTCCGCGAGGGCCGCGTCGCCGAGGTGCTGGAAGGCCGGGTCGAAGTGCCCGGCGCCCGCACGGTGGACCTGGCCGGTCACACCTGCCTGCCCGGCTGGACCGATCTGCACGTCCATCTGGGCAGCCAGTCCAATCCGCAGAGCTATTCGGAGGGATTCCGCCTGGATCCGGTGGATTTCGCCTACCGCTCGGTGGGTTTCGCCGAAAAGACCCTGCTGGCCGGCTTCACCAGCGTGCGCGACCTGGGCGGCGAAATCGCCCCGCACCTGCGCGATGCGATCAACCAGGGCCTGGTGAAGGGGCCGCGCATCTTCGCGGCCGGCAAATCCATCGCCACCACCGGCGGCCACGCCGATCCCAGCAACGGCTACAACGATCACCTGTCGCACCTGATCGGTCCGCCGGGCCCCACCGAAGGCGTGATCAACTCCGTCGACGACGCGCGCCAGGCGGTGCGGCAGCGCTACAAGGACGGCAGCGATGTCATCAAGATCACCGCCACCGGCGGCGTGCTCAGTTACGCCAAATCCGGCGACGCGCCACAGTTCACCGTGGACGAGGTCAAGGCGATCGTCGAGACCGCGCGCGACTACGGTTACAAGGTCGCCGCGCACGCGCACGGCACCGAAGGCATGAAGCGCGCCGTGCTCGGCGGGGTGACCAGCATCGAGCACGGTACCTACATGAGCGACGAGGTGATGCGGCTGATGAAGCAGCACGGCACCTGGTACGTGCCGACCCTCTACGCCGGCCGCTTCGTCGCCGAGAAGGCCAAGGTGGACGGCTACTTCCCGGAAGTCGTGCGCCCCAAGGCCGCCCGCATCGGCGCGCAGATCCAGGACACCGCCGCCAAGGCGTATCGCAGCGGAGTGAAGATCGCCTTCGGCACCGACATGGGCGTGGGGCCGCACGGCGACAACGCGCGCGAGTTCGTTTACATGGTGGAAGCCGGCATTCCCGCCGCCGAGGCACTGCAGGCGGCGACGGTACGCGCGGCGGAAGTGCTGGGGGTGGACGATCAGGGCGTGATCGAGGCCGGCAAGCGCGCCGACATCGTGGCCGTGCCCGGGGATCCGGTCGCCGACATCCAGCGCGTGCTCGAAGTCGCGCTGGTGATGAAGGACGGCGTGCTGTTCAAGCAGCCCTGAGGGGTCAGGCGCCCCTGGCGGCGGCGCGCCACGCGGCCCAGCCCGCCCAGGCGACCCAGATCCACCAGATCCCGAAGCCCAGCCGCTGGGCGACGCCGGCCGGCAGCGTATCGACCGCGAACAGCACCGCGTACAGCATTCCCACCGCCGCCAGCACGCTGGCGCGGCCGACGCCCCACCAGCCCGCGCGGCCGCGCAGGCCCATCGCCAGCAGCAGCGCGCCGGGCACGAAGGCGACCCACCACAGCATCCACGCGGTGGCGTGGTAACTGCTGCTGGCGTTGTGCAGATCCTCCGGATCCAGCGGCAGCAGTCCCAGCGCGACCACGCCCAGCGTGGACAGGAACAGCAACTGCGCGCCGATCCGCACCGGCCAGCCGGCGTCGCGCGGCAGCCGCTGGCGCATTGACAGCATCGCCGCCGAGGCCAGCAGCCCCGGCAGCATCAGGCCCAGCAGGTTGAAGGCATTGGCGTGCGGGATGCCCTTGGCGCCCAGCACCGCGATCGGGTGGGTCACGTGCGAATACCCCGGCAGGGCCCATCCGAAACCCACCGCGGCGGCGGCGAACACGACCGCGCCGGCGATGCCGGCCAGCGGCAGCCAGCGATTCATTGCATTTCCCAACGGAACACCTCTTCAACACCCATGCCAAACGTCCGGGCGATGCGGAACGCGAGTTCCAGCGACGGCGCATAGCGCCCCGCCTCCAGCGCAATGATAGTTTGCCGGGTGACCCCGCAGGCGTCGGCCAGCGCCTGCTGGGTCATGTCGCCGCGTTCGATCCGCAGGCGGCGGATGTCGTTGGCGATCGGCGTTCCGTTCACCGGCGATCGCGCCAGTAGTAGACGGCGGTGGCGGCGTACTCGCACAGCCACCCCAGCATCAGGACCAGTACCAGCAGGTTGGCGAGCAGGAAGTGGCTGGCCCATTGCAGCCGGTGCGCGGGTGAAAAGCCCAGCGTGACGGCCAGCGCGATCACGCAGAACACCAGCGCGCCGTATCCCCAATGAGCGGCCCGGCGCGCGATCTCGCGATCCCGTTCGTCTTCCTGGATCTGGCCCTTCCAGCGTGCCGCCAGCACCTGTCCCAGCACCGACCAGGCGATGCCCAGCATCATCAGGTTGCGGGCGACCGCGCGGGCATGTGCGCTGCCCATGCCTTCCGGTCCGGTGAACAGGTCCAGCCTGGCCAGGAAATAGGCCACCGCCACCGCCATGAACCCGACACCGATCCAGGCGCGCCATTCGCCCGGCGAAACCGTCTGTCCGCGCTCGTCGCGGGACGCGTGGCGTACGAAGTACAACGCGATCCATGTCGTGGCGACCAGCAGCGCCATGCCGATCTGGCCGGGGTCCAAGCCCAGCACCCGGCCCGGCCCGGCCAGCAGCAGCCAAAGCGCCAGTCCCGCCGCCGCCAGCAATCCGTAGCGGACCGCCCTGTTTCCCGGATATCCCTTCATTGATGACGTCCCGGCCGAATGTAAAGTTAACCTTACATCGGCCGACCGGCATGTCAAGTCTTTTTTACATCAGGGCGACCCGGGGATGGCGGCCCTATTCTTCCCACCCCGTCGGTCCTCCCGCCTGCGCGGTGTAGTTGGCCGTCACGTAGTCCCCGGCGAGGCTGGCGACCCGCGCCAGCATGGCGTTGTCGGCGCCGCCCACGGTCCAGGCGCCGGCCATGCCACGCGCATGCTGGTAGAACTCGGGCTGGGCCACCAGCTCGCCGGATGCCGCGTCGGTCAGGCGCAGCCGCAGGAGGATGCGCGAGCTGCCGGCGAAGGCGCCGGCGAAGAATCGCTTGCCACCGCTGATGAAACGTACTTTCTCGATCACCGGCTCGATCACCAGCGTCTGCGCCGGCTCGGCCTTCACCGCTTCGGCGTTGCGCTGCGCCACCCATTGCCCCAGTCCCTGCCGGAGGTTTTCCTGCACCGCGTTGCGGGCCCTCTCGTTGGTCTCCTGGCCCGCATAGGGCGCATCCATCCGCACCGGCTTGAGTTCGAAGCGGGCGTAGTGGTCCAGTTGCACGGACGGTGCGGCATTGCGCTCGACCGAGGGCCGGATTTCCTCGCCCGCCCAGGATGGACGGAACGCGAACAGCAGCAGGCCGGCGGCGGCCACGCGGGACAGCGGGTTCATGCGGTGAATCTCCAGGCGGAAGGGGGGCGGCAGCGACGACCCGCTGCCCGTGCTTGAAAGCAACGGCAATCGCCGCCATCTCAGGCCGCATCCGTCCACGACCGCCCTCTTCCCCATGACCGACCTGCCCCACGTATTCGACGCCACCGCCGAAACCTTCGAAACCGACGTCCTGCGCAAATCGCTGGATGTTCCGGTGCTGGTCGACTTCTGGGCGACCTGGTGCGGTCCCTGCAAGACCCTGGGCCCGATCCTGGAAAAGCTGGCCGGCGAGTACAACGGCGCATTCCTGCTGGCCAAGGTCGATGTCGACAAGGAGCAGCAGATCGCGGCGGCCTTCCAGATCCGCTCGGTGCCGACCGTGTTCCTGGTCAAGGACGGGCAACTGGTCGACGGTTTCCCCGGCGCCCTGCCCGAGGGCCAGTTGCGTGAATTCCTCAAGCAGCACGGCATCGAACCGGCGGCCGCCGACGAAGCGGAGGCCGCCACCGAGATCGCAGTGGACCCGCATGCCGCGGTGGTCGCGCTGCGCCATGCGGTGGAAGCCGAGCCGGACAAGGACGAATTGAAGCTGGACCTGGCGCTGGCACTGCTGAAGACCGGTGCCGCCCACGAAGCCGAACAATTGCTGGACGCCCTGCCCGCCAATCTCGCCACCGACGACCGCGCCGTGCGCGCCCGCGCCCGGCTGGGATTCGTATCGGCGCTCAAGGATGCGCCGCCGGTGGAGGTGCTGGAAGCCGCGGTCGCCGCCAGCCCGGACGATCTGCGCGCGCGCCATCTGCTGGGCGTGCACCGCCTGATCGCTGGCGACGACGAAGCCGCGCTGACGCAGTTCATCGAAATGCTCGCCCGCGATCGTGGCTACCAGGAAGGCCTGCCCAAGAAGACGCTGATCGACGCCTTCCGCGTCATCGAGGACGAGGAGCTGGTCGGCCGCTACCGCCGCCGGATGTCGTCGCTGCTGTTCTGAACCACGTAGAGCGGAGCTTGCTCCGCTACCGGCCATCCTCTCGCCGAGCAAGCTCGGCGCTACACGTAGAGCGGAGCTTGCTCCGCTGCGGGCGCCCCCACCGAGCAAGCTCGGCGCTACACGTGGAGCGGAGCTTGCTCCGCTGGCCGGACACCGCCTCGCCGGGTTTGCTCGGCGCCACAGCCCGCGTCGCGACTGCGCGCACGCGCCTGCGTGGGCGTCACGCCATGACGGCCTTTGAAGGCGCGACTGAAGGAGCTCTGGCTGTCGAAGCCGGTGTATTCGGCGATATCGCAGAAGGCCAGCCCGGTCTGCTCCACCAGCCATAACGCACGCTGCAAGCGCATCCGGATTGCGCATTCGCTGGGAGTCTCGCTGAAGACGCTGTGGTAGACCCGCGCCAGGTGTCCGCGGGAATAGCTGACCTGGCGGGACAGCCGATCCAGGCTCATCCGCCCGTCGTGATGACCGCTGACGATCGCGTGACGGATGCGCAGCAGGCGCTGCATCGACCAGCGCTTGCGGCGATGGCTGCGTCCCGGGCAACGATCAATCAGCGCGCGCAGTCCCTGCTGCTGCGCGTGCATGCTTTCCGCGACACCGAACACGCTGCGGACGATCGCCGCTTTCCCGCGATGTCCCATGCCCTGTCCTCGCGCGACATCCCGCGTGTGTTCCGGTGCGGCCAACATCGCCCTGAGCGCCACGAGCCGCGTCACCAGATCCGGAGGGCACGCCATTTCATCCGCCAGCAAATCCGCCATCACCCGCGATTCGCAGCCTCCCCGGATCCAGGCTTCCATCGGGCCGCACAGGCACAGCCAGCGGCCGTCCGACCGACATCCCATCATCCGCAAGGGGCGATCCCAGAGCAGGCATCGGCCCGCGTCGATGTCCCAGCGCAACCGCTCGCCGGCGGCGCTGACCGTACCCGCAAGCGGCACCAGCACCGACCACCAGCCCGCCGGCAGTTCGACGAAGGCGCCGGGCCGGGCCGCGTGGATCAGATACAGCGCGCTATTGCCGACGCCAGCGCGCGGCAGGAGGATGTCGGCGCCTTCCGCGTCCATCAGTACGACGTCGCATGCGTGACCGGGAAACTCCCGTTCCCCGTCGTCTTCCCGCAGCGGCAACACTCCCGTTTCCCAGTCCTGCTTGCCGGCTGACACCGTGTCGTCGCGCATGACGCATCCCCTTCAAGACGGGACCATGCTGTCCCCCGCCCTGTCCCCCCTCAACCCGGTCGTGACGAATCGCCGTTCGCAGGTGATGAACGTCATCCCGACATGGGCGGAAACGACGATGGCCGCCGGGAAGGCGGCCATCGAAACGGCATGGAATGCAAATCGTACGCGGGTCAGAAGTCGTATTGCACCATGAAGCGCACCGAGCGCGGCGGCTGGTAGGCGGTGGGCAGCAGGTAGGCGTCCGACGGCAGGCCGGTGTCCGGATCCTCCGCCTGCTCGACCACCGACACGACCCGCTGCTTGTTGAGCACGTTGAACACGTCCACCTTGAACGACAGTCCCTTGGCCCAGGCGGGCGCGTAACGCAGGTTCAGATCCAGCGAATAGGTCCAAGGCAGGCGGCCTTTGGTGCCGCGCGGCACCGCCTCGACCGGACCGTTCAGTTCACCGGTGTCGGGGTTGACCGACTGTCCCGCGGACGTCGTGCCGCAACGCATGAACGACGATCCGTAGACGTGGAAGTCGCCGTGGTAGGGATAGAGCACGCCCAGGCAGTTGATCGGCCGCCCCGACTGCACCAGCAGGTTGCCGCCCACCGACCATTCGTCGCTGATCTCGTAGTTGCCGAACAGCTTCAGGCTGTGCCGCCGATCATTGGGCAGGTAACCAAAGGTATCGGCGGTCAGTTCGATGTAGTCGAAGTCCTGGGTGACGCTGGTGTTGACCTGGCCGATATCCGACTTGACGCCGCCTTCGGTGTTGCCCTTGCTCTTGGCGTAGGTGTACGAACCCTGCAGGAACACCTTGTCCCAGTTGCCGTCGAGGAAGATCTCGACCGCCTGGTACGAGCGCTTGGCCTTCGGCGCAAGACGATCGCCCTTGACCTTCACTTCGGTCAGATTGCCGTCGCCGTACAGGTCGGTCAGGAACACCGCGTCCTTGCCCGGGTTGAACATGCGGCAGTACGGGAAGCCGGCGCTCGGCAGCGCCGGGCTGCGACCCTGTCCGTCCAGCCAGCCGTCGTCCTCGTCCAGATGGAAGCCCGCCGCCTCCAGGATCGCCGTGTAGTCGCAGTTGTCGTCGATCGCGGCCTTCAACTTGCGGTAGATGCCGCGCACGCCCAGCGACAGGTGATCGCTGAGTGCGGCCTGGAAGCCCAGGATGAATTCGTCCTGGTACATCGGGTCAAGATCCTTGGCGGCCACCGTCAACGGATTCTTGGGCTCGCCGAACTCGCCATTGATGTATTGCAGTTGGCCCGGGGGACCTTCGCGGGGCACCAGCCCGGTCGGCGCGCCGGTGTCCGGATTCACGCCGGTGAAGGTGAACTGCTGACGGGTGAAGATCGAAGCCGACGCGCCGCGGGTCGCCACGTCCGAAGTCAGCGGCAGCGCATAGCGGCCCGCGTTGCCGAACAGCTTGAAGCTCGAATCGCCGTTCACATCCCAGGCGAAGCCCAGACGCGGGCCGAACTGGTTGCTCACCTTCACGAAGGTGTTGCCGAAACCATCGCGGTTGTCGAAGGTGTCCCAGCGACCACCCAGGTAGGCGATGAAATTCTCGGTGACGTTCCAGCTGTCCTGGACATAGAGGGCGCGCTGCTTGACCTCGTTCACCGATCCCTGGTTGACGATCTGCTCGCGCACGATGTCGGTGCCGTCGGCCAGGGTCGAATAGCGCCACACGCGTCCGCCCTCGGTGGAAGTGCCCGACACCGACTCGAAGTTGTCGATGTCCACGCCGAACTGCAGGCGGTGGTTGCCCAGCAGCCATTCCGCATCGAGGCGGAACTGATCGCGGGTGTCGCCGGAATCCGAACGCGGGATCGCGCCGCCGGTCAGGTTGCACTTGCTGGCGTACACACCGGTGGCCTGCTGGCGCGAGGACGGTCGCGCATCGACGATGATCGGGCAGCCGGTGGCCGGCGTGTGCAGATCGCCGTTGTAACGCACGTCCACGCCCGAGGCCGTGCGCAGGTACTGGCCGCGCGAGAACTCGCCATGCCCGTACAGTGCGGACAAGGTGAAGTTGTCGGTCAGGTAGCCGGTGTACTTCAGCACGTAGTTCTCGCCACCCTGCTCGCCGTACGAGGTACCAATCAGGGCCTGCCTATCCAGCACGCCGATGGTGTTGCCGTAGACCGCCGTCTCGGTGTCGGCCTTGTCGGAGAAACCGGTGAATTCCAGCAGATGGTTGTCGCTGATCTGCCAGTCCATCTTCAGCAGCCAGGTCGGCGTCTTGACCGAGTTGTCGACGTTGGTGCTGGACAGCACGTTGCCCCACAGCTCCTGTTCCTGCCGCTTGTAGCCGATCAGGCCGTAGGCGAACAGGCGGTCCTGGATCAGCGCGCCGCTGGCCCAGACCGAACCTTCGACGTCCCAGGTGCTGTCGCGGCTGCTGTCCTGGCGCAACTGGCCTTTCGTGCACGCGGTGTAGGGCGCCGGGCCGCAGGCCAGCGGGTTGGCAAGATAAGTGTTGCGGGTCTTCTCGCGCAGCGAATCGGGCGTGTAGTAGATGCTCGCGCCCGCATGGAAGTCGTTGCTGCCGCGCTTGGTCACCTGGTTGATCACGCCGCCCAGCGAACGCCCGAACTCCGCGCCGTAACCACCTGTCTTGACCTGCTGCTCGGCGATCGCCTCGAACGGCACCTGCGAGAAGTTGAGGCTGCGGAACGAATTGGTGATGTTGAATCCGTTGACGAAGTACTGGTTCTCGGCCACCGACGATCCACCGAACGATGCCAGGTTGCCGAACGCCACGTCACCGCGCACGGTACCCGGCGCCAGCAAGGCGACGCTGGTCGCGTCGCGCGCCACCGGCACCTTGGCGATCTGCTCGGCGGTCAGGATGGTGGTGGACTCGACCGAGGACACGTCGATCGGATTGATCGACGAGCCACCGACCACCGTGATGGTGTCCAGGGTCGAGGCGTCGCGCGCGGCGAAGTCGACGGTGGAGGCGGTGCCGACGCTGACGTTCACCGTGCGGTTGCCGCCGCTGCTGGAGGTGATGGTGTATTGCCCGGTGGGCAGCGCGGAGAACCGGTAGCTGCCATCGCTGCCGGCAGTGATCGCGCGGCTGAAGCCGGTGGCGGGATTGGTGATGGTGATCGTTTCGCCGGCGGCGGCGCGACCCACGATCGCGCCGGACGAATTGGACTGCGCGTGCACGCCGCCGGCGAAGCACAGGCCAAGCGCGGCACACAGGGCGGTACGGCGCAGTCCTTTGGAGAGATGTTTCGGGTTCCGTTGGTTGGTCATTGGCGCTCTCGGCAGTGAATCGGTGGATGAGATGGACGTTGTCGGACCGCGCTGCGGACAGGCATGCGACGGCCCGGCGTCCTGCCGAGAAAACTAACGGGAACTTCACATTGACGTTGTGCAAGAAAAACGAATTGGCACGGCAGATTCCGTCAGGAACTTCGTGCGGGAATCCCTGCGGGGGAACGGAGACGGATCCGGTGGCGGAAAGAAGGGCATGCGCTGCGAATTCCCTTTCGCGGATAACCCAACACGCAAATCATGCACAGCCGGATCGTTATTCCCGGGGCAAAGTATCTCCACCCCGACCACTCTCTCTCGGTCACCCATGTACCTGACGGACGCAACGCCACAAGCGTCCGCAAGAGGGGCTGCCCGGCCACGCCGGGCTCTTTTTTTGGAAAATTTCTGGATGGCGGCGATGCCTTCCCATCGCGGCCATCGGCAAGTCCACCACCGGCAAGATCCGGTGGTGGCCCGATCCACCGTCCGCTCCGGCGATCGATGGCTCGCTCAGAACAGGTAGTTCACGCTCAGCAGCAGGCTGCGCGGCGTTCCCGGCATGCTGGTGGAACGCCAGTACCGGCTGTTGGCGAGATTGGTGGCCGCCAGCGTGATCGTCCACGGTTGCGTCCGCCAGCCCACCGAAGCGTCCCAGCGCGCATATCCCGGACGCCTGCTGGTGTTGGCAAGGTCGTTGTAGATCGGACCGCGGAAGGTCACGCCCGTTTCACCGTACCAGGCGCCGGCCGGCGCGTAGCGCATGAACAGGTTCCCGGTCTTTTGCGCCGAGCCCTGGCGATGACGGCCTTCGTTGGCGGGGTTGGCCCGGTCCTGCACGATCCGCACTTCCTGCAGACCAACGCCGCCACGCACGTACCACGCCTGGCCCAAACGCCCGGTGAGGCTGCCTTCGATACCGCGCGAACGTTCGCGTCCCCGTACCGCCCAATGGAAGGGATCGTTCTCGGGGTCGGGCTGATAACGAACGTTGTAGAGCTCGAGTTCGTAGATCGACCAGTGCGAGGACAGGCGTCCCTGCGACCAGTCATTGCGGCTGCCGACTTCGTACTGGCGTGAATACTGCGGCCTGGCGTCGAACACCGCCTCTTCGCTGACGGCAACGCCCATCAATCCGCGCCCGCCATAGGGGGCGAAGTTGCGGCTGTAGGAGGCGTACAGGCTGTGCGCGTCGGCGGGCTGCCAGATCACGCCCAGCCGCGGGCTGGTGGTCGAACCTTCATAGCGCCGCTGCTTGCCATTGATGCGATTGTGCGACCGGAACATGAAGCGATCGAACCGGAGCCCGGCCATCATCTTCCACTGCGGCGCCAGGGCCACGAGATCCTGCACGTAGAGGGCCCGCGCCTCGGCGGCATGCCGATTGGACGTGGTGGCCCGTCCGCGCGGCGTCTTCGGCCCCGGCCAGATCGGATGAAACGGATCCACGCCATGCGGATAGCGCAGTGACGGGTCCGAACGCGGCGTCGACATCGCCAGATCCGGGTTGCGTTGTTCGCGGCTGTATTCCACGCCCACCAGCAGGTCGTGGGCAATCCTGCCGGTGGAGAATTTTCCGATCACGTCGATCATGCCGGTCGCGGTGGTGTTGTCTGTTTCCTGCCAGGCGCGGGTGAAGGTCATGGCGGCCGGCGTCGGGCAAGGCCGGCCGTTGGCCAGGAGGGTACCGTCCGGCCGGCAATAGCTTCCGGCGTAGAGGTGATCGAAATCCTGGCTCGACCGGTTCCAGGCGGCAGTGACGCGCGCCGTCCAGTCATCGGACAGGCGCTGGTTCAGCACGGTCCGCAAGGTGCGCGTCCTGTCCGCGACGAAATCGTCCGGATGCGCATACGCCGTGCGGGTGGATACGCCGGCCGGCAGGCTGTCGTGGGCCGGCGCGCGATCCGGCCGGCGCCAGATCCGTTCGTCCGTGTACTGAAGCAGCCAGTCCAGGCCGTCGCCGTTGTCGAACAGGACACTGGGCGACAGCATCCGGCTGTGGCTGGAGATGCCGCGACGGAAGCTGTCCGCGTGTTCGTGATCGGCGGTCAGGCGCACGGCGAACCTCGGTGACAGCACCCGGTTGATGTCCACGGTCGCGGCCCGGCTGTCCCAGGATCCGGCGCGCGTATTGACGCTGCTGACGGCATCGAAGCTGGCCTGCTTGCTGATCAGGTTGACCACGCCGCCGCCCAGCCCGCGCCCGTACAGCACCGATGCGGGCCCCTTGACGATCTCGATACGCTCCACGTTCGCGGTACCGCGCCGAATCTGCCCGGCGTTGCGGATGCCGTCGCGGTATATGTCGTTGGAGTCCGCCGCAAACCCACGAATCATGATGCCGTCGCCGCGCATGTCGTAGGAGGTGTCCACGCCCGGGGTGCCGTCCAGCAGGACGTTCAGGTCGTTGAGGCCATACACCTTGAACTTGCTCATCTCCAGGACGTTGACCGTCTGCGGGACATCGCGGGGATCCATCGCGATGCGGGTTGCGCTGCTGACGGTTTTCGCCCTGCTGTCATCGGGATCGATGGCGTCGGCGGTGACCTTGATCGTGTCCAGCGTGGTCGCGCCGGACACATCCTCGGCGGCGCAAGCAGGAAACACGCCGAACAGCGCGATGCCGGCAAGAAGCGGGAGACGATCGGAAGTAAAGCGGAACTGCGCGAACATGAACTGCTCCATCGGTGTGGGGAACGTCGTGAACCCCATCCGGAGCCGCACGCCAATGGAAATGATAATCATTACCAAATATGAGTCGTCGCGGATTGGCGCGCGTTGCGACGCGTCGCACGTCGTTTCTGCAACCGCCTGTGGGATTTCCGGAGACGACGCCTCCACCGCCCTGTGTGAGCGGTGCGGGTCGCCATCCGGCGCGCTGCATTGGCGCTGCGGGTCGCGGGTTGATCACCTGGCGTCATGGAGATGTCGTCGTTCCACGCCACGTCCCGGCCCGCCACCGCTGCGGTGCCTGCGAATGACCCGGCCCAGCAAGCGACAACCGTCATTTCTGGCCAACAACAAAACCATACCAGTGCGTATGGTAGGCTGTCCGCCGGTTTCCCCCGCCGCCCCCGCATGAAAGCCTCCACGCTCCGCCACATCTTCAATGTCTGGCCGCCATTCCTTTTCAGCGGCATCCACGTCACCCGCATGGCCGACGACTGGCGCAGCGCGCGGGTGGAGATGCGGATGCGGCCCTGGAACCGCAACTACGTCGGCACCCACTTCGGCGGCAGCCTGTTCTCGATGACCGATCCGTTCTGGATGATTCTGGTGAAGGAATGTCTGGGCGCCGATTACTTCGTCTGGGACAAGGCCGGCGAAATCGAATTCGTCAAACCCGGCAAGGGCACCGTGCATGCCGAGTTCCGCGTGGACGAAGCCATGCTCGACGCCATCCGCGCCGAGGCCGCCAACGGCGAGAAGCACCTGCGCTGGCTGCCGGTGGACGTGATCGACGCGCAAGGCGACGTGGTCGCGCGGATCCGCAAGCAGATCTACGTGCGGCTGAAACCAAGGGCACGCAACGGCGAGGCGGCGGCGTGATGCACCACGTCAGCGGTCAGCGCAGTTCCGCGTGCACCGCCAGTTCCCAGTAGGCCGCGTTCCGCCGTTCGAACAAGGGCATGCGCAGGTGCCCGTCGATCACCCGGATATCGCGCCCCTGTTTCAGCGCGAGCGGGCGGGCCGCCACGCGTTGCGCCAGCGAGCGACCCTCGCGAGGCTGTTCGCGCAACCACAGCAAGGTGGCCATCAGGTTCTGCCTGGCGCGCAGGTCCTGCATGCGGTGCTGATACTCCGTCATGCCGGCGTGATCCATCGCGGCCAGTTGGCAACCGAACCAGTTCGCCGCGCATTCCAGCCGCCACGGAGAAGGCGGCGCAGGCGCACTCACCGGCTGGTCCGCAAGCAGGTCGCGCCGCACGACCGCGCCGCAGTGCCAGGCCCGCGCCTCCGCCATCATCGCCAGCGTCGCGTCCTTTCGATAAGCCAGCGAGGTGAGCCATCCCGGTTCACCCGGCTGCATCACCGCCCCGTCGCCGGCCAGTTCGATCAACGAGCGGGTGAACTCGAACTCCCGCTGGACCACCCGGCAGAACGAACGTTCGTCCAGCGACGGCGGATCGCGCAGCGAGGCGCATGCCGCCGGCAAGGGAGCATTGGCGGGCAGTGATGCCAGCATCTGTCCCTGCAAGGCCAGCCAGCCCGTCAGCGCCGAGTCGCCCATCATCAGATCGATCAGCAGATCGGGCTCGCGCATCCAGCGCCGCCACGCGTCCGCCGCCCGGCATGCCCGGGTCAATCCAGCATCATGATCACCCTGTACGAACAACCGCGCGGCGTCCGTCCGCATCAGGCGCATTCCGTCGCTCATCGCAGTGATCGCGAAAGGCGTTTCGTAGGTCAGGCGAAACGGCATCCTCAGGTAGTCGCTGTTTTCCAGCGCGTCCCGGGTCCGCTGCAGCAAACCCGCATGCGCATCCAGCAATGCGCGCACCTGTTCCGGCTTCGCGCGCACCTTGTCGAGGCAGTCGACTTCGGTGCTTTCGCACAACACACGATCCGGGTCCTGCAATCTCTCCGCCGGGTATCGTCCTGCCGCCGCGGAGGCGAATCCCGGCGTTTCCGCCGCAACGGTGCCGTCGGCTCCGAACGCCGGCGCTCCACGTCGATTGAACCGCTCCACATCGCCGGCGGTGATGCGGGCGCGCTCGGCAGGCGTCAGGTCATAGCGCAGCAGCCACACGTCGGCGAACGCGTTGCGTCCCGCGGGCACCGGCAAGGGGGCGGTCATCTCCGCCAGCGCCTGTTCCTGTGCCCGGGTCGGCCACAACAGCCACGACGCGGCGTACAAGGCTCCCGTCAGGATTCCCAGCGCCAGCACGATCCCCGACAACGTCCGCAACATCCGTTTCATATCGCTCCCCACAGCGTTCCCCCGCCCAGCCTAGCAAAGCCCGCACGCCGGCCCGGGCAGGTCCTACAATAGCCGCCATGCCCCCCGATGCCTCCTCCCGCCCTTCCCTGCAGCGCCTGTTCCTGACCGGACTGCTCACCCTGCTGCCGATCTGGCTGACCTGGGTGGTGGTCAAGTTCGTTTTCGTGCTGCTGTCCGACATCAGCAAGCCCTTCGTCGGCCCCATCTCGCACCAGATCGCCGCTTCGTTCCCGCAGGCGCTGGGCTGGTTCAACGCGCAGTGGGTGCAGAACACGATCGCGCTGGCCGCCACCCTGCTGGCGATCCTCGCGGTCGGCATCCTCGCCCGCCGCGTGATCGGCCAGCAGTTGCTGCGCTGGTTCGAACTGCTGGTGCTGCGCATCCCGCTGGCCAGCACCATCTACACCAGCGCGCGCCAGTTGCTCGACATCCTGCAGACCAAGCCCGGCAGCACCCAGCGCGTTGTGCTGATCGACTTCCCGCATCGCGACATGAAATCGGTGGGCCTGGTGACCCGGGTGATCCGCGAGGAAGGCACCGGCCGCGAACTGGCGGCGGTATACGTGCCGACCACGCCCAATCCCACCTCCGGCTATCTGGAAATCGTGCCGGTGGAACTGCTGACCCCGACCGACTGGACGGTCGATCAGGCGATGAGCTTCATCATCTCCGGCGGCGCGGTTTCGCCGGAATCCATGCCCTTCACCCGCGCGGGAGAGCGCTGACCGATGGCAGTGATGAGTGGCCGTACCCTCGACGATCGCGCGGTACGGCTGTTCATCGCACTGGCGGCGTTCTTCTGCGTCAACGCGGTGCTGGCGGAGTTCATCGGGGTCAAGATCTTCGCCCTCGAGGACACCCTCGGCATCGCGCCGCTGGAATGGAACCTGTTCGGCCAGACCGGCTCGCTCAATTTCACGGTCGGTACCTTGCTGTGGCCGTTCGTGTTCATCCTCACCGACACCATCAACGAGTTCTTCGGCCGCCGCGGCGTGCGTTTCATCTCGTGGATGGCGGTGGCGTTGATCGTCTACGGCTTCGTGTTCGCCTTCCTCGCGATCGCCACCGCGCCGGCGGGCTGGTGGGTCAAGGCGGCCGAGCAGCAGGGCGTGCCGGACTACCAGGCCGCATTCGCGGCCATCTTCGGCCAGGGCATGTGGTCGATCGTCGGCTCGATCATCGCCTTCCTGATCGGGCAGCTGATCGACGTGGCGGTGTTCCATCGGATCCGGGTCGCCACCGGCGAGCGCATGGTCTGGCTGCGCGCGACCGGCTCGACCGCGATCTCGCAGCTGGTCGACAGCTTCGTGGTCATCTGGATCGCGTTCGTGCTGGGCCCGCAGAAGTGGCCGACGTCGCTGTTCCTGGCGGTCAGTTCGGTCAACTACGTCTACAAGATGCTCGCCGCGATCGCCCTGATCCCGTTGCTGTACCTGATGCGGTACGCCATCCGCCGCTACCTGGGCGAGGACCGCGAACGGCAGCTGCGGCAGGAAGCGGCGGCGGACTGAGCGGCTCGAACGCGGGCGGTGCCAGCGGAGCAAGCTCCGCTCTACGTGGAGCCGGATGCCGTATCGCGTGGAGCGGAGCTTGCTCCGCTTCGCCATCCGGACCTCGCGCTGCGCGCGCCACCCCAACCCGCTATGCTCCGGCTTCCATTCAAACCGGGGAGAGGCTGGATGAATCTGTCGCGGACCGCGTGCGTGCTGCCCCTGTTGCTGGTGGCGGCGCTGTTCCCGTCGATGACCGTGCATGCGCAGGCGGACGCGGCCGGTGACGCAAAGGCCCGCCGTGATGCCGCCATCGCCAGCCTGATGCAGCGCTACGACGGCCAGGTGCCGGGCGCCTCCCTGCTGGTCCTGAAGGACGGCCAGCCGGTGGTCGTTCGCGGCTTCGGCCTGGCCAACCTGGAAGATCGCGTGCCCGCCGCGCCGGAGACCAACTACCGACTGGCCTCGATCAGCAAGCAGTTCACCGCCGCCAGCATCCTGCTGCTGGCCGAGGACGGCAAGCTGCGGCTGGACGATCCGGTCAAGCGCTGGCTGCCTTCCCTGCCGGCCGCCGCCGACGCCATCACCATCCGCCAGCTGCTCAGCCATACCTCCGGACTGATCGACTACGAAGACGTGATGCCCGCCGATCTGAAGGGCCAGCTGCACGACATCGACGTACTGCACATCCTGGAAGGACAGGACCGCACCTATTTCGCGCCCGGCAGTTCGTACCGCTACAGCAACAGCGGCTACGCGTTGCTGGCGCTGATCGTCGGCAAGGCCTCGGGGCAGGATTTCGCCAGCTTCCTGCGCCAGCGCATCTTCCTGCCGCTGGGCATGGCCGACACGGTGGCGCTGGAGGAAGGCGTCTCCACCGTGGTCAACCGCGCCTACGGCTACAGCGAAACCGATGGCCGCTGGGAGCGTACCGACCAGAGCCCGACCAGCGCGGTGCTGGGCGACGGCGGCATCTATTCCTCGATCCGGGATCTGGCGCGTTGGGACGCGGCGCTCTACGACGAGCGCCTGTTGAAGAAGACATCGCTGGACCTGGCCTTCAGCCACGCCACGCCCACACCGGAACCGGACGTGCCGTACTACGGCTTCGGCTGGCGCATCAACGGCGACGCGGTCTGGCATTCCGGCGAGAGCATCGGCTTCCGCAACGTGATCGTGCGCTATCCGAAGGAGAAGCTCACCGTCATCCTGCTGAGCAACCGCAACGATCCGGAGCCCTATCGCACCGCCGTCGCCATCGCGGATCTGTTCCGCCAGCGCTGAGCCTCACTTCAGATCGGCCAGGATTACCTGCGCCGCGTTGTGCCCGGGCGCGCCGGTGACGCCACCGCCCGGATGGGTGCCCGCGCCGCACAGGTACAGGCCGGGAATCGCACCGCGATAGCCCGCCTGCCCCAGCATCGGCCGGGCACTGAACAACTGGTTGAGCGAGAGCGCACCGTGGAAGATGTCGCCGCCGATCAGCCCAAAGGTGCGTTCCAGGTCCAGCGGGCTCAAAACCTGCCGGCCCAGCACCGAAGCGTCGAACCCGGGCGCGAAGCGATCCACCGTGGCGATCATGAGATCGGCGACTTCCTCGCGGTGATCGTCCCAGCTGCGTTCCCCCGGCAACACCGGCGCCACGTGCTGGCAGAACAGGCTGGCGACGTGCTGGCCCGGCGGCGCGAGTGAATCGTCCAGCGTGGAGGGAATCAGCATCTCCACGATCGGCTCGCGCGACCAGCCGTGCGCCAGCGCGTCGCGATAGGCGCGATCCATGTAATCCAGGCTCGGCGCCAGGATGATGCCGGCGGTCAGGTGATCGCCGTCGCCCGGCAGCGCTGTGAAATCCGGCAGTCGCGACAGCGCCACGTTCATGCGGAAGGTCCCGGAGCCGCAGCGCCAGTTCGCCATCCGCTCGCGGGTGGGCGCGGGTACGTCGTCCGCGCGCATCAGTTGTTCGTACAACAGCTTGGGATTGACGTTGGCGACCACCGCGCGGGCGCGCAGCGTCTCGCCGTCGGAGGTCACCACGCCGACCGCGCGGCCCCGTTCCACCAGCACCTCGCGCACGCCGGCACCGGTGCGCAGTTCCACCCCGGCCGCGCGCGCGGCGCCGACCATCGCCTGGGTGATCGCGCCCATGCCGCCTATGGCGTGGCCCCACGCGCCCTTGACCCCGTTCACCTCGCCGAACACATGGTGCAGCAGCACGTACGCCGAACCGGGCGTGTACGGACTGGCGTAGTTGCCGACCACGCCGTCGAAACCGAACAGCGCCTTGACCGGTTCGCTCTCGAACCAGCGGTCCAGGTATTCGCCGGCGGAGATGGTGAACAGATCCAGCAGTTCCTGCCGCAAGGTCTCGTCCAGCGCATGCAGCTTCCGGCCCAGGCGCGCGGTGCGCAGCAGTTCCGGCAATGCTTTCCACCAACCGCCATCGGTCAGGTTGGGCGGCGGCTCCAGCGCCAGCGCGCGCAGCACGTCGGCGATCGCGTCCAGGCGGGCCTCGTAGGCCGGCAGCCGCTCGGCGTCGCGGGCGGAGAACTTGGCGAACTCGGCCCGGGTCTGGCCGCCGCCGGTCAGCAGGTAGCCGCCGTCCGGCAGCGGCAGGAAGTTGTTGCGTCGGCGCTCGACCACCCGCAGGCCATGGCGGGCAAGCTCCAGCTCGGCGATGACCCGGGGCTGCAGCAGCGAGACCGTATAGGAAGCCACCGAATTGCGGAAACCGGGGTGGAATTCCTCCGTGACCGCGGCGCCACCCAGCACCGCGCGGCGTTCCAGCACGGTCACCCCCAGGCCCGCCCTGGCCAGATAGGTCGCGCAGACCAGGCCGTTGTGGCCTCCACCGACCAGCAGGACGTCCCGGGAGGAGTCGCTCATGCCCCCGCTCCGGCCGGAACGCCTAAACGGAAGCCGGGGCCCGCAGCGGCCACAGCCGGGAGGCCGGCTCGCCTATAATTGTGATTCAGCACGCAAACTGGATGGCAGGGAACAGGCTTGGCGATCACGACGTTGGTCCGGGGAATGGGATTCCGCGCGGGGCTCTTGCTGGTCCTGGCGTTGGCCTGCGTCCCCGCGTTCGCCGAAGACTGGGTCTACCGGGTCCGCCCGGGCGACACCCTGTGGGATCTGGGCGGCGCCTATCTCAAACCCGGAGTCGACTGGCATCGGCTTCAACAGCATAACCGCATCGCCGATCCCTACCGGCTGGCGCCGGGCACCCGCCTGCGCATTCCCCTGACCTGGCTGCGCCAGCAGCCGGCGCGGGCGCGGGTGGTGGCGTTGATCGGCAAGGCCACCACCGTGACCAGCGCCGGCACCTCGCAAGCAGTGAACGAAGGCATGGAACTGGGAGCAGGCAGCCGCCTGCTGACCGCCGCGGGCGCATCGCTGAGCCTGCAGTTCGCCGATGGCTCCCGCCTGCGCCTGCGCGAGGGCAGCGAACTGGTGCTGGACCGGCTGACCCGCTACGGCCGCACCGGCATGGTCGACACCCGCCTGCGCCTGCAGCGCGGCCACGTCCACAACGAAGTCCGCCATCTGCGTGGTCCGGGTTCCCGCTTCATCGTCGACACGCCCACTGCTTCCTCCGCCGTGCGCGGCACCCGTTTCCGCATCCACAGCGGTGACCAGGGTACCCAGGCGGAGGTGCTGGACGGACGCGTCGCGGTGACCGTCGGGCGTCACGCGACCTTGCTCAAGCCCGGCTTCGGCACGCACGCGCAAACCGGGGGTGGCGATTCGCTGCAGCCGATCGCGCTGCTGCCCGCGCCGGACCTTTCGTCGATCGCCGCGCACCAGGACAGCGTGCGCCCGCAGTTCGCCTGGCCCGCGGTCGCCGGCGCCGCGGGCTATCGTGTCCTGATCAGCCCGCACCCGGATTTCGCGGCGCTCGTCGCCGATCTCGCCAGCGGCACGCCGTCGGTCACCGCCCCGGTGCTGGAGCCGGGCCAGTACCACCTTCGGGTCAGCGCGATTGATGGCGGCGGCCTGGAAGGCCGCGATGCCGACGCCGCGTTCGCCATCGAAGGCCGGCCCGTGCCGCCGTATGCCATCACTCCCTCGGCCGGCGGCCTGGTCCGCCAGAACCGTCCGGCATTGCGCTGGACCCAGGCGCCGGAAGCCCACCGCTACCGCTACGAAGTGGCGGACAACCCCGAGTTCCGCGCCCCGGTCGCACGAGGGGACGAGGTGCGCGGAGAAGCGATCACCGTCGCAGAGCCGTTGCCGCCCGGCGCGTACTATTGGCGGGTGGGCAGCATCGATGCCCAGGGGAAGAAGGGGCCATTTGGAGACGCCATCGAGTTCACGGTCCGCCCGCTGGATCCGATCGACGACATCGATCTGGACAAGGATGGCGCACGCGCCGGAGGCATCAGTTTCAACTGGCGCGCGGGCCAGCCGGGCCAGCGCTACCGCTTCCAGATGTCGCGTTCGCCGTCGTTTGACAAGCTGCGCGTCGACGAGGTCGTCGAACAGCCCGAAATCACCGTGTCCAAGCTGGCCGGCGGAACCTGGTACCTGCGCGCGCAGGCCATCGACACCGACGGGGAAACCGGCGAGTTCGCGCCGGCGCAGAAGGTCAAGCTGCCCTGTCGGCTGTGCCGGATCGGTGCCGGAGCGGGCGCGGTCCTGCTCCTGCTGAGCCTATGATCCCCCCGCCCTCGACCTCCAAGCCCAGGAGCCGCCTGCTGATCGCGCTGGGCGCATCGGCAATCGTGGCCTGCCTGATCCTGACCGGCCTGGTCGCGCGGATGGATCAGTGGCTGTACGACCGGCTCGGCCCGCTGGTCTCGCAGGAAGCGGACAATCGCATCGTCGTCGTCGCCATCGACGAAAAGAGCCTGGGCGAACTGGGTCGCTGGCCGTGGTCGCGGCGCCAGCATGCGCGCCTGATCGACGAACTCGGACGCATCGGCGTGCGTGGCATCGGCCTGGATCTGCTGCTGTCCGAACCGGCGCTGTTCGACCCCGAGGGCGATGCGTTGCTGGCGCGTGCCATGAGTCGCCACGGCAAGGTGGTGTTGCCGGTGCTGGCCGAGGCGACCCAGGCCAACGGGCCGCTGGTGGAACTGCTGCCAATCCCGGAATTCTCCGCATCGGTCGCTTCACTGGGTCACGTGGACCTGGCGGCGGACGACGATGGCGTGGTGCGCAGCGCCTATCTGCGCGCCGGCCAGGGTTCTCCGCGCTGGCCGGCCCTGGCGCTGGCGCTGAGCCAGTTGGATCAGCCGCTGGCCCAGAACGATGATCTGCCCGGCGAACGCCTGTCGGATCAGGACCAGGCCTCGCCGCAGCGCTGGGTGCGCGATCACCGCGTGCTGGTTCCCTACGCCAGTCCTCCGGGCGGATTCGCCCAGGTTTCCTACACCGACGTCATCCACCAGCGCGTGCCGGCCTCGCTGTTGCAGGGACGCTGGGTGCTGGTGGGCACCACCGCGATGGGAATGGGCGACACCGTCAACGTGCCGGGCCAGCGCGGCGGACGCGGACTGACCGGCGTTGAGTACGAGGCCAACGTGCTCAACATGCTGATCCAGGGCACCGCCATCACCCCGATGTCGCTGGGCGCGCAATTGCTGCTGTCGATCCTGCTGGTATCGCTGCCGATGGTGTTGTGCGGCTTCCCGGCGTTCCGCCAGATCTGGCGGCCGGCGCTGGCCACGATTGCCCTGACCTTGCTGCTGTCCCTGCTGCTGCTGCAGTTCGCGCGGCTGTGGTTCCCCGCCTCGGCCACCCTGCTGGTGCTGGCGACCGGCGCGTCGGTATGGGTATACCGCCTGATTCGCCGCACCCAGCGCGCCGCCCAGACCGACCCGTTGACCGGGCTGGCCAACCGCAACAAGTTCAACCATGCGCTGGAACAGGAACTGCGCGCGATCCAGCGCACCCACCTGCCGATGTCGCTGCTGCTGCTGGACATCGATCACTTCAAGCAGCTCAATGACAGCCAGGGACACGCCAGCGGCGACGCGGTGCTGCGGCTGCTGGCGCGCGTGCTGCGCGGACGCGCGCGCCGCCCGCGCGACGTGATCGCGCGATTGGGCGGCGACGAATTCGCGGTGCTGCTGCCGGAAACCTCCGCGCAGGCGGCCGCCACCATCGCCACCACCATCCATGTCGATCTGGCCAATCTCGCCGCCCGCACCGAGCGTGCCCTCGATGCGCCGCCATTCACCGCCAGCATCGGCATCCACACCACCCAGGCCGGCGACAACCTGGATTCGGCGGAAGTGTTCGAACGCGCCGACGCGGCGCTGTACCAGGCCAAGCAGGCCGGTCGCAACCGCAGTGTGAGCCACGCCGCCGCGACGCCCTGACGACCGGCGCACCGGTCGCGAGTGTTTTCAGACGTCCAGTTGCATGCCCGGCCGCGCCAGTTCCGCGGTCACTCCGAAGCGTTCGCCGATTTCGCCGGCCAGCGCCTCGCGCGCGCGGTCCTCGCCATGCACCAGCACCACCGGAGGCGAAGGTTCGAAGCCGCCGTACCACGCCAGCAATCCGGCCTGATCCGCATGCGCGGACAGGCCGCCGATGGTGTGGCACCGCGCATTGACCCGGTGATCGCGACCGTGGATGCGTACCCAGCGCGCGCCATCGACCAGCCGCCGTCCCAGCGTGCCCTCGGCCTGGTAACCGACAAACACCACGTGCGTGCGCTGCCGATCCAGGTTGTGGGCCAGGTGGTGCTGGATGCGACCGCCGTTGGCCATGCCCGAGCCGGCGATGATGATCGCGCCATTGGTGATCTGGTTGATCGCCATCGATTCGGCGGTGCTTTCGGTGATGTGCAGGTTGGGCAGCCGGAACGGATTGGGCGAGCCGCGCCAGACTTCCTGCGCTTCCATGTCGAACAGTTCGTGGTGGCGTCCGTATATCTGCACGACCTTGCCCGCCATCGGACTGTCCAGGAACACGCGCCAGCGCGACAGGTTCCACTCGTCCCAATGGCGCGCGAACCAGTACAGCAGTTCCTGGCTGCGGCCGACCGCGAACGCGGGTATCAGCACATTGCCGCGATCGGCCCAGGCCTGCTCGAGGACATCGCCCAGCTCGCGTACCGTGGCCGGACGATCGCGATGGTTGCGATCGCCATAGGTGGACTCCATCAGCACCAGGTCCGCGTCGCGCACCGGCGAAGGATCGCGCAGGATCGGCGTGCCCTTCTGGCCCAGATCGCCGGAGAACACCAGCTTGCGATCATCGGCCCAGATCTCGACGATGCTGGAACCGAGGATATGGCCGGCATCGCGGAAGGCGATGTCCACGCCCGCCAGGATCGGCTGTCGCTGGTCGTATGCAAGCGGCCGTACCTGCGCCATCGCCGCCTGCACGTCCTCGCGTCCGTACAGCGGCTGGATCTCGGGCTCGCCGTCGCGGCGGCGCCGGTTGGCGCGTTCGGCGTCCGCTTCGGCCAACGAGGCCGAGTCCATCAGCATCACCGGCATCAGTTCGGCGGTGGCCGCCTGCGCATGGATCGGCCCGCGGAATCCGCGCCGCACCAGCAGCGGAATCCGACCGATGTGATCGATGTGGGCATGGCTTACCACCAGCGCGTCCAGCGACGACGGTTCGAACGGGAACGGATCGGCATTGCGGGCCTCGGCCTCGCGGCTGCCCTGGAGCATCCCGCAGTCCAGCAGGATCCGCCTGCCGCCGGCGTGCACCAGATGCATCGAGCCGGTCACCTCGCCGGCCGCGCCATGGAATTCGATCCGCATTCTCGGCTCTCGCAATGTCCGCCCAACCCTAGCATGACCGGCCACCGTGGCCATGACGCCCCGGCAATGGCCGGCCCCGTACCATGACCTTCGACACCCCCCGCCTTTCCGGGCGGGGAGTAGAGTCCGCGCACGTCCGTCTGGACAGACCTATCCCAATGCCCACCCGGGCCGGAGTTGAAAGTGACCTTCCGTAAACCGCAGATGCTTCTCTTGTCCCTGGCCGTCACCGCGGCCCTCGCCGGCTGTTCCAAGCCCAACGAAGCCGCCTCCCCCGACGCCGCCGCCAAGGCCGGCGCCGACAGCGGCGAACTTCAGCTGAAGCTGGACGAGAGCAAGTTGCCGCCGGTGAACCGCTTCCTGGTCTCGGATCTGGACACCAGCAAGAACGCCTGCGCCGATTTCACCGGCTACGCCAACGGCAAGTGGCTGGCCGCCAACGCCATCCCGGGCGATCGCACCAGCTGGGGCGCGTTCGAAATGCTGGATGAGCGTTCCACCGCCGTGCAACGTCAGCTGGCCGAACAGGCCGCCGCGCATGCCAACGCCACCGGCGTGGAGAAGATCGTCGGCGACCTGTGGGCCACCGGCATGGACGAAGCCAAGGTCAACGCCCAGGGCATCGAGCCGATCAAGGCCGATCTGGCCGCGATCGACGGCCTGGCCGGCAAGGAAGCGATTGTCGAATACCTGAGCGCCAATGCCGCCAAGGGCCGCAACTTCCTGTTCGGCTTCGGCGGCGAAGCCGATTTCAAGGATTCCTCGATGGTGCTGGCCTACGCCTCCCAGGGCGGCCTGGGCCTGCCGGATCCGGAGTACTACACCAACGCCGAGAACAAGGAAAAGCTGCAGGCGTACGAGGCCCACATCGCCAAGGTGCTGGAACTGTCCGGCGTGGCCGTCGCCGACGCCGCCAAGCAGGCCAAGGACGTGGTCGCGTTCGAAACCCGCCTGGCGAAAGCGTCCAAGACCAGCGAGGAACTCTCGCGCGACGTCTCGCTGTACTACAACCCGGTCACCCTGGCCGACGCCGACAAGCTGACCCCGAATTTCTCCTGGACCCGGTTCTTCGAATCGCAGGGCGTGAAGGCGGACAAGTTCTCGCTGGCGATGCCGGGCTTCCACCAGGAAGTGAGCAAGATGCTGGGCGACACCGACCCGGCGATCTGGCGCGCCTACCTGCGCTTCCACACCGTCGACGGCGCCTCGCCGTACCTGAGCGACGCCTTCGCCAACGAGAACTTCAACTTCTACGCCAAGACCCTGCGCGGGCAGAAGGAAATCAAGCCGCGCTGGAAGCGCGTGCTCGACACCGTGGAAGGCGAGGCCGGCGAAGCGCTGGGCCAGATGTACGTGAAGGTCGCCTTCCCGGCCGAGTCCAAGGCCAAGATGGAAACCCTGGTCGGCAACCTGCGCACCGCGCTGAAGACCCGCCTGGAAAACCTGCCGTGGATGAGCGCGGAGACCAAGCAGAAGGCCATCGCCAAGTGGGAAACCTTCACCCCGAAGATCGGCTATCCCGACAAGTGGCGCGAGTGGACCGGCCTGGCCACCAGCCGCGACAGCTACATCGGCAACGTGCTGGCCGCGCAGGAATTCAACTACAAGTGGAACCTCGGCAAGATCGGCAAGCCCGTGGACAAGACCGAATGGGGCATGCCGCCGCAGATGGTCAACGCCTACTACAACCCGCTGCAGAACGAGATCGTGTTCCCGGCCGCCATCCTGCAGCCGCCGTTCTTCGATCCCAATGCCTCGGATGAAATGAACTACGGCGGCATCGGCGCGGTGATCGGCCACGAGATGATCCACGGCTACGACGATCAGGGCTCGCGCTTCGGGCCGACCGGCAACATGGAAGTGTGGTGGACCGACGGCGACGCCAAGGCGTTCTCCGGCCTCACCGGCAAGCTGGTCAACCAGTTCAACGGCTACACCACCGAAGGCGGCGGCAAGGTCAACGGCAGCCTGACCCTGGGCGAGAACATCGCCGACCTGGGCGGCCTGGCGACCGCGTACGAAGCGATGAAGAAGGCCACCGAGGCCACCCCGGATCCGAAGACCGACGGGCTGACCCGCGACCAGCGCTTCTTCCTGAACTGGGCCACGGTGTGGCGTCGCAATTTCACCCCGGAAGAACTGACCGTGCGCCTGAAGACCGACCCGCACGCGCCGGCCAACTTCCGCGCCATCGGTGCCCCGTCCAACCTGCCGGCGTTCGCCGCGGCGTTCCAGTGCAAGGCCGGCGACGCCATGGTCCGCGACGGCGACAAGCAGGTGGTGATCTGGTAATCCGGACTACGTCCGGCGGTACCCTCGAAGGCCCGGGAATTCCCGGGCCTTCCTCGTTTCCGGACCTGCCCTGGAAGTGTGCGCCGCGTTCAGGGAGTGCCAGCCCTGCTTGCTAGAATCCGCCAACTCCAACACCCCGGATTCCCTGATGTCGAAGACCCGCGCCGCCCTTGGCCATCCCTCCCTGCTCGCCTTCGCCCTGGTCGCCGCGCTGGGCATCCCGCAGGCCGAAGCCGCCAAGAAGAAGGCGCCGCGCGCTCCCGCCGTCAGCCCCGCCTGCAGCGATTTCTATGCCCATGCCAATGCCGACTGGCTGAAGGCCAACGCCACGCCGGGCACCAGCGCGTTGGGCCAGCTGCGCGAGCGCGCGGAACAGCAGCAGCGCGACCTGCTGCAGGCGGCGATGCAGTCGCCGCAGGGACACGTGCAGAAGCTGCTCGGCGACTTCTGGGCCAGTGGCCTGGACGAAGCCGCGGTGGAAGCCGACGGCGCCAAGCCGATCGCGCCGCTGCTGGATCGCATCAACGCCATCAAGAAGGCCAAGGACGTCGCGCCGGCGATCGCGGCGCTGCACCAGGTCGGCATTCCGGTCGCCTTCAATTTCAGCCCCGACGTGGACCTGCGTGCGCTGGATCGCCACATCGGCTACTTCATGCAGGGTGGCCTGGGCCTGCCGGATCCCGCCTACTACACCCGCAATGACGCCGACACCAAACAGGTGATGGATCGCTATCGCGCCTACGTGAAGCAGATCCTCGCCCTCACCGGCACCGCGCAGAATCGCCTGGACGCCGACACGCAGGCGGTGCTGGATATGGAAACCCGCCTGGCGCAGGTTTCCAAGCCGCTGCTGGACCTGCGCAATCCGCTGTCCAACTTCGCCCCGGTCACCACCAAGGAACTGGGCAAGCAATACCGCAACCTGCAGATCGATGCCTTCCTCAAGGCCCAGGGCGTCAGCGACGACACCGTGTCGATCGCCGATCCGGCGCTGTTCAAGCAGATCGACACGCTGGTCGCCAGCCTCAAGCCGGACCAGTGGAAGGCCTACCTGCGCTGGCGCGTCGGCGATGCCATGGCCCCGTACCTGGCCAAGTCGTTCCGCGACGCCGAATTCGAGTTCCGCGGCAAGGTCCTGCGCGGGGAGACCACGCCGCCGGCCCGCTGGCAGCAGGTGCTGGGCGCAATCAACCTGGCCGCCGGCCCGATGCTGGGCAAGGAGTACGCCGAGCGTTACCTGCCCAGGTCCAGCGACCAGCAGGCCGAGGCGATCGCCGCCCAGGTCCGCGACGCGCTGGGCCGCGCGGTCGAACGCGCCACCTGGCTCAGCGATGGCGCCAAGGCCGAAGCCAAGGCCAAGCTGGGCAAGCTCAAGATCGAAGTCGGCACGCCGCACCGCGACGTCGATTACAGCGTGCAGCCGATGGGCCGCGGCAGCTTCGGCGGCAACATGCTGATCGCCTCGACCTGGCGCCATCGCGAGGAGATGAAGCGGATCGGCAAGGGCAATGCGGATCGCCGCTGGGACGTGCTGCCGCAGCAGCCCGCGCTGGCCTACGACCTGGCCCAGAACCGCCTGATCGTCACCGCCGCGGTGCTGCAGGCACCGGTGTTCGATCCGCAGCGCGATGCCGCCGGCCAGTACGGCGCCTACGGCGCGCTGGTGGGTCACGAGCTCAGCCGCGGCTTCGACAACAAGGGCCGCATGGTCGACGCCAAGGGCGAACTGCGCGACTGGTGGACCGCCTCCGAGCTGACCGCCTGGAACGCCATCGGCGCGAAGATCGCGGCGCAGTACGACGCGTTCGCCTATCCCGAACTGAAGAACGTCAAGGTCAACGGCAAGCTGGTCCAGGACGAGGCATTGGCCGACCTGGCCGGTGTCGAACTGGCGTGGGATGCCTTCATCACCGCCGAGCCGCAGGCCGCCGTCCCCGCCAAGCAGTCGTTCTACACCGCCTGGGCGCAGTTGTGGGCGCAACGCATGGACGCCGCCGAGGCCGCCCAGCGCGCCGCCACCGACGTGCGTGCGCCGGGCGTCTGGCGCACCAACGCGCCGCTGTCCAACCAGGCGACATTCGGCCAGGCCTTCAGCTGCAAGCCGGGCCAGCCGATGCAGCGCAAGGACGCGGATCTGATCGGCAAGTGGCGCTGAAACGGCGGGCCGGAAAAGCCAACAAAAAACGGCGCGGAAACGCGCCGTTTTTCTTTGTGCGGCTTCCTCCCCGGGAGGAGTGCCGTCCGTTCGGATCGATTACTTGACGATCCGCATCCTCGGCCCCGGCGGCCGGCGCTTGCCGAACGGCGGCTGCCCGCGCCAGTAGCGGATCATCAGCCAGCCGAAAATCATGCCGCCGAGATGGGCGAAATGACCTATACCGGCTTTCGTTCCGGTGATTCCAAAGAACAGTGCCAAAGCACCGTAGATGATCACCAGCGTGCGGGCGCGGATCTCCATCGGAATCGGAAACACGATCATGCGCTGGTTGGGGAACAACATGCCGTAACCCAGCAGCACGCCGAACACGGCGCCGGAAGCGCCCATTGAATAGATGTTGGGACCACCGCTGGCCAGCACCCACGAACTCACCAGTAACTGGCACAGGTTGGCGCCAATCAGGCAGACGAAGTAATAGGTGATGAAGCGCTTCTCACCCCAGGTGGCTTCCAGCGGCGAGCCGAACATCCACAGGGCCAGCATGTTGAAGAACAGATGGCCGGGGCTGCCATGCATGAAGCCGCTGGTGAGCAGTTGCCACAGCATGAAACCACCGTCACGGGGACCCACACCCGTGAAGTCGATGGGCCACTGGACAAACAAATCGGTGACCGCCGCCCCCAGAACCTGTTGGAATAGAAACACCACCACATTGGCGATCAGCAGCGCGCGGGTAACCGGCAGCACGGGAGGGAACATGGCTCGCATCCTTCGGGAACGGGCCCATGATAACCGCTGGGTTTCAGCCGCCCGGCGGTCCCCACAACGCCTCGTCCAGCGTGCGTGCAGCTTTCACTCCGCGCACCCGCCCCTGCTCGACCCTCACGCCTTCGGCACGCAGCCGCTGGCTCTGTTCGCGGTAGCCCTTCGAACCCTCGGGAAACGCGATGCGGCCGTCCGAACGCAGGACCCGATGCCAGGGCAGCCGCGCGTCGTCGTTGTTGCTGAGGATGCGCGCCACCAGCCGCGCCCGGCCCGGCAGCCCCGCGCGACGCGCGACCTCGCCATAACCGGCCACCTGGCCGCGCGGAATCGCGCGGATGGCCGCGAGGATCTTCGCTTCAGGCGTGGCTTCCGCCATGCGGGGCGTTCCGGTCGGTGAATGCCGGAAGTGTGGCGCGTGCCCCGCCCGCTGGCTACCCCGGCCACCGCAAACCGGCCTACCATACGGTTCTGGAATTTCCCGAGTCCGTCACGCCATGAAGAATTTCGAACAGATCCGCAGCCACCTGACCACCTCCGGCTACCGGGTGTCGGTGCAGGAACCCTATGTGGCCTGCGTGGAACTGTCGCTGGACAGCGGTAGCCGGCACCAGGCCATCTTCCTGTCCGAACTGAGCAACGACGACGAGCGCAGCTACCTGCGGGTCAGCACGGTCATCGCGCCGATCACCGGCGTCGACGCCCGCCGCGCGCTCGGCTTCAACTGGCACAGCAGCGTCGGCTACCTCGCCATCGGCGAACTCGACGGCGTGCCGTACCTGCAACTATGCGAAAACCGCCCCTACGACGGCCTGACCCCGGCCGAAGTCGACCGCCTGGTGCTGGAAATCGGCGGCCTGGGCGATCGCATGGAACGCGCGCTTTCCGCCGAAGGGGATTTGCTCTGAAGGCGGGGGTTGGGGATTCGGGATTGGGGATTCGTTGAAGCCGATCCCGGCGTTGGAACATCAGGACCGGGATTCACCCAGCGGGACCCGGGATCGGAACGCGATCAGGTCGCAGGCAACACGCCTTCGCTCCTGCCAATCCCGAATCCCCAATCCCTAATCCCGGCCCCTCATCAGGCCCACCCAATCGCCTGCAGCAACTTCAACAGGCCATAGGCGATGCCGCCGGCTGCGGGGATGGTCAGGATCCAGGCCCAGATGATCCGCTCGACCACGCTGAACTTCAGCGCGCGCGGGTTCTTGGCGAAGCCAACGCCCATGATGGCGGTGGAGATGCTGTGGGTGGTGGAGACCGGCATGCCGAAATGCGCGGCCACGGTCAGGATGGTGGCCGAGCTGGTTTCCGCGGCGAAGCCGTTGATCGGATGCAGCTTGACCATCTTGTGGCCGAGGGTCTTGATGATCTTCCAGCCGCCCGAGGCGGTGCCCAGTGCCATCACCACCGCGCAGGTCAGCACGATCCAGGTCGCGATGTCCTGCTCGCCGGCGCTGCCCGGATGCAGGAACGCAAGCCAGTCCGGCAGGTCGTTCAGCGCGCCCGAGGCCTCGGCGCCGAACAGGGTCAGCGCGATGATGCCCATGGTCTTCTGCGCGTCGTTGTGGCCGTGCGCGTAGCCCATGTAGGCCGCGGAAATGATCTGCGCCTTGCCGAAGAACTTGTTGACGAAGTTCGGACGGGCCAGCCGGCGCAGCCAGCCCGTCGCCCGCGAGAGCAGCGCGATCAGGCCCCACAGCAGCAGCATCACGCCGATGCCGAGCAGGAAGCCGGCGATCGGCGAGCTGATCATCGGCACCACCACCTTCCACAGGATGCCCTTGTTCTTGGTCCAGTCGCCGACCGCTTCGGACCAGATCAGCGCGCCCCAGTCGTTGTGGGCCGCGGCCAGCGCGGCGCCGCACAGGCCGCCGATCAGCGCATGCGAGGAGGAGGACGGCAGGCCCTTCCACCAGGTGATGAGGTTCCAGACGATGCCGCCCAGCAGCGCGCACAGGATCACCTGCGAGGTGACCTCGACCACGCCGGTGTCGATCAGGCCGGAGGCAATCGTCTTGGCGACCGCGGTGCCGGTCAACGCGCCCACCAGGTTCATGATCGCCGCCAGCATCACCGCCTGTCCGGGCGAGAGCACCTTGGTGGCGACCACGGTGGCGATGGAATTGGCGGTGTCGTGGAAGCCGTTGATGAACTCGAACACGAGCGCGGCCAGGATCACCACCAGGACCAGGGTCAGCATGGGCCGGTCCTCAGCTGTTCTTCAGCACGATCTGGTAGGCCACCACGCCGGCTTCGCGGCAGCGGTCGATGGCCTTTTCCAGGATCTCGAAGAACTCCTTGAGCAGGAACATCTGCAGGTGGTCCAGGCGACCGGAATAGATGTCGCGGTACAGCTCCAGCATCAGCCGGTCGGCCTCGTTCTCGATCGCGCGCAGCTTCTCGTTGAGCGCGGTCATGCGATCGATGTTCATCTTCTTCAGTTCGTGGACCATCTCCACCACCACCGCGGCGGCCTGCTCCAGCATCGCCGCGCGCGGCGCGAAGTCGATGCCTTCCAGGTGCTGCAGGGCCAGCGAGTAGCGATCGGCGAACTTCTCGATCTGCTTGGGAATCTTGTACAGGGCCGAACCCAGCGCCTCGATGTCCTCGCGCTCGATCGGGGTGATGAAACTGTCCACCAGCGCCTGGCTGATCTTGTCCGAGGTGGCGCGCTCGCGCAGGCGGGCCAGCTTGAAGGCGTCCAGCGCCGGCTGGCGGTCGCTTTCCTTCATCATGGCGTGGAGGGCCTTGGCGCTGTCCAGGGCGGCCTGGGAAGCCTCTTCGAGCAGGGTGTAGAACTGCTGGCCGGAGCCGAAAATGGTCTGCAGCGAGAACATCGGGGAAATCCCGCCGTCACGGGGCGGACGGCTTTAGGGGCGGAATTATGACCGTTTAGTGACCGTCCTGGCGACGGCCAGGCCCCATCCCGACCCTGGAAAGCCCCCTCTGCGGCCCTCCGGTCCGGGTTTGGTACACTCCTCCGGCACCCGAGGGTGCACCCTATGGAAGACGACCCTACCTCCCCCTCGCACTGTCGCCCGCGATACGCATCCCCGGCGGCGCCCTCTCCGGCCATGACGGAGGGCCGCCGTGCTTGAACTGCTGATCGTCATCGCCCTGATCATCCTGAACGCCTTCTTCGCCCTGTCGGAGATGGCGCTGATGACCTCGCGCAAGCTCAAGCTCAAGCAGATGGCCCAGGAAAGCCGCGGGGCACGCGTGGCCCTGCACCTGGCCGAGCACCCGGACAACCTGCTGTCCACGGTCCAGATCGGCATCACCCTGATCGGCATCCTGGCCGGCGTGTTCGGCGGCGACGCCATCGGCGCGATCATCGCCGGCTGGCTGGCCGAGCTGGTGCCGGGCATCCAGCAGTACGCCCGCCCGATCGGCATCGGTACCGCGGTCACCCTGATCACCGCCGGCTCGGTCATCTTCGGCGAACTGATTCCCAAGCGGCTGGCGCTGACCAATGCCGAGGCCATCGCGTCGATGGTGGCCATCCCGCTGGACTGGCTGTCGCGCATCGCCCGCCCGGTGGTGTTCGTGCTGGGCGCGATCAACCGCGCCGTGCTACGCATGCTCGGCATCCGCGACGACAACCGCGGCGCGGTGACCGAGGAGGAAATCCGCCTGCTGGTGACCGAGAGCCACGAGCAGGGCGTGATCGACGTCGACGAGCGCAACATGATGAACCGGGTCATGCGCCTGGGCGATCGCACCGCCGACAGCCTGATGACCCCGCGCAAGAAGATCGTCTGGCTGGATACCGCCGCCGACTACCAGGAAAACCTCGAGGTCATGCGCGAATCCCAGTTCTCGCGCTTCCCGGTCTATCGCGCCGGCGACCAGGACGTGGTCGGCGTGCTGGAGGTCAAGTCGCTGCTGGACCGCTTCGCCGACAAGTCGCCCGAGATTTTCCGCAACCTGCGCGAGCCGCTGTTCGTGTCCGAATCGACCCATGCGATGAAGCTGCTGGAGATTTTCCGCGAGGAACAGCAGTCGCTGGCGCTGGTGGTGGACGAATACGGCGAAATCCAGGGCCTGGTGACCATCAGCGACCTGATGGGCGCGGTGGTGGGACGCCTGCAGTCCGCGGAGAACAACGAGGACGCCGCGCTGGTGGTCGTGCGCGACGACGGTTCGCTGCTGGTGGACGGCTCGCTGCCCAACGATGACCTGCGCGAACTGCTGGGCGTGACCCTGCCCGACGATGACGAGTACAACACCAT
This sequence comes from Pseudoxanthomonas beigongshangi, assembly GCF_016820515.1. GTDB lineage: Bacteria > Pseudomonadota > Gammaproteobacteria > Xanthomonadales > Xanthomonadaceae > Pseudoxanthomonas_A > Pseudoxanthomonas_A beigongshangi. Next base: position 49,240 of record NZ_JADHDV010000001.1, on the reverse strand, counting down.
CGCCGGCCTGGTGATCGAACGCTTCGGCCGCATCCCGCACGTGGGCGAATCCTTCCAGCTGGACGGCTGGCGTTTCGAGGTCGTGGACCTCGACGGCGCGCGCGTCGACAAGCTGCTGCTGCAGCGCTTGCCGGAGGAAACCGGCGAAGACGCGGCGGCCTGACCCCATGGATTCCACCTCATCCCACCCGCCCCACGCGGGGACCCGCGCCCTGCTGGACGATTTCGCGCTCGGCGATCCCAACCAGGTCCTGCAACTGGGCGATCTGCTGTCCGGTTTCGGCCAGAGCGCGTTCGGCCTGCTGCTGTTCATCGGCGTGCTGCCCGCATTCATTCCCATCCCGGGCGTCGGCGGCGCCATCGGCGGTCCGCTGGTGATCCTGGTCGGCGTGCAGTTGCTGGTCGGCCTCTCCCGGCTGTGGCTGCCCGGCTTCATCGCCCGGCGCGGTCCGCACCGCAGTGCGCTGATCACCTTCCGCAGCCTGCTCTCGCCCTGGCTGGCACGGCTGGAAAAACTGATCCGCCCGCGCCTGCACGCGGTGCTCGATCACAAGCTGGCGCTCTCCTTCACCGGCCTGCTGCTGATCCTGCTGGGATTGCTGCTGGCCCTGCCGATTCCGTTCACCAACTACGTGTTCGGCGTGCTGTTGCTGCTGTTCGCGCTGGCCCTGCTGGAACGCGATGGCGCGTTGATGCTGGTGGCCTGGGTGGCGGGCGGGACCGCGGTGATCGTGTTCGGCTTCCTGTCCGGCCACTTGGTCGCCGCCACCACCGAATTCCTCGGCCGCTGGTTTTCCTGATCCGCGTGAGCCTGTTGTAGGAGCGACGTCAGTCGCGACCGTCAACCCGATTCGGCCATGAAAGCCGGATACCGTTCCATACGGACAGGTGCAAGCGCACGGTCGCGACCCACGTCGCTCCTACAGGAGAATCGATCCGGGTTGCTCAAGCAATGAGCTGGGCGAACTCGGCAGCCGTGACCGGGTAGCCCAGCCAATAGCCCTGGGCCAGATCGCAGCCGCGTTCGCGCAGGATGTTGAACTGGCCTTCCTTCTCCACGCCTTCGGCCACCACCGTGATGCCCAGCGAATGGGCCATGGCGATGATCGCGCTGGTCAGGGCCAGATCGTCCGGATCGCGCAGCATGTCGGCGATGAAGCTGCGATCGATCTTCACGCCGTCGACCGGTACCCGGCGCAGGTGGCTCAGTCCGGAGAAGCCGGTGCCGAAATCGTCCAGCCAGACCTTCACCCCGGTGCGGTGCAGGGTCGCCAGCAGCGCACTGGCGTGCGCCTCGTCGGCGATCACCGCGGTCTCGGTCAGTTCCAGGTGCAGCCGCGAGGAAGCCAGCCCGGTTTCGCGCAGGCATTCGGCCACGACCTCCGGCAGATCGCCACTGCGCAACTGGCGCGGCGAGACGTTGACCGACACGAACAGCTGATCCATCGGATCCCGATCCGCGCTCCAGCGCGCGGCCGCCGTGCACGCCGCGCGCAGAACGCGCGGGCCGATGCTCTCGATCAGGCCGCTCTGCTCGGCCACGTCGATGAACACCGAGGGCGCCACCATCCCCAGCTCCGGGTGCTGCCAGCGCAGCAGCGCCTCGGCGCCGACGATGCGGCTGTCGGACAGCCGGAACACCGGCTGGTACAGCAGGCTGAGTTCGCCGCGCTCCCAGGCGCCGCGCAGTTCCTGCTCCATCCGCACCCGCCGCTCCACCGCCTGATCCATCGCCCGGCTGTAGAAGCGGTAGCAGTTCTTGCCGGCCACCTTGGCCTGGTACATGGCGATGTCGCCGTTCTTCATCAGCGCGGTGGCGCCGGAGGCGTCCTCGGGGAACAGGGTGATGCCGATCGACGTGCCCAGGAATACCTGTCGATCCTGGATCACCAGCGGCCGGCCCAGCTCGGTCACCAACTGTTCGGCCAGCCGGGTCGCCACCGAACGCACGTCGCCGTCCTGGATCAGGATGACGAACTCGTCGCCGCCGAAGCGTGCCAGCATCGCGTCGTCGCCGCCCAGTTGCTCGACCGCCTCGCGGATGCGGTTGGCGAACTGCTGCAGCACCTCGTCACCGGCCTCGTGGCCGAGGGTATCGTTGACCCTCTTGAAGTCGTCGATGTCGGCGAACAGCAGCGCCAACTGGCGGCCGGCGCCGCGCAGCATCATCAGCCGGTGATCCAGGCTCTCGCGGAACGCCAGCCGATTGGTCAGGCCGGTCAGCGAATCGGTGTAGGCCATGCGCCGCACGTCGCGATCGTGGCGGGCGATGCTGTCGCTCATGCTGCTGAAGGCGCGCACCAGTTCGCCGACCTCGTCGTTGCGGTGGCTGACCGGGCGTTCGCCGTTGTAGTTGCCCACTTCGATGGCGTGCGCGGCTTCGGCCAGTTGCCGGATCGGACGCACCAGGGTGCGCTGGGCGTAGACCATGATGGCCACGCAGGCCACCACCAGCGCGGCCAACAGCGCCCACACCCAGATCAGGTGGCGGTGTCCCAGTTCCTCCAGCCGTGTACGCGCCGCGGCGACGGCGCGATCCTCGTGTCCGCGCACCGAATCCAGCGAGTAGCCCACCCGCACCCCGCCGATGCGCTGGTTGCCGATCATGATCGGCTCCGAGATATCGACGATCTGCGGCGACCACTGGGTATGCAGTTCCGGCGTGCTGATCGCCTCGTAGGCCAGCGGGTCGCTCATCTGCTGCCCGTAGACCGCGATTTCCTCGGAACCGTCGTGGATGATCCGCCCCTGCGGGTCGTAGACCAGCACATAGCTGACGTCCGGCTCTTTCTGCGCGGAGCGGACCAGCGTGCCGATGGTGTCCAGATCGAAGTAGTACAGCGGATTGGCCAGGGCGTCGGCCAGTTGCTCGACGGTGGCGCCGCCGTGCCGGCGCAGGCTGTCCTCGGCCATGCCGTGCATGGCCTCGCGGGCCACGCCCGCCACTTCCTGCTGCATCGCCTTCTGCCGGTGCAGCAGGGTCGCCAGCAACCCGATGACCACCGCCAGCATGATGGCCATGGCGGTGAGGAAGCGCGCTTCCAGGCCAAAACGTAGGTTGTTCTTCATTCGACCTGCTCGCGCACGCGGCCCACGCCCTGCCGCAGGTGCTCCAGCGCACGCCGCGAGTCGGGATCCACCGGCAGGAAGGCGGTGGTGCGGAAGAACAGCCGCATCGCCTCGCGCGCCTGCGGATCTTCGGCGGCCTGCAGCAGCACCTCGCGCAGGCGCGCCTCGACCGCCGGCTCCAGATCGCCACGCACCATCTCCAGCGCGCGCGGATACTCGGGGGTTTCGTGGATGATGCGGAAGTCGTTGCGGAACGAGGGCGGGATGCGGCGGGCGTCGTTCCAGTCCAGGCTGCTCACCACGCCGGCATCGACCAGGCGCTTGTGGACCCAGGCCGCGATGTTCAGTTCGGTGCGGGCGAACACATAGCCGACCGAATCCGGGGCCGGCCGATCCATCGGCGACAGCAGGATCTCCAGCCGCTGGCCGGCATCCAGCAATTCCACCGCCGGCGCGAAATAGGCGCTGGTGGAAGCGGTGTTCTGGAACGCGATCGCCTTGCCCTTCAGGTCCTGCAGGTTCTCCAGCCCGCTGTCGCGGCGCACGAAGAACACGCCGTGGTAGCGCCCCACCCCGCCACGCTCGGTCAGCACCAGCGGCTTTGCGCCGGCCCGGTCCTGCAACCGCATCGCGGTGCCGGCGGTTTCGGTCACCCAGTCCACCCGGCCCCGGCGCAGGTAGCTGATCATCTGCTGGGTGTCGCGCGCCATCAGGATGCGGCCCTCGGTGATGCCGACATCGCGCATGCGCGGGATCACGTAGTCCAGCAGCGGCTTGAGCTGTTCGTAGTGGGCCTTGGGATCATCGCTGATGCGGCCCAGGACAAGCACGTGATCATCGCCACCGGCGGCATCGGCCGGCGCCACGGCACCCGGCAGGAGGAACGCCCCGATCAGCGTCAGGACGAATGCGAACCGGGACGTAGGCAACGAGGAGAATCCTTCGAAAAGGTGGTGGGAGCCTAGCCGAAATTGTGACTTTGGGACAGTAGATTACGTGCGTCCGTCGGCCAAACGGGCCATCCGCTGGGCGTCCGCCAGCACGCCCCGCAACAGCCTCACCTCCTGTTCGCTCAGGTCCGCGCGCAGGAACAGGCGACGCAGTTTGCGCATCGCCGAATCCGGCGTGCGGCCCTTGTGGAAATCGATCTCGTCCAGGGTCTGCCCCAACTGGGCGAAGAAGCCTTCCAGTTGCGCGTGGCTGGCCGGCGCGTCGTCGGGGTGGCGGCTTTCCGGCGCCGGCGACGAGGCCTGCCCGCGCAATGCCAGGCGCAGCTCATACGCCAGCACCTGCACGGCGGCGGCCAGGTTCAGGGAGCTGTACTCGGGATTGGCCGGAATGTGGACGGCGGCGTGGCACAGCTGCAGTTCCTCGTTGGTCAGGCCGGTGCGTTCGCGGCCGAACACCAGCGCCACCTCGCCTTGCGCGGCCATCGTCACCGCCTGGGCGGCGGCCTGGCGCGGCTCGAATTCCTCCAGTTGCACCCGGCGGCTGCGGGCGGTGCAGCCCAGCACGTAGCGGCAGTCGGCCACCCCTTCGGCCAGGGTGGCGACCACCCGGGCATCGGCCAGCAGATCGTCGGCCCCGGCGGCGCGGCGGCTGGCCTCCTCGGCCGGGAACTGTTCGGGGGCGACCAATACCAGCCGGGCCAGCCCCATGGTCTTGAGGGCGCGCGCGGCGGCGCCGATGTTGCCGGGATGCTGGGTGCCGACCAGCACGATGCGCAGCCGGTCGGACGCGGGGAGCGGGAATTCGGGAGTGTTCATGGGCGCAGATGTTAAACTGTGCGCGCCGGCCCCTGCGCCGCGCCGTTCTTTTCCACCGTCCATACCGCCCCCTGCCTGTTCCGAGGTCCGAAGCCATGCAGAAACCCGCCGTCACCGTCATGGTCAAAGCCGCCCGACTGGCAGGCAACGTCCTGTTGCGCAGCATCAACAAGCTGGACGCGCTGAACGTGGTGCAGAAGGACCGGATGGACTACGCCAGCGAAGTGGACGCCGATGCCGAGAAGGTCATCGTCAAGGAACTCCGCCGCGCCTATCCCGATTACGCCGTGGTCGGCGAGGAAGGCGGCATCCAGGGCCAGAGCCGCTACACCTGGGTCATCGACCCGCTCGACGGCACCAGCAACTACCTGCGCGGCTTCCCGCACTATTGCGTGTCGATCGCGCTGGTCGAAAACGGCGAGCCCACCGACGCGGTGATCTTCGATCCCCTGCGCAACGACCTGTTCACCGCCAGCCGCGGCGCCGGCGCCCAGCTCAACGAGCGCAAGATCCGGGTGGCCGATCGCAAGGATCTGGCCGGCACCGTCATCAGCACCGGCTTCCCGCCGCGCGAGCGCGCCCGTGCCGGCGCCCAGCTCGAATGCGTGCGCGAACTGCTGGTCCAGGCCGAGGACGTCCGCCGCACCGGTTCGGCCGCGCTCGATCTGGCCTACGTGGCCTGTGGCCGCCTGGATGCCTACTTCGAAGCCGGCGTGAAGGACTGGGACATCGCCGCCGGCGTGCTGCTGGTGCGCGAGGCCGGCGGCCGCATCTGCGACTTCCGCGGCGCGGCCACCCCGCGCATGGACGGGCGTGGCCCGGCCTCCCGCCAGATCGTCGCCGGCAACATCAAGGTGGCCGAAGCCCTGCAGAAGACCATCGTCAGCTCCGGCTACGCCGCCAGCTTCGACCCGCCCAAGGGCTGATGCGGTAGAGCCGGGCTTGCTCGGCTTCGCCTTGCCCGGATGAACATCAGCGGAGCAAGCTCCGCTCTACAAAAAAAAAGGCCGCGCGATGCGCGGCCTTTTTCTTGTAGCTGGACAGGGAAACTATCGAATCCCGAATCCCCACTCCCGAATCTCGGCCCTCAGGCGAATCTCGGCCCTCAGGGCCTCCGCGCCAGCGCCGCCTCGTCCTTGGCCTTGGGCATCAGATCCTGCTTGGTGACCTTCATGAAGCCCATCGTCAGCAGCGGGCAAGCGATGAAGATCGAGGAGATGGTGCCGATCACGATGCCGATCATCTGCGAGATCGCCATGCCTTCCAGCGAACCGCCGCCGTAGATGTACAGCGCCAGCACGGTCAGGAACGCCACGAACGAGGTGATGATGGTGCGCGACAGGGTCTGGTTGACCGAACGATTCAGCACCTCGACCGGATCCACGCGCAGCGAGCGGAAATTCTCGCGCACGCGGTCGAACACCACGATGGTGTCGTTGATCGAGAAACCCATCACCGACAGCAGGCCCGCCAGCACGGTCAGGTCGAACTCCCGCCCGGTCAGGGCGAAGAAGCCGGCGCAGATCAGCACGTCGTGCAGGGTGGTGAAGATCGCCGCCAGCGCGAATTTCCATTCGAACCGGAACGCGATGTAGATCAGGAAGCCGACCACCACGAAGATCAGCGCGTACAGGCCGTTCATGGCCAGTTCCTTGCCGACCTGCGGGCTGACGATTTCGCTGCGCAGCTTGGTCGCCGGGTTCTCCGCCGAGGACGCCAGCTTCACCACCTCGGTGGCGGTGCGGTTGGCGGCTTCCGAATCGGTCTGGCCTTCGCGCGGCTGCAGGCGGACCAGCAGATCCCGGCCGCTGCCGAAGGTCTGGACCTGCGCGCCCTGGTAACCGGAGGTTTCCAGGCGCTCGCGCACGCCATCCACGTCCGGCGGGTTGTCGAAGCGCAGTTCCACCATGATGCCGCCGGTGAAATCGAGCGCGTAGTTGAAGCCCTTGAATGCCATGGCGCCGACGGCGACCACCGCGAGGATCAGGGCGACCGCCAGCGACACCCAGCGCAGGCGCATGAAGTCGATGTTGGTGTCGTTGGGAACGAGATGCAGCGGAAAGAGTTTCATGGTTCGGTTGCTCTCGTCAGATGGCCAGCGACTTCAGCTTGCGGCGGCGGCCGTAGATCAGCGTGGCCAGCGCGCGCGACACGGTCACGGCGGTGAACACGGAGGTCAGGATGCCGACGATCATGGTGACGGCGAAGCCCTTCAGCGGGCCGGTGCCAAAGGCGAACAGCGCCACGCCGGCCAGCAGCGCGGTCATGTTCGAGTCGAAGATGGTGCCGGAGGCCTTGTCGTAGCCGGTGGCGATGGACGCCAGCGGTGGCACCCCCGCCCTCAATTCCTCGCGTATGCGTTCGTTGATCAGCACGTTCGCGTCCACCGACATGCCGATCGACAGCGCCAGGCCGGCGAAGCCCGGCAGCGTCATGGTGGCGCCGAACAGCGACATCACCGCCACCACCATCACCAGGTTGAGCAGCAGCGCGATGCAGGTCAGCAGACCGAACACCCGGTAATAGACAAGGAAGAAAGCCAGTGCGAACAGGAACGAGAACATCACCGCCTTGGTGCCGCGCTCGACGTTCTCCTTGCCGAGGCTGGGACCGACCACACGCTCGTTGATGAAGTCCATCGGCGCGGCCAGCGAGCCGGCGCGCAGCAGCTTGGCCAGGCCGTCGGCCTCGGTCTTTTCCAGGCCGGTGGTGATGAAGTTCTTGCCGAACACGCCATTGATGTTGGCCACCGAGATCACTTCTTCCTTGATCCGGGTGCTGCGCACTTCCTCGCCGTTGACGATATCCACCTGCGGGATGCGCTCGATGTAGACCACCGCCATCGGCTTGTTCACGTTGGCGCTGGTGAAGTCGAACATGCGCTGGCCGCCGATGTTGTTCAGCGTGACGTTGACCGCCGGCAGGCCGTTCTGGTCGGTCGAGGTCTGCGCGCCGACCATCTGGTCGCCGGACACGATCACGCGCTTGTTCAGCAGGATCGGGATCGGCTTGCCATCGGGGCCCAGCTCGCGGCGGTAGTACACCCGCGCCTCCGGCGGCACGTTGCCGCTGGCGACCGCGTCGTAGGCGTTGCCGTCGACCGCTGCGCGGTACTCCAGGGTGGCGGTCGCACCGATCATGCGCTTGGCCTCGGCGGTGTCCTGCACGCCCGGCAGCTGCACGACCACGCGATCGTTGCCCTGGCGCTGGATGATCGGCTCGGCCACGCCCAGCTCGTTCACGCGGTTGCGCAGGGTGGTGATGTTCTGCTCGATGGCGCTGCCGGCGATCTGGTTCAGTTCGCTCTCCGGCAGGACGATGGTGATGCGCTCGCCTTCCACGTCATAGGTCAGGGCGCCGCCGCCCGCCAGCCCGGCGCCGCCGGCATTGGACGAGGCGACCAGGGTCTTGGCCAGCAGGTCGCGCGCCTTGTTGGCGTCCTCGCCCGGGGCCAGGGCGATGGCGATGCTGTTGTCCGGACGGCGTTCTACCGACTGGTACTTGATGCGGTTGTCGCGCAGGGTCAGGCGGGCGTCCTCGACGTAGGCGTCGACGCGCTTGTCCAGCGCGGCCTTCTGGTCGACCTGCAACTCGAAGTGCACGCCGCCCTGCAAATCCAGGCCCTGCACCATCGGGCGGGCGCCGAACCGGCTGAGCCAGTCCGGGACCGTCGAGGCCAGGTTCAGCGCCACCACGTAGTTCTCGCCCAACGCGCCGCGAAGGACGTCGTTGGCCTTGGTCTGCGCATCCAGGCCCGGCAGGCGGACCAGCAGGCTCTTGCCATCCTGGTCGTCCAGCGCCTTGGTGGCCACGCCGGCCTCCTTGAGGCTGGCCTCGACCTTCTGCCGCAACGCCGCGTCCACCGCGTATCCGCGGTTCGGGGTGATCTGTACCGAGGGATCCTGCGGGTAGATGTTGGGCAGGGCGTAGAACACGCTCAGCGCAACGACCAGCAGGATGACGACGTATTTCCAGCGAGGGAATTCAAGCATTGCGGCAACCCGCGCACACCCGTCCCGGGTGCGCGCTCAACGATGGTCGGAAGGGAAAATCAGGCGGACTTCAGGGTGCCCTTGGGCAGGACATTGCCCACGGCGGCCTTCTGCACGCGCACCCGCACGTTGTCGGCCACTTCGATGGTGATGAAGTTGTCGCCGATGTCGGTGATGGTGCCGGCGATGCCACCGGTGGTGATGACCTCGTCGCCGCGCGAGAGCTTTTCCAGCATGGCCCGATGTTCCTTCGCACGCTTCATCTGCGGGCGGATCATCAGGAAGTACATGATGGCAATCAGGATGATCGGCATCAGCAGGCCGAAACCACCCAGGCCACCCTGGGGAGCGCCGGCGGCCTGTGCATGCGCCGGGGCGATCAGAAAATCGAGCAGATTCATGGAGTTATCCGTTCTTATGCGAAAGCAGCCGGGAATTATGCCACGCGGCAGGCATCCCCGTCCCGGCGCCGCGCCGGACCCGGCGGGCTTCGCCGGGACGGTGTGAAGACCGTCCCGGCCCGGAAAGGTTCCGCATCACCCTGTAGAGCGGAGCTTGCCCCGCTGCTCTCCCCTCACCCGGGCATCCCGCCCAGCCGAGCAAGCTCGGCTCTACATGCTGGTGGTTACCGCCGGAGCGCACTTGCCGATAGGCAAGCTCGGCGCACCCGCGTAGAGCGGAGCTTGCTCCGCTGCTCTTCCCCCCTCACCCGCCAAGCCGAGCAAGCTCGGCTCTACGCGATCGCGGTTACCGGGGGGCTTCCGCCCCGCGGGCGGCATAGAACGCCTGGCGGAAGTCGCCGAAGCGGCCCTGTTCGATGGCGGCGCGGATGTCGGCCATCAGTTTTTCGTAGTACCAGAGGTTGTGCAGGGTACCGAGCATCGGCGCCAGCATCTCGTTGCAGCGGTCCAGGTGGCGCAGGTACGAGCGGGTGAAGCCGTTGCGGCAGGCATGGCAGCCGCAGCCCGGCTCGATCGGCTGCATGTCCTTCTCGTACTTGGCGTTGCGGATGCGCACGGTGCCGAACGAGGTGAAATAGTGGCCGTTGCGGGCGTTGCGGGTCGGCATCACGCAATCGAACATGTCCACCCCGCGCGCCACGCCCTCCACCAGGTCCTCCGGCCGGCCCACGCCCATCAGGTAGCGCGGGCGGTCCTGCGGCAGGATCGGATGCATGTGTTCGAGGATGCGGTTGCGCTCCTCCTCCGGCTCGCCGACCGCCAGCCCGCCGATGGCGTAACCATCGAAACCAATCGCCTGCAGCCCCGCCGCGGAACGCTCGCGCAACGGCTCGTGCACGCCGCCCTGGACGATGCCGAACAGCGCCGCGTCGTTGCCCTCGTGCGCGCGCTTGCTGCGCTCGGCCCAGCGCAGGCTCAGTTCCATCGACTTGCGCGCGACTTCCTCGGTGGCCGGATACGGCGTGCACTCGTCGAAGATCATCACGATGTCCGAGTCCAGCACCTTCTGGATGCGCATGCTCTCCTCGGGACCGAGGAACACCTTGCTGCCATCCACCGGCGAGGCGAAGGTCACGCCCTGTTCGGTGATCTTGCGGCGGTGCGCCAGCGAGAACACCTGGAAGCCGCCGGAGTCGGTGAGGATGGGCCGGTTCCAGCGCGCGAAGCCGTGCAGGCCGCCGTGCTGGGCGATGACCTCCAGGCCCGGGCGCAGGTAGAGGTGGAAGGTATTGCCGAGGATGATCTCCGCGCCCAGCGCCTCGATCTGGTCCGGCAGGATGCCCTTGACCGAGCCATACGTCCCCACCGGCATGAAGGCCGGTGTCTCCACCGTGCCGCGCGGAAAGGTCAGGCGGCCGCGGCGGGCGTTGCCGTCGGTGGTGTCGAGCTGGAACTGGAGTCGGGACATGGGAGGGCTGGACTGGAAGAAGGAAAGCCGGATTGCAATCTTTGGTGTGGGAGCGACGTCAGTCGCGATGGCTTGAGCACATCGGAAACATCATCGTCGCGACCGACGTCGCTCCTGCAGGAGTCATATGGACGGAAACAGCAGCATCGCGTCGCCGTAGGAAAAGAAGCGATAGCGTTCGCGCACCGCGTGCTCATAGGCGGCGAACACGCGTTCCTTGCCGGCGAACGCCGAAACCAGCATCAGCAGGGTGCTCTCCGGCAGGTGGAAATTGGTGATCATCGCGTCCACGCTGCGGATGCGATAACCGGGGAAGATGAAGATGCGGGTCTCGCCGGCGAACGGTTGCAGTTGACCATCGCGCATCGCCGATTCCAGCGCGCGCACCACGGTGGTGCCCACCGCGATCACCCGCCCGCCGCGGGCGCGGGTGGCCTGGATGCGTTCGATCAGCGCCGCACCGACGTTCAGCCATTCGCTGTGCATCTGGTGCTGGCGGACGTCATCCACCCTCACCGGCTGGAAGGTGCCGGCGCCCACGTGCAGGGTGACGTGGCCGAATTCGACGCCGCGTTCGTGCAGCGCCGCCAGCAGCGGCTCGTCGAAATGCAGGCCGGCGGTCGGTGCGGCGACCGCGCCCGGCTCGCGCGCGAACACGGTCTGGTAGCGCTCGTCGTCGTCCTTCCCCGCTTCGCGCTGGATGTACGGCGGCAGCGGCAGGCGGCCAGCCTGCAGCAGCCAGCTTTCCAGCGCCGCGGGCACGTGGAAGCGCAGGCGGTAGAACTCGCCGTCCCGGCCCAGCACCTCGGCCTCGCCGCCGGCGTCCAGGGCAATCCTGCTACCGGGCTTGGGCGACTTGCTGGCACCCACCTGCGCCCGCGCCTCGTTGTCAGGCAACAGGCGCTCGATCAGGATTTCGACCCGCCCGCCGGTCTCCTTCTGGCCGAACAGCCGGGCCGGAATCACCCGGGTGTCGTTGAACACCAGCAGATCGCCCGGCGCCAGCCATTCCGGCAGATCGCGGACCTGGCGATCGGCGAAGGCGGCGTCGCCCGGCGGCACCACCAGCAGGCGGCTGGCCGAACGCTCCGGCAGCGGCGCCTGGGCGATCAAGGCCTCGGGCAGGTCGAAATGGAAATCGGATTTCTTCACAGGGGGACGGCTCGGGGAAGCCCGCCATTGTAAGGGAGCCGGTCGCCACGGGCGTTTGCGTCCCCTGCCCGGCCCGCGCCGCCGTTCAGCGCTCGAACTTGGTCGACAGCACGATCGACGAGGTGGTGCGCTCGACGCCGTCAATCGCGCCGATCCGATCGGTCAGCAAATCCATGCCGTCCACCGATGGCACCACGCCCACCGCGATCAGATCGTAGGCGCCGCTGACCGACTGCAGCAGGCGCACCTCGGGCATCGCGCGCAGGGAGGCGACCACCGAGGTCATCTGCTTGGGATGCACGGTGATCATGATGTGCGCGCGGATGTGCCCGCGCTCGTAGTCATCGTGCACCCGCACGGTATAGCCGCTGATGACGCCCTCGCGTTCCAGCCGCTCGATCCGGCTCTGCACCGTCGTTCGCGACAGATTGAGCCGGCGCGCGATCTGGGCGGTCGAGGCGCGCGCGTTGTCGCGCAACAGGCTGAGCAGCAACTGGTCGGTCGCGGAGATCTTCATTTCAGGGCACTCGCCTCGTCGATTCGACGAAATCTACAGAAAATTCGTGCAAATCATAACTGTCAAACGACGAATTTATCCACATAATAGAGGTTTGCCATCCTTTCCGGAGAACACCATGGCCCTCCTCGACCTGCTCGCCCCCCTCCGCGCCCATGCGGGCAAGCGCCTGACCACCGGACTGGACGACGCTACCCTCGAGCGTTTCGCCGCCAGCCAGCCGGCCCTGGTCGCGGCCATCGAGGCCGCCGCCGCCGAACACGCCCGCCTGAAGGACGAATTCGCCGAGGTGCTGGATCTGGACGAGGAAGCGCAGCTGCGCGCCGTCCAGGCCGGCTACGTCAATTTCTATCCGGACGACGCGGTCAACCCGTACGTGGCGCTGGCCGCGCGCGGTCCGTGGGTGGTGACCCTCAACGGCGCGGTGCTGTACGACGCCGGCGGCTACGGCATGCTCGGCTTCGGCCATACCCCCGAGCCGATCCTGGCGGCGATGGCGCGGCCGCAGGTGATGGCCAACATCATGACCCCGAGCCTGTCGCAGTTGCGCTTCGACCGCGCCCTGCGCAAGGAAATCGGCCAGACCCGCGGCGGTTGTCCGTACGCGAAGTTCCTGTGCCTGAACTCGGGCTCCGAGTCGGTCGGCCTGGCCGCCCGCATCGCCGACATCAACACCAAGCTGCAGACCGACCCGGGTGCCCGCCACGAAGGTCGCGCGGTCAAGCGCGTGGTCGTGAAGGGCAGCTTCCATGGCCGCACCGAGCGTCCGGCCCTGTATTCGGACTCTTCGCGAAAGACCTACCAGCAGCACCTGGCCAGCTACCGTGGCGAGGATTCGCTGATCGCCATCGAGCCCTACGACGTCGAGGCGCTCAAGCGGGCGTTCGCCGACGCCGAAACCAAGGGCTGGTTCATCGAGGCGGTGTTCCTGGAGCCGGTGATGGGCGAAGGCGATCCGGGCCGCTCGGTGCCGCCGGCGTTCTACGCCGCCGCGCGCGAGCTGACCCGCCAGCACGGCAGCCTGTTCCTGGTCGACTCCATCCAGGCCGGCCTGCGCGCCCACGGCGTACTGTCGATCGTCGACTACCCCGGTTTCGAAGGCCTGGACGCGCCGGACATGGAGACCTACTCCAAGGCGCTCAACGCCGCGCAGTACCCGCTGTCGGTGCTGGCGGTCAGCGAACGCGCCGCCGGCCTGTACCGCAAGGGCGTCTACGGCAACACCATGACCACCAATCCGCGCGCGCTCGACGTGGCCTGCGCCACCCTGGAACAGCTGACCCCGCAGGTCCGCGAGAACATCCGCGCCCGCGGCGTCGACGCGGTCGCCCGCCTCGAGAAACTGAAGGACGAACTGGGCGGCCTGATCACCAAGGTGCAGGGCACCGGCCTGCTGTTCTCCTGCGAACTGGCCACGCAATTCAAGTGCTACGGCGCCAATTCCACCGAGGAATGGCTGCGCCAGCACGGCATCAACGTCATCCACGGCGGCGCCAACTCGCTGCGCTTCACCCCGCATTTCGCGATGGGCGCCGAGGAACTGGAACTGCTGGTGTCGATGGTCGGCCGCGCGCTGCAGGAAGGTCCGCGCAACACCCAGGCCGCGGCGGCCTGATCCTCCCGGATCGCGTTTTTCCTCGTGGGCGGACACCCCTGGCGGTGTCCGCCTTTTTTGCGCGCGGCTCGCGTAGAGCGGAGCTTGCTCCGCTGCCCGGGCTCCCCACCATCCCGCGCCGGCAAGTCCGGCGCTACGGCGTGCGCTTCGCCTCGTTGAACCGCACCATCACCGCCCGGATCAACGCCCTGGCCTCGGCGGCGTCGCCATAGCCGTTCAACCGGACCGGATTGCGCCCCCTGGGCAAATCCTTGTACACACGGAAGAACGCCTCGATGCGATCGCGCTCGATGGCGGGCAGGTCGGCGAGATCACGGATGCCGGCGTAGGTGGGATCCACCTTGTCCGTCGGCACGCCGATGATCTTCTCGTCGGTCTTGCCGTCATCGACCATCCGCAGCACGCCAATCGGCCGGAACCGGATCAGCACGCCGGGATGCAGCGGCTCGCGGGTCAACACCAGCGCATCCAGGGGATCCCCATCCCCTGCCAGGGTGCGCGGCATCGAACCGTAGTTGGCCGGATAGGCCACCGGCATAGACTGGAAACGATCGACGAACAGCAATCCTTCTTCGTTGATCTCGTACTTGGTGAAACTGCCGGCCGGTATTTCCACCGCCAGCACCGCTTCTTCCGGCACCTTCGGCGATTGCGCGGCCAGGAACGGGTGGACCACCGTATCGCCGGCCTGCGCCAGCGATGCGCCCATCAATCCCGCAAGCAGGACGACCGCGCGGCTCATTGTGCCGGCTTGCAGGCGGGCAGCTTCAACGCGCGGGCAATCGCCTGCCAGTCGAACGCGGCGACGGCCTTGTCGTCATCCACCGCGTAGAACACGCCTTCCGGGAAGCGCTTGTCGACGGTCTGATCGAGCCACACGCCGTCGGTGTTGGCGGTGCGCTCGCCGGTGAAGGCACCCAGGTGTTCCAGGCTGAGGCGATCGAACACATGGAACACGCTGCGATCCTTGAACTGATCGGTGGCGATCCAGAAGCCCGTGCCACCCGCGCACTGCGCCAGCGCCATGCCCTCGGCCTGCGCCTTGAACAGGTCGGCGCCGATGTCGCGGCCGCGATAGCGACCGTCCAGCCCGTACTCGCGCAGGCGGGTGCCGGTGGCGACGTCCTCTTCCGCCAGCAGCAGGCGATCGTTGGCGATATCGCCGAACACCGACTCGGCGATCCGGATCGCGCCGGCTTCGGAGGTGTCGCCGAAGGTGCCCGTCAATGTCGCCGCCCAGCCCTGCGGCACGCGCCGCAGCTGGTAGCGCTTGAACCGGCGATCCAGCTCCGCCAGCGGCGGCGGCACGTCCTCGTTCTGCGGCGACATGTAGTTGTCGCTGACGATGACCTCGTAGCTGTCCTTCTGCGGGCGAACCCACAGGCCATAGGGCTGCTTCAGGTCCTCGGCGCCGAAACTGAGCAGCGGCTGGAATCCCGGCAGCTGGAACAGTTGCACGCGATGGTTGTCGCGCTCGACCACCAGCACCAGATCGTCAATCACGGCGATGCCGTTGGGACGCTGGAGCTGGCCGGCACCCGTGCCCGGCCCCCCGACCGTGCGCAGGCGTTCGCCGCTGACACCGTCATAGACGATCAGCTGATCCGTCGCCTTGGCGGTGGCGATCAGCCAACGCTTGCCGTCCGGCGAGCGCCAACTGGCCGGCGAGTCGACGTTGTCGGCCGGCGTGTCGGCGGTCAGGAAAGCCTCGGGCACCACCACGTGCGGGATCTTCGCTTCGCTCAGCAGCGGATCCTTTTCCACGTTCTCGTCCGGCTCGCGGTCGGCCACCGTCGGCGCGACGCCGGCGCAGCCGGCCATGGACAGGATCGCCAGCAGGCTGGCCATTGCGTTCAAGCGGTGCGACATGCGTTATCCCCTGGAGCGGTTGACGGTCAACAAACCGCAATGTTCTACGCATCGATTATGACGTTTTGGTTGCATCTTCGAACGTTCGCCGACGTGCCATCTGATGGTCATATTGCCGCCATCTAAGCCCCGTAGAAATCGCCGTTTATCTTCACACGGGGAAAACACGACGATGAAACGCACCGCCCTGGCCATCGGCCTGTCACAGGCATTGCTCTGCGCCGGCATGATCAGTGCCATCCCGCTGGCGCGAGCGCAGGCCATGCCCGATGGCGGTGGCGGCGCGTCCGCCGTGCCGGCGGAGGACCCCAAGCAACTGGACACCATCGTCGTCCAGGGCGAAATCGCCTACCGCAACCGCACCGACGACATCTCCCCCACCCTGTCCTACGACCTGGAGTACTTCCAGCGTTTCGAGCCGAACACCGTGGGCGACATGCTCAAGCGCGTGCCCGGCGTGACCTTCGTCGGCTCGGACATCATGGAATTCGACGGCGCGATGATGCGTGGCATGGCCGCCGGCTACACCCAGGTGTTGATCAACGGCAAGAAGGTGCCCGGCGCCGGTGACGATCGCTCGTTCTGGGTGGACCGCATCCCGGCGGAAATGGTCGACCACATCGAAATCCTGCGCAGCAACAGCGCCAACCGCAGCGGCGACGCCATCGCCGGCACCATCAACATCGTCCTGCGCGACGCCTACGTGTTCGACGGCAGCTACCTGCGAATCGGCGTCAATCGCTGGTACGACGGCGAGGTGAACCCGACCTTCGGCGCGGTGACCAGCGTCGACGCCTTGGGTGGCCGCCTGCTCGCCGGCATCAACGTGCAGGACCGCTACCGCTCCAAGGTCAAGCGCTCGGACCGCTTCGCCGACCCGTCCCGGCAGGAACTGGTGAGCTGGGAAGACCAGACCGAGGTCAAGGACGGCCGCGACTACTCGGCCAACGTGTCGTACACCGCCGACGTCGGCGAAACCGGTCGCATCAGCATCGACGGCTTCTACGTCAAGACCGACCGCGACGTCACCGAGGTCTCCCATGAAGTGGAGTACGACGACGAAGACGTCATCGACTCCCGCGTGCCCGGCTTGAATCCGATCGACCAGCGCAACTGGGGTATCGGCACCGAGTACAGGTTCGACATGGCCGGCGGCACCACCGAGTTCGACCTCGATTACGCGCGCTTCGAGGACGACAGCGCCGTCAGCGAAGAAAAGCACGAGTACGTGAACGGCGAATGGGACGCTTCCGAAGCCGAATCCCAGGCCGTGGACGCCAAGGACACCGAGACCAGCTTCAAGATCGCGCACAAGCGCCCGGCGGGCGGCGCCGAACTCGAATTCGGCGTGGACTGGCGGCGCAAGAAACGCGACGTCACCTACACCAACTACGCCTGGGAAGCGGAGAATGAAGGCGACCCGGTGGCCTATGAACCGGACGGCGTCATCGGCTCGCTGATCGAGGAAACCCGTGTCGACCCCTACCTGATGCTTTCGGGCAAGGGCCAGGCGTTCTCCTGGGAAGCCGGCCTGCGCTACGAAACCACCCGTTCGGACATCCGCTACCAGGAGGACGGCGACGTCGCCGGATCCGCCAGCAAGGACTACAACGAACTGTTGCCCTCGCTGCACCTGAAGTGGGATCTGGATGAAGCCACCCGCATCAGCCTGTCGCTGGCCAAGAGCGTGAAGCGCCCGAACTTCAACGAGCTGATTCCCGCCCTGCTGGACGGCGAGTACGGCGATAACGACTACATCGGCAATCCGGAACTCGAGCCGGAAACCGCCAACGGCATCGACCTTGGCTTCGAGCGCCGCCTCGGCAAGCATGGCGTGGTGGGCTTGAACTTCTTCTACCGCGATGTGAAGAACCTGATCGAACTGGTCAACACCGGCGAACTGAGCGAGGACGCGCAGGACAAGTACGCCGAGGACCTGGAGGAATTCCTGGCGGAGAATCCCGGCGCGACCGAGGACGATTTCCAGTTCGACGCCGAAAGCTGGCTGTTCACCTCGGCCAACGTCGGCGACGGCAAGGTCTATGGCGTCGAGTTCGATCTGTCGACCCCGTTGACCGCGCTGGGCATGCCGAACACCGGCGTGTTCCTCAACTACTCCTACCTCAACAGCAAGGTCACCGATTTCATCGGCGAGCGCCGCTTCAACGACCAGGCCAAGAGCGTCTACAACGTCGGCTTCATCCAGGACCTGCCGTCGCTCGGTGCCAGCTTCGGCGCCACCTATCGCAAGCAGGGCGACGCCTTCAGCCGCATCCTGGCCGAGGAAGTGACCGTCAAGTACGGCGACGATCTGGAAGTGTTCGTGGAGAAGCGCTTCGGCAAGACCATGTCGATGCGCCTGACCGCCGCCAACCTGCTGGACGCCTCCAAGGACGAGTTCTTCCACAAGTTCGACAACCAGGCCGACCAGATCGATCGCGACTACGACGAATACGAACTGGAAACCGAGGAAGCCGGACCGAGCTATCAGCTGGTCATGCGCTGGGCGTTCTGAGCACGGCCCTCCCCGTGCCCAGTGGAAGCCGGCGCAAGCCGGCTTCCTTTTTTGTGGGACGGGCGGGTTTGATGCAGACTTCCGCCACCCGTCATCGCCGCAGGCCGCCATGAAGACCGTCGAAGTCCGCCACCCCCTCGTCCAGCACAAGATCGGCCTGCTGCGCGACGCCTCGCTCAGTACCAAGGGCTTCCGCGAACTGGTGACCGAGCTGGGCACCCTGCTGGCCTACGAGGCGACGGCGGATCTGGAAACCGAGGAAGCGACCATGCCGGGCTGGGCCGGACCGGTCCAGGTGCGCAAGATCGCCGGCGCCAAGATCACCCTGGTCCCCATCCTGCGCGCCGGCCTGGGCATGCTGCCGGGCGTGCTGGCGCTGATTCCCGCCGCCAAGGTCAGCGTGGTCGGCTTGCAGCGCGACGAGGAGACCCTGCAACCGGTGCCCTACTTCGAACGCCTGACCGGTCGCCTGGACGAGCGTGACGCGCTCATCCTGGATCCGATGCTGGCCACCGGCGGCACCCTCATCGCCACCATCGACATGCTCAAGCGCGCCGGCGCCAAACGCATCAAGGGCATCTTCCTGGTTGCCGCGCCCGAGGGGCTGGCCGCGCTGGAAGCGGCCCACCCCGACGTCGAGGTCTATACCGCCGCCATCGACAACCATCTGAACGACAAGGGTTACATCCTGCCTGGCCTCGGCGATGCAGGTGATCGGATCTTCGGCACCCGCGTGGGCTGAGCCGAAGCCCAGGCTGCGCGGATTCTCCCGGATTTGCATCGTGCCCCGGAGCGGACCAAGCTCCGCTCCACAACCCGCGTAGAGCCGAGCTCGCTCGGCTCCTCTGGATGCTTGGCACGTCCGAAGCGGAGCAAGCTCCGCTCTACAGCCCGCGTAGAGCCGAGCTTGCCCGGCTCCTCCAGACGTCTGGCAAGCCCGAAGCGGAGCAAGCTCCGCTCTACGCGTCGGCTGGCCATTCGCAATACCAGTGCGGATAGTGATCCAGTCGTTCCACCAAACCACGGCGCAAGGGGTTGCGAACGATGTAGCGCGCCTGCGAACGCAAGTCTTCATGACTGCGCACCCGGTGATCATGGAAACCAGCCTGCCAGACAGGTCCCGCGCGCCCGACGATTTCGTTGACCACGCGTGCACTGCGTGATTTGAATGCCTGCAGACATTGGCTGATGGAGCCGTCACCAAGCTCGAACAACCAGTGCACATGATCGGGCATCACCACCCAGGCCAACGACCTGAGCCGCTCTTCGTCCTCGCAACGCTTCAATTCGCCTGCAATGCAATGCGCCGGCCGAGGCTCGCGGAACCAGGGCGTCCGGCTGGCCGTCACCACGGTGACGACGTAGTACGCGCCCTTCTCCGACCATCTTCCCTTGTTCAATGCTGGACTTGCCATGACCGAAGCATGGCGTGGTCGCCTCATCGCCGCCGTCGGAACAAGCTCCATCGACGTGTCGGATTCAAACGTTGCGCGTTGTAGCGGGATCCCTACGGATGACGTCAACCACGTAGAGCCGGGCTTGCCCGGCTCCTTCATGACCTGCTTCTCGCGCGAAGCGGAGCAAGCTCCGCTCTACGTCATGCGGCCAGCGGACGGGCGCGCAGCTCCGGTAACTCGTGCGCCACGCCGAACTTGCCGCGTTCGTCGCGAGTGACCTGGGCCAGCGCGCAATCGGGATCATGGGTGAAGAACAGGTGCACGTTGCGGGCCAGCTTGTCTTCCAGGAATGCGCGCTTCTCGTCGATCAGCAGTTCCGCGTTGCGGTCATAGCCCATCGTGATCGGCACGTGCACCCAGGAACGTCCGGGAATCAGATCGGCACAGAACACCACGCCGCCATGCGGCGCGCCATCCACGCGTTCCGGACCCACCACTTCGGCCAGCATCAGCCCCGGCGTGTGGCCATCGCTGAAACTGAAGCGCACGCTGTCGCCCAGCGCGCGCGAATGTTCGCCGTCCACGAGCTCGAGCCGGCCGCTGGCCTCCAGCAATCCCTGCAACTCGGGAATGAAGCTCGCGCGATCGCGCGGATGCGGCTTCAGCGCCCGCTGCCAGTGCGCCTTGCCGACCACGAAGGTGGCGTTGGGAAACAACAGTTCCGGTGCCTGGCCTTCGCTCCACGGCGCCAACAGTCCACCGGCGTGGTCGAAATGCAGATGGCTCAGCACCACCACGTCGATGTCGTCGTGGCCGAAGCCGGCTTCGCGCAGCGAGTCCAGCAGGACATGCCGCTCCTCCTGCACGCCGAAGCGCTCGCGCATCTTCGGATCGAAGAACGCGCCAATGCCGGTTTCGAACAGCACGGTCTTGCCGTTGAGCGGGCTCGCCAGCAATGCGCGGCAGGCCAGCGGCACCCGGTTCTGTTCGTCGGGCGCCAGCCATTTGGACCACATCGCGCGCGGCGCGTTGCCGAACATCGCGCCGCCGTCGAGCTTCTGGGAATTGCCGAGAATGGACCAGAGTTTCATGGCACCGATTGTACGCCGGTGCGCGTGTAGAGCCGAGCTTGCTCGGCTGGATGGTCTCCAGCCCGCCCAGCAGCGGAGCAAGCTCCGCTCTACGGATGGGATCCTTCTCAGCGCGTGGCGGCTTCGCCCAGTTCGACTTCAGCCTTGCCCACCGGATTGCGCGGATCCGCGCCACCGGTGAGGGTGTTAGCCTTGCGATCCCACAGCACGGTCTGCAGGTTGCCCCAGACGTGGCTGGAACCGCGACCGCCGGCGGCGGTGTCGCCGGGCAGGTCGACCTGGTGGCCCATCGCCCGCAGTGCCTCGGCCACCTGCGGGCTGAACGCGCCGCTTTCGGCGGAAATCACGTCCGGCAGCCATTGGTGATGGAAGCGCGGCAGCGCGGCGACCTGTTGCGCGCCCAACCCCTGGTCGTAGCCGAGCATGCCCAGCAGGACCATGGTGATGATGCGGCTGCCGCCGGGCGTGCCCAGCACGGCGATGCGATCCGGCGACTCCATGAAACTGGGCGTCATCGAACTGAGCATGCGCTTGCCCGGCTTGGGCGCGTTGGCCTCGAAGCCCATCACGCCAAAGGCATTCGGCGTGCCGGGCTTGAGCGCGAAATCGTCCATCTCGTTGTTGAGCAGCACGCCGGTGCCGGGCGGAATCAGGCCCGAGCCGAACAGCAGGTTGACCGTCTGGGTGGCCGCGACCCGGTTGCCCTCGGCGTCGATGATCGAGAAATGGGTGGTTTCCTCGTCTTCCAGCGGCGTGGGTTGGCCCGAAAACAGGTTGCTCGGCGTGGCCTTGTCCGGATTGATGGTCGCGCGCAGACCGGCGGCGTAGTCGCGGCTGGTCAGCGTCTTCAACGGAATCTCGACGAAATCGGGATCGCCCAGGTAGAAGGTGCGATCGCGGAAGGCGCGGCGCATCGCCTCCACCGTCAGGTGGGTGCGGTGCGTTTCATCGAGCTTCGCCAGGTCCCAGCCTTCCAGGATCTGCAGCATCTGCGCCACCGCCACGCCACCGGAGGATGGCGGTGGCGCGGTGGTGATCTGCCAGTCGCGATACTTGAACTTCAGCGGTTCGCGCTCGCGCACCTGGTAGGCGGCCAGTTCGCCGGCGGTCCAGCGACCGCCTTCGGCCTTCACGCCCTTGATCAGCTTGCCCGCGATCTCGCCCTTGTAGAAACCGTCGTGGCCGCGCTCGGCCAGCAATTGCAGCGTGCGGGCCAGGTCGGGCTGCTTGAGGATTTCGCCTTCCTTGGGCGGATCACCATCGGCCAGGAACACCGCGCGGGTACCCGGGAAACGTTCCATCACCTCGCGGCGCGAGGCATAGCCACGCGCCAGCCGGCCATAGACGGGAAAGCCATCGCTGGCGATGCGGATGGCGGGGCCGAGCGAGGTCTCAAGCGGCAGCTTGCCGTAGTTCTTCGCCAGGTGGACCAGCGCGGCGGGCAGGCCGGGAATGCCGGCGGCCCAGGGACCGTTCTCGGCGCGATCGCGATTGAACTCGCCGTTCGCCAGCAGATAGGCCTTCGGCGTGGCGGCGGCCGGCGCGGTCTCGCGCGCATCGACGAACACGTCCTTGCCGGTCCTCGCATCGTGCAGCAGGAAGAAGCCGCCACCGCCGATGCCCGAGCTGATCGGTTCGACCACGGACAGCACCGACGATACCGCGACCGCCGCGTCGAAGGCGTTGCCGCCGGCGTGCAGGATTTCGAAGCCGGCTTCGGTCGCCAGCGCATGCGCGCTGGCAATGGCCGATCCGGGCGGATGGGTCGCCGCGTTGGCGACGCGCTGGCCGGCGTCGCCGGCATCGGTGGCATGCAGCGCGGGAACGAAAAGGGAAAGCGCAAACAGTAGCGCGGTGACTCGACGTGCTTTCACGACATCTCCTGACGGGTACCTGTTGGCGGCCCTCCCGCGTCAGCCGCCTTGCAGCCGGCGCAACTTGGCCAGCAGCTGCTCCTGGGTCTCAGGATACGCCGGATCGGGGTCGATGCACTCCACCGGGCAGACGACGACACATTGCGGTTCGTCATGATGGCCGACGCACTCGGTGCAGCGCGCCGGATCGATCACGTAGATCGTCTCGCCCATCGAGATGGCCTGGTTGGGACAGGCGGGCTCGCAGACATCGCAGTTGACGCAGAGTTCGTTGATCTTGAGTGACATTGCGGGGGACTTCTCGATTCCGGGAGCCCCGCTTTCGCGGGGGCGCGATGCCCCCGCAAAGGCGTGGCCGCGAAGGCGGCCACGCGCGGAGCCTGTTACTTGGCTTCGACGAAGACGTAGTCCACGCCGGCCGGGGCCACGGCCGCCTTGACGCGCTCGCCGTCGGCGGCTTCGCCGATGAAGACCACGCGCACGCCCTTCATGGTGTCGGGTTCGACGCCCTGGAACGAGGCGACCACCAGATCCGCCATGCGGGTGGAAGCGGAGGAACCGAACGCCAGCAGGTTGCCGCCGACGATGCCGCGCGCGATCGCGTTCTTGGCCTGTTCCAGCGAACGATCGTACTTGGCCTGGAACTCCGGATCCGATTCCGGCGGGAGGTAGTAGAGGAACGGGGTGTTGGTGATGGTGCCCATGTTGCGGGTCACCACCTCGGACAGATAGGTGCGCCAGCCGGCGTCATCGTCCTTGGCGGGAACGACCAGCGGTGCCTCGGCGGCCTCGACCGGCTTGGCCTCTTCCTTCTTGCACGCGGCGAACGGCACGACCAGGCAGGCGATCAGCAGCAGTCGTGTGGCGATGTTGGTCATGGTTCTGTCCCCTCAATGAGTCGATGTAGGAAGGATCGTGCCACAAAAGCACGCGGTTCAGGTGCGCCGCCACTGGGCCTTCATGGCGGCGGCCACGTCGGCGGTGACGAAACCGGACACATCCCCGCCCAGACGCGAGATTTCGCGCACCAGCGAGGACGAGATGAAGCCGTACTGCTCGGCGGGGGTGAGGAACAGGGTTTCCACCTCGGGAATCAGATGGCGGTTCATGCTGGCCAACTGGAATTCGTACTCGAAGTCCGAAACCGCACGCAGGCCGCGCAGGAGCACGCCGCCGCCGATTTCCTTGACGAAGTGGGCAAGCAATCCATCGAATCCGCGCACTTCCACATGCGGATGGTGGGCCACCGCCTTGCGGGCCAGTTCCACCCTCAGCTCCAGCGGCAACGCCGGTCCCTTCCCGGGGCTTTCCGCCACGCCGATGATCAGGCGCTCGAACAGCGGCGCGGCGCGATCGATCAGGTCGATGTGCCCGTTGGTGATCGGGTCGAACGTGCCGGGATAAACCGCGGTACGGGTACGGGACACGCTCATTCGGAATCGGGTCGATGGGAGTCGCCGCGCAGTGTAGCAGCGCCCTGCCCGCCGGGAACCCGATAGAGCGCGTAGCGGACGTCGCGGGTCTGGCCATCGCGGTGCGGTCGCCAGTCCGGCGGTACCGCGAGTGCCTGTTCCCGCGGGGATTCCACGTATACCCAGGCGTCACCGGAAAGATGCCGCGGCAGTGCCCGCAACGCAGCGTCCCACAGGCCATCGGCGAAGGGCGGATCCAGGAACACGATGTCGAACGGCTCTCCGGGCGCGTTCGCCAGCCACGCCAGGGCGTCGGCGCCCTCCACCCGCACCTGCGACGCGGCCCCCAGCCGCTCCACCGCCTGCCGCAACGCCTCGGCCAGGCCGGCGTCACGCTCGACCAGCACCGCCTGCGCCGCACCTCGCGAAATCGCTTCCAGACCGAGCGCGCCGCTGCCGGCGAAGGCATCCAGCACGCGGGCGCCGGCGAGTTTCGGCATCAGCCAGTTGAACAGGGTCTCGCGGACGCGATCGGAAGACGGACGCAGCCCGGGCCGATCCGGCACCGCCAGGCGGGTATTGCGCCAGCGGCCGCCGATGATGCGGACGCTGCCGGCCGGGAGCGCGGCGCGTGGACCGCGCGCGGGCGGCGTGCGGCCGGGTTTCATCGGGGCGGAAAGGGGGCGGGTGATACCATGGCGCCCATTCTCCGCGATTGCCCGTGTCATGGTCAGCTGGTTCCGACGCAAGAAGCCTGACGCGCCCGCGAGCCTGCCCGAGACGCAGCGCCCGGCGCCCCAAAATCCCGTTTCCGACACTTCCCACCCCGTTTCGCAGGACGATGCCGCCGCATCGCCCACACCGGCCGTATTCGAGGCACCCGTGCCGGCTGCCGCCCCGACGGTCGTCGCCCCCACCGCTACCGTCGCATCCGGAACCGAGCCGCCCGCCGCCCCCGCCGGCAAGCCGGGCTGGCGCGAGCGCCTGCGCAACACCAGCTTTGCCCGTGGCCTGGGCGGCCTGTTCTCGCGCAACCCGCGCCTGGACGACGACCTGCTGGATGAAATCGAGACCGCGCTGCTGACCGCCGACGTCGGCGTGCCCGCCACCACCGCGCTGGTCGAGGGCCTGCGCAAGCGCATGAAGGCGCGCGAGTTCGCCGACGCCCGCGCACTGCTGGCCGCGCTGCGGACGGACCTGATCGCGATGCTGGCGCCGGTGGCCAAACCGCTGGAGATCCCGCGGAACATTCGCCCCTTCGTGCTGCTCACGGTCGGCGTCAACGGCGTCGGCAAGACCACCACCATCGGCAAGCTGGCGCGCCGCTTCAAGGACGAAGGCCGCAACCTCATGCTGGCCGCCGGCGATACCTTCCGCGCCGCCGCGGTGGCGCAGTTGCAGACCTGGGGCGAACGCAACGGCGTGCCGGTGGTGGCGCAGGGACAGAACGCGGACGCGGCCTCGGTCGCGTTCGACGCCCTGCAGGCCGCGCAGGCGCGCGGTACCGAAGTGCTGATCGCCGATACCGCCGGACGCCTGCACACCCAGCAGGGCCTGATGGCGGAACTGGGCAAGATCAAGCGCGTGCTGCAGAAACTGGATCCGGCCGCGCCGCACGAAGTGCTGCTGGTCATCGACGGCACCACCGGCCAGAACGCGCTGTCGCAGCTGCGCCAGTTCCACGCCGCGGTGAACATCACCGGGCTGGTGGTGACCAAGCTGGACGGCACCGCCAAGGGAGGCGTGGTGTTCGCGCTCGCACGCGAGTTCGGCATCCCGATCCGGTTCGCTGGCATCGGCGAACGTTCCGAGGATCTGCGGGTGTTCGACGCCGAAGCCTTCGTTGACGCGCTGCTGCCGGAAACGCTGGGCGCGTGAGCCGGCGCCGCAGGCTGGCGCTGCTGTCGCTGGCGGTCCTGCTGCTCGCAGGCATCGGCCTGCTGCACTGGCTATTGCAACCTCAGCGGCTGGCGCCGGCGCTGCTGGGCATGGCCGGCAATGCGCTGGGCCTGGAAATCTCCGCATCCGGCGTTGGCGAATACCGCCTGCGTGGCACGCCGCAGTTGATCGTCCGCGGCGTGACCGCGCGGGAACCGGGCGCCGCGACGCCCCTGCTGACCGCCGACCGCGTCTTCATTTCGGTACCCTGGTCGACGCTGCGCGCGCGTGGCCGCGACCTGACCGCGGTGCGGCTGGAACTGGACGCACCGGTCCTCGATCTGGCGGCGCTCCGGCGCTGGCTGGCGCGGCGACCGGCGGGTGAAGCCCGCATCCCCACGCTCACCGATGGCATACGCGTCGACGGCGGTCGGATCCGCGGCGATGACTGGTCGCTCGAACGCATCGACCTGCGCATTCCCCGCCTGGAAGCCGGACAGCCCCTGCGCGGCCAGGTGCAGGCGCACTATCGGGGCGGCGAGCTGCAAGCACCGCTGGATCTGGCCTTCCATCTGCGCCGGCTGGGCGAGGATGGCGGACTGGGCGTCGCCGGGCAGGCCACGCCGGCGGGCAAGGATTGGCGGCTGCCGACGAGGCTGCGCCTGTCCGCCTACCTGCGCCAGGCCGAATCGCGCCTGGAACGCGCCGTGCTCGGCGCCAGCGCGCACTACCTCGCGGGCGCGACCCGGCAGCCGTTCGCGCTTGGCGTGGCCGGACCACTGGAATTCGCCGGTGGTCTGCGCCTGCGCCCGGCCGCGTTCGCCCTGCGCGGGCAAGGGGCCATGCCCTCGCTGGACGCCGCCGGTGAACTCGGCCTGGAAGACGGCCTGCTGCTCGACTGGCGCGGACGATTGGCGGGCTGGCCGGACGCATGGCCGGCGTTGCCGCCGCCGCTGGGACGCTCGACCTCCTCACTTCCCTTCGCACTGGCCTATCGCGGCACCACCGACCTGGCGGACATCGCGCACCTGCGCCTGCAACGCGAAGACGCCCGCTTCGACGCCCGCTTCCGGCTGTTCGAAGTCATGGACTGGCTGCATGCGCTGCAGGCCGGTGGTGGCTCGCCGCTGCCGCCGCTGAGCGGCCGCTTCACCGCCCCCCGCCTGGAAGTGTCCGGCGCCACCCTGGAAGGCGTGGATCTGCAGTTGGACGATCCGGCCCTGCCCGCCCCCGAATCCGCGCCATGACCAGCACCACCGAAGACCGTTTCGCCGACCACCTGCTGGCCTGGTTCGACCAGTCCGGCCGCCACGACCTGCCCTGGTTGCATCCACGGACGCCCTACCGCGTATGGCTGTCGGAAATCATGCTCCAGCAAACTCAGGTGAAGACGGTGATTCCCTACTTCGCCCGCTTCCTGGAAGCCTTTCCGACCCTGAAGGATCTGGGCACCGCCACGCTCGATGAAGTGCTGGCGCAGTGGTCCGGCCTGGGCTACTACGCCCGCGCCCGCAACCTGCACGCGGCCGCGCGCATCTGTGTGGAGCAGCACGGCGGCGACCTGCCGCGCGATTTCGACGCCCTGCTCGCGCTGCCCGGCATCGGCCGCAGCACCGCCGGCGCGATCCTCTCGCAGGCCTGGGGCGACCGCTTCCCGATCCTGGACGGCAACGTCAAACGCGTGCTCTCGCGCTACCACGGCGTCACCGGCTGGCCGGGGACCCCCGCGGTGGAAAAGCAGCTGTGGCAATTCGCCGCCGCCCATCTGCCGGCAGGCCGCATGGCCGACTACACCCAGGCACAAATGGATCTGGGCGCCACCCTGTGCACGCGCCACGATCCCGCCTGCATGCTCTGCCCGGTGCACGTGGACTGCGTGGCACTGCGCGACGGACAGGTCGACGAACTGCCGACCTCCAAACCCGGCAAGCCGCTGCCCGAACGCATCGCGATCATGCTGCTGGCCGAAAACGACGACGGCCAGGTATTGCTGCAACGGCGCCCCCCGACGGGCATCTGGGCTTCGCTGTGGTCACTGCCCGAGGCGGACGATCACGATGCAGCGCGGCACTGGTTCGATGCCCATCTGCAGGGCGACTACGACCGCGCCGAGGCTCTGCCGGAACTGCCGCATGTGTTCAGCCACTATCGCCTGCGCATGCATCCGCTGCGCTGGCGCGGACTCGCACCACGGGCGGCGGTACGCGACGGTGCCGATCTGCGCTGGGTGGCACGTGACGAATTGGCCCGGATCGGCCTGCCGGCACCGATCCGCAAGCTGCTGACCACGGTCTGAACCCGCGTTCCGACCGTCATTACGGCGGGAACCGGCTATCCTGTCGCCCACGACGACGAAGATACATCCACACACCTACATGGCACGCACCGTTTACT
Organism: Pseudoxanthomonas beigongshangi; assembly: GCF_016820515.1. Lineage (GTDB taxonomy): Bacteria > Pseudomonadota > Gammaproteobacteria > Xanthomonadales > Xanthomonadaceae > Pseudoxanthomonas_A > Pseudoxanthomonas_A beigongshangi. The sequence continues at coordinate 20,830 of NZ_JADHDV010000001.1, read as the reverse complement.
GCGAATACGAAAAGCGCGAAACCGAGGGCCTGGATTTCGTGCCCTACCCCGGCGAACTCGGCAAGCGCGTGTTCGCCCACATCGGCAAGGTGGCCTGGGCGGCCTGGCTCGCCCACCAGACCATGCTGATCAACGAGAACCGGCTGTCGCCGCGCGACCCGAAACACCGCGCCTTCCTGGAAGCGGAACTGGAGAAGTTCCTGTTCGGCGGCGGCGCCGACAAACCGGCCGGCTACGTGCCGGAAGCATGAAAAAAGGCGGGGATATCCCCGCCTTTTTCGTGGACCGGACCAATGGCCGACTAGTTGGCCGGCTCGCCTTCCTGGCGCGCCTCGATCTTGGCCTCGCGCATTTCCTTCTCTGCCGCCTTCAGCGACTTCAGGTCCAGCGGGCTGATGGTCTTGATCCGGCAGGACATCCGCATCATCCCTCTACCGCCTCCCAGCGGGCGCACGCGGTCGAAGTTGGTCACCCGCCCCATCATGCTGCTGATGCTGATGGCCGGCGCAAACTCCAGATCCGGACAGGGACCGGCCAGATCCAGCAGGTAGGCTTCATTGGGTTTGGTCCAGACGGCCAGCGCGGAATCACCCAGCGGCTGCCAGCCGTTGAGGCTGCCGAAATAGCTGAAATCCTTGACCGGCGCGGCGGCATGCTCGCGATACAGGGCAAGGCGTTCGGTGGAACTCATCTTGGTGGTGGCGCACGCGCTGAGCGCGGCCAGGGCACACAGCAGGAACAGACGTTTCATGGCGTAACTCCCGGTCGGGTCGACGTTTTTTCTCTTCCCGGCAGCATCATGCACCAGCCGCCGACCGCCGGCGCGGGCGCGTCCCTGGCACGTTCAGCCATCGTCCGGCTTGCCAGTCCGCCCGCCCTTCCCGTATCATGCGCGGCTCGCACCGGCCACGTAGCCGCAAAGCGATAAAACCTGGCCGGGTAGCTCAGTTGGTAGAGCAAGGGATTGAAAATCCCTGTGTCGGGGGTTCGATTCCCTCCCCGGCCACCATATTTTTCAAGGGCTTGCAGAAATGCAGGCCCTTTTTCTTTGGTCGCGACCAAGATTTGGTGCCCGTTTGGTGCCCGTTCGTAATTTGCTTGCCGCAGACTAGCCCGGCCCTGGGAATAAGCCTGACGTACGGCTTGCCTGCACGTGGCGACAGCGCCCAACCATGGGGGCACAAACCGAAGCCCGCATTCTTCGGCATGGCGACCTACCAGAATGCTGTCGAGCCGCAGGCCCCGGGGACGGCTGGGCACTGGGCGCCATCTTCGAGCCGGCCGGCGATTACTCGCTGTCACTCGCCGATTACGCCAAGTCCCTGCAGTTCCATCTTGCAGGGCTCACCGGTCGTGACGGGCTGCTCATGGCATCTTCCATACAGCGTCTGCATGCCGGTTCCGATGAGTATGCGATGGGGTGGTCCCTGCGCGAGCTCGATAGAACGGTGGCGCTCTGGAACACGGGTGCCTACATGAGAACAGCTAGGCACTCTCTGGCCACCTGAGCCATCTCATCTGGCTAACCCCAGAAGCAGCAATGCGGATCTGCCAATACCTCGTCCACCAACGTCTCCAAACGCTCGGCCGTGGGCAGCGGTTGGTAAGCCCGCCACTTACCGCTCTGGCGATTCCAGAACAGACTCCACTCCTCTCTAACCCGGATGTATCGGAACTTCGCGATCGGCAACTCGATAAGTTCGCTCGGGTCATCCCATGCCGGCCTAACCGAAAACAACTCGATCCAGTGGTCAGAGAAGCGATATGCAATCCTGCCCCCATCTTTGACGTGCGAACTCAGCCTAGGCCTTAGAAGAGGCACCAGAGTCCGTTCAGCGCGTTTGCGTTCGAGGTCGTTGAGCATTCGTCCAGCACATCCAGGCTAGCCTGCTGCATTCTAAGCACGGGCCTGATTTTTTCCTTCCCCCACCTATCTACTTTACGTGGGGCTGGACCCAATCCCACTAAAGGAAGGCTACGAGGGGTGGCGCGACAGGCTCCGCTTCAAGGCCAGTCCCACTCCCAGTGTGGCGAGAGGCCAAATCCCACCCTATAGTGGGATTTGGGCCCCGGCCCCACTCCCGCACTCGTGAGGACTGCGTTCGAACAAAGCGCAACCGCGAGAACAGACGCAGGTATGTGCCCCGGCAATCGGCTATCTTGGGACCCTTTCACATTCCCCTTCCAAACCTGACGCATGCAAGCGATTTCGACGATGTTTCGAAACCGGTGGTGGCTTAACCATGTCGTATTGTCCACCGCGCTCTTGGCCGCGGGCTGCACGGACAAGCCTGCGCCAGCGAAAGATCTGGGGACCGACATCAATGAGGTCGCCGCAACGCTGATCGAGCAGCCACTGCTCCACTCGACCTCGATCGGCGTCACGTATCGGGGCACGGAATTCATCCGTCATCGCGGCGACATGGAAACCGGGAAGTCAAACCCTCCGACCGATGAGACCCTCTACGAAATCGGTTCGTTGAGCAAGACCCTGGCGGGGACCCTGATGGCGAGTGCAGTCCTGGAGCGCAAGGTGAGCCTGGACGATGACGTCCGGATGTATCTGCAGGGGGACTATCCGAACCTGGAGTACCGAGGCGCTCCCATTCGCATCCGTCACCTGCTGTCGCATACGAGCGGCCTGCCGAACATGTTGCCGGAGCGCGCGAACACGGTGCTCGCGGATTTCACCGACCTGCGCACGCCCGGCGAACTCAATGCCATCTACGCGCACTACGGCCAAGCCGATTTCTTCAGGGATCTGCACGCTGTCGAGATTCGCCAGGCGCCAGGGAAGGACTACGCCTACTCCAGTACAGGAACCGAACTGACGGCGCATATTCTGGAGACGGTTTACAAGAGCGACTACGAGTCGCTGCTACGCGGATTCTTTCGCGATTCCGCGGCGATGACCGGCCTCAGAATTAGGCTGGGCGACACCGAGGCGACCCGGCTTGCGGTTGGCTATCATAGCGACAACGCCGTACCGACCACGCCGATGCCGCAATTGCCTTGGGGCGCATCCGGAAACGTAAAGGCGACGGTTCCGGAAATGATGAAATACCTCAAGTTCCAGTTGGCCGGTGGGCCCGTCGTAACGGAGTCGCATCGAACCCTCGTCAAGTTCGATTCCGAGTTCAGCATCGGCTACTTCTGGAACATCGTCAGCGGTGACCGCTTGAAGGGTGTTTACTACGCTCATCATGGTGGCGTGCCCCGATCGCAGTGCTACATCTACATCGTGCCGAAGTACGACCTCGGCATATTCGTCATCACCAACCAGAGCGGCGACCATACTGCGCGCGCCATGGAGACGGCGATAAATACGCTGGTCGAAAGAATTGCCGCGAGAGAGAAGCTCGCTGGTCAGAGCCCATCCCGGTAGCGTCAGCAGACCCTGGCCTCTTTCATGGGGACACCTCCACGCCTCCAATCGGCATGTGGCTCGTTTGGGGAGTGAAGCTCAAACAAATCTGGGAAGAAACGAAACACCCCTCAACCCCACTTATGGGCGCCGCGGTGGGGTTGCAGACTGACCACAGCACAAAGACCGTGCTGTCACGAAGCGGAACCAATGGAAAAGCCTGCCCCCTCGCTTACCCTCGAGAATGTCCTCTCAGTGGCCCGTCGCCTCGGGGTTTGCAGGTCGACCATCCACGCCTGGGTACAGACGGGTCGATTCCCGGCGCCGATCAAGGTCGGCCGGAGCAGTCGCTGGCTAACCTCGGAGGTCAATGATTGGGTCACGCTACAGGCACGAACCAGGAAGTCATCGTGTACTACGCTTTTCGGCTCGTGAATCGCTGCTTCGCCAGCCTCACCCACGAAGCCAGCCACATCCTCAACCAGCTCCGCTGGCACTCCGGCAAACCGAACGCCGACTCGGCCAACGACACGCAACAAAAACGCGGACTGCTAGCGCCCGCGTTATGCAATCACCACTCCACTGCATTCACGCACCGGCACCCGGAAGGCGCGTCTGTCATGACCCTACACGGCAATCAGACGTATGCGCAACGCTCTCCATTCGCGTACTCGCGAATTCACCTCACGGCGACGCCTAGTCTGCCCTTGCGAATGGCTTTATTCGAGAATAATGCAGTTCACCACCAAAGGTCCAAGAGAACTCCTCAGCAAGTGCTTTTGCATCGGGCAACTCATCTACAAAGCGCTTTATTTTATCCTATCTGCGCCAGCAGGAACTCACCGTACTTGCGAGCGGAGAATTTCAAAGAAACACGAACAGCGGCTAAAGAACGCTACAGCAATCTTCTCTCTGGGCCACTAGGCCGTTACTCCGGTTGCAGGACTGAAGGAACTGCTGAGACACACACCGATCCTGGCCACTGCCCAAGATGGCCCTTTTCCTTGCTATTAAAGATCCCCGATACAGCGATGTGCCGTCCATCAAGGTCTAGAAATGGCGACAACCCGTATATCCATAGGCCATCATCTGTCTCCGAATTCTCCGGATTACGCCTACTTGGATATAGCGCACTAAGCTCGAATCCAGAATAGTAGTATCCTGTTACGACAATGGACCTGCCGTCAAATTTATCTGGACTTGCAATCAGTTCGGCAATAGACACTGTTTCATAAGTCGGAGCCGATGGAAGGCATGCCTCCGAGCTAAAACTACCCGTAACAGCAGCCCTCCCCTCCGCAGACGCGTCCGATTCACTTTCACGCGAGCAACTCACAATAAAGATTAGTAAACAGCCGGACAAGATTGCTCTCATGGTTTCTAACACCCAGTAGTCGCCTTCGGATTGCACTTCACCATATCTCCGGCATCCTTATAATCTTTCCGCGTAGGTTCACCGAGTTCTTCGCCAATCTTTCTCTCTACGTTGGTCGCGCGCTTCTCCTCTGGACTAACCCCCTTCGTGCCATCAGAGTTTGTCGGTCTCTTTAGCGCCGCCCCAAATGCTTTATCTCCTACACGATCGTGCTCAGCAGCATGAGTAATTTCATGCCCACTATTCACTTTTGGTGATTGCACTTGACCCGTCGATTTAATACGAAATCCATAAGAAGGATTTAGCCTCACTGTACGTGTATTCGGATCGTAACCAGGCTGTACATTGTTATCGATGAGAACGGTGTACATCTTCCCTGACTCCTCAAGCTGCCTCATTTCACTATGTGCAGTTTCAGAGAAACCCGCCACAGATATCATGAATCTCCTTCCGTCTGAAGCCGATATACCTTCTCCATACGCGTAAACCACTTCCCGTCCATCCGGGTCCGTAAACTTGTACGGGTTATTGTTCGCGTACTTATATCGGTTAAAAAAATCTGTTCCCTTGGAATACGCCGTCACCGGGTCCACCGACAGGAACCGACCGATGACCGGGTCGTAATACCGCTGCTGCATGTAGGTCAGCCCGGTGGCCGCATCCTGCACATGCCCGGTGAAGCCGGGCCCGTCCGTCAACGCCCGGTTGACCAGGGGCCCATAAGGCTCGTACTCGCTGGTCTCAACGATGGCCTTGGCTGCATCCGTCACCGCGATGGGCGTGCCCAGCGCATCGGTGTGCTGGAACCGGCTCACCACGGCACCGGTGGCGGTGTTCTTCTCGCGGGTGGCCAACAGGCTTCCGTTCAGCGAAATGTAATAGGTCTGCCTGCTCTGCCGTACGTCGCTGGCATACATCAACTGTCCGGCCTGGTTGTACAAGCTGTACTTGCTGCCGGCCGCCGTGACATCCCTTACGCGCCGACCGTGGCCGTCATAGACATAACTGACCAGGTTGTCAGCCGTGCGCAGGCGGTTGCCGAGGTCGAAGGTATAGCCCTGCCCGTTCTTGTTGCTCAGGTTGCCCTGCGGGTCGTAGTCCATGCCCACCACCGTGGCGCCGCCCACCGTGTTGGTCACACTGGTCAGCAGATTTCTGGCGTCGTAATGGTAGGTGTGGTCGCGGGCGTGGCTGCCACCGGTCACCTTCAGCGAGGTCAGGTTGTCCAGCACGTTGTAACTGTAGTTGGCCGTACCGAAACTGACGCCAGTGGTCTGGACCAGTTGGTCCAGACCGTTGTAAATCATGGAACGGCTCTGGCGGGCCCCGGTCGTGTAGTCGGTGATGCCGGTGACGTTGGCGTGCTTGTCGTAGGCATAGCCCAGGTCCAGCACCCCGTTGCTGTCGGTGCTGCGCGCCGGCAGCTGCCGGGCGTTCTGGGTCATCGTGTGGACGATGCCATTGCCGTAGCTGAACTGCTTCATTCCGCCATTGGGATGGTATTGAATGCCGCTGGCGTAGACGTTGCCGGCCTGGTCAATGACCGAAGTCGGTTGGCCCAGCGCATTGGGTGCGTAGTTCACCAAGGACACCGCATCGGGATAGCTTTGCCAGCTCACGTGCCCCAGCGCGTTGTAGCCGTAGCCCAGCGGCCAGTTCACGCTCCCCCAGGTCATCCGTTCCAGCGTCAACAGGCGGCGGCGGTTGTAGGTGTAGCCGGTGGTCACGACGTTGGTGCCGTCGTTGTCCACCACCGTAGTGGCCAGCAGGCCGTCCGGCGTGTAGGTATTGGTCGTGTTGCCCCGCCCGTCCGGGAAGACCAGCGTCTTGACCCGGTTGCGGGCGTCATAGGTGCGTGACGCCTTGCGCAGCACCACGGGGCCACTGGTGCCGTTGGCCTCGCAGGCCGTGGTCGCGGGCAGCCCCGCCGCGCTCCAGGCCAGGTTGCCCGCCCCGTCGTAGCCCATCAAGGTGGCCCCGGTCTCCGGTTCCACCGAACGGCACAACTCCTGGTTGGCGTTATAGGCATAGCTGCGGGTCACTGCCAGCGTGCCGGCCGGGTTGCGCTTGCGGATGGACAGTACCTTGCCGAACACGTCGCGGGTGATGTCGATGCCCACCCGCTCGGCCAGGTTCTGGCCCTGGTCGATGAGTACCGGGGTGTCGTAGCTGGGCTGGTCAAAGGCCTGGTGCCGGGTCACCGTCACCACGCCGCGCGGGCTGACCGTGCGCACGTAAGCGCTGGTCGCATCGCCGAGGTACTGGGTGGTGGTGGTCAGCAGTCCCTGCTCGCTGTCCTGGCTCACCGACGTCACCCGGCCCAGGGCGTCGTAGTCGGTCCAAGTGCCGGTGGTCAGTGCATCGGTCGTGCCCGGGTAGGAGGCGAACGTCACCCGACCCTCGGCGTCGTAGGCGAACCGGTTGAAACGCTGGGAGCCCGTCACGTTGGCTGCGTCGTACTCGCGTACCACCAAGGGCCGCCATAGGGCATCGAAGTAGGAAATCTTCTGCCCGGTCCCGGTGCTCACCGTCTGCCGCCAGTGCCCGGCCGGAATGCCGTACTCGGCCGCCGCCACCGGCTGGAAGCTCAGCAGGGTCTTCTTCCAGTTGGCCTCACCGGTGTCGCAGGCATTGGCCGCGGTTTCCGACGGTGGGGTAACGCTCGCCAACCGCCCCATCGTGTCGTAGGTGTAGCAGGTCTTGTAGCCGTTCTCGTCGGTGACCGAGTCAATCCAGCCGTTATTGTTCACCACCGCCGACTGGGTGCTGCCATCGGCGTAGCCGATGCTCTGGGGAATGCCCCGCTTCCAGCTCCCGAACGTGGTGACGTTGTTGTTGCCGTCCGTCACCGTCTTCAGCGTGCCCAATTGGCCCGTATTCACTGCCGAAGTGTTGTCGTAGGCATAGGTCTGCTGCAGCTTGCCGAACGCATACGTCTTCCACGGCAGCGCTTTCCAGCCATAATCGGTCCGGCTCGTCTCCACGCCGTTGGTCGTGGTCCGCTTGACCTGGCCCAGCACCCACAACGTGGTGTCATCGTGGTACTCGATGGTCTCGGTCTTGCTGTAGCTCTGCGCCTGGGCCGCCAGGGGCAAGGCCACCAGCACGCTCAATACCGTCCGCTTCATCCCCTGCTTCCCTGTCCGCTTCATGCGTGTTCCCCGTCTGGACCGGTCAGTGCCGATCATTGATTCCTGGATGCCTGTCCCGTCACGGTGACGGCGCGCTGCTCCTGGTCACCCTGGTGGGACGCGCGAACGTGTCGAAGCACAAGGTCGTCCCGTTGCCGCCACAGGTGGCATCCACCTGCCAGGTGAATACCGTGCCCTGTTGCGTGGTCACGACCTTGCGCTGCGGTGCGTGGTACTGGGACATGCCGTCGCCGCGCCCGTTGGGGCTGCGCCCCAGCAAAGGGGGGTACGCCATGCCCGTGGCATTGAGCTGGTAGGTCGTCTCGTCCGTGCGCAGGAGGGCGGATGCACTTCCGCCGCGCTCGGTCTTCAGCAGCTTGCCCTCGTCCTCGAACATCTTGGTACCGAAGGTGTAGCGCAACCATTCCCCGGGACCATTGACCGTCACGGTCTTGGTGCGCACGCAACTGGTGGGCGCGGGACAGTTCTGCAACCAGCTGCCGGTCGGGGCACTGTAGGCATACGTCCAGTTGGCGGTGGCGATGCCGGGGCCGCTGATTTGCTTGCTGGTCAGGCTGGGCGTGTCGAAGGTCTGCGGAATGATGGCGTAGCGCACCCGGCCGCCACCGCCCATGACGCAGCCATTGGGCACGTAGGAACGTCCGTGCCGCACCCAGTTGACGGTGAAGCTGCCACTGGCCCCCGAGGGGTGTGTCAGGGTGCCGGTACCGCCGGAACCGCCCATATCGCCGGCGGACTCGCAAGTGGTCGTGTCCGGGAGGTAGGTCACGTAGATGGTCCGCAGCCCCGCCAGGCTGTAACTCCAGCGGCCATTGTCCGGCAGCGTCACCGTGGTGAGCGCCGTGCCGGTGGTATCGGTGGCGTAGGCGTACGTCCAGGTCCGCGTGCCGGCCGTGACCGTCGCAATCTGGCCGTTCGCGTTGTAGGTCAGGTCAATCTGGCGGCCATCGCTGGAGCTGATGCGGTTCAAGCGTCCCGCCACCGTGGCGTCATAGGTGTAGTCGACCCAGTTGCCGAAGCGGTCGGTCACCCGGGTGGGCAGGATGCGGACTTCCTGCCGATTCAGAATCAGTTCGTTGGCGGCCATCGGCTGGACGATGATTCCGTCGGCCGGGGGCGCGGCCGCGCTTGCGGAGAATCCCTCCGTCGCGCTGTAGATGCGTCTCATGAGACTGGGCGCGGTGCGCTTTACCGGGTAGTCGAACCGGTATGTCGTGCCGTCCGGACCGCGCGCCAGGAAGGCTTCGCCGCTGATGCCATTGGCCGTATTGGCCAGACAGGAGAAAAACCAGTGGCCGGAAGTCGTCCAGTAATAGGTCATCCCGTCGGCCGGCTTATTGGGGTTTTCCGACGCCACCAGCAGCATTTCCTGGTCGCCGCCATCCGGGAGATGCAGGGAGTTGCCGGCCCAGAACTCCTCGGCCTCGAAGTAGTTACCCGAACCAGATCCGGAGGCTTCGGCATCCGGTGGCATGGCGGTATTGACGTTGACCGAGCAACGCGCGTTGGGCGTGAGTGTGCGTACCTGCCAGCCCACCTCGCTGGACAGCGTCTTGCGGGCGAACGTGCCGTACAAGTAGGGAATGTCGAGTTCCCAGTCGCCGAAGGCGCCCAGCGAATACAGGCTGTCGCGCGACTCGACCTTGAAGCTGCGGCGGACTTCCACCGGCAGCGCGTTGTTCCCGCGCAGGCTGACGTCGGTGACGGTGAAGGACAGGCTGCCGGTATAAAGATTGACCTGTTCGCCGAACAAATCACTGCCCAGCGCGCCGATGGCTTCGGCGGTCTTGATCTGCTTGGCGTATTCCTCGTGTGTTTCCTTCGGCGCCTGGGCAGCCGCCATCTGCGGAAGCACCATCAGGAAAAAGACGCCGAACACCCCCACGCTGCCACTACGACACTTCAAAATCCCCATCCCTACCCCTGCGTCGGAATGCTGCGCACTCAGGAAAACATGCGGCCTACGGGCGGCCGATTACGCCCCAAGACCGTCCCCCATCATTAAAATGCATCCTATTCCAGCGCATGCGACTCGACAAGTCGCCCCCTATCATTGTCAGGAGTAGACGCCGCCCCCTTGAATCATGAAAGCCGATAACGGCGGATGGATGCACCTGTTTCTTGTTTGGCACCATGCACCAGCATCCAGGCTGGAGGCCTCGGCTCGGACATATGTTCAGGCTACGGCGTTTTAGCTGGCGCCCGCCAATGAAAGCCTTAGCAGACCCTCGCAGTATTCGAGACTGATAGCGTTGTAGTCCCACCATGACTATTTGTGACCCGAAAGCTTGGCAGGACTTCCTGGCCGAGATTCCCCTCATCAAGGATGACGGTCTGACTGGAGATGCGCTCTGGCAGCGCATTGAGAGGGCTTGGCGTCCATTGCTCGTGGGGGCCTGTCCCGACGATAAGACGCTCATCTATCACCACGCCATGTTCCGGCTGGCATGCGAGGGCATCATTCCTCGCGAATGGGGCGTGAGGCATTGAGAGTAATGTGGCGCCTCCATCATTCCACTCAGTAGCTTATATCCGACGCTCCGAACCAAAGGAGCGAGAACATCGTGGACCTGCTAGCGCGGAACGTCATCCTCACTGGGACTCTGGGACGCGGCGTCGCCCTCCGCCGTCGAAGCAGGCCTCTTCGACTTGAAGTACCCGGCGTCGTACAGATAACCGATGGCCGCGCCAAGCGCGATTCCGATTACGGGGCGGTCAAAGAAGGCGCCCACCGCCGTACCAAAGACCATGCCCAGCAACAGACCCTTGTGGGCCGCGAGCGAGTTCATGTCTTTCTCGGTGTCCATTTATCCTCACTAGCCAAATAGCTTGGGACGTCGAAATGAAAACGACGCTAGGATGACAGGACCCGAATCGCCTGCCGGAAGGGGCCAACTATAGACTTGGCATCCGGGGTTGTGTCGGGCTCCGACTCAAGATTCCGGAGAATTCCCGATAGAAGCTTGGCGCCGTCTACTCCAGGCTGCTCCTGAACCGCACGAACGATAGAAATCAGGCAAGCAAGCACTTCAACAGCATGTTCGTCGCCTATATCTTCCCTTCCATTATTCTGTTCGCTCTTGGAAGGCGTGGGGTGCTGCATCTCGTAGTACTCCCATTTTAGATCTTGGGGTTCTTGAGTAGGCCTCAGTTCTAGTGCTTTTGGAGTGAAGACAGCAGTAGCGGCGCGACGGGCGTGCTATTCAGTCCATGGCCCGGAACTATATAGGGCGCCCTCGGGGTGTTCCGGGTTTTACCCCGCTAACACGGACACTTCAAAGAAGCCTCATCATGGGGCAGGAAACGTCAGTCAGATTGCCCAGGACCTGGGCGTAGGTGCCAACCTGTTATTCCGCTGGCGCCGGGAGTTGGACGTCCGCGGCAAGAAGTCCTTTGTCGGCGCAGGAGTGGCTCGGGACCAGGAAATCCTGGCGCTCAAGCGACAGTTGGCCCGGGTGACGAAGGAGCGCGATTTTTTGCGCGATGCGGCGGCGTTCTTCGCCAAGGAATCGTCTTGAGGTACGAGGCGATCCGGCGCCACCGCGGCCAGTACCCAGTCCGGCTGATGTGCCGGTGCCTGAAGGTGTCGTCCAGCGGGTTCCACGACTGGTGCCTGCGCCAGCCCAGCACGCGTGCACGTGACAACGCGCGATTGCTGGGGAAGATCCGCGACCACCATGCTGCCAGCGATGGCGTCATGGGTGCGCCGCGCATGCACGAGGTGTTGGGTTACGAGGGCGAGACCGACAGCCTCAACCGGGTTGCTCGGTTGATGACAGCTGACGGACTGGCAGGCGTGCCGCAGCGCCGACGCTGGCGGCACAAGCCTTCGGGCGTGCGTCCGTCCTTCGTGCGCAATCATCTGGCCCGTGACTTCACCGCCAACGAACCCAACACCAAGTGGGTGGTGGACATCACCTACCTGCGCACCGCCGAAGGCTGGCTGTATCTGGCCGTGGTGATCGATCTCTATTCGCGTGCCGTCATTGGCTGGTCGATGAAATCCAGCTTGGCACGTGAACTGGCGATGGATGCTTTGCTGATGGCTATCTGGCGTCGTCGACCCACATCGGAGGTCGTCATCCACTCCGGCCAGGGCGTGCAATACGGCAGTGACGACTGGCGTCGCTTTTGCCGCGAGCACGGCTTGGAAGTCAGCATGAGTCGTCGTGGCAACTGCTGGGACAACTCAGTCGCTGAGTCGTTCTTCAGCAGCTTGAAGAAGGAGCGCGTACGCGGCAGGGTCTATAGCAGTCGCGAAGAAGCGCGTAGCGACGTGTTCGATTACATCGAGGTTTTTTACAATCGACAGCGCCGCCATGGACATCTGGGAGGCCTTGCCCCAATGATGTTTGAGGCGGTTAACTCAAAACAAAGCCCCTAACCGTCTACGAAAGCGGGGGCGTACCACAGAAAGGTAGGTCAGCCCTGTCAACTGAACAAGTCACTCGACACTACTTTCTACCAAGCGCTCCTTCATACTCACCGCTCTCAACAAGGTCCCACACCACCTTTCGGATGACTTCAAAATCGAGACTCTCAACTATAATCAGATCCTTCGCCCAAAAATACTTACCAAACAAGCATTCGCCAGACTCCTTATAGCGACTAAGCACTTGCTCTATGTTCCTGAGAGTAAAGAACGTAACCGTTCTACTTTCACCATTTGAAAGCACTACCTCCGCATCTACGTTGTCATTCAAAACATCGTCTACTTCGTGATGGATTCGAATCTCAATTGGATAGACACTACTTTTCATACATATCCTTGAGGCGTCCGATAACTTGCTCTTGGTTCTGCTTTGAGCTCTTCGCCACAACTTCAATCCCACCGCCCTCGGTTTGGCGAAAGTAGACCCGGGCACCATCGCGGGCTCTGGCCTCGAAGATCCCAGAAAATAAGTGTTTGGTGCCGATGCCTGGGTTCATGTTCCCCTTGGACAATTGAGAAACCAGTCCATCCAAAGATTTCTGAACCGATTTTCCAGCAGACTCAGCAGCTTTCACTAAGAACGAATCTGCCTTGATTAGCGATTTTACGGGTGTGGCGACTGCCCGTGCAGCCTTAACAACTGGAAGCACTGAGGCCAGTTCTACGGCAGCACCTGCCTTGCTCCCGTTTCCAGTCCCAGATAGTCCCTTGTCGGTAATCTGGCTAACACCTTCCGCCCCTAGAATGTTCCACGCTGCTGCCGTAAACGCCCATCCGTACGTGGCCAAGTTGTCTCCCCGTTGCGCAGCAGCAGAGGCTTCTTGGTCAATCATTTCGCCAACGGTATCTCTACCATCCGGATCGGTAAATCTATATGGGTTGTTTCTGGCATAGCAGTAACGGCAGAAGTTAGTTACAGGCTTCTCATACGCCGTCACCGGGTCGACCGACAGGAACCGCCCGATGAGCGGATCGTAATACCGCTGCTGCATGTAGGTCAGCCCGGTGGCCGCATCCTGCACATGCCCGGTGAAGCCCGGCCCGTCCGTCAGCGGCCGGTTGACCAGTTGTCCATAGGGTTCGTACTCGCTGGTCTGAACAATGGCCTTGGCTGCATCCGTGACTGCGACGGGCGTACCCAGCGCATCGGTGTGCTGGTACTTCACCGTCGTCACACTGCCGGCCACCTCCCGCACCGCCACCAGACTGGTGCCCAGATATACATACTGGCTGGACTTTCCGGCACGGCCATCATTGTCGAACACCAGTTGCCCGCTCTGGCTGTACAGGCTGTACTTGCTGGCCGTGGTGTAGTCCCGCACCCGTCGGCCATGGCCATCGTAGACATAGCTGGCCACACCGTTCACGCCGCGCAGTCGATTGCCATAGTCGAAGTTGAATACCCGGCCGTTCTGGTTTGCCAGGTTGCCTTGGGCGTCATAGCTCAGACCAACCACCGTGGCACCGCCGACGGTATTGGTAACGCTGATTAGCCGGTTGCCTGTGTCGTAGTTATAGGTATGGTCCCGAATATTGCTACCAGCGGTGACCTTTAGCGTGGTCATGTTGTCCAGAGCGTTGTACCCGTATGTGGCGGTACCAAAGCTCGGGCCGGTGGCCTGGGTCAGCCGGTCCAGGCCGTCGTAGGTCATTGCCCGGGTCTGGCGGCCGTTGACATGGTCGGTGATGGTCGCCACGTTGCCATTGCCGTCGTAGGTATACGCCAGGTACTTGCGCCGATTGGACAAGGTGCAGTCTCCGGCAATCAGGCAGTCCACGCTCCATGTCGGCAGGCCGCGGGCATTCTGGGCCATGGTGTAGACCATGCCATTGCCGTAGGTGAAGTTCTTCACCGCCCCGTTAGGGTGGTAGGTCACTCCCGTCGCATAAGTGCCGGCTTGCGTCGGCTGTCCCAGACCATTCGGCGCATAAGTGACTGTCCCGGTATTCGGGTAGGTCTGACTGGCCAAGTGCCCCAATGCGTTATAGGTATAGCCGATGGACCAATCGATACTTCCCCATTGCATCCGTTCGCTGGTGGGCAGGCGACGGCGGTTGTAGCTGTACGTGGTGGTGACCACGTTGGTGCCGTCATTGTCCACGGCTGTGCTGGCCAATTGACCATCCGGGGCATAGGTGTTGGTGGTGTTGCCGCGTCCATCCGGGAACACTAGTGTCTTGACCCGATTGCGTGCGTCATAGGTGCGGTCCACCCGGCGCGCCACCACGCCTTCCTTGGTGTGCTCGCACGGCCCCGGCGGCGACCAGCTCAGACCCGCCGCACTCCAGCTCAGGTTGCCTGCACCGTCGTAGCCATACGCCGTGGTGCCGGTCTCGGTCTCGGTGCTTTTGCACAGCTCCTGGGCGGCGTTGTAGACGTAGTAGCGGCGCTGCCAGGCGGTGTTGCCGGCATTGCGCCGGGTGATGGTCAGCACCTTGCCGTACACGTCCCGGCTGATGTCGGTGTAGGTGCCTTCCGGGTGGGTGATGGCCACCGGCCAGTCGTAACTGGGTTGGTCGTAGGTCTGGTAGCTGGTGGTGGTGACCTGACCCTTGGGGCTGGTGACCAGGGTCTTGAAACCGGTGAGGTATTGCGTGGTCGTGGTCAGCAGGTTGCTCGGCGCCGCCAGTTCGCTGTCCTGGCTCACCGAGGTCACTCGGCCCAGCGCGTCGTACTCGGTCCAGGTGCCCTTGGTCAGCGCATCGGTGGTGCCGGGGTAGGAGGCAAAGGTGGTGCGTCCCTCGGCGTCGTAGGCAAAGCGCTGGAACCGCTTGGTCAACGTCTCGGCCGTGCCATTGGTGGCATCCAGCTCCTTGGTCACCAGCGGCCGCCACAAGGCGTCGTAGTACGTAATCTTCTGCCCCGCCCCGGTGCTCACCGTCTGCCGCCAGTGGCCGACCGGAATGCCATACTCGACCACCGCCACCGGCTGGAACGTCAGCAGGGTCTTCTTCCAGCTCGCCTCGGTCGTGTCGCAGGCATTGGCCGCGCTCTCCGAGGGGTACGTAATGCTCGCCAGCCGCCCCATGGTGTCGTAGGTGTAGCAGGTCTTGTAGCCGTTCTCGTCGGTGACCGAGTCAATCCAGCCCCGGTCATCCACCACCGCCGACTGGCTCGTACTGTCGGCATGGGTGATGGCCTGCGGAATGCCCCGCTTCCAGTTGCCGAAGGTGGTGACGTTGTTGTTGCCGTCTTTGACCGTCTTCAGCGTCCCCAGCTGACCGCTGGCCACCGTGGAGGTGGTGTCGTAGGTCAGGGTCTGCGTCAGCTTGCCGAAGGACTTCACCGTCACCGGCCGGGCCAGGGTGTCGTAGGTCGTCTCCGACATCACGATTCCCGTAGGCGCCCAGGACGGCGTGCACTCGGCCGGCGCCACGCAGATCACCTTGGCCGTCTGCCCCAATACCCACACCGTCGGGTTGTCGTGGTACGTGATGGTCTCGGTCCGACTCCAGCTCTGCGCCTGCGCCACTAACGGCAACGCCAGCACCATTCCCAATACCGTCCGCTTCATGCGTGATTCCCTCTCGAAACCGGCCAAGGCCGGTCGTTCAGCCCTGTCTTCGCCACAGCTCGTCATGGCGCCGGCGCACTGCTTTTGGTGACGCTGACCGGGCGCGCGTACTGGTCATAGCTGTTAGCCGTATAGGTAAAGCCGGTGCCCTGGCGCTTGATGGTTCGGGTCTTTACCGGCGTCAACTTGCCCGCCATGTAGTCGCCGCGTGTGTAGAGGCTAGCACCGAGATATCCCGGATAGAGCTGTCCCGTCGGGTCGGTCTGATAGACGGTTTCTTCCACTTCCAGGATGTTGGTCGGGCTGGTACCCGACTCGGTCTTCAACAAGCGGCCTTCATTCTGGCGGTAGCGGTTACCGAAGGTGTAGCGTTTCCATTCGTCGGGACCGGTCACTTCCACGGTTTTCGTCGCCACGCAGCCACTGGCGCAGTTTTCCTCCCAACTGTTGTTGGGCGCACCGTAGCTGTAGGTCCAGATATAAGGGGATGCAACGCCGGGGCCTTCTATCTTCTTCTGGATGATGCCCACTGTGTTGAAGAGAAAGGGCGTCTGCGCGTAGTCGTCCAGTATCGCGATGCCGCCTGGTCTTACACATACCTTGGGTACGTAGGACCGGCCATGGGTGCGGGACTGGAAACTGAAGGTACCAATGGCACCAGAGGGATGGGTGATGGTGCCCGTATACACGGATTGGACAGTGCTGGCTCCGGACTCGGAGCACATCAATCCGCCGGGCGAATAGGGCATTGTGAAGGCATCGCGCAGACCTGCAAAATCAATCTGCCAGCGACTCTGGTCGGGCAGCGTGACTTCCGTCAGTCCATTGCCATAGGTGTAAGTCCAGGTCCGGGTGCCATCGGTGACCGTGCTGATGTGACCCGCGGCATCGTAGGTCATGGTCAGGGAACGCCCGTCATTGGCGGCCATGCTCAGCAACCGCCACGGCTTGGCGGGGTCATAGGTATAGGTGATGTAGTTGCCCGCCTTGTCTTCTACACGGGTGGGAAGGAAGCGGACCTCTTCGCGCATCAGGCCGGACCCTGTTCCTCCCGGCGCGGCCATGACGCTGGCATCCTGCGCGGCGAGGGCATCGATGGGGCCGCCGACCGTCTTGGTGATGACCGCGACCTCCCGCTTGGCGACCCAGTTGAACCAATAGCGGGTGCCGTCCGGAGCCACCGCCAAGAAGGCATCCCCGGCTACGCCATTGGCAGTACCGGTAAGACAGGAGAAGGCCCAGAGATTTTCGGTAATCCAGACATAGGTCTTGCCGTCGTTGGGGCGGGGTGATGTCGGATTCTCGATGAGCAGCATTTCCTGGTCGCCGCCCGCTGGCAGGTGCAGGTGGTTGCCTTGCCAGTATTCGGCGGCGGCCCAGAATCCGCTGGGAGAGCCATCGGCGATGGGCGGTTCGGGCGGAAACGAGTTTCCGCCGGCGCAGCGCTGGTTCCTGGCCGCAGTCGTGGTGCCGTTCACCTGCCATCCCTTGCCGTACGCGAAGACCCCGCGCAGGTGCGGCAGATCCAATTCCCAATCGGCGAACCCGCCGTCCCGCGTCAACAGCCGGTTGCGATCCAGCGAGTCCCGGCTTTCCACAACGAATTGCCGACGGATTTCCATCGGCAGTCCGCTGTTGCCCGGCAGGCTGACATCCAGCGCGCTGAAACTGGTGGCGCCCGTATAGAAACTGGTGCTCTCGCCGAACAAATCCATCCCCAAGGCCCCAATGACCTGCTTGGCCTGGACGGTCTTCTCGTATTCCTGTGGAATGGTGACCTGCGCGAGGGCAGGCAGCGGCGCGGCGAACGTCATCGTCAGGAGCAGAATCCTGATGGAGCCTCTCATTTCCTCTTCCCTTTCAACCGTAGCCGGTCGAATTCCCTGAATGCGCAGCGGTGCGCCGCGTCCCCTGAAACACATCAAATGTGGCGTATCAATACCGCTCCGGAGATGCTCGCGTCAACTCCGCGCAACAATAAGGCAATTGTCATAACCGCCATCCCTGATCGGTGCAATTTCATTGGGTAGAATGCCGAATTAGCCATCGGTTGATGCCGGCACGGACCACCCAATGACCACCTGCGACCCAAAAGCTTGGCAGGACTTCCTGGCCGAGATTCCTCTCATCAAGGACGATGGTCTGACTGGGGACGCGCTCTGGCAGCGCATTGAGATAGCCTGGGGTCCGTTGCTGGTGGGTGCCGGTCCCGACGATAAGACGCTCATCTATTACCACGCCATGTTCCGACTGGCGTGTGAAGGCATCATTCCTCGTGAGTTGGGCGCGAGGCATTAGCGAAATCCGGCCGTCACGCACGATGTGAGGAATGCGTGCAAAACGTCAATGCGCCCAGAACTACCTACAGTCCGACGTCCCTGAGCGTGAACAGATACCCCCGCAGCGCAAGGAGCTTTCTCATTCGGATCCCGGCGCTACGCCGATTGAGATTCAGCCCACCCCAAAGACCATAAGTCTGGCGTTCAATGTTCTCACCAACAGCCATGCACGTGACTTTGACATCTATTGATGAACATGCAGTCGCCCACAGGGTTCGCAACTCACTGGATCCAATCGACTGGCCTTTTCCGATACGCAAGGCCAGTACCTGACGTTGTGTCGTATTCACTGCACTACCTCTACTTGCTGGAATTCCACACAGCTATCGCCACCAAGGCGCAGCCATACGGCCTGCACCACCCGTTCGGCATAGAACCAATCAAGCCTCATTCGGGGATCGACTTGCCGGTCATAGGAACACTTCAGAACACTCTCCAGTTCAATCAGAACCTGCCCTCTCCAAGCCAAGTAGGCATCGTAGGAGAATTTCAGAGTAGGACGTAGCTGCCGAAAATTGTGGTCAAGGCCGGTGAGGCCCCCTCTCTGGATGACCTGCTCCCAATGCAACAACTCGGCCTCAATGTCGATGACGACTCTCTCCGCCGCTTTCGACACATCCAAGGCGCAGCCGGCGCAATCGCCGACAAGAACGTCACGACCTGACCTGTCTTTACGACCCCAAATGTTGCCCTAGTGTGCCACCCGACGTACGGACTCAGGCCGTCCAGACCAGAACCTGTATTCGTTGCAGAAGTGGTTTATCACATGCTTCGCAGCACACCGCACCGCCCCGGAGCGGGCAACGGAAGATGGCCCTTCCGTTGCGATAGGAATGATGGGCCAGCCTTCGTTCTCGGCCCTTTCCACAGCCACTGATGTCTGGCGGGCTGCAATAGTCTCGCCGAAGTTGGTACTCACGACACGGTGCCCTTTATCTCTTTTCATGACGTTCTCGCCGTCGTACGGGCCGGTACGAAACGGACGTTGGAGATAGACGAGTAACTCGTATTCCAGCAGCAAATCACCATAGCACCTGCGCAGCACCCATGCCGCCATATGGCCTGCGCTCAGACCAACGGTAGCATTCACTCACGGCACGGTAACTCCAATGGGCCTATATTCGGTTCGTTGCCGCGCAATGCCGCAACGGCTCCTCAAGCCGCGCCGCACTTCCACCCACTCTCCGCATTGAGTTCTCGCCCCGGCAATCGGGGCCTTGGCTTCGGCCATCTTCGATTTGCAATTCGCAAATCACACCCAGGCTCACACATGAACACGACTCAAGAAAACAAGCCCCAGGAGAAGAACCTCCTGGATACCGCTGCTGCCAACGGTTCCTTCAAGACCTTCGCCCGTGCTGTGAATCAGTCAGGATTGAAGGATACCCTTGCCGGGCCTGGCCCCTTCACGGTCTTTGCCCCCACGGATGAAGCGTTCGCCAAACTGCCTCCTGGCAAGCTGGAAGAATGGTTCAAGCCTGAGAACAAGGCGGAGCTCACTTCCGTACTTAACTATCACCTCGTCAATGGTCGCCGCAGCAAGGCGGACGTTGGCAAGTGGGAGGCCGCACGGACCGTGAACGGCCAGCCAGCGCCCATCCAACTGGCAGGTGACCGACTCAGCATCGATGGCGCTGAAGTTACCCAAGCCGATATCACCTCGACCAACGGCGTCCTCCATGGCATCGACAAGGTCAACATCCCGGCTCCAATCAAACACTGACGAGAATCCACAAGGGACTGTGGACGGCAGGAAGGGACGCCTGCCGCGTTGTTGGGTCGAATCACTGGAATGACGCCCCGCACGAATAGCGACCGCGCAAGCGGAAGTTGAGACCCCCTATGAAAGCTGCACTGAAGTCTGTCCGGGACTATCTCCGGCGAAAACTTGGCCTCATCGCCCCCGCCTTCCTGGCGCATGTCGCATCCGACCCGAAGCGAACGGGATGGCCACCAACACCACAGCAGGGCATTCAAGACAAAGAGGGAGGGTCGCCTCGCTGGCATCCGCATGGACCACCTGACAAATGGCGCAAGAGCTGGAAATCAAAGTGAGGAAATAGAAATGGACAAGTCCAATAAACGCGGCAAAGCCAAGCACGCCCCTCGCGTGTCTCGCCCCTTGGTCAACGCCGCCCTGCCCCGAACGGAAGTTCGTCTCCCCATCAAACCGCCGGGCAAGGGGCAGTTGCGAAATCCCGGCAAGTACCAATAGCTTTTTCTATCCCTACAAACCAGGCGCGACATCGTAAATATGACGATTGATACAAGCCAAGCAGGAGAACGTAATGCAGAACCATCAGCCACAAGACAAAGACCAGAAGAAATCCGCGCCGTCAGCGCCTCAGTCCCAACCGGACAAAAAGGAGGCCAAGCAGGGCGACCAACAGGCGAAGGAACGTCAAGCCAATGAAGGCGGCCCGCAACATAGCAAGAAGTAGTTCCTGAATAGATTTCATCAAGGGCTGCGCACTTGTGCAGCCCTTCTCACTATCCCGCATCAGAGAACTGAAATGAGTGTATCCGACCAAGCGACCGCGTTGATGGTCAAGATTGTCTACCAACTAAGGCCGCCTGCAACCACGACTATGGCTCCATGCTTTCGGTGCAGTTCCCCTAGTCCCGGTGGACCGGCCAGAGTTCTGTAGACACT